>JBFMFH010000069.1:0-22124 GCA_040752275.1 Acidobacteriota bacterium
TTGGACGGCGCTCATCTGGTAGGCAACCGGGAAGATCCCGCAGATACGGGCCACGATGTCGACGACCTCATCGTAGTGTCGGCCGCGCAGAAAGGCCTCGAAGAAGCGCGGCGGCTCGAAGACCGTGAACCTGACGTCGGTGACCCTGCCGTCTCTGACCTTCACGAGCAGTCCGCCTTCGCCTTCGACGCGCGCCAGGACGTCCACCTTCACCGTCTTACTGCTCATGGGCTTCGCTCTCCCTGCGGAAGGGCTCCGCGCAGGCGTTGAAGCCGCGGAACAGGCGCACCAGCTGCTCGTGGCTCATGCCCTGCGTGCGCCACACGGAGGCGATCGATGCCGTGTTCGCCGCCTCTTTCGGCCCGAAGCACCCGTAGCACCCGCGGTGGAAGGTCGGGCAGAGAGCCCCGCAGCCGGCTTGCGTGAGGGGTCCGAGGCAGGGCGGCCCAAAGGCCACCAGCCCGCACACGATGTTGCGGAGCTTGCACTCCACGCACACGCTGTAGTTCGGGATGTTCGGCTTGCGTCCGTTCAGATACGCGCTCAACACCTCGAGGAGGTGCGCCTTGGTGATCGGGCAGCCGCGCAGTTCAAGGTCCACGAAGACGTGGTCGCGAATCGGCGTCGACTTGTTGAGCGTCTCGATGTAGGCCGGGTTCGCGTAGACCATCGAGACGAAGTCCTTCACGTCCTTGAAGTTCCTCAGGGCCTGGATGCCGCCTGCGGTGGCACAGGCTCCAATGGTCACAAGCACCCCGGACGAACGCCGGATCTTGTGGATCCGCTCGGCGTCGTGCGGCGTCGTGATCGAGCCCTCCACCAGCGAGAGGTCGTACGGCCCCTTGACAACGGCTCGCGAGGCCTCGGGGAAGTTCGCGATGTCGATGGCACCGGCAACCGCCAGCAGCTCGTCCTCGCAGTCGAGCAGCGTCAGTTGGCAGCCGTCGCAGGAGGCGAACTTCCAGACCGCCAGCTTGGGCTTCCCCCGTCTCGCCATCTCAGATCTCCCGCAGGGACAGGAGTCCCGAGACCCCATCGTACCGGTAGACCGGGCCGTCCTTGCAGATGAACGTGGGCCCGTACTGGCAGTGTCCGCACAGTCCGATCCCGCACTTCATGTTGCGCTCCATCGACACGTAGACGCGCTCCGCTGCCACACCGCGGTGCAGCAGCTCGAGAGCGGTGAAGCGCATCATGATTTCGGGCCCGCACACCATCGCGACCGCCCGCGACGGATCGAAGGCGGCGTGCGGGATCAGTTTGGTCACCACTCCCACGTTCGCGTGCCAGCCCTCGGTCGAGCGGTCGACAGTCACATACACGTCCACGTCCAGCCGCGCCCGCCACGCCTCGATCTCCCGGCGAAACAGGAGGTCGCCAGGCGTCCGGGTCCCGTAGAGGATCACGACCTTGCCGTACCGATCCCGCTCGGCGAGCAGCTGGTAGATGGCGGGCCGGAGCGGCGCCAGCCCAATGCCGCCCGCGACAACCACCGCGTCCTGGCCCACGGCGGCCTGAAGGGGCCAGCCCCGGCCGAACGGCCCGCGCACGCCGACGACGTCGCCCTTCCTCAGCGCGCGCATGGCCCGGGTCACGGCCCCCACCTCGCGCGTCGTGTGCACCAGGGCATCGGGCCTTCCCGGATCGCCGCTGATCGAGATGGGCACCTCGCCCACGCCCCGCACGTAGAGCATGTTGAACTGGCCCGCGGCGAAATCGAACGGGTGGGGCGTCCCGTTGACCGGGCCCAGTTCGAGCGTGAAGGTGTCGTCGGTCTCCCTGCGGACCCGCTGCACCCTGAAGAGGTCGGGCAGCATCGGATGGCTCGCGAGCATGGGCGTCGCCTCCTACCGGCCCGTGCCGTACACGTCCAGCAACTGCCAGCGCGTGGCGTCCAGGCGCTGTTCGATGATCTGTGCGAAGCGCTTCATCAGCTCGTACCCCAGTTCGTGGTCGCTCTCGCACTTGTTCCGCATGCAGCGCCCGTCCAGGGCAATCGCGCGCGTCGGCTCGATCGCCCTCGCATCGAAGTGCCAGTGGTACGGCGGGATGAGCCACGACCAACCCAACACCTCGCCGGCGCCGAGCGTGTCGATGGCGATCGCGCCCCGCTCCGGCGCGAACACCTCCACCGCCACACGGCCGTCCCGCAGGATGTAGAAGTTGTTGGCCTCCTGGCCCTGCCGGAAGATGAAGGCCCCCGCGTCGAATCGGACGTTGGCCGCGCAACCGACCAGCTCCGACAGCAGCGCCGGCGGCAGGCCCTTCAGAAACGGATGCTCGGCCAGGATGGGCTCCAGAGTGTTCATCTCGATCTCCTCACGCCGTCTCGGCGTCCGACATCGTCCCGTACCCTTCGCTCAACAGACGCACCTCTTCCGTCACGTCGATCCCGACCGGGCACCACGTGATGCAACGGCCGCAGCCCACGCAGCCAAAGGTCCCGAACTGCTCCACCCACGTGCTGAACTTGTGCGTCAGCCATTGGCGGTACCGCGCGAGCACCGAGGAGCGCACGCTGCCTCCGTGGATGTAAGAGAACTCCAGGGTGAAGCACGAATCCCACCGACGCCACCGCGAGGCCTCCGCACCGGAGAGATCCGTCGTGTCCTCGACGGTCGAGCAGAAGCAGGTCGGGCACACCATCGTGCAGTTCGCACAGCCGAGGCAACGGCTCGCCACGTGCGTCCATCGGGGATGTTCGTAGCGGGCCGCCAGGCAGGCGGCCAGGCCTTCGACCTTCACCTGGCGTCCCATGGCCGATGCCGCCCGTGCCACCACCGCGTCGGCACGCGCACGCTCGGCCTCAGTCGCCCGGCGGGACACGAGTCCAGCCAGCGCCGCCGCTCCCTGGTCGGATCCAGCCTCGGCCAGGAACCAGTGCTCGCCAGGCTCCGCCACTTCGGTCAGCGTGACGTCGGCTCCGGACGTCACGCGTGGACCGGTTCCCATCGACGCGCAGAAGCATGTGTCCCCCGGACTCCCGCACTGCACGGCCACCAGGAACATGCATCCACGCCGCCCCTGGTAGATGGGCGCCACGTACGGTCCCTGCAGCATCACCCGGTCGAGTATCGCCAGGGCGGCAAGTTCGCATGCGCGAACACCGATGAACGCCATCGGCGCCGGATCCGGACGCGTGGGCACGAGCTTCACACCGTGGCCCTTCCGCTCGGCCCGCCACAGTTCGGTGGCCGGCTCGTACAAGAACCGCTTCCAGCTCTGTTGGCCCACCGCGTAGCCGAACCAGGCGTCATCGTCGCGCGGGCCGAAACGGTAGGAGCCCGGACCCTGGATGTCCGTTTGTCCGACCGGCAAGTCGTCCACGCTGGCAAGCTCGCCGTACACCAGTCCGCCATTGCCGACGACGGGGCCGTAGACCTGGTATCCCGTACTGCGGAGGATCTCGATCAGGCCTTGCAGCGCGGGCGGCTCCAACCTGAGTCGCTCTCGCGCGTGGACGGACGAGTCAGTCATGGTTCACCGGTCACGCGCGCCGGACTGCCACGGCGCCGATATGCCGCCGCCAGCGACAAGGGAGGCCGTCTCTACCGAGCATCTGGTCCCCAAGGCATGCGGGGGTCGCCGGCCGTGTGCGTCGAAGGACCCAGGGGGACCGATCACCCGATCCCAGCAGCAATCCGTCTGCCAGCAAGGACTCGGGCGTGAAGCCGTTGCCGTGCTGCGACTTGTCTGGGCCGTGCGTCATGGCCCGTGTCCACACCGCCGGATATCCGGCGCCGCCGCCGGCCGCCTGCAGATCAAGCGAACCGGGTAGAATTGTGGGTCATCGAACCTGGAGCGTGCAGTGAGAGTCAGATCGCTGGGTGCGTGGGCCGTGGCCGGAGTCTCGCTGTGGTTCTCGATGGGCGCGCTCGACGTGACCGCCGGGCCCGCGGGTCCGGTTCGTGTCGCGATGTTACCCGGATTCCCGGAACTCGGCGCAGCCGTGGTCCTCGCGGTCCTGGCAGGAGTGGCCGCCGAACATCGTCTGTCCGAGACGCGGCGGCGCGACATCTTCCTCCCCCTCTACAGCCTGGCCGTCCTGGCGCTGCCCTACCTGCCCTGGCTGCCGGACTGGCTGCCTCTCCTGCGCGTCTTCGCGGGACCGGGCCGCACTCTCGTTTGGCTGATCGTCTGCGCCCAGGTGGTGTGGGCCGCCGTCGGAGCTGGTCGTGGCCCGCGGGTGGTCGCTCGCGTTCGGTCCTGGGGCGGAGCGCGCAGTGTCGCCGCCGTCTGGATCGTGTCGGCGATCGTCAGTGGCAGTGCCGCCGTGGTGCTCACCTCCACCGTGCTGTTCCCCGGCGGCGATGAGCCCCACTACTTGATACTCGCGCAGAGCATCTGGCGTGACGGGGACCTCAGGATCGAGAACGACTACGCGCGTCGGGATCAGACCGTGCTGGGGCCGGAGCCTCTCGAACCGCACTCCCTGGCGCGGGGCATTGACGGGCAGATGTACTCAGTGCACCCCATCGGGCTTCCGCTGCTGATTGCACCCGTCATGGGCCTGGTTGGCTATCCGGGTGTGGTCGCCCTGCTCGTCGCCATGGCTGCCGCCGCGTCGGCCGCAGCCTGGTTGTGGGTGAGGCAACTCACGGGTTCCGTGTCGGCTGCCACGTTTGGGTGGGGCGCGACCGCGCTCAGCCTTCCCTTCGTCTGCGGGAGCGGGCTCGTTTACCCCGAAATCCCCGCCGCGCTGCTCGTCGTGTTGGCGCTCGCCGTCGGGCTGCGCGCCGGGGCAGCGCTCACGGACCACCCCGACCGGGAGACGGACGGGCCCGCCCGCTGGCGCATGGTGGCCTTGGGTGTGGCCGTCGCGGGCCTGCCCTGGCTGAGCTCGAAATACGCGCCCATGTCGGCCGCGATAATGGCCATCGGAATCTGGCGCGCTTGCTCCGCCACGCGGCTGCCCGCCGCACAGCGGGTCATGACCGCGGCCTGTGTTCTCCTGCCCTACGGCATGAGTCTCGCCGGGTGGTTCGCGTTCTTTCACCTGACCTGGGGCTCGCCTTGGCCGTCTGCGGCATACGGAGGGGCCGCACAGACGCAGATGGCCCTGTCGAATCTGGTCCGCGGACTGCCTGGGACGTTCTTCGACCAGGAGTATGGACTGCTCAGCTACGCCCCGGCGCTGGCCATCGGAGCGATTGGACTCTTGTCGATGTGGCGAGCTGGAGGCCGCGCTCGCCAGACAGCCGTGGAGTTGTCCCTCGTCCTGGCCGCGTTGCTGGTCACCGTCGCGAGCCACGCCATGTGGTGGGGCGGGTCCTCGGTGCCAGGTCGCTTCATGCTGGCGGGTCTCCTGGTGCTGGCGGCGCCGGTGGCGTGGGAGTTTCGACGGGCAGCGCCGCTTGTGGATCGCCGGGCCGTCTATCGGCTGCTGCTCCTCGTCGGACTGGCTGCCACTCTCGTCGCGGTCGGCGTCTCGGATGGGTCCATTCTGGCCAACCGCCGCGACGGAGTCTCGCGGCTGCTGGGGTGGCTCTCCCCCGACTGGCATCTCTGGGCCTTCGCACCTGACTTCATCATGCAGGGCCCGCGACTGGGCCTCTTGCAGGTCGGCATCGGCTTGGCGGCCATCCTCGTGGCGTTCTGGGTGTTTCAGGTGGCGATGGGTCGGACGCGCGGCGTTGCCGTCTCGCGCGTGGGACGGGGTGCCGCCTTCCTCCGCGCCAATCTGTCGGCGCTCTCGGCGTCTCTGGTGGTGACCGTGATCTCGCCGCCGGTCCTGGGGTCAGCGCTGAAGCCTGACGTGCGTCCGGAGGCGCGGGGTCGTGTGGCCATCCTCGACTCGTTCGATCCGGACGCACGACGGGTGTGCCTCCGCTACGATCCGTTGTCCGGCGTGACGGCTCACGAGATCCCGGGGATGTTCGTGCTCTCGGCTCGGCCCGGCTCTCGTCGAGCTCCCCAGCCGACGCTCGTCCTTTTCAACGCCAGACTCGCCCTGCCCTCCGGGAGGTACCGGGTGGAACTGCAGGCGTCGGATAGTCGACGCCTGTCGGGTCAGCTGAACCTCCAGGGCGGCCGCCAGAGCGGCTCCGCCCTCGACTCGTGGCCGGTCGAAGCGGCCCCGGGCGAGACGTGGGGCGGATCGTTCGATTTGCCAGTCGATCTGAGCTTCGTCGGCTTCCTGGCATCGCCCGACCTGTCGCCTGCCATCGCCGAATTGCGGGTGCGCCCCGAACGGGTCGTCCCGATGCTGAGCCGTACGGCCGCGTACGAGGTCATCGCGTCGGCCGTCCTCGGCAACCGGTTTGTGTTCCTGTTTCACGATGGCGCGGCGTATCCAGAAGGCAGCGGGTTCTGGGTTCGTGGTGGCGCCGAGACCCAGGTGTCGGTCGTGTCACGCACCGGACACGTCACCCAGGCGGTCCGGCTCCGGATCAGGAACGGCGAGGTGCGAAACACCATTCGCATCGCGACGCCGGACGAACGAACGGAGATGCACCTGGAGCCGCGAGGTGTCCGGGAGGTCACCCTCACCCCGACGCCCCTGGACGGCACGCTGCGGATGATCATCGGCGCCGAGGGCGGGTTTGTCCCGGCCGACTGGGAACCGGGAAACCCCGACCGTCGCGTTCTCGCCGCGTGGGTTGAAGTAGTAGGATGAACGGAGGAGGAGCGTCGGATGGCTCTGAAGGACGGGCTTCTGCCCGAGTTCGATCGCGAAATGGCCGTGGCCCGGAGGGCCATCGAGCGGGTGGACGATTCGAAGTTCGCCTGGCAGCCGCACGACAAGTCGATGTCACTCGGCCGGCTGGCCACGCATATCGCCGAGATTCCAAGGTGGGGTCACACCATCCTCAGCGAGCCTGAGTTCAACATGGTGTCCGGTGCGTACACGCCGGCGCAGGCGGCCAGCACGGCTGAAGTGCTGGCACTGTTCGATGCGCAGGTGGCCACGATTCGGTCCATCCTCGAGACCAAGACGGACGCGGAGCTGACCAGCCCGTGGACCTTCAAGAGCGATGGGAAGGAAGTGTTCACGATGCCGCGCATCGCGGCGTGGCGGTCATGGGTCATGAACCACTTGATCCACCACCGTGGCCAGCTGAGCGTGTACCTGCGTCAGACGGGTGCCAAGGTGCCGTCGATCTACGGCCCGAGCGCGGACGAAGCCTAGCGAGGCTGCGCCTCAGACCACCGAGGCATGTGGAGGCGGCTCCGCGGGGCCCTCCTGACTCCTGACTACTTCCCCTTGGCCGGTGGGGGATACGGGACGCCCAGCTGCTCCAGGTACGTCTTGTACTTCGTCGGGTCGAAGTAGAACTTCCTCATCTTCTCCCGGTACTCCGCCATGATCTGTTCGTTCAGCCACGTGGGCGGGTCGTCCTCCGGCCGAATGAGCGGTGTGTACTTCAGGTCCCTGGTCTGCACGTTGTCGAAGTAGTCCCAGGCCTGCTGCACCAGCGCAGGCTTCAGCAGCAGGTCGAGCAACGTCATCGCCTGCACCTTGGCCCCGGCGGTGCAGCCCTTGTGCGCGATGGGTGTCGCCATGGCCACGCCGCTGATCCAGTTGTGGCCGGGCAGCCCCGGGACGTTCGCCGGATAGCGCAGCGTCACCGTCGGCACGTTCCACGACACGTCGCCGATGTCGTCGGACCCACCACCCCGCTGGTCCTCGTCGCGAACCGGGCCGCGCAGCGTACCTACCTGTGTTTCGAGGCCACGTTCCTCCTGCCCCATCTCCCGCTGTACCGCCTTGGCCAGCGCCTGGTCGGCCTCGTCCCAGGCCGGCATCCCCACGCGGTCGATGTTGGCCTGCATCGTCTCGGCCACGACTTTGTTCATGTGCTGGGGCCACGCGGCGCCGAGCACGCGCGACGTGACGGTTGTGTCGGTCATCATGGCCGCGGCGTTGGCCATCCGGTCGCCGATGTCCCACATCTCCTTGATGCGCGGATACTCGGTCTCCCGGAAGTAGTACCAGACGGACGCCACAGGCGGCACCACATTCGGCTGATCGCCTCCGTTGGTGATCACGTAGTGGGACCGCTGCTGGATACGCAGGTGCTCACGCCGGAAGTTCCAGCCGACGTTCATGAGTTCCACGGCATCGAGGGCGCTCTTACCCCGCCACGGTGCCCCGGCGCTGTGGGAGCTCTGCCCCTTGAAGGTGTACTCGACCGACACCAGCCCGTTGCCCGCGGCGGCTCCCCACGACACCCCCATGCCGCTCGACACGTGCGAGAAGAGGACGACGTCGACGTTCGTGAACAACCCCGCGCGCACCAGGAATGCCTTGCCCGCCACCAGTTCCTCCGCCACGCCCGGCCAGATGACGAGCGTTCCCGGGAGCTTCTCCCGCTCCATGATCCGCTTCACCGCGATGGCGGCCGTGATGTTGAGGGCCTGGCCCGAGTTGTGCCCCTCTCCATGGCCCGGTGCACCCTCGACCAGGGGTTCATGCCATGGGATGCCCGGCTTCTGGTTGGTCTGCGGCAGGCCGTCGATATCCGTGCCCAGGGCAATCACCGGTTTGCCCGATCCCCATCTCGCCACCCAGGCGGTCGGCATGCCCGCCACGCCCTCTTCGACGGCGAATCCGTGTTCGCGGAGGAGGCCAATCAGGTAGCGGGACGTCTCGAACTCCTGAAAGCCGAGTTCGCCATAGCTGTAGATCTGATCGACGGCCCGCTGGGTGAAGTCCTTCATCGTGTCGATCTCGGCTGCCGCCTGCTGCTTCAGGGCCTGCAGGCGCGACTCGGCCGGGCTCTGGGCCGACGGCTTCGTCTGTCGCGGGCTTGGGGCGGCGAACACCAGGCTGCCAAGGCCGACCGTGAACGCGATCAACGTCAATCGTGCGGCTCGCTTCATCGCTGACTCCTGCGTATCGAGGGCGGGTGTAGTGTATCGCATCGAGCCCATGACCCAGAACGGCCGCGGCGGAGTCGCTACCGTGTCTCGCCCAACTCCTTCATCAACATCGCGGCGAGCCTGGGACCCGTCCCGGCAGCTTCGTGCTTGAAGTAGACGAACACGTCCTGGCACGAATCGAGACCGCGCAGCACGCCGGCCCACCTCTTGATGTCGGCCGGTGTGTACCCCTCGTCACGCAGCCGGAAGTAGGCGAAGTCGGCGGTTGTGACGACCGGCGTCTGCAGCGTGTCGCTTTCGGCCACGCACACGGCCAGGTTGCGTGACCCGAGCACGCTGAACACGGCCGGGTCGAACCACGACGGATGGCGGAACTCGAAGGCGGCCCGCGTCCCGCCCGGCAGCGTGTCGAGAAACGCCGCCAGGCGCTCGTCGTCGCGTCTCAGATTCGGGGGAAGCTGGAACAGCAGACATCCGCGGCAATCGCCGAGACCGGCCGCCATCTCGAGGAACCGGGTGGTGGCGTCGCTACAGTCCCTCAGCCGCTTGTCGTGCGTAATGCGCTTCGGCGCCTTCAGTGTGTAGAGAAACCCGGGAGGCGCTGCCCTCACCCACCCGGCGATCGTCGAGGGCGTGGGCATCCGATAGAAGGTGTAGTTGATCTCGACGGTGCCGAAGCGCTCTGCATAGAACGCGAACATGCGGGTGGTGGGAAGGCCGTCCGGATAGAACGGCCCCTTCCACTCCGGGTAGTTGTAGCCGGACGTGCCGATGCGGATCATGGGGGGCCGGCCCCGTACGGTCCGGGGCCGTTCAGGATCGCGCTACCAGCGCGGTTCTCTCGGTTCGGGCCGGCTGCTGCCCATCCCTCGGCCACTGCCCCCGTCGCCAAAGCGGGGGGCGGCGCCCTTGGGCCGAGCTTCGTTCACCACCAGCGCACGCCCCTGCAGCATGAACTGGTGAAAATCCGCAACGGCCTTCTGCGCGCCTTCCTCGGTTGCCATCTCGACGAACCCGAACCCGCGCGCCCGCCCGGTCGCCGTGTCGCGCATCACCTGCACGGACGCAACGGCCCCAGCCTGGCTGAACAGCTCACGCAGTTCGTCGTCGGTGGCCTTGTAGGGAAGGTTCCCAACATACAGTCTACGCCCCATACCCTGCCTGACTCCTGCCATGCGCGCACTGACGACGGCGACACGCCGGCGCGCAACAGGCGCGGTCGCCGTGGAGAGCATTCACGCGGATGTGGTGCGGGACTCGCGGATCCAAGCAGGCACAGCGGCGCGATCTCACCGAAACGGGCGAAGTATACCAGAAAGACCGGGATTCGGGATTCGGGATTCGGGGGACTCGGGATTCGGGCGCGTCCCCCTGAGGTCCGGGGCGGCCGGCGACTCGACAGCGCCGGCTCGGGCAGTCTAGATTGGTGCGCATGACACACCCGGCGGCACTGCTCATCCTGGACATCCTCATCGTGTCGGCGGCCGCTTGCAGCAGCGGCCCGCCTCCCAGCGTCCGTGAGTACCCACTGACGGGCCAGATTCTCTCCATCAAGGCCGATCGGACCGAGGTCACCATCAGGCATGACGATGTGCCGGGCTTCATGGCGGCGATGACCATGCCCTTCGCCATCAAGGAACCCAAGCTGCTCGAGGGACTCCAGCCGGGAGACCTGGTCAGGGCAACCCTCGTCATCACCGACGAAGAGTCGTATCTCTCGACGGTGGAGAAGACGGGCCACGCGCCGCTCACGAGACGAGGTGCCGCAGAGCCCAGTCCGGTGGTCGCCGACCTGCTGATGGCCGGCGAGCCCGTGCCGGACCTGGCCCTGACGTGCGACGACGGGGCCACTCGGCGGGTCCGCGGGTATCGAGGCTCACTCCTGCTGATCACCTTCATCTACACCCGATGCCCCCTGCCGGAGTTCTGCCCGCGGATGGATGCGTACTTCAGTCAGGTGCAGGCCTCGATCAAGCGGCAGCCTGCCCTGCGCAAGTCGGTCCGATTGCTGTCAATCTCCTTCGACCCGGACTTCGACACTCCGCAGGTCCTCAAGACCCACGCCGCTCGCGTGGGCGCCGATCCGGCCGTGTGGCACTACGGCACCGCCCCGCGCGCCGAGGTCGGCGCCTTCGGGGCCCACTTCGGGTTGAGCGTCCTGCGCGAGGGCGAGGACGGCTCGAACATCTCCCACAACCTGCGCACCGTGCTCGTCGGCCGCGACGGAACGCTCGCAAAGACGTACAATGGGAGCCGGTGGTCCCCCGCCGAGGTTGTGGCCGATCTCGAGGGATTGGTCGGACGCCAAGGGTAGCGATCTCCCCCGGTCCGGCCGCGCACCGGCTACCCGCCGATGATCCGCTGGTGCACGCACTCCAGGAGCGGGGGATTCCGGCCTTTCGGCCCGCCGACCGGGCCATGCGTCTGTTCAACACGTCCTGCGCCTCGCGACTGGGACCGCTCCACACGTGACCTATGCCGTTGCCTGAACCTGGTCTGGGTTCCCGAGTGCGCGGGACTGACGATCGGGCGTCTGGGGCCGCCTCGGCCAGGCACCCTCGCCGGTCGCGCGATGTATCCCTGGCTGCCGGGCGTCCGCCCCGGTGCGCGTTCACGCCCCGCGAGCGGCGTCTCATCAGCCGGCTTCGGACTCCGGACCGCGTGCAGGCCTTCCTGAACGGCCTGCCATACAACCACGAAGGCAAGCCCACCGGCGCGACCCTGCGCAGTTTCCGCGGGGTGGTGCGCCATCACACCGCACACTGCCTCGAGGCCGCGCTGGCGGCAGCCGTGATTCTCGAGCAGCATGGCTTCCCACCTCTCGTGCTGAGTTTCGAGTCCGCCGATAAGCTGGACCACGTCCTGTTCGCCTACCGGCACCGCGGGCGATGGGGCAGCGTCGCGCGCTCGCGCGATCCTGGTCTTCATGGTCGTACACCCGTCTTCCCGTCGGCGCGGGCGCTGGCGCGGAGCTACTTCGACCCCTACATCGATTTCTCCGGCTGCCTGACGGCGTTCGCCGTCGTGAACCTCCATGAGGAGCTGGGACGCTACAACTGGCGGCTGTCGGAAGGGAACATCTGGAAGGTCGAGCAGATGCTCATCGACTACCCCCACCTCCCCCTGTCCTTCAGCCGAGTCCGAGCCGCCCGTTTGCGGGCACGCTACCGGGCGTTCAAGGCGGCCTACCCGGACCACAAGCCGCTCCAGTATCGGGGCCGCGAGCACTGGACCGCGCTGCCTCGGGAGTTCACGAGGAGGGGATACGAGAGGCCGTTTCCAGTGCCGTAGAGCGTCGACGTAGCATCCAGGAGTCAGCAAGGACCCATCACGGCACTCCATGGCGCCCTTGACTCTGCTAGGATCCAGTGGTGATGCGGATCCCCTCCGTCGTGCGTTGCCCACTCGCGACGAGGATGGTGCTGGCCGCGTGCGTGCTCACGGCTGCCGCGGCCTGCCGCGCGGAGGTCCGACGGCCGATCGTCGTGGACGGCAACACGCTGACGCTCGAGAACCAGACGGCCGATGAATGGCGCGGCGTCGAGATCTGGCTGAACGATCATTACCGGGTCACGAAGCCGGTCATGCCGCCCGGCGAGCGGTTCGTCGTGCCGCTCGATGCGTTCGTGGCAGGGTTCGGCCAGCGCTTCAACTCGAAGCGGCAGATCGTCCAGGGCATCGAGGTCACCGCAACGAATGCACGCGGCGAGCCGGTGAGACTGGTGCACGGGCACGGGCGGCGCAGGTAGGGAGAAGACAGAAGACAGAAGACAGAATTCAGGAGTCAGGAGTCAGGAGTCAGGAGTCAGGAGTGTGCGACGGCCGCTCTTCGCGAGGGAATGGGCGGCCTCACGGTGTGCACATGCGTGATTGCGGGTGACGTGCCATGGCCAAGCTGAAGTCCGAACTCGAACTGACGTGTCCGTGCTGCAAGTCGATGCTCACCGTCGACATGAACCTCCGGCGCGTCATCCGCCACCACGAGCCTCCTCGTGAGGACATCCCCGATCTCGACCAGGCGGGTCGGCTGCTGGCGCAGGAGCAGGCCCGGCGCGAGTCCATCTTCGAGCAGTCCGTGCAGGCCGAGAAGACCCGCGGCGACGCGCTGTCGAAGCGCTTCGAGGAGGCGCTGCAGCAGGCCCGCCAGGAACCCATCACCAAGCCGACACGGGACTTCGATCTGGAGTAAGGACCGGGATTCGGGATTCGGGATTCGGGATTCGGGCGGAATCCTGCTGCCTGGTGCCTGATGTCCTCTCGTCATGCCTCTTGACAGCGAGATTTCATACTGATATCATTTCGAAAGCATGGCAGGAGGCCGGCACATGATCCGTGAAATCGAACGCAGTGCTCTCTCGGGGTGGTTCGCGCTCCCCATCCAGATCGTCGTCCTCGTCGTGAGCGTCCTCGGCTTCATTGAGGCCGTCGCGCCTCCGACAGACGGCTGGATGGTCGTCGTCTGGATCCTGGTCTGGGTCCTGAATGTCCTCGGCTGGCTGGGGTTCTTCATCGTCAACCCCAACGAAGCCAAGGTGCTCCAGCTGTTCGGCAGCTACGTGGGCACCGTCAAGCTCCCGGGATTGCGGTGGGCCAACCCGTTCTACAGCAAGCGCCGCATCTCGCTGCGGATTCGCAACTTCGAGACCTCACGCCTGAAGGTGAACGACAGCGAGGGCAACCCGATCGAGATCGCCGCCGTCGTCGTGTGGCGCGTCATCGAGACCGCCGAAGCCTGCTTCGAGGTGGACGACTACAACAACTACGTCCACGTCCAGAGCGAGGCCGCGCTCCGGAACCTCACCATGAACTACCCGTACGACTCCCACGAAGACGACGTGAAGTCGCTCAGGGGCACGACGGCGGAGGTGGCGGCTCATCTGCAGCGGGAGATCCAAGACCGGCTCGCGAAGGCCGGTGTCGACGTGATCGAGGCCCGTATCAGTCACCTCGCCTACGCGCCGGAGATTGCCGCCGCCATGCTCCAGCGCCAGCAGGCGGCGGCGATCATCGCCGCCCGGACGCGCATTGTCGAGGGCGCCGTGGGGATGGTGGAAATGGCCCTCGAACGCCTCAGCTCGAAGCAGATCATCGAGCTCGACGAGGAGCGCAAGGCCACGATGGTCAGCAATCTGCTTGTCGTCCTGTGCGGCGAGCGCGCGGCACAGCCGATTCTCAACACGGGGACGCTGTACCAGTAGGGCGATGAGTGATCGGAAGGCGTTCCTGCTTCGGGTCGATCCGGGACTGCTCCAGGCCATCCAGCGGTGGGCCAACGACGATCTGCGCAGTCTCAATGCCCAGATCGAGTTTCTCCTGCGGAGGGCGGCGCAGGAAGCCGGGCGCCTGAGGGGTTCGCTCGAGACGCGAACGGGCCGCCCGGAGACCGGCGGCCCGACGTCCTCGTGAGGGCCGGCCCGGACCTGGGTCAGCCCTCTTCCTCGAATTCCTCTTCGCGGGGCGGCAGCGCCCGTGTCGGCGGGCGCATCGCCTCGCGGTAGTCGTAGAGGGGCAACCCGTTCACGTGCCCGGCGCTCAGGCAGCTCGAACTGCGAGACTCGAGCACGACCGTAATCGGGCTGCCCTCGACGCCTTCACGGAACGCCACCGAACAGCCGCACGCCAGTCGCGCCCGCGCAAAGCCCTTGAGTGTCACGGCTCGATCATACTACAGGAGCCGGGGCCGGCTACAGCAGCCTCAGGATCTCCTTCTCGAGGTCGTCCTTCTGCACCAGCCCCATGTGCTTTCTGCAGATCCGTCCCTCGCGGTCGATGAGGTAGGTCGTCGGCAGGCCCCAGAGCGGGCCGTAGGCCTCCTGCAGGTCGTCCTCACCCAGGCCGACGAGCACCGGGTAGTTCATCTTGAACTTCGCCACGAACGGCGTCAGCTGGTCCGGCGTGTCGTCGACCGAGACCCCCACGACGGCGAACCCACGGTCCTTGTACTTGTCGTGGAACTCGACGAACCACGGGATCTCGACCTGGCAGGGACCGCACCAGGTGGCCCAGAAGTCGAGCAGGACAACCTTGCCCTTGTACGACGCGAGGCTGACGGACTTTCCCGCCACGTCCTTCACCGTGAAGTTCAGGTTCGCGTTCTTGGCAGTCGGGTCGCACACCTCCGATTGCGGCGCGCTCCCCGCGCTTCCAGGCCAGGCCGCCCACACCGTCACGAATGCCAGGGCGAGCGCCGCTGCAGCCGCCACCATCCACTTTGCGTTCATCGCGCCTCTCTATTTGAAGACCCGCGCCAACATCACCACATCAGCCTGCGGCCGGTGCGCCAGCACCACGTAGGTTCGGCCGGCACGACGGAAGGCCACCGCCGAGTACCCGAGGACCTCGACGTGCCCCTCCCGCAGCGTCGTGTCGGGTGGGAGCACGAACAGGGACACAGGCTCGGTCCCCTTCTTGTATAGGATATGCGCAACCGAGCCGTCCAGATAGATGCACCGGCGGCCGCCGACCAGTCTGAGCCCGCCGGCGTGAGCCTCGTCGGGCAGGTCGATGTCCCATCCGTGCCGGGCGCGCAATTCGTTACGGACATCTGCCGCGCGCCGCTCGGCGGGCTGATCGAAGAGGGCGAAGCACTTGACATGGTCCAGCGCCAGCTGGGCGGCGGCCGCTTCGACGGGCCGGGCCACGCCGTAGGCCAGGGCTCCTGCCACGGCAAGGACGAGGGTTGCTGCCAGCGCGAGAGGCCACCCGACGCGTTTCGGGAACGGGAACGCCAGCCTACGGCCGGGGTGAGCGATCTGCGAGGACACGAGGGACTCGCACCGGATTTTCAACCCGGCAGGAGCCGTCTCGCCCAGCGCCGACGCCCGCGCACTGAGAACGCTCCGGGCCGTCTGCTGCGCCGCCACGTCCACCTGGCATGGAGCGCACACGTCGAGGTGTCGGCGGACGGTCTGTTCCTGCTCCTGATTGGCCTCGCCGTCGACACAGGGTGTCACGAGCGGCTCGATATCCCGGCACGTCTTCATGATCGCTATCCGGCGCTCCTCTCTCCTATGACGCCACCATCGTCGAAACCGCCCCCGGGGCGCTCAGGTTGTCCTGGATCCGAAGCGGTCCGTCCGGGCGACCAACCCGTCATGCAGTAGGCGCCGGCCACGCGAGATCCTCGACATCACCGTCCCGATGGGGACCTGCATGACGCCAGCGATCTCATCGTAGGTCAATTGCTCGACATCGCGCAGCCAGACCGCTTCGCGGAATGGCTCGGGCAAGTCGTTGAGGGCCGCCTGGAGGTCGTGATCCATCGTCGCCCGCACGAGCAGTTCTTCCGGCGTCAGCGCTCGTCCCGGATCGGCGGCAGCCTGCTCGACGACGTCGCTGTCGGATTCGATCGGGCTCCTCCCCCGGTTCCGGCGCTGGTTCAGGTGCGCGTTGTGCAGGATGGTGAACATCCAGGCCTTCAGGTTCGTGCCCGCCTGGAACTGCCGGGCCGCCCGGAACGCCCGCAAGTACGTCTCCTGGACCAAGTCCTGGGCGTCGGCTTCGTTGCGCGCGAGACGCAAGGCCGTGCTGAACAGGCGGTCTATCAGCGCCAGCGCCTCCTCCTCGAATAACCGGCGTTGTTCGGTCTGACTGTGGGCGGACACGGGGCGTCGACGCGACACTGAATGCACCGGCGCCACTGGCGGTAACCCCAGGGCGCCTCTGGGTATTCCCTCCAGTATAGGCGAGCGCGTGGCGCGGGCTGTCCCCTGGATGGTACAGGGCGGCCGCTGCCGAGGACACAGGCGCCGCGGCGCTCCCCCAATGGCCGGCGGGCTGGGGAGAATGGCGGGCGGCAGGCTGGCGCGCGGGGGCACCCGGCTTGCATGCTCTCGACAGTCAAACCGGGACCCTGAACATTGCAGCGCTCGTCCAACAGACAGTAACATGCATGTCAGCCTTTGTGGTCTTCCGGGGCATCGCTCAAGAGGTGAAGGTATGTACCCACGTCCGACGCGCTCTGCCGCTGCGGCGTTCGCGGTAGCTGTCGCGGCCGTTGTGTTCACCCTGGCTGTCCCCGCTGCCGGCCAGACACCCTACGTCCCCTATTTCGGCAAGAACCTGGTCCGCTACGACACCTTCGACTGGAAGATCTACGAGACCGAGCACTTCCGGATCTACTACTATCCGGAGACGGAGCAGCATCTGGAGCGCATCGCCGGGTACGCCGAGAGCGCCTACCAGCAGATCAGCGCCGATTTGAAGCACGACTTGGCGTTCAAGGTCCCGCTCATCACCTTCAAGACGCACAGTGAGTTCGAGCAGCAGAACGTCATCCCCGGGGCGGCCCAGGAGGGCGTCGGCGCGTTCGCCGAGCCGTACCAGGACCGCATGGTGCTGCCCCTCGACGAGCCGCCGGATCTGTTGTACCGCCTGATCGTCCACGAGCTGACGCACATCTTCGAGTTCGACATCATCCCCCAGTCGCTGATCCGCGACACGGCCCCGCTGTGGGTGGCCGAGGGCCTGTCCGACTACCTCGCGGGCGTGTGGCGGCCGATCGACCTGATGACTGTGCGTGACGCGGCCATGGCGGACATCATTCCCAAGATGAGCCGGCTGGAAGGGTACGGAGACACCACCAATCCGCGCCTCGTGTACAACCTCGGGCACGCGGCCTTCGAGTTCATGGAGTCACGCTGGGGCAAGGAGGGCATCCGCCAGTTCCTCTTCTCCTTGCGCAAGAGCATCATCGGCGGCGGGGAGGGCGCCTATCGTGAGGCGTTCCAGATGGAGCCCGAGGAGTTCGATCAGCAATTCGACCGCTACCTGAAGGCCCGGTTCAAGCCGTTCCGCGACAAGGAGACCCCGGCTGACTACGGGCGCGATCTGGCGCCGAAAGCCGAGAAGGGGGCGTTTGTCGGTGCGGTCACCGTGGAGCCGTCGCCTTCGGGCGACCTGCTGGCGACGGTGACGATCAACCGGAAGGACCGTGAGATCGACATCGTCCTGCTTTCCGCCAAGGACGGGAAGGTCATTCGCAACCTGACCAAGGGGTTCGATCAGGGCATGGGGTTCGACTACATCGTGACGCCGGGGAGCCGGTGGATCACCATTCCGTGGTTGGCGTGGTCGCCGGCCGGCGACCGCCTGGCGTACGTCGTCCGCAAGGAGAAGGGCAAGCAGTTGGTCGTTCAGAACGTGCTGACCCGGGACATCGAGCAGCGGGTCGATCTCTCATCGGTCGACGAGCCCGAGTCCCCCACCTTCATGCCCGACGGCCGGTCGGTCGTGTTCGCAGGTCTGCGCGACGGGTTCGGGGACGTCTTTCGCGTCGATCTGGCGTCGGACACCATCGACAACCTCACCAGGGATGAGTTCGCGGACTACGGCCCGGCCGTCTCTCCCGACGGCAAGACCATCGTCTATATGTCGCGGATCAGCGGCAACGAGAAGCTCATGTCGCTGGACGTGGCCTCAGGCGCGAAGAAGCAGCTGACCTTCGGCACGCATGACGATGCCGCGCCACGCTTCATCGACGGCGACACGATCGTGTTTCCGTCGACGGCCATGGACCCGAACGAGGCCATCGAGCCTGAGGTGGCGCGCAACGGCAACATCTACAACCTCTGGTCGCTCAACCTGAAGAACGGGGAGCTGAAGCAGTGGACCGACACCATGGGCGGGAATTTCTCGCCCGTCGTCCTCAAGGACGATCAGGGGACGAAGATCGCATTCATCAGCTATCACAAGGGCGAGTACGGCCTGCACACGCTGGACCGCAAGGAGGCGGTGCTGGCGGCCAACGCCAGCGACTACGGCGCGCCGGGCCCGGTGATCGACTTCCAGGCACCGCTGGCCCACACGCTGATCCCGGAGAACCAGAAGGAGAAGAGCACCTGGAAGAACATGTTCCTCGACGGACGGCCGCCCGTCAACGTGGGCGTCACCAGCGGCGGCAACCTCTTCGGCGGAACGGCCGTCTCGTTCACGGACGTGCTGGGCGACCGGCGCATCAACCTCTACGCCGCGTCCATGTCCCAGTACCGGTCCTTCGGCGCCGCGTTGATCAACCAGGCGAACCGGTTCCAGTACGCCGTTCAGGGGTACTGGGACGACTCGTTCTACTACGGGCAGCTCGGCGGGGTGCTCTACGATCCGGTCTATTCGCCGTACATCGACCGTGACCTCGCGATCGCGACCCGCTCGAACCGCGGCCTCACGGCGTTTGGTATCTACCCGACCAGCCGCTATCGCCGGTTCGAGGCCTACGGCGGTCTGGGTTACGTGAGCGAGAGCTACAACGACCCCCTCCTGCAGGAACTCGCCGACCAGTACCAGCAGCAGGTCTACGGCCAGTCGCTCTACCGGAAGGGCTTCTACGTGCCGCTTGGTGTGGCGTTCGTACAGGAGACGACGATCTTCAGGGAGTTCGGTCCGCTCTCGGGCAATACCATGCGCCTCGCCTTCGAGTTCTCGCCGAAGGTGCAGAACATCGGGTGGCAGAGTGTGGATCTCGACCTTCGCAAGTACTTCAAGCTGGGCAGCACCGGCCTGCTGGCGTTGCGGGCCAAGGGGTTCCGCAGCTGGGGTACGACGCCGGACTTCCAGTACTTCGGCGGCAACTCCGAGATGCGCGGCTACGACTATCTCGAGTTCGTGGGCCAGAACGCGGTGTTCGGCAACGCCGAGATCCGCTTCCCGCTCATCGACGCCATGGCGACGCCCATCGGCGTCCTGGGCGGGATTCGAGGCGTGTTCTTCTTCAACATCGGCGGCGCTTGGTGGGACAACTCCGGCTACACGTTCGCGACGGGCAAGGACGAGATCGTGCAGCCTCCCATCGGCGTGGACTTCGACCCCGTGACGGGCCTGCCCATCTACACGTTCGGCGACCCGCAACTCATCACCGGGTTCCGCCTGGTCGACGGCCGCGCATCCTACGGCATCGGCCTCGAGACGTTCGCGCTCGGGTTCCCGATCCACTTCGACTGGTCGTGGAAGACGATGTTCAACAAGGCCTGGGAAGACGCCTACTGGTCCCTGTCGGGCGGCAGCGCGGCATTCCGCAAGGTCAGATTCCAGTTCTGGATTGGATACGACTTCTAGGCGTCAGGCGTCGGGCGTCAGGCGACAGTCAGGGGTCAGGGCCCAAGGGCGGGGACGACTTCTCCGCCGTCTGATCCCGGCGATCTGAAGCCTTCCCCTGACGCCTGTCGCCTGTCGCCCGTCGCCTGATGAACGCCAAACCCTCCTCCGCCTCCCTGACCGAGATGGTGCAGGTCGTCCTGCCCAACGATGCCAACCCGCTGGGCTTCATCCTGGGCGGCACGGTCATGCACCTCATCGACATCGCCGGCGCGATTGCCGCACACCGCCACACGCGCGGCCTCGTCGTCACCGCCGCGGTCGACGGCCTGCAGTTCCTGCACCCGATCAAGGTCGGCGATCTCATCCTCCTCCGCGCGAGGGTGAACGCCACCTTCACGACGTCACTGGAGGTCGAGGTCGAGGTGTTCTCGGAGGAGACGCTGACCGGGGAACGGAGGATGACGAGCCACGCCTACCTGACCTTCGCCGCGATCGATCGCGACGGCCGCCACGTACCGGTCACCCCCTTGGCACTCGAGACGGACGATGATCGGCGGCGCTTCGAGGAGGCCCAGCGGCGCCGGACCATGCGCCTCGCGAGCCGCCGCCGGCCAGGGTAGGCACCGTCGTCTCAGCTCGCCCTGCCCAGGCGCAGTTCGGAGTTGGCCAGATCGAAGGTCACCCGGTACCGGCTCAGGAACTGGTGCCCGACGATCCCGCCCAGTTCGTACCCGAGCAGGACGCTGGGCGCCCTCAGATTGAGGACGACCACGGAGGCCTTGTCGAAACGAATGTCGTCAAACGCGAGACTGACACCAGGCATCAGATAGGCGTCGGGATCCCAGCCGGAGGTGCCGTACACCTTCAGCCCGATCCGCCTCCCGGTCTGCGGATGCTGCAGCGACTGGGCCGTCGTCGTGCTGATCGAGATGACCTGCCCGCCCGTGTCCACCACGAACGACGCCGCAAGCGTGCCGTCGACCAGCCCGCGGACGGTCGCCAGCCGGTGCATCCACAGCGGAAGGACGACGTGGCTGTCCCCCTCCTCGGGTGGAAGCCGCCGGGCCAGCGTGATGCGCTTCGCCCGGTAGTCCACGCGCATCGACAGGCCGAACGTCAGCGGCGACACGCTCTCGGCCTCTGGCGCGGGCAGGTCACGCAGGGGCGGGTTCTTGATGATGACCGGCACGTTGCGGACCTTGAGCGCGCCGAGCTCCAGGCGGTCCACCCTGGCCAGCTGCAGGCCGCGCAGGCCCACCGAACCGACCCCGGCGCTCACGGTGTAGGTGACCGGGTCGATGCCCTTGCGCTGGGCGGTCTGGGCCGACACGACCGCGAGTTCCGCGCCCGTGTCGACCACGAGGTCCATCTCCTCCCCGTTTACCTTGCCGCGAACGATGATCTTCTCGTTGACCTCCTCGAACGGAAGCACGTAGACCTGGTTCGGGTCCGACTGGAAGTCGTAGGGGACGCGGCTGCCGAAGGACCGCAGGAACCGCAGCTCGGCCCTGGCCCAGACGGCGCGGTCGTCACGAGCCCCCGCGGGCAGGAGGTTGATGAAGTTCGCCAGCGACTGAGCGGCGGGTTCGTAGCGCCGGACGTCCTCGTAGACGTTGCCCAGCGTGTGATGATACTCGGCCTCGCCCGGGTCCGACCTCACCGCGGCCTGGGCGTGTTCGAGCGCTTCCGTGAAGCGCCCGCGGGCCGCCAGCACCACGGCCAGACCGTTGCGCGCCCACGCCTCATCCGGGTCCACCAACAGCGCGTCCCGGTAGCTCGCCTCGGCCTCGTCGAACAGCCCGCCGGCCCACATCGATTCCCCGTGGACGGCCAGCGCGAAGGCATTACCGGGCGCGTCCACTTTCAGCGCCTCGGCCTCGCGGCGCGACCGCACGAAATCCCCGACGCGCATCGCCGCACGGGCCAGCCCGGAGCGCGCGGGTACCCGGACTGCCAGATCGTCGGAGGACACGGCTTGTTCGAACGCGTGGATCGCCGGCAGGAACTGGCCTTGCTTGTAGAGAAGCTGTCCGAGTTGCAGCTGAACCAGCGCGTCGGACGCGCCCGAGAACGCGGCAGCGCCGGTCAACAACGTCCCGACCATGCCGGCGGCCACAAGGACAGCGTGTCGAGGTGCGTTCACCTGATACCTCCGAGGCAAGGATTCCCCAGTAGGCGAATTGACGACGAGTTCGATCAGAATACCCGAACCGGGCGAGGGGAACAAGAACCGGGATTCGGGATTCGGGATTCGGGATTCGACCAGAACT
>JBFMFH010000070.1:0-9250 GCA_040752275.1 Acidobacteriota bacterium
CGGGGCATCCCGCCTGGCGGCGTTGCTCCTCCCTCACATACCGGGAGTATGCTCAGTCGTCGCGCCTTGCCAGCCGGGCGCCGCGCTCCGGGACTTCTGCAAGGCATCACGGTTCCAGGGCACTAGCCGCCGTCGAACCGCGACCGGAGGGCGAGGGATCCGGGCCGCGGGTCGTCGACGTCGGCGGCGCTCAGTCCACGTAGAAGTCGATCCGGCTCAACCCAAGCGCCCCGCCCGGTCCGTAGACCCGAAGCACGAGGGTGTAGAGGCCCTGGTAGATGTACGCCCGATTGAGGATGTTGCCGGTGGTCGTCACGGTCTCTCCGGTGCTGAACTCCCATTCAAAGCGCTCCACAGGGGCGGTCGTCCCTCCCGCACTGGTGACCGTGGCGGTGAAGGTGATCGTTTGACCCCGTTTCGGTGCGGTGGGATTCATGGCGATGTTGACATTGAGTGTCCCGGCGCCGCCACCGATCGCAGCCGAGACCGGGATGCTCGACTGCACGGTCCCCGCACTCGCAGCCACGACGGCATCCGTGGTGGCGAAGAGTGTGGTGGCTGCCTGACCGAAGCTGTCGGTGTTCACCGATCCGGTTGCCAGGGAACCCGCGGTCGTCGTAAACGTGACCGGCACCCCTTCGACTGCCACGCCCGCGGTGTCAAAGACCGTCGCCACGACGGTTGCGCTTCCAGGCGCGGACCGGGACACGCTCAGCAGGATCCGGTTCGGCACGGATCCGACTCGGACTTCGAGTGTGCTGGACTGGAGTGCCCCGGATGATGCCACCAGTCGCGCAATGCCGGCGACGCTGCCTGCCAGCAGGCGGACGGTGGTGCGTCCGTTGGCGGTCGTCGCCTCGGTGGGATCGAGCGTGCCGAGTGTTGAGGTGAAATTCACGAGCGTCCCGTCGGCGACGGCGGCCCCGTTGGACGTCAGCGTGGCCGTCACTTGCAGCGAGCCATTCAGCGGCACGGCGCTGGCCGCGGCGGTCAGGTACAGCTCGGAGTCGGTCGGGGCAACCTGCAGGGCGCGCTCGCATCCGATTGCGGCAACTGCCACGATGGCAAGGCCGACCAGCAGCCCTCTGCGCCGGTGGACAGCTGTTGAGGCGTTCTTGAGTGGTCGCATGGTTCTTCTCGCTTGAGTTCGTTTCGCCCGAGAACCGGTGGCATCGAGGCCCCGCACGGGGCAGAAGGTACCGTTGGTCCCCTGCTGCAGAATCTCGGGTTATGTTGTTGAAAACATTAGAGCTATGGGCATTTCTGCCCGCAGCTTCACAGGGTTGCCGCCACCTCTGCACGCTGGCTACACCACTCGCGGCGGCTGCACGCGCTCTTCACCGAGACTTCGCACGGGAGGCCGTCGGTCTCGGCCCGAGCGGCCACGGGGAGTCAGGCAGGGGTCGGCTCCATCAGCGCATCGTGCACGGCACGGCGAACGTCCTGGATCGGCCGGTCGGCGGCCGGGGCCGGGTGGACCCGGTTGGTGAGCAGGACGACGTAGCTGTCCGAGGCAGGATCGATCCAGAGCGAGGTGCCGGTGAAGCCGGTGTGCCCGATCGCCTCGGACGACATGCGCGTCCCGCAGGAGGAAGTCGGGCGCATCGTGTCCCAGGCGAGTGCCCTCGAGCTTCCGGCAACGTCCGACGGCGTCACGAACCGGCGCACAATCGACGGGCTGGCCAGTTGGAGGGCATCGGGCGCGTTGGCCGCTAGGGTCCGCAGGACGGCGCGGGCGAACGCCCCGACGGCGGCAGCGGTGCCGAAGAGGCCCGCGTGTCCGGCCACGCCGCCCAGCGCCCAGGCATTCTGATCGTGGACCTCACCTTGCAGCAACCGGCCCCTCCACTGGTCGAGTCCGGTCGGGGCACACCGGTGGCGGACACGGCGAGTCGGCCTGTACAGCAGCGGAAGGGCGGCGGCCTCGCCGAGGCTGGGTCGGATGGCTGCGGCGAACAGCTCGTCGAGCGAACCGCCACCCGCGCGTTCGAGCGCCACGCCGAGCAGGATGAAGCCCAGGTCACTGTAGACGCTCTCCGCACGCCGCGGGTAGGCGAGTTCCAGGCGGCAGATCTCGGCCACGAACTCGCTGCGGCCTTCACAGGTCTGGTAGAGCGCACGCCAGGCTGGCAGGCCGCTGCAGTGTTCGAACAGATCCCGAACGGTCGCACCGTCACGGCCGGCGCCCGACCATTCAGGCAGCCATCGTCGAATCGGATCGTCGAGATCGAGTCGACTCAGGTCGACGAGGTTCATCGCGACCGTTGCCGTCGCGATGACCTTTGTCAGCGAGGCGAGATCGAACACCGTCTCCGCCGTCGCTGGTGGCGCGTCGTCCGCGTAGGTGAGCCGCCCGACTGCGTGCGACCATACGGGGCCTCCGGCGCCGCCGGCCTCGATCGCGGCTGCGGGGAATACCCGCCCGGCGACGGCCGAGGCAAGGACGCGGCCGGCCCGCTCCACGTTCATCGGTCCGATGCCCGAGGCGCGTCCGGAGCGACGATCGTCGACAGCACCCCCGCTGCGTACGTGACGACCGCTCCGATCAGCACGTACCACTGCCAGGACGTCAACTGCAGCACCTTCACCGCCAGCATGACGCAGGCGCCGGCCACGACTCCCGTGAAGGCCGACCGCTGGTGCACGCGGGGGGCGAAGGTGCCCAGCATGAACACACCAAGGATGATCCCGTTGGTGAACGATGCGATGCCCAGCACTTCGTCGACAACGCGGCTCGAGAACTGGATGGCTGCAGTCGCGACCGCTATCTGCAGGAAGCCCCACGCAACCGTCATTCCACGGGACACGCGGAGGTAGTGCGTGTCGTCGGCCCTGACCGCCGGCATGTAGAAGTCCGCCATCGCCGTCGCGGCCGAGGAGTTGAGCGACGAGGCGAGCGTCGACATGGCCGCGGCGAAGATCGCCGCGATCACGAGCCCGACAACTCCCACCGGCATGTGCGTCACGATGAAGTGGGGGAAGATCCGATCGCTCCGGATCTGGCCGCCGACCGTGAAGGCGGCGACCTCGGCCGGCGCGTGCCCCGTGTAGAAGACGAAGAGCAGCGTGCCAATCACGAGGAAGAGCACGAACTGGGCGAAGACGACGGCCCCGCTCACCAGCAGTGCCGCCCGGGCCTGACCGGCGGAGCTGGCGCACAGGTAGCGCTGGACCATCAATTGATCGGTGCCATGCGTCGCAGTCGTGAGGAACGCGCCGCCGACGACCCCCGACCAGAACGTATAACTGCGAGTGATGTCCCACGTGAAATCGAAGACACGGAACTTCGCCGCAGCCGATGCCGCTTGCGCAAACTCGGTCCATCCCCCCGGGATCAGCCCGACGAGCACCACGACTGCTACGCCCGCGCCCGCCAGATAGATCACGAGCTGGACGACGTCGGTCCAGATGACGGCGCTCATGCCGCCGAGATACGTGTAGATGATCGTCGTGATCCCCATCACCAGGACGGAGGCGAGGAGTACCGCCGTGACCGGGTTCATCCCCGGCAGCCACGCACGTGCGACCTGTTCGGCCGCCGGCGTGGCGAGGAGGAGTGCGGCCAGCACCAGGCCCGTGGCAAAGAGCCGAACGCCGTCGGCGAGCGTCCGCGTGGCCAGGAAGATGCCCGCCGCCAGGCGCTTTACCGGAGCGCCGAAGCGGTGCCCGAGGATCTGGTAGACGGTCAGGAGCTCGCCACGGAAATACGCCGGCACGAACACCAGCACGACAGCGACCCGGCCGATCATGTAGCCCATCACCAGCTGGAGGAAGGTCATGTTACCCGTGAAGGCGACGCCTGGCACGCTGATGAACGTGACCGTACTGGTCTCGGTGGCGACGATCGATCCCATGATCGCCCACCAGGGGACCTGCCGTCCGCTGACGAAGTAGTCCTTCACATCGCGCTGGCGGCGCGAGAACCAGGCGCCGAAGCCGACGGTGCCGGCCAGGTACGCCACGACGATCAGCAGATCCACCGGATGCATGAGCGTCCGTTCGGGTCGGTCCTGCCTACCGGCCGAAGGCGGCATCGCCCAGCCTCGACAGGTAGTCGGGGCCGCGAGGCGGATGAACCAGGCTGTCGTAGGAGAAGAGCACGATGCCGTCGGCCCGAACCGACCGTGCCGTGTCGACGTGTTGAACCACCTGCTCCGGTGAAAGCCGGTACGCACCGATGCCCGCCCACACCTGCGCGCGCTGGGCCAAGTGCCTGGCCTGCGTCACCTGCTCCGTGAAGATCCCCGTCTCGCTCGTGTAGGCCATCGGGCAGACGACATCGAGCAGCCCTTCACGCAACCACTCGGACCAGTGCTGGCCGCGGCTCCCTGACGCCGTCCATTCGTCCGGCACGACCGCGGCCGACACCAGCGCCTCCGGGCGCACCGCCTTCACCGTCGCCCGCAGCCGGCGCATCATGACCGTCAGCCGCGATCGACGGAAAGCCAGCCAGCGGTCGGGATACCGATCCGGGTAGGCAAGGGCGTTGGTCCGCAGCGCTCGGGCCAGCGCCCGCCGCTCGGCTCTGGGTGCCTGCCGGTCCACCTCCCGCTTGAAGGCCTCGAGGGTGCCCCGCGAGTAGTCGAAGTGGCTTCCAGGATACCGGACGTAGTCGAAGTGAACGCCGTCCACCGGGTAGGTCGAGACGATGTCCCGGACGACGTCATCGAGGTGGTCGACGGCTCCTTCGTGGACCGGCGACGCGTAGAGCCCCTCGACCGAGGCGGACTGCCAGCGGGTCCACGACGCCAGCCGGTTCACATAGGCCGCCGAGCGAGGAGCCACTGGTTGCAGCTCGACGGCCAGATCGCGCGGCAGCATCAGCCACTCGGGATGGCGCCGCACGAGATGCCGTTCCGACACGGGCAGATCGGCCGCGTCCGCCACCAGGTTGGCGTTGATCCAGGCGTGAACCTTGAGCCCTGCGTCTCCGGCTCGCGCGAGAACCAGCGCCAGCGGATCGAACGTGTCGGGCTGGCCAGCCAGGCTGTCGGCACGCGGCTCGACCTGGCTGCGGTAGAACGCGTCTCCTCGCCCGCGCACCTGCACGAGCAGCGTGTTGAAGCCCGCCCGCCTGGCCGCGTCCACCATCGCGACGACCGACGCCGGTGTCGTGAGCGAGGTCCGCACGACCCAAAGCGCGCGTACCTCTTCAGGGTCGGGGGCCCCGTTCGGTGCGGCGACCGGGAGGAGCGCAAGAAGGGCGACGAGCCCGGCGAGCCTTCGCATGAAACGGTCGCGCGACTGTAGCAATACGCGGGAAGCCCTGTCAACGCAGTGCAGGTGCAGGCGCGCCGTCATCTCACGAGTTTGGCGTGCAGCCGTTTCGGGCCCGGCGCCGGAACTCACATCGCCGCGCCAGTGGCGCCCGCGCTTCCGCAGGGGGAGGGAGTCACGCCGGCGGCGGTTTGTGGTCCTGATCCGGCCTGGCGGCGGATCCCAGGAGCTCCCCGAGACGAACACCGGCGTCCTCGCCGATCGCCTCGCGCATCGACCCGCCAGCCTTGCGCAATCGTCCCTGCGCCTTGGTCAGCGACAATCCCGTCCGCTCCATCACCACCGCCGCCTTGACGTTCCACTTGGCGCGCCTGAGCAGCCGATCGGCGGCCTCGTACCCGAGCCCCGTCACCATGGTGACGATGCGCCGGGCCCGGTCTTTGAGCTTCTCCGAGGTGGACTGCACGTCCACCATCAGGTTGCCGTAGGTCTTGCCGATTCGGACCATGGCGGCCGTCGTCAACATGTTGAGGACCAGCTTGGTCGCACTGCCCGCCTTCAGGCGAGTCGAGCCGGCGATCACTTCCGGCCCAACTCCCAGGGCAATGGTGAGGTCAACGTAGGTTTGCAGCTCCGTCTCCGGATCGCAGGTGACGAAGATGATCCGTGCACCCACGCGGCGCGCGGCCGCCAGCGCCCCGCGGACGAACGACGTCATGCCGCTGGCCGACACGCCGACGAAGACGTCGCGCCTCGACGGCTTCAGACGTCCAACGGCGCGGAATCCCTCTTCGTACTGGTCTTCGGCGCCGTCCGTCGGACGGTGCACCGCGGCGCGCCCCCCGGCCATGACCGCCTGCACCATCTCCGGCGGAGTCCCGAAGGTCGGAGGCATCTCGGCAGCCTCGAGGACGCCCAGACGGCCGCTCGTTCCCGCCCCGACAAACACGAGACGTCCGCCCTTGCGCATCGCCTGGGTAATAATGTCTACGGCCAGGGCAATGCGCTCGCGCTCGCGGTTCACCGCGGTCAGCATCTTGCGATCCTCGGCCAGCATCACATCGATGATCTCGGCTGATGAGAGCGTGTCGAGGTTGAGCGTGGCCGGGTTGATCGCCTCGGTTGGCAGCTGTTGCCACTTGGACTGAAGCGGCATGAAGAACTCCATCAGGCACAAGCGCCAACGGCCGATACTAGCGCCGCGACCTACCCCTGTCAAACCGCCTCGCCCCACGCCACCGCACCCGTCCGAGGCCGCCGGCGAGGTCATCGATGCGTACCTCACGCATTTGCAGGTGGAGCGCCGGCTGGCCGCCAACACGATCGACAGCTACGCGCGTGACCTGCAGCGCCTGGCGGCATTCGCCGAAGAGCGGGGGAGGCCCGTCCTGGCGCTGACCCGCGAGGACCTCGAGGCGCTGGTGCGCGCGGTCATCTCCGACGGCCGGTCCCCTCGCACGGCAGCCCGCCTCGTCGCCGGCGTCCGCGGTTTCTTCCGCTACCTGGTCGCGGAAGGCTCCCTCGCCGCGAGTCCCGCCGACGAGGTGCGGGCATCTCGTCCGTGGCCGTCATTGCCCAGACTGCTCGCCCCGGACGAGGTCGAACGCCTGCTGGAGCAGCCCGATGTCGGCACGCCGGCCGGGTTGCGAGACAAGGCCCTCCTCGAGGTGTTGTACGCCACCGGTCTGCGGGTGTCCGAGCTCGTCGGCCTTCGGGCTCAGGATCTCCACCTGGGCGCCGGCTATCTGACGTGCGTCGGCAAGGGGAGCAAGCAGCGAATCGTGCCGATCGGCGACGAGGCGGCTCGCTGGCTTCGCCGCTACGTCACCGAGTCGCGCCCGGTCCTCACCAAGCGCCGACAGCCGCCCACCGTCTTCGTCAACGCGCGGGGCGGTCCCATGACGAGGGTGGGCTTCTGGAAGCTCCTGAAGGGGCATGGCCGGGCCGCCGGACTACGGCGAGACATCAGCCCGCACATGCTGCGCCATTCCTTCGCAACGCACCTCCTCGAGCGCGGCGCCGACCTGCGGGCGATCCAGGTCATGCTGGGCCATGCCGACCTATCCACGACCCAGATTTACACTCACGTACTCGAATCCCGGATGCGGGCGATCTACGATCGATACCACCCCAGGGCGTGAGCGTGGCCGGAGACTGCGCCGGAGCCCGGCGTCTTCCGCCAGGATGCAGGTGAGTGTGTGAGGCGATTCAGCGCGTGGCTCTTCGTCGTTCTCGTGAGCGGCTGGCTCTTGTGGAGCCTGGCCACCGTCCCTCCGGCTGCGAAGACCCTGGACTTGCCGGGCCCGGCGGTCCCCCCGCAGGTGAGGGGCGCATACCACATCCACTCCACGGCGTCCGATGGGACAGGCACCGTGGCGGACATCGCCAGGTCGGCACGCCGCGCGGGCCTGGACTTCATCATCGTCACGGATCACGCCGACGGCACCCGCGTCCTCCCTCCGCCTCGCTACGAGGCAGGCGTCTTGACGCTGGAGGCCATGGAGATCAGCACCGACGACGGCCATTATGCGGCCCTAGGACTCGACACACCGCCGTACCGCCTCGGTGGCGACGGTCGCGACGTCGCCGAGGACGTCATGCGGCTTGGCGGCTTCGGCATTGTCGCTCACCCCGATTCGGCCAAGCCCGACCTGCGCTGGCGGGACTGGAACATGCCGATCGGCGGCTACGAGTGGTTCAATGCCGATTCCCAGTGGCGGGACGAGAGCCGCCTCGCTCTCGTCCCGGTGCTCTTGCATTACCTGCTCCGGAAGCCCGAAGCCGTCGCTTCGCTGTTCGACCGCCCAGCCGACGCGCTGGCCCAATGGGATCGCCTGGCCGCGCGCGGGCACGTGGTTGGCATGGCCGCAGCCGACGCTCACGCACGGCTCGGCCTGCGCGGCCGGTCAGACCCGTACGTGGACGCGCTCTACGTGCGGCTTCCATCGTACGAATCCGTGTTCCGCGCGTTCAGCCTGCGGGTCGACCTCGATGAGCCCTTCGAAGGCGATGCGTTGCGAGACGGGCGCCGGCTGCTGAACGCTCTGCGCCTGGGCCGGGTCACGACCACCTTTGAAGCCCTTGCCTCGCCGGCGCGGGTCGTCTTCGAAGGCGAAGCTGCCGGTGAGCGAGTCGGTCCCGGCGGCGACCTATCGCACGTGACGCCCATCACCTTCCGCGTCCGGTCCAACGCCCCGGCCGGCGCAACCATCATCCTGATGCGCAACGGCGAGAGCGTGCACGAATCGGCGACGCCGGAGGTCGAATGGCTGACCGACCGCGCAGGGGCCTTCCGCGCCGAGATCCGCCTTCCCGATGCGCTCGGGCAGCCGCCCATACCGTGGGTGGTGACCAATCCCATCTACGTCGCCGTGCCGCCCGGGCCACCTCGCCCCACGCCACTGGCGGCGGCCCGTAGCAGCACCGTGATCCCGCGTGGCACCTGGAACATCGAACGGGATCCCGCGTCCCAGGGGGTCATCCACCTCCTGTCACCGGAGGGCGCTCCGATCTTCGCATCCTTCTCGTACCGCCTCGCACCGCGGCCGGCTGCGAGTCCATACGTCGCAGCCGTCACCCATGACGTCGGACCATTGTTCGAGGCGGATCGTCTGGCGTTCCAGGCGTCGGCCACGAAGCCCATGCGCCTCTCTGTGCAACTGCGCTCCCAGGCCGGGGGCGTCGAACGACGGTGGCGCCGGTCGGTCTACCTCGACGAGACGGCCCGCGAGGTGACGATTGCCTTCGCCGAGATGCGCGGTGTCGCGGAGGCGCGAGGTATGCCGCTGCGAATCCGCGACATGTCTGCGCTGCTGTTCGTCGTGGACACCGTCAACACGGCCCCGGGCGACCAGGGAGCCGTCACGCTGGTGAACCTGCGGGCAGAGAAGTGAGGACGGCGAGAGCGGGCCGAACGCGTCCCACCGACGGCGCGTCCCACCAGTGCCCTGGAACCGTGATGCCTTGCAGAAGTCCCGGAGCGCGGCGCCCGGCTGGCAAGGCGCGACGACTGAGCATACTCCCGGTATGTGAG
>JBFMFH010000071.1:0-11961 GCA_040752275.1 Acidobacteriota bacterium
GCGGCGTTGCTCCTCCCTCACATACCGGGAGTATGCTCAGTCGTCGCGCCTTGCCAGCCGGGCGCCGCGCTCCGGGACTTCTGCAAGGCATCACGGCTCCAGGGCACTAGTTTACATGGGGATGGTGATCTGGACAGTGGTCGATAGACAGTAGAGTAGACAGTAGTGGGGGCGAGACGTCTCGAAGGGCGCAGCGGGCAGGGGGCCTTCAAGATGTCTGGGCCCACACAGCTGGTCACGGCTGAGGGCCTTGTGCGCCACTGGGCGCCCGTCCGGCGCCACCCGCTGGGTTGCGAAAGCCGGCAGCGGATGGCGTCCGTCGCGGACGTCTGACCGGCTGCGCCGTCTCGCCGCCTGTTGGTGAACATCAGGCGCTTGGTGAGGACCCCATGATCGATTGGCTGACCGACCCGCAGACCTGGATCGCGCTCGTGACGCTGACCTCCCTCGAGGTGGTGCTCGGCGTCGACAACGTCATCTTCATCTCCATCCTGTCCGGCAAGCTGCATGCCTCGCAACAGTCGAGAGCGCGCAAGGCGGGTCTGTTCCTGGCGATGTTCATGCGGATCGCCCTGCTGGCCTCGCTGGCGTGGATGATCAGGCTCACCCAACCGCTCTTCACCGTGGTCGGCTTCGCCCTGTCCGGCCGGGATCTCATCCTGGTCCTCGGCGGCTTGTTCCTGCTGGCGAAGTCGACCTACGAGATCCACGACAAGCTGGAAGGGGACGAAGGCCACGGCTCCGCTCGCGTCGCGGCGTCTTTTGCCGGGGTCCTCGTGCAGATCGTGCTCCTCGACATCGTCTTCTCCCTGGACTCGGTCATCACGGCCGTCGGAATGGCGAACGACCTGGCCGTCATGATTTCGGCCGTGGTGATTGCCGTGATCGTGATGATGCTCTCGGCAGACGGCATGGCCGGGTTCGTCGACAAGCACCCGACAGTGAAGATCCTCGCCCTCAGCTTCCTCCTGCTGATCGGCGCCTCGCTCGTGGCCGATGGCCTGCACCATCACATTCCGAAGGGCTACATCTACTTCGCCATGGCCTTCTCGGTGTTCGTGGAGATGATCAACTTGCGCGTCAGGGCGAAGACGAGGCCCGTGGAGCTGAGACACCCCTACGTGTAGAACGGGGACCCGCTGCTCCCTCCGCCCCAGGCTCCCGCACCCACGGTACCGGCGGCGTGTCCTCCGCGCGTCTGGACGCTGGCTGCATGGCCCGCCGACAGCATCGCGATCGTGGCGGCCATCTCACCGCCGCCCTCTCCATGCCCGGCCCGCGCGTGGAGCCACGGGGCACCGGTCTTTACCCCGTGCTTCTCGAGGGCCTTCGCCCATGCCACGGCGACGCCGAACCCCGCCGCGTAGGGGAGGATCCGCCCGAACGCCTCGGCGCCCGGCGCCCTGCCCGTGCTCTTCGACTGGTCCTTCAAGTGCCGCCCGTGTCCAGCCCACAGCCCGGCACGTCGCAGGCCCTCATCTGTCAGGACGGGCAGGGTGCCGGCCACGATGAAGCCGGCGATCGCGACCAGCAGTGTGACGCCTGGAACGGCAAGGGCGCCAGGACCCACCTGGTTCACGAAGGGGATGGTGGCGACGAAGCCCACGATGGCCATGAGGACGATGCCGAGCGACACACGGTTCACCGCCGAGCGCGTGTGCTCGCGAGAGAGATCAGTCAATCCGGCGTCCCGCAGGTCACTGTGGACGGCGTTCGTGAAGCGCCTCCAGCGGCCGGGGCTCTGGAGGATCTTGCCCAGCTCGGATAGCATCACCGGCGAGCGCGGACCGGACTTCGACACGAAGAGCAGATCGAGCAGCTCGCGCTCGTGCGCCGTGCTGGCCAGTGACCCATCGGCCTGAACGATCCGAAAGGCCCGCTTCGTGAAGCTCGACCGCGATTCGATCTCCTCCAGATGGACTGCGCCCCGGGCCGCCAGGTCCATCAGGGCTGCGAGGGCGACGGGGCCGGTGACCTGCCCCGACCGGGCGAGCGCGATCGCGAAGCCGGCGGGCAGTTCCTCCGGCCTCTCTGCGAGACGGCTGGACGGATCCCGGCGGACGTCCGAGCGGTGGTTGATGGCAAAGACCACGAACCCGAGGACGCCGCCGGCCAGGATCAACCCGGCGATGCCGAGGAACGCCGGCAGGTACGCGGCGTGCCGTTCACCGCGCTGCTGCCATCCGGGCGCGATGGCCGCCAGCGTCCGGGGCGCGAAGCTCGCCGTGATGAGCCAGGAGTCGTCCCGCTCGACCGGGCAGAGCTCGTAGGTCAGGGCCGAAGCTTCGGCCGGCGTGCGCGTGGGTGCGGGCGACAGGCTCGGCGTGTCGAGCAGCACGGCCGAGGGAGGGTAGAACAACGTGAGGCATGCGCATCCGATGGCGTACTCATGCTTGTCTGGAAGCGCCGGCCAGCGGACCACGTCGGACGAGGACCCTTGCGCGGCGATGCCTCTGACCAGATACGTCACCTCGAACGTGCGCGTCGTCTGCGTGGTCGGCTCGAAGTGCCAGACGATGCGCCGGCGGCCGTTGTCGGCGCGCTTCGCTTCGTACTCGCCGGCCCGCTTGCCGGGGACGAGCGGCAGGCCGTCGATCGAGACGGCCAGGACCTGGATGCCGTCCGTCCGCCGTGTCGGGATCTCGCGGAACACGGAGGTGAAGGAGTCCGGACCGAAGCCGAACCTGATGGTCTCCGTTACCCGCATCGACCCGTCGGCCTGCAGCGCCAGCGTCACGTCATAGCGTTCGGCCCGGTAGTCCTTGGCGGCGAGGGCGGGCGTGCCGGTGGCCAGCATCGTCAGCGCGAGGACCAAGGCTACGAAGAGACGCATCCGCGTCATGATTGCCTCCATGCTTGCAAGATGATATCACTTCGAAATCTCCATGTCCACGGTTCTTCGGACGGCCGCCACGGGCGCAGGGAGCGACCACTTGGCTTCAGCAGAGCGGCGCCCCGTCGGCAGGCGTGCCGGGGACGGTCCACTCCCGGACGGAGATGGAGATCGGGCGGTAGCGGCGTCAGGGTGCTCATTCGGGATCTGAGGGGGCGTCGGGTTGGAACTGCACACGCGGCCGACGTGTCGGGACCGGGGACATCGTCAACTGATCGCCGATCCCTGGTCCCCGGTCCCCGTCTCAAAGCATCCCCAACGCCATCTTCGCCGCTTCGGACATCCTGTCCTTGTCCCACGGAGGCTCCCAAACGACTTCGACTGTGCAGGCCGAGACGCCCGGAACCTGGCGGACCTTGTACTCGACTTCGGGCGGCAGCGACTGCGCCGACGGGCACGCGGGTGAGGTCAGCGTCATGCGGATCGCGACCGCCCCCGCGGCGTCGATGTCGATGCCGTAGATGAGGCCTAGTTCGTAGATGTTGACCGGAATCTCGGGATCGAAGACCGTCGAGATGGCCTCCACGACCTTGGGCTCGAGTGCGAGCGTCGTCGCCGAATCGCTTGCCATCGCCTACCGGACCTCCGCGAGGACGGCGGATAGACGCTGCAGCAGATCCGTGGTGACGCGCTCACGGAGCGCGTCGACCTGGAAGGTGTCGAGCACCTCGCCGGCGAACGCCTGAATCAGCAGATGGCGCGCCTCTTCGAGCCCGATACCCCGGGCGCGGAGGTAGAAGACCGCGTCTCGGTCCATCTGCCCGACGGCGGCGCCGTGGGTGCATCTCACGTCGTTGGCGAAGATCTCGAGTTCCGGCTTCGAGTTGATGAGCGCCTCGTCGGAGAGCAGCAGCGCCTTGTTGGTCTGCTTGGCGTCGGTCTTCTGTGCGTCGGGGCGGACGATGATCGTGCCGTTGAACACCGCGCGGGACGCTCCGGCCAGAATGCCCTTGTAGAGTTCGTGGCTCGTGCAGTGGGGTCTTGCGTGGTCGATGGTGGTGCGGTTGTCCATGAGGGTCCGCCCGTTGCCCAGATACACGCCGTTGAGCGTGCAGTGGGCCCCCTCGCCGCCGAGGACGGTGGCGACCTCGTTCCTGACCCAGGCTCCGCCGAGTGAGGCCGAATGCGACGAGAACGCGCTGGAGCGGCTGCACCGGACGTGCAGCGTCGCCATGTGGAACGCCTGAGGCGCCTCCTGCTGCATCTTGTAGTGATCTACGACCGCGCCGTCGGCCAAATCGATCTCGGTCACCGCGTTGGTGAAGTACTCACCATCCGCCGACGCGTGGTAGCTCTCGACGATGCGAATCTGGCTGTTCGAGCCGACCTGGATCAGGACGCGCGGGTGGATCGCCGCCGCCCCGTTCGAGGGATCGGCCAGGAAGGCCACGTGGACGACGCCCTCGACCACCGTGTTGGGAGAGACGGTGATGACGGCGCCGTCTTCGAATGAGGCAGTGTTGAGTGCGGTGAAGGGGTGTGCGCCCGGGGCGGCAAGGGCCGCCAGCCGGCCTTCGAGTGCGGCGGACCGGTGGCCGAGGACGACCTGCAACGATCCGGCGTCGAGCCCGGCGGGCAATGCGCCAAGACCCGACAGTTCGGGTGCGAAGCGGCCGTTCACGAAGACCAGTTCCGTCGCAGACGGTCCGGCGAACGAGATCGAGTCCCATACCTCCCGGCCGATGCTCACGCGAGGCGGGATCACGAACGGCCGGGCCGCCAGGCCCGTCGTCTGGGTGAAACGCCACGCCTCCTGGCGGGTGGACGGAAACCCCAGCTCGGCGAAGGCATCGAACGCGGCGCTGCGCGTCCGGCGAAGCCAGACCGGCTCCCGCGCTCGCTGCGGCGCGGTGGCCTGGAAGTGCGCGCGGAATCGTTCGATCTCGGCACCCACCGCCCGGCCGGTCTCTTCCATCACCTCGGGCATGTCCTTCTCGCCCTCCGCGTCCCGATTCGCGATCGTGGCCGCGTTGGTCGTCATCACTGACGTCGCCGCACCTGCTCCCTCGCCACCAGATCCTGATGGCACACCGGCACTGTCGTGGCCTCGCATCGAAGGCCTCACGCGCGCGCCGGCTCGGCCTCGAGCCAGCCGTAGCCCCGCTGCTCGAGTTCCAGGGCGAGATCCTTGCCGCCGGATCGGACGATCCGGCCTTCGGCCAACACGTGGACGTAGTCGGGCACGATGTAGTCGAGCAGTCGCTGGTAGTGGGTGACGACGACGATGGCGCGATCCGGGCTGCACATGGCGTTCACACCGGAGGCCACGATCTTCAGGGCGTCGATGTCGAGGCCCGAGTCGGTCTCGTCGAGCACCGCCAGCTTCGGTTCGAGCACGGCCATCTGGAAGATCTCGTTCCGCTTCTTCTCGCCCCCCGAGAAGCCCTCGTTGACCGACCGGTTCAGCATCGCGGCGTCCATGTTGAGCAGTGAGGCCTTGTCCTTGATGAACTTCATGAACGCCACGGCGTCGATCTCGGCCAGCCCGCGGTGTTTGCGAACGGCATTCAGTGCGGAGCGGAGGAAGTAGCTGTTGTTGACGCCAGGAATCTCGACCGGGTACTGGAATGCGAGGAAGAGGCCCTCGCGCGCACGTTCTTCGGGCGCGAGCGCCAGCAGATCGTGACCGTCGTAGGTGACCGATCCGGCGGTGACGTCGTAGATGTCGCGACCGACCAGCACGCCGGCCAGCGTGCTCTTGCCGGAGCCGTTCGGGCCCATGATGGCGTGGACTTCGCCGGCCTTGACGATCAGACTGATCCCCCGGAGGATGGCCTTATCCTCCGCGCGCACGTGCAGATTCCTGATCTCGAGCACTGGCTTCGCTCCTACTGACTACTGTCCATTGTCTAGAGAGTCGGTCTCACCACCGTCGCGGGTCCTGTCGCCGGACAGCCCACCGCTGCTCAGGCCCACAAACACGGCCACGGCTGAGGGCCTTCCGCCGCGGCGGGCGCCCGTCCGGCGCCACCCGCTCCGTTGTGAAACCTGAGCACTGTCTACTGACTCCAGCCGCTAACCCACCGATCCCTCGAGGCTCACGCCGAGCAGCTTCTGCGCCTCGACGGCGAACTCCATCGGCAGTTCGCGGAAGACCTCCTTGCAGAAGCCGCTGACGATCAGGTTCACCGCGTCCTCGGTCGAGAGCCCGCGCTGGCGGAGATAGAAGACCTGGTCCTCGCCGATCTTCGACGTCGATGCCTCGTGCTCGACCCTGGCGGACGTGTTCCTGATCTCTAGGTACGGAAACGTGTGCGCACCGCATCTGTCGCCGATGAGCATCGAATCGCACTGCGAGTGGTTGCGTGCGTTGACCGCATTCTTCCCGATACGGACCAGGCCCCGGTAGGTGTTCTGTCCCAGGCCCGCCGAGATGCCTTTCGAGACGATCGTGCTTCGCGTGTTGCGGCCGAGGTGCACCATCTTGGTGCCGGTGTCCGCCTGCTGCCGGTTGTTCGTCACTGCGACCGAATAGAACTCGCCGACCGAGTCGTCGCCCAGGAGGAGGCAGCTCGGATACTTCCAGGTGATCGCCGACCCGGTCTCGACCTGCGTCCAGGTGATCTTCGACCGGCGCCCAGCGCACGTGCCGCGCTTCGTCACGAAGTTGTAGATGCCGCCTCTGCCGTCCTTGTCCCCGGGATACCAGTTCTGAATCGTCGAGTACTTGATGGTCGCATCGTCGAGCGCCACGAGTTCGACGACAGCGGCGTGCAGCTGGTTCTCGTCGCGGATGGGTGCCGTGCAGCCCTCGAGGTAGCTGACCGAGGAGCCTGCCTCGGCGACGATCAGCGTCCGTTCGAACTGGCCGGTTTCGGCCGCGTTGATCCGGAAGTAGGTCGACAGCTCCATCGGGCAGCGGACGCCCCTCGGGACGTAGACGAACGATCCGTCCGAGAACACCGCCGCGTTCAGGGCGGCGAAGAAGTTGTCCGTGTGCGGCACGACCGAGCCGAGGTACCTGCGGACGAGGTCCGGGTGATGCTCCACCGCCTCCGAGAACGAGCAGAACACGATGCCCAGCTCGGCGAGCCTGTCCTTGAAGGTCGTGGCCACCGACACACTATCGAAGACGGCGTCCACCGCCACGCCCGAGAGGCGCTTCTGCTCGTCGAGGGGGATGCCGAGCTTCTCGAAGGTCGCCAGAATCTCCGGCGGCACCTCCTCGATCCGTTCGTAGCGCGCCTTGTTCCCCTTAGGAGCCGAGTAGTAGATGATGTCCTGGTAATCGATCGGATCGTACGTCACGTTGGGCCAGCGCGGCTCGGTCATCCGCAACCAGGCCCGATAGGCGTTCAGCCGCCAGGCCAGGAGCCATTCGGGCTCGTGCTTGCGTGCCGAGATGAGCCGGATGACGTCCTCGCTGAGTCCCCTCGGCACTGCGTCGGCCTCGACGTCCGTGACGAACCCGTACTTGTAGTCCTGGATGGCCAGGCGGTGGACCGTGTCCTCTGGGCTACTCATCTGTTGGCCTCATCCACGACAGGCGCCGATATCGGACTAACATAGTCCTATATTACTCAAATCCTTTGGACGGAGTCAATTGAAGATAGGTAGAATCAGGAGGCACATGGCGTCCCACAGAGCGTCTTTGAGTGAACTGAAGATCGACGAGGGTGCCCGCTATGCGGGCAAGGGCCGGGTTGGGGTCTGGGTCGGGGTGTTCGTCGTCACGGCGGCCCTGGCTGCCACCACCTGGTACTGGTTCGGCCGCCCTCCGGCCCTTCCGGTCACGGTGGCGACGGTGGCCGAGGCCGGTGCGCAGGCATCCGCAGGCCAGCCTGCGGTGCTGAACGCGTCCGGCTATGTGACGGCTCGCCGGCGGGCGACGGTGTCCTCGAAGATGACGGGGAAGATCGTCGACGTCCGCGTCGAAGAGGGCATGGCAGTGACGAAAGGCCAGGTGCTCGCCCGTCTCGACGACGCGACTTGGCGCCGCTACTTGGAGTTGAGCGACGCCGAGCTGGCGGCCGCCCGGCGGACGGCCGACGAGACGGAGGTCCGGCTGCGTGAGGCGGCCCTCTCGCTGGCTCGCGCGCAGTCGCTGGTGAAGGACGGCATTGCGGGCCAGGCCGATCTCGATCGCGCGCAGGCCGACCACGACGCGCTCGTGGCCCGCCTCGCACTGGTGCGGGAGCAGGTGTCCGTCGCGGAGAGGCAGGTTGCGCTTCGCCGAACCGAGCTCGAAGATACGGTGATTCGGGCGCCGTTCTCGGGCGTGGCCATCTCGAAGGACGCGCAGCCGGGAGAGATGGTGTCGCCGGTCTCGGCTGGCGGCGGCTTCACACGCACCGGCATCTGCACGATCGTGGACATGTCGTCGCTCGAGATCGAAGTGGATGTGAACGAGAGCTATATCAACCGTGTCACGGACGAACAGCGTGTCGAGGCCACACTCGATGCCTACCCGGACTGGAAGATCCCGGCGCGCGTCATCACGACAGTGCCGACGGCCGATCGGCAGCGGGCCACGGTGCTGGTCCGGATTGCCTTCGACCGGCTGGACCCGCGGATCCTGCCGGACATGGGCGTGAAGGTCGCCTTCCTCGGTGCGCCCGCTCCCGAGCCGTCCCCGACAAGCGGGCCGGTGCTGCTGGTGCCGCGCGCGTCGGTCCGCTCCGACGCCGGGCAGGACATCGTCTTCGTGGTTGTGGACGGCAAGGCGGAGCGTCGGGCCGTGCGCCTCGGCGGTATGCGGAGCGACGCCGTCGAAGTGCTCTCCGGCCTCACGGCCGGCGAGCGCGTCGTCGTCGACGGTCCGGCGGATCTCGCCGATCGCCGGAGCGTGGTGGTCAAGTGAGCCGGAAGGATCCCAAGAGATGAGCGATTCCGCGATGAACGGCAGACTGGTCGAGGTGCGCGACCTCCACAAGGTCTTCCACCGGGGTTCCGAGCGCATCGACGTGCTGCAGGGGCTGGACCTCGACATTCCAGCCGGTGACTTCCTGGCGCTGATGGGGCCATCGGGCTCCGGCAAGTCAACGCTGCTCAATCTGATCGGCGGGTTGGACGTGCCGACGCAGGGCCAGGTGTCGGTCGGAGGCGAGCGCATCGATCGGATGTCCGGAGGCGCGCTGGCGGCCTGGCGTGCCAGGCACGTCGGATTCGTCTTTCAGCTCTACAACCTCATCCCGGTGCTGACGGCCGAGCGCAACGTCGAGCTCCCGCTGCTGCTGACGCGACTGTCGCGTTCCCAGCGCAGGCGCCACGTCGCGACGGCGCTCGACGTCGTCGGCCTGGGTGACCGCGCCAAGCACTACCCGCGCCAGCTGTCGGGCGGGCAGGAGCAGCGGGTGGGCATCGCACGCGCGATCGTGACGGACCCGACGCTGCTGCTGTGCGACGAGCCGACCGGTGACCTCGATCGCAAGTCCGGCGACGAGATCTTGAACTTGCTGCAGGCGCTGAACCGCGAGCACGGCAAGACCATCATCATGGTGACGCACGATCCCCACGCGGCGGCGCGGGCCACGCGCACGCTCTACCTGGACAAGGGCGTGCTGGTGAGGGAGCCGGTGCTATGAAGTACCTCCCGCTGGTCTGGCGCAGCCTGCTCCGGCGCAAGACGCGGACGCTCTTCACTACGTTGTCGATTGTCGTGGCCTTCACGCTCTTCGGCGTGCTGTCGGCGCTCAACACGGCCTTCTCGGTCGGCGTCGAGCTGGCCGGAGCGGACCGGCTGATCATCACGCACAAGGTCTCCCTGATTCAGCTGCTGCCCGAGAGCTACAAGGGCCGTCTCGAGGCCACCGAGGGCGTCGTCGATGTGCTGCACCAGACGTGGTTCGGCGGCATCTACCAGCGACCGAGCAACTTCTTCATGCAGTGTCCGGTCGAGCCCGGGCAGCTTCTCAAGGTGTACCCGGAGTATCTGCTGCCCGACGACCAGAAGAAGACCTGGCTGAGCGATCGAACCTGCGCAATCGTGGGCCGCCAAACCGCCGACCGGTACGGCTTCAAGGTCGGCGACCGCATTCCCATCCAGGCGACCATCTGGCGGAAGCGGGACGGTAGCGCGTCGTGGGAGTTCAACGTCTGCGGCATCTTCGACGCCGCGCGCCAGGGTGTCGACACCACCCCGCTGTTCTTCAACTACGACTACTTCGACGAGGCTCGCCAGTTCGGCCAGGGGTTCGTTGGGTGGTACGTCATCCGCATCAGTGACCCGGAGCAGGCCGCGAACGTCGCGAAACGGATCGACGAGATGTTCGCGAACTCCTCGGCTGAGACGAAGACGACCACCGAAAAGGCATTCCTCCAGGCGTTCGCCGGACAGATCGGCGACATCGGCGCGATCATCCGGGCGATTGTGACGGCCGTGTTCTTCACCATCCTGCTGGTGGCGGCCAATACGATGGGCCAATCGGTGCGGGAACGCACGAGCGAACTGGCGGTGCTGAAGACCCTTGGCTACTCCGACAACCTGGTGCTGGCCCTGGTGATTCTCGAGTCCTGCGCGGTCGCCGTCCTTGGCGGTGCGGTGGGCCTCGGTCTCGCCTGGCTCATCGTCCAGGGTGGCGATCCCACAAGCGGGCTGCTGCCGGCCTTCTTCCTGCCGGGGCGCGATCTCGTCCTCGGTGCTGCCATCGCGGTGGCGCTCGGGCTGGTCGCCGGTCTGCTGCCAGCCATCCAGGCGATGCGCCTGCGCATCGTCGATGCCCTGAGGAGGACGTGACGATGACCAGCCCGGTCGCCTGGATCACCCAGGCCGGCGCCGTGACCCTCATGAACCTCCGTACGGTGCCTCAGCGCCTCGCATCGTCGATTGTCGCCATCGTCGGCATCGCGGGAGTCGTGGGGGTGTTCGTCGGTGTCCTTTCGATTGCCGAGGGGTTCCGAAAGACCATGGAGACCACCGGGTCTCCGGACACCGCGATCGTCATGCGGGCCGGGGCGGACAGCGAGATGGTCAGCATCCTCACGCGTGACGACGAGCGGATCATCGAGGATGCCCCAGGTGTGCTGCGCACGGACGCGGGGCCGATGGTGTCGGCCGAGCTGTTCGTCATTGTCGATCTGCCGAAGAAGAGCAACAACCTCACGGCCAATATCCCGATACGCGGTGTCGGTGAGCGCGCCTTCGCCATCCGACAGAACATCCGCATCGTCGAAGGCCGGATGTACGAGCCCGGCCGAACCGAACTCGTGGCCGGACGCGGAGCCGCGTCCCAGTTCGGTGGCGTGGAGGTAGGGAAGACGCTGAAGTTCGGTCGGAACACCTGGACGGTCGTCGGGGTCTTCGATGCCGGCGGGACGTTCTCGGACTCGGAGCTGTGGTGTGACGTGGCGGTCCTGGGACCCCTGTACCAGCGTGGCACGACCTACCAGACGGCCTACGTCAAGCTCGAGACCCCTGGAGCGTTCACGACGTTCAAGGATGCCCTGACGACCGATCCGCGAGCGAACCTGAAGGTCGTGCGGGAAACGGAGTACTTTGCCGAGCAGTCGCGGACGATCACGACGATGATCTCGACCATCGGCGGCTTCATCGCCATCCTGATGGGGTTCGGGGCCGTGTTCGGCGCCGTGAACACGATGTACACGGCGGTGGCGGCGCGCACGCGCGAGATTGCGACGCTGCGCGCACTCGGATTCGGCGGCGGTCCGGTCGTCGTGTCGGTGCTGGCCGAGTCGCTGGTGCTGGCGCTCATTGGAGGCGTGATCGGCGGGACGCTGGCGTACGGCGGATTCAACGGGTACCAGACGTCGACCATCAACTGGCAGACCTTCAGCCAGGTCGCGTTCGCGTTTGCGGTGACACCGCAACTCATCGTGTCCGGCGTCGCCTATTCGCTGGCGATGGGACTCGTGGGCGGATTGCTGCCCGCGTGGCGCGCCGCCCGGCTGCCGATCGTCACGGCGCTGAGGGAGCTGTAGAGCACCCCCGCTCTACTCCGGGAGTGGACCCGGAGTGGAGCCGGAGTGGACCCGGAGTAGAGCGGGAGTAGTTCCCCACCCGGCTGCGCCGGACCCGCATCGCGATGAAACGAGGTAAAGTGACGGCCGAGGCTGGACCAGAGGTCGGTTGTTCTATGGTGCTGAGAGCCCGCGGAGTAGTTGGACCCGGA
>JBFMFH010000072.1:0-37398 GCA_040752275.1 Acidobacteriota bacterium
CGGGGCATCCCGCCTGGCGGCGTTGCTCCTCCCTCACATACCGGGAGTATGCTCAGTCGTCGCGCCTGGCCAGCCGGGCGCCGCGCTCCGGGACTTCTGCAAGGCATCACGGTTCCAGGGCACTAGCAGCCAACCGGACCAGATTCGGTTGAGCAGAGCCGGCTGGGACGACTCGTCGGCCGCGTTCCTGCCCAAGGGTATGCGTCAGGTCTGCCGCGCCCTCGCCATGGCGCTCGGCTGCGATGAATGAGCCGTGGCGCGCCCGTCAATCGGGCCAAGTACGGAATAATGGGCCACATGGCGCATCGAAGACAGGGCCGGGCCAAGCCTTCCGTGGTCGCGGTATGGCTGGGAAGTGCCGTCCTCGCCGGCGGACGGGCGCCCGCACCGCAGGTGACCGTGCAGCACGAGGCGCGCGCGGTGGCTCCGGGAGAGGTCGTGCTCGTCAGGGCCGAGACCGCGGCTGCGGCGACGAAGGTGACCGGAACGTCTCCGTCGGGCAGCGTCCGTTTCTTTCAGACGGACGACCCGCTGGTCTGGGAGGCGCTCGTCGGCCTCGACCTTGGCGCCCCGCCAGGGACCTTCCGGATCTCGGTGACCGCGGAAGCCGAAAACGGCCGCGCGGAGACGATCCACACGCTGACTGTCCAGCCGAAGACATTCTCGTCGCGGAGGATCACCGTTGCACCGGAGTTCGCCGCGCCGCCCAGGAGCGCGCTCGCGCGGATCGAGCGCGAGGGGAAGCGCGTCGCCGCAATCCTGAGCGACGTCTCGCCGGCGCGCCTGTGGTCGTCGCCGTTCATCGCGCCGGTACCCGGAGCCGTCACCTCCGCCTTCGGCCATCGGAGCATTGTCAACGGGCAGCCGCGCAGCCCGCACGGCGGCGTTGACATGCGTGCCGCGGAGGGAGCGCCGGTCCGCGCCCCAAACCGCGGCCGGGTCGTGCTCAGCGACGAGCTCTACTACTCGGGTCGGACCGTGATCATCGACCACGGGCTCGGGGCGTTCTCGTACATGGGACACCTGTCGAAACGGCATGTCGCCGAGGGCGACATCGTCGAGCGAGGGGACCTCATCGGCCTGGCGGGCTCGACAGGGCGTGTGACCGGCCCGCATCTGCACTGGACCGTGCGCCTGGCTGGGGCGCGGGTCGATCCGATGTCGTTGCTCGCGGTGATCGGGGAGAGGCGTGTCCCGCAAGGCTGACCGGCCTCCGCCAAGGCGACGGCAGCCCGCTGCCGTCTTCCCGGCTATGGCGAAGCAGGGTGGGTTCGCCGAGCCCGCAGCCGGGTCGAAGGGCCGAGCCCGGCGCGTTCGGCGAACGCGCCCCGCCGCGAGGCTCCGAGGGCCAGCAGAATGGGGACGGAGGGCATCCGGAACCGGCCGCCGGTCCCTGGTCCCCGGTCCCTGTCGTCCTACTGCAGCGTGATCGTCCTCGTTACCGTGCCGCCTTTCTGGCTCGTGTACCTGACGGTGATCGGGCCAGAACCCCTGATCAGGTACTGCAGCGTCTTCGTCGCGTGGGCGGGATGGCCGCTGCGAATGATGATGCGCTTCAGATCCGCCTGATCGATCATCTGCGCCACCGACGCGCGCCACTTGTTGGCCACCCAGCTTGCTGAGAGCACCTCGATCCCCTTGCCGTCCACCGTCACGATGTCCGGCGTCACCACGTTGTTCTCCGCCGCCTTCGCGAGGATCGTCGGCACGGCCTTGTCGTTCGTCAGGTCCACCCACACCTTGGAGATGCCCGGGGCGATCCGTTCCACCTTGGTATCACCCATGCGCATCTGCGGCATCTGGTCCGCCTGATACAGGGTGAAGGCCATGTTGCGGTGGCACAGCTCCTCGTTCATGAAGCGGGGTGGCACCCGGCCGAACATCTTCTTCCAGCCGCCCAGCTCGACCTTGCCGAACTCCGGATGATCGAACTCGCTCCAGGGCGTCAACTCGTCGCCGAACTCCAGGAAGTCATTGAAGAAGTAGTTCGCGACGCGCGGCGCGATCGGGCTCTCGGGATCCTTCTGCTGCTCCTTTAGCTCAGGGCTGTTGAAATACTGGCCGCCGCTCCACAGCTCGTTCGAGATCGACACAATGCCCAGACCATCGTTGCCCCAGTCCGTGACCCCGCCGTGCACGGTGTAGAGTCCGCTCCAGATGACGATGTAGCGGTAGTAGGGGAGCATGCGCTCGCCCATTTGTCCCACCTCGTCGTAGGCACGGACATCCGTGCGAGGGTACTCGCCCGTCTGCTCGGCGCCGGGGCCCCGCAGGATCATGCCGCCGCTGTTGTGGTAGGTCTGCAACCCGGCGATGTTCGGGTGCGCAATCAGAAAGGCGCTGACCGCCCTGGCCTCCGGCAGTTGGAACGGGTAGTCCATGGCGCCGCCCTGGATGTAGGCGGGCTGCCAATCGGATGCGAAGTTGCGGTTCGGATCGTAGCCGCCCGGACCATCTTCGTTGACGCGGCCGTCCTTGTCGTTGTCGAGACCCTCCTGCCCGAGCAGGAGGTAGTCGCCCGTCTGTCCGACGGGTACCGGTTCCATGATGCGCGGGTCGGTCGCGTTCTTGCGGTGCGTGCCCTGGCCCGGGACGTACTTGCGGATCTGTTCGATCACGCCGTTCCCGTTCAGGTCGTCCGGCCCGTCCTCGTCCACGAGCCCGTCGCGGTCATCGTCGACCGGGACATGGCCCGTGCGGGCTCCCGCTCCGGTCCCGTGCATGAAGTAGTCACGCCCGTCGGGGTTGACGGTCGGCACGATGTAGAACGCGCGTTCGTTGACGAGCTTCGTGATCTGGTCGATCTTCCCGTAGTGCTCCATCAGGTACCAGATCGTGTAGATGCAGACTTCGCCGCCCTGGATCTCGTTCCCGTGGATGTTCGCCTCGATGTACATGGCCGGCTTGCTGGTGTCGGAGCCCGTGTCCGGGTTGTTCACGATCATCGCAGCGATGTCGAGGCCGTTCTGGCTCTTGCCGAGAGAGATGTACTTCAGGAACTTCGGGTAGGCCTTCTCCAGCGCCTTCATGTCGGCCTGGAGTTCGCCCGTGTCGTGCCACCGGTTGAAATCGAGCTTCACCGTGTAGGTGCGCTCGCTCGACTTGCCGGCCGCGGCGGTCGCCTGTCGGCCCGCATGCCCGGAGACCTGCGGTGTGGCGGACGCTGCCACCGTCACCAGCAGGCCAGCGGTCGTGATGAGGCGTGTGATCGTGGTCATCATCATGCTCCTGGTCGTCTGGCGTTACTGCAGTGTCACCGTGGCCGTGTCGGAACCGGCATTCGGCGTTGCGACCTTCACCGTCACGGCCGCGCCCGGCTTGCCGGTGATGACCCACTCGTAGGTCCGGCGCGAGCCCGTTCCGGGGATGGCCTGGATGAAGCTCGTCTTCTCGTGTCCCGTGATGATCGACTCCGGCGGCACACCGATCTGCACCATGGCCGGCGCCACCGCGCGCGCCACGACTGCATGCGCGAGGGCCGTTGGCAGGTAGCCTCGATTCTCGATGTCAGCCTTGATCCTGTAGAGGCCCCCGCCCAGCGACGTCGCCGCTGCGCCCGCGATTCTGACACGCGGGAAGAGCGATGTCAGGTGCAGGACGAACGTCGTGTGGCCGGCCCCGAGCTCGGCGATCTTCGAGGTGGGGGGATTGACGGTGACGTGCGGCTTGAACCCGCCGATCTCCACGTCGCCCAGCGTCGGATGCTTGAACGCCGCCCATGCCGCGAAGCCATCGACCTTCTCGGCGTCCATCCACCGGAGAAGTCTCAGATCGACCGCTTCCGGCACGCCGCCGCTGGCAGCCTCGCCGCCCGCGCCTCCGCGGCCGCGGCCGGTGCCCATCGCCGCCATCCCGGCCGGTGTGCCGGCTGCAGGCGGCCCGCCCGCCGGGCCGGGCCCTCCGCGCCCGCCCGCCGGCAGCCCCCAACCTGGCGTCGAAAACGAGGGCACGCCGAACTGGTAGTACCCGTACTCGAAGAACGCCCCGGCCGGCGTCCGCAGCATGCCGGCCGAGCGCAGGCCCGTCAGTTCACGGTACTTGTCGGCGATTGCGCGCAGGTATTCGACGTCACCCGCGTTGAGGGTGGTGGCAGGTGAGCGGGCCGGCATCCCGCGTCCGCCTGCGGTGGCCGGCGCCGCGCCGCCCCGCCCGCCTCGGCCGCCTTCGCCGCCCATGAACATGACGCCGCCACCGAATCCGCCCCGGCCTCCGGCGGCGTCGGCGAACATCCCGACCCTACGCGCATCCGCATTGGAGGCCAGCGCGAAGTCGACGAGCGCGATCGGGGCAGCCGACGCCGTCCGTCCGGGCGTGACCATGAGGTTGTCGCTCAATCCGAAGGTGAGGATGGCCGCGATGTTGCGATGGGTGATGACGAAATCGAGCAGTGCCCGCGTCTCGGACTCACTCACCATGTGACGCCCGGCGTCAGGCGCGAAATACGGATACTGGTGCATGAAGTTGCGGTTGATGTCGACGCCGCCCCTGCCGTCCTCGTTGTAGAAGCCGTCGCCGTCGCTGTCCACGCCCTCGATGTAGACGGCCCAGCCGCCCGCTTCGCCCTTCGACGCGTCCGCCCGCCGCATCAGCCGTGCGTCGTCCGGGCTGACCATGTAGGGCCCGGACGGGTCCTTCACCCGCATGACCGTGATCACGCCGTCCTTGTTCAGATCCTCCGGGCCATCCTCGTCAGTGCGCCCGTCGTTGTCGTCGTCGTATGGAGTGAGGTTGGTGCGGTGCGGCGCCTTGATTGCCGCGAACATCTGCTCGGCGCCGTCGGGGTTCATCCGCGGCACGACGTAGATGACCGTGGAATCGAGGCGATCCTTGACCGCCGCGTCGGTCGCGTACGAGGCCAGCAGGGACTCGATGATGAAGAGGGCCAGCTCGCTGCCCACGAGATGGTCGCCCTCGAAGTTGGCGGCGATGAGCAGACCCGGCCGGGTGCCGGCCGGCGGCCCGCCCGCGCCGGCGATCTCGAGAGCCCAGAGATCGCGGCCTTCGCGGGTCTTGCCGATCGAGACGAGTGTCGCCAGCGCCGGCTGAGCCGAGGCGGCGGCTTTCAGTGCTGCGGACAACTCCTGGTAGTTGTGGTACTTCGAGAAGTCGGCCGCGGCTCCTGCGGGGACCGCGACGCACCAGGCCAGCAGCATGGCCAGCGCCGCGGCCCGAGACGGGCCGAAGCGCGGGTGACTCCCTCGTGTTCGCACAGTCGTACCTCCTGGAGACGGGTGAGTGGTGCCGAGGCTTCGGAGGACCGCGCCGGCGAAGGTGGGGGCGAGTCGCCTTCGACAGCACCCGGATGCTCGGGCAGAGGCTATCACAGAAGAACGGGGACCGGGGACCGGGGACCAGGGACCAGGGACCTGCTATAGAGCGGGGTGACTCCGGGACGACTCCGGGATGACTCCGGGATGACTCCGGGATGAGACCCGCTCTAGAACGGGGGTGTTCGACGGTCCGAACTCGAGACTCACAGCCGTGGTGGTCACCACATTGTAGTTCATGCTACATTGTGTATCATAGACATGAGCGCCGGCACTGAGGCGCGGAGGATCTCGACTGTGTTGCTTCGCCAGCGCCCGCGCTCCCTGTCGTCCGATACGGACCGGCCGACCGAGACGCAGGCGGACGCCTTTCGCCAGACCCGTCGCGACCACTCCCTGGAGACGGCCGAGGACTACGTCGAGGCCATTGCCGATCTGATGGACCGCGTCGGCGAGGCCCGTGCCGTGGACCTCGCCCGTCGCTTCGGCGTCTCGCACGTCACCGTCGTCCGCACCGTCTCGCGGCTGCAGCGCGATGGGTACGTCTCGACGCAGCCGTACCGATCCGTGTTCCTCACGGCGAAGGGCGCCCGCCTCGCCAGGGCGTCGCGAGAACGTCACGCCCTGGTGGTCGACTTCCTGCGTGCTCTGGGCATCTCCGACCACGCAGCCCAGGCCGACGCCGAAGGGATCGAGCATCACGTGAGCACCGAGACGCTTGCCGCCTTCTCCCGCCACATCGCCTCGGCCAGGCGGCGCCGCGCTCCCGAGCCTGCCGTGAAGGAGCCGCGCCGATGATCTGGCTGGTCGGTGTGGCGGCGGCGTGCCTGGTCTTCGTGTTCTGGCCGCGCCTCGGCCTCCTCGACCGGTGGCAGCGTGCCAGTGACCTGGCCCGCCGATCGCGCCGCGAAGACGCCCTGAAGCACATCCTGAAGTGCGAGGCCAACCAGCGGCGGGCCACGCTCGAGAGCGTGGCGGGTGCCGTGGAAATCGCCTCCGGCGCGGCCGCCCACCTCCTCGAGGATCTCCAGGCGGGGGGCCTCGTCACCGTCGAGGCCGGCGGGTTGCGCCTTCGACCTGCCGGACGCGACATCGCCCTGCACATCATCCGCGCTCATCGGTTGTGGGAGAGCTTCCTTGCCGAGGAGACGGGCGTGGCCGAGCGCGAGTGGCACCTGCGGGCCGAGAAGCAGGAGCACCTGCTCACGCCGGAGCGCGCCGACGAACTCGCGGCGCGCCTGGGCCATCCCACGCACGACCCGCACGGTGACGCGATCCCTGCGCTCGACGGGACGCTCGAAGGCGAGCGCGACCGATCGCTCAACGACGTCGATCCCGGTACACCCGTCGTCATCAGACACATCGAAGACGAGCCTGCGCCGATCTACGACCAGTTGCTCGCGCAGGGACTGCGTGCGGGGATGAAGGCGTTCGTGGTCGAGAAGGACCAGACGAGAATCCGGTTCTGGGCCGACGGCGACCTGCACGTCCTCGCGCCCGTGCTCGCTGACAGTGTCGCCGTTGCCGACCTGCCCGGCTACCGGAGGGAGGACCTCGTCGCCCATCAGTTCCTCGCCGGCCTGAAGCCCGGCGAGCGCGGGCGCGTCGTCGAGATCTCCCCGGCCTGCCGCGGACCGGAACGGCGCCGGCTGATGGACTTGGGGTTCGTGCCGGGCACCATCGTTGACGTCGACCTGGTGAGCCCGGCCGGCGATCCGACCGCCTACCGGCTGCGAGGCAGCGTCGTCGCGTTGCGACGCGAACAGGCGCGGCTCGTCAGGGTCGACAGAGTCGAGGCCGTTGCGGAGGTGGGCTCATGAGCGATGCGCCAAGACCGCCCGCGGCGCACCCTGCCGGCCACGACTGCGCGTCCTGCGCGCTGTCCCGCCACAGCCATCTGGTTCGACGCGGTGTGACCCTCGACAGGTGGAACTTCGTCGTGGCCCTGGCCGGCAACCCGAACACCGGCAAGAGCACCGTCTTCAATGCCCTGACCGGTCTGCGCCAGCACACCGGCAACTGGCCCGGCAAGACCGTGGCGCGGGCGGAGGGCGGATTCGAGTACGGCGGGTCTCGGTTCAAGCTAATCGATCTGCCTGGCACCTACTCGCTGCTGTCGAACAGCCCGGACGAGCAGATCGCCCGCGACTTCATCCTGTTCGGCCAGCCGGACGTGACGGTGATCGTGGCCGACGCCACGCGTTTGGAGCGCAACCTCAATCTGGCACTCCAGGTGATCGAGATCACGCCCAGGGCCGTCGTGTGCCTCAACCTGATCGACGAGGCCCGCCGTCACGGCATCACGGTGGATGACCGCCAGCTCGCCCGCGATCTCGGCGTGCCGGTCGTGCCTGCCGCGGCGGCTCGCGGGGAAGGCCTGCCGCAGCTCCTCGCCGTCGTCAGCGATGTCGCCACCGGGCACCTCGTTTCCAGCCCGCGGCGCCTCGAGGCCGAACCCTCGGAGGTCCGACCCGCGCTCGCGGAACTGGTCGGCCAGCTGCGGGCGGCGTTTCCCGCCCTGCCGAACCCCCGCTGGGTCGCGATGCGCCTGCTCGGCGGCGACGATTCCATCATCGCCGCTCTGCGCAGCGGCGAGCTCGGCCACGTCGGGTCGCTCGGTGCGATCGACGCGCCGTCGGAACCGTAAGTGATCGAGACGACGATAGGACCAGAGTCCGTGACTCCGACACCCGACACGATCCTGCAAACGGCCCAGCGCTGGCGCGCGCGGATCGACGGCGACATCCACGAGCACGTCGTCAAGGCTATCTACGCGCAAGCCGCCGACATCGTCGACCGCGCGGTCTCCAGGCCGGACAAGCCGGCCCGGCCGACCCTGGATCGGACAATCGACCGCATCGTGACGAGCCAGAGGTGGGGCCTGCTGGTCATGGCCGGCCTGTTCGCCGCGATGCTGTGGATCACCATCACAGGCGCGAACATCCCGTCCGGATGGCTGGCCTGGCTGCTGGTGGACGCCATTCACCCGTGGCTGCGGGCACTCGCGGCGGATGCCGGCGTGCCGGCGTGGCTGAACGGCCTGACGGTGGACGGCATGTACCTGGCCACCGCATGGGTCGTCAGCGTCATGCTGCCCCCCATGGCGATCTTCTTTCCACTCTTCACGCTCCTCGAGGACTTCGGCTACCTGCCGCGCGTGGCCTTCAATCTCGATCGTCTCTTCAAGGCGGCCGGTGCACACGGCAAGCAGGCCATGACGACGATGATGGGGTTCGGGTGCAATGCGGCGGGTGTCGTGTCCACGCGGATCATCGACAGCCCGCGCGAGCGGCTGCTGGCGATCATCACGAACAACTTCGCGCTGTGCAACGGGCGGTGGCCGACTCAGTTCCTGATCGCGACCATCTTCATCGGCAGCTTGGGGCCTCCGCACCTGGCCGGGCTGATTGCCGCCGTCTCGGTGGCGGCCGTGGCGCTCCTCGGCGTCGTCCTGACATTGGCCGTCGGCGGCGTGCTGTCGCGGACCATGCTCAAGGGCGAAGTGAGCACCTTCAGCCTCGAGCTGCCGCCCTACCGCCCGCCGCGCATCCTGCAGACGCTCTACACGTCACTCATCGACCGCACGCTGTTCATCCTCTGGCGCGCCGTCGTCTTCGCGCTGCCGGCGGGAGCCGTGATCTGGCTCAGTGCCAACCTGCAGGTTGGCGGAGTCAGCCTGGCCGAGCATTTCATCACGGGTGTCGATCCGGTGGCGTGGTACTTCGGACTGAACGGCGTGATTCTGCTCGCGTACGTGATTGCCATTCCGGCCAACGAGATCGTCGTGCCGACCGTGCTGATGCTCACGGTCATGGTGACCGGCTCGCACGGTCTGGGCGCCGGGGCCGGCGTCATGTTCGAGCTGGAGTCGACCGAGGCCTTGAAGCGGCTGCTCGAGGACGGCGGCTGGACGCTGCTGACGGCGGTGAATCTGATGCTGTTCAGCTTGCTGCACAATCCGTGCAGCACCACCCTGTACACGATCTACAAGGAAACGGGGAGCGCCAAATGGACGGCCGTCTCGGCCATCATCCCGCTCGCCCTGGGCTTTGCCGTGACGTTCGCCGTCGCGAGCCTCTGGCGCGCGCTGGCGGGGTAGGACAGATGTCATGGGCGACGAATGCCAGGGCGACCCCGCGTGCACCAAGACCCGGACGGTGCCGCTGGCGACCGCGGTGATGGTGCTGGACGCAGGGCACTAGCGGTCCCAGTACTCGAACGCGCGGCGAAGGACGTCGACGACATAGAGGACGCTGAGGAGCACGCCCGCTGACGTTGCGGCCGCGACTCGCAACGGAAGACGCGCCGCTGCCTCTCGCCGCGCCATGCGCCGCCGGTGTTGCCGGCACACCTCCTGATGCATCCGGCGACGGACAGACTCGGTCGTCGCAGGGCTGGCATCCACTCGGGCCAGTCCCGCGAGAACCGTCTCGACCGCCGACTCTGTCGCCTTCCCGGGCCTCATGCCGTCACCTCCCTCCAGGCAGCCGACGGGGCCTTGTCGAGCCGGGCGAGTTCCCGCGCTAGCAGCGCCCTGGCCCGGAAGAGCCTCTGGCGCAGAGCCTCCGGAGACACGTGGCAGATGGCGGCCGCCTCGGTCGGCGCGAAGCCCTCGACGGCCACCAGCAGCAACACCTCGCGGTGGCGGCTTGGCATCCTGGCGATGGCCCGCTCGATGTGGCGTTCGAGCTCACTTGCGGCGGCGATCTCAAACGGCGTGGCCTGCGCGGGAGACTGAGGCCAGAGTCCGCACGCTGCGGACTCGACCGTCTCGTCGGTGGCCCGAGATCGGCAGTAGTTGAGGTACAGGTTGCGGGCGACCGTATAGAGCCACGGGCCAAGGCAGGTGTCCGGCCGCAACCGTTCGGCGTGCCTGACCAGACGCAGCCACAGTTCCTCGAGCAGGTCGTCGGCGACGTCGCGGCTTCGGCTCAGACGGACCAGAAAGCCGTAGACCTGCGGTCGATACGCGTCGTACACCTCATCGAATGCGGCCATCTCGCCGGCACGCAGTCTGGCCACAAGCGCGAGTTCGCTCTCCCTGGCCTGCTCCATACACGTGATAACCCCGTACACGCTATCGCGTGACGACCGTCACGGTCTGGCCCCCCGGGGTGTTGTACGCATTAGACACCAGCGGGAGGGAGAGATGCTCATGAATAGCCTCGGGATCTACCTGATGTGGCTGTCCGTTCTCGTCAGTGGCGTCGGCGGCCTGGGCACCGCGATTCTCTACGTCGCGAAACCGACCGAAGGCAAGCTGGCGCTCATGCGCCCCTTCTCGCTGGCGGCGATCTTCTCGTCGTTGTCGAGCGCCGCAGCCGGCGCGGCTACCGTTCTTCGGGGACTCGCGGTTTCAGGGCCCCGCCCGAACCATGCGTTCGTGCTGATGGGCTGGGCAGAGACGCTCGTGCCTGTCTACGTCGCTTTTGCGTTCCTTGGACTGGCGTGGCTGCTCGTGGCCGTCGGCCTCAAACGGACCGAAATGCGCGGCTAGAGGGTCCAGCGTCACGCGCGCACAGGGACATCCGACACTCTGACGGTCAGACGCGCTCCCAGCCTCTCTTCCATGAGGACAAGGACTCCGAGATCGTCAGGGCCCATCGGGCAGCTCGAGCCAAGGACAACCTCGAACGGTGAGGAGACCGCCCGACTCGTCAGACTGACCTGCTGAGACCCGCGCTTCGGTGGTATCCCAGTTGGACTACGAAATCGGCGGTATCGCCGAGGACTGGGCCGTCGGTCTCGAGTTGTTCCGGACTGATGATGGCCACAGAGGGCCACACACCGCCACGAACCGCGTTGAGCATGGGGTCTCCTGACGGGGGGCGGCGCAACCCAGTCACGCTCGGGATCCGCACCGGCGAGGCACGCTCCGCGCAACCGTTCCCCTTCGGATTCCGTCCAATCCGGCATGGGGTTCCGACGCTCCCTTGGCGTGCCCGCCTTCATTGCGGCGATCGCAGTAGGAATTCCCGGCGTCCTGGCGGCAGCCGACCCGCCTCCTCCGCCCTTCTCGCTGCGCTATGTCGATAGCCCACCGAGCATCGACGGGCGCCTGGGCGAGGGCGAATGGGCCGACGAGGCGCCCACCGGCGACTGGCTCTCCTACAATCCCCTGTACGGCGATCGCCTGCCGCAGCGCACGACCGTCTGGGCTGCGTACGACAGGCGGTATCTGTACTTCGCCTTCCGGTGCGTCGACCCCGACCCTGCGAAGATCAAGACGACCATCGCTCGACGCGACAACGTGTGGAACGACGATTGGGTGGGCCTCAAGCTCGACGCCATGGGCGACGGACAGACGTCCTATGACATGTTCGTGAACCCCAGCGGCGTGCAGGGCGACATCCTGACCAGCGCAGCGAAAGGCGAGAACTCGTCGGTAGACTGGGTCTGGGACAGCGCAGCGACCGAGACGTCGGACGGCTACACGGTGGAGATCCGCGTGCCGGTGCAGAGCATCCGGTTCAGGAGCGGGACTGCGATCCCGATGCGCGTCCTGTTCTGGCGTCGGATCAGCCGCCTCGGCGTGTCGGTCTCGTGGCCCGACATTCCTCCTGGCAAGAGCGCCTTCGAACGCCAGGCGACGATGACGGTGCCCGATCTCGAATGGCCGGGTGTCCGGGAGGTGATTCCGGCGATCACCGACTCCGTCAGGCAGGCACGGTCCACGCCCGGGCGGTGGGGGGCGGCCGATAACACGGCCAACATCGGTGTGAGCGCCAAGTTCGGCGTCACCTCGGCAATCACGCTGGACGGCACGATCAACCCCGACTTCAGCCAGGTCGAGAGCGACGCCTTCCAGGTGCAGGTCAACCAGCGGTATCCGATCTTCTTCAGCGAGAAGCGTCCCTTCTTCATGGAGGGCATGGGGGTCTTCGAGCTGGCTGGCACCGGCGGGGACGGCAACATGATGACCGCCATCCACACCCGCCGGATTGTCGATCCGCTGTTTGGCGTCAAGCTATCCGGTACGGTGGGCCGGGTGACGTTCGGGACGATCAGCGCTGCGGATGAAGCAGCCGGACGCCTCGATGCGCAGTTCGAAGGCAAGCGCAGGCTGTTCAATATCGCGCGCGCCACCTACAGCCTCGGCCCGAGCAGCAGTTACCTCGGCGCCATCGTCACCGACACGGAGTTCGCGGGTGGCTACAACCGCGTCGCCGGGGGCGATGTGTCTCTCAGATTCGGCTCCCAGCAGGTGACCGCGACACTGCTGCACTCGGCCTCGGCCGATCCCGGAGACATCGGACCGTCCAGCTCCGGCGCCATGGCCCAGGCGACGTACGGCTACAGTTCCCGGAGGGCGGCCTTCGCCACGCAGGTCGAGCACTACGACGAAGGCTTCCAGATGGACACCGCCTTCTACAACCGCACGGGGACGACCGGCGGATGGATGTACGGCGGCCTGAACTTCTACCCCGACAAGGCGCGCGCCCCCTGGTTGAAGAAGATCAACCCGTTCGTGTACGTCCAGTACGTGCACGATCGCGTGCAGGGAGGCGACGACAACATCCAGGTCTTCGCGGTGCGGGCGAACCTCACGCGGAACGGGAGCCTGCGGGCCGATGTGATTCGCGTGAGGGAAGCCTGGGCTCGCCAGGAATTCGACCAGCACTACCTCCGTCTCCAGGGGAGCATGCAGGCGACCAAGTGGCTGTACCTGAGCGGCCAGCTGCGGGCAGGTGAGACCCTGTACTACGATACCCTCAACCCGTTCGTCGGACCATCCGCTTTGCAGTCCCTCACCCTCGTGCTGCAGCCCAGCGCGCGATTCGCGCAGAACGTGACCGTTCAGCGTCAGACGCTCGATCGCCCAGCCGCCGGTGGCCGCGTCTACGAGGTCCTCGTCGTGAACACGAAGACCACCTATCAGTTCACTCCGCAGTTCTCCGTGCGGGGCATCGTGCAGTACGACAGCTCGCGGCGGCGCGTGCTGGGCGATTTCCTGTTGTCGTACGAGGTGCGGCCGGGCACCGTGTTCTACGCCGGGTATGGGGCCCTGCTCGAGCAGCGCGACTACCGGGGGAATGCCTGGGTACCAGGCGAGGGGACGTACCTCACGACGAACAGGGGTCTCTTCGCGAAGGCCTCGTACCTCTACCGATTCTGAGTCGCGCAGGCCTCAGGTCTGGCGGCGAATCCTGTCGCAGTGGCCGGGAACCACAGGCGCGCCGGGAATCAAAGATTTGAATTACTCAAAAGATTGATCTATAGTGCTTGAGTGGCAACTGACCAGGCAGACCTCCTCCGTCGGCGCGGCATCCAGATCACGGCCCAGCGATTGGCCGTCTTGCGGGCCGTGGCGAGTCAGCCCCACATCACGGCCGACGCCGTGGCGGAGGGTGTCAGGGTCGAGATCGGGGCCATCTCGCTCCAGTCGGTGTACGACGCTCTTGGCCTCCTGGTCGCTGAGGGCCTCATCCGGCGCATTCAGCCCGCCGGGTCAGCCGCTCGCTTCGAGGACCGGGTTGCCGACAACCACCACCATCTGATCTGTCGAATCTGTGGCCGTCTGGTCGACGTCGACTGCGCGGTTGGCGCTGCCCCCTGTCTCACGCCGAACGACGACAGGGGCTACCAGGTCGACGAGGCCGAGGTTGCCTATTGGGGGCGCTGCCCGGATTGCCTGGCTCAATCCGAAGCGCCGTCCCGCTCCGACCCACCGACACGCCGGCGCCGAAGCCAGCGACGGATCAACCGGGCTTCACCCCCATCACGGTAGAGGACAACATCACTATGGACAACGAGAAGAAGTGCCCGTTCTCGGGCAAAGCGCACAGCGGCACGTCGAACCGGGACTGGTGGCCGGATCAGCTGAGTCTGAAGGTCCTTCACCAGAACCCGCCCACGCGCGATCCCATGGGCGCGGAGTTCGACTACGCGGAAGCATTCAAGTCCCTCGATCTCGGTGCCTTGAAGAAGGACATCGAACAGGTGATGACCACGTCGCAGGACTGGTGGCCGGCCGACTACGGCCATTACGGGCCGCTCTTCATCCGGATGGCGTGGCACAGTGCGGGCACGTACCGCATCAGCGACGGCCGCGGAGGTGCAGGGGATGGCGAGCAGCGCTTCGCGCCCCTGAACAGTTGGCCGGACAACGCGAATCTCGACAAGGCGCGACGGCTGCTGTGGCCGATCAAGAGGAAGTACGGCCGGAAGATCTCGTGGGCCGACCTGATGATCTTCGCCGGCAACTGCGCCCTGGAGTCGATGGGGTTCAAGACGTTCGGTTTCGGCGGCGGGCGCGAGGATGTCTGGGAGCCCAAGGAGATCAACTGGGGGACCGAGGGCACGTGGCTCGGTGACGAGCGCTACAGCGGCGACCGGCAGCTCGCCAATCCCTTCGGCGCGGTTCAGATGGGCCTCATCTACGTGAATCCGGAAGGGCCGAACGGCAACCCGGATCCTGTTGCCGCCGCGAGGGACATTCGGGAGACGTTCCGCCGCATGGCGATGAACGACGAGGAGACGGTGGCACTCATCGCCGGCGGCCACACCTTTGGCAAGACCCATGGAGCCGGCCCTGCCTCCCACGTGGGTCCCGAGCCCGAAGCCGCCGGCATCGAGGAGCAAGGCCTGGGCTGGAGGAGCAGCTTCGGCACCGGCAAGGGCGGCGACGCGATCACCAGCGGCCTGGAAGTCACCTGGACCTCAACGCCGACCAAATGGAGCCACGACTTCTTCGAGAACCTGTTCGGCTACGAATGGGAGCTGACGAAGAGCCCGGCCGGTGCGCATCAGTGGGTGGCGAAGGGTGGCGCAGGTGCCGGTACGATTCCGGATGCCCACGACCCCTCGAAGCGTCATGCGCCAACGATGCTCACCACCGATCTCTCGCTGCGGTTCGACCCGGCCTACGAGAAGATCTCGAGGCGCTTCTACGAGAATCCGGATCAGTTCGCAGACGCCTTCGCCAAGGCGTGGTTCAAGTTGACGCACCGCGACATGGGGCCCATCTCGCGGTACCTGGGCCCGCTCGTTCCGGCGGAGCCGCAGCTGTGGCAGGATCCCGTCCCCCCAGTCACGCGCGAACTGATCGGCGCTGAGGACATCGCGGCCCTCAAGGGGAAGGTCCTCGCATCGGGACTGTCCGTCTCCCAGTTGGTTACAACCGCCTGGGCGTCGGCGGCGACGTTCCGCGGCACCGACAAGCGCGGGGGCGCCAACGGGGCGCGCATTCGCCTCGCGCCTCAGCGTGACTGGGACGTCAACAATCCGCCCGAACTGGCGAAGGTGCTGCGGACGCTCGAGGGGATCCAGAGGGCCTTCAACGACGCGGAGGCCGGCGGGACGAAGCGTGTCTCGCTTGCCGACCTGATCGTGCTGGGCGGGTGTGCCGCCGTTGAGCAGGCCGCGAAGAAGGCCGGTTACGACGTCCAGGTGCCCTTCACGCCGGGACGCACGGATGCGTCGCAGGAGCAGACCGACGTAGCCTCCTTCGCCGTGCTCGAGCCGCACGCGGACGGATTCCGCAATTATCTTGGACAGGGACACGACCTGCCGGCCGAGCATCTGCTGATCGAGCGGGCTCTCATGCTGACACTGAGCGCACCCGAGATGACCGTGCTGGTCGGCGGCATGCGTGTCTTGAATGCGAACTCGAGGCGGGGCGATCTCGGCGTCTTCACCACGCGGCCGGAGACTCTGACCAACGACTTCTTCGTGAACCTCCTCGACATGGACACGGAGTGGCGGCCGGCGTCGGGAGCCGGGGAGACCTTCGAGGGCCGCGATCGCCGGACGGGCGTGCTCAAGTGGACCGGCAGCCGCGTCGACCTCGTCTTCGGTTCGAACTCCGAGCTTCGTGCCCTCGCGGAGGTCTACGCGTGCGACGACGCACGGGAGGAATTCGTGCGCGACTTCATTGCCGCGTGGGACAAGGTCATGAATCTCGATCGATTCGACCTTGCCTGATCCCGGCGCTCAGGTCGGCCTTCGCCGGCCGGCCTGAGCGTTTTCGGTCCGATCGCCGGTTGACTTCCATCCGGTGACGATCGATTGGGGCGTCTGCGGTGGCTCAGCGCGACGCCTTGGCGCGCCGCCGTACAACGGCACCGGCAGTGCGAGGGCGACCACCAGGTCGGCCATTCCTGCGCGACGCGCGGGCCTTCGGTGCGCTGCGCTGTGCGCCCACCAGGGCGGCGACGCCAACGATATCGGCCGTCCCTCTTCCCGCGCCGGAGAAGCGGGCCACGCGGACCCGTGCGTCTGGCCGAGCGGCCGGGTGCGCGTTCAGGTACTCCGCCAGCACGGCGCGAATCGCGCGCTCAGCCTTCGCCTGTGGGACTTGGCGAAGCCAGTCGTAGCTCACCGAGGAAGGTGATGAAAGCCGAAGGTGAGCGAAGGCTGGTGAGCCGCGTAGGAATCGAACCTACAACCCGCAGATTAAGAGTCTGCTGCTCTGCCAATTGAGCTAGCGGCCCACTCTCGTGTGGTCCCCTCCGCGCGCGCCGCCGCATCGGCGAGCCCGGCTTCGTGAACCCGGAACTCCGAGTATACCAGAACCCGCCCGGGGAAGGCGACGCGCCCGCCGCCTTCCGCCTTCCCCGATCGGCGAGCGGCTATCGCCCCTGGCTCGATGGCGGGACCATCTTGTTCAGCCGCATGTAGGTGACGACGTTCCCATAGTGCTCGTAGTTGTGCATGTTGTTGAAGGCGAGCACCGAGAGCTTCGCCTGCTGGCCGCCGAAGAATGCGACAGTCTTCGCGCCCTCGGCGTCGGTCATGCCCTCGTAGACCTTGTCACAGAATGCGAACGACTCGCTGAGGGCCTTGACGAGATCCGCCTTCGCGCTCATCGTCTTCTCGATGTCTGCGCCCGATCGCTTCTCGCCCGACACCGCTCCGCAGATCATGTAGTTCGCATTGGCGACGTGACCGATGAGCTGGCCGAAGCTCCGCACATCAGGCGTGGCCTTGAACGAGTACAGGTTCTCGGGCACCTGCTCCGCGGCCTTGACGAGGTTGCCCTTCGCCATTTCGTGGGCGTTCTTCACGCCGTCGGTGATCGGGTTGGCCATGCCGCCCCCTGACTCCTGCGCGAACGCGAGTGACACGGACAGCAGGCAGGCGACGGCAACGATAGCAGCAGTTCTCATGAGCACTCCTTTGCGGCCTCTGGTCCGGGGGCGGCCGCCGTGTTGAACGGAATTCCCCATCCTACCCGACCCCATGGTCCACGCCAATCCCCCTTACGGCCGACGGGCATTCTGTGAGAGCCTGAGGAGGCGATGGCACGATCCTGCCGCGAGACCGCTCAGCTCACCCTGCCGCTCGCCCCCATGCTGCCGTCGCCGGCCTCGCCGGCCAGCGTCCAGGTTCTGGCCGGCACGCGCACGTTCGACGTCGTCTTCGTCCGCCACCGCCGGGCGCGGCACTACATCCTCCGCGTGGCCGACGACTGTGGAGTGCGGGTGACAATCCCGCGGGCAGGCTCCCGTGCCGAGGCCGAGCGGTTCATCCGTGAACGCCGGGTGTGGATCGAACGTGAGCGGTACCGGCGCGCGCTCGATGCCGCACAGTGCGGACGATGGCAGGATGGGACGACGATCCTGTTCCGAGGCACACCCGTTCGATTGGATGCACGCCCGGACGTCGGCGGTCGCATCATCGTCACCTTTGCCGACCAACGGATCGAACTCGTTCCCACGCCGCGTTTGAAGCCCAAGCCCCCGCCGGGACTTCAGGACGATCTGGTCCTCCAGCGTGACAACGGCGCCGGTCTGACGAATCTGAGGCCGTTCGTGGAATCGCACCTGCGGCAGCTCGCCGCTCGCGAGATTCCGGCCCGCCTGGCCGAACTCGCACGCCTGCACGGCTTCACCTATGCGGCTGTCGCCGTCCGCAACCAACGATCGCGATGGGGATCGTGCTCGCCGGCCGGCCGGATCTCGCTCAACTGGCGGCTCGTCCAGCTGCCGGCCACCGTCGCGGACTACGTGCTGCTCCACGAACTCGCGCATCTGCGGCATCTCAACCACGGCGTGCGGTTCTGGAGGGCGGTCGAGCGGATGTGTCCGCACTATCGCGAGGCGTGCACGTGGCTGCGGGTGAACCATGGCCTGCGGCCGGAGTGGACGAGGCTGTGATCCCGAGCGGGTGGCGCCGGACAGGCGCCCGCCGCGGCCTGCGGCCGGAGGAGACGGGGGACTCCGGGAGGACTCCGGGATGAGACCCGCTCTACAACGGGGGTGTTCGGCGGGATCACAGACGAGGGACCAGCTCCGCCACGGCCCGCCTTTCAGACCCTCGCCGCCCGCGAGCGCACCAGCCGTGCAGCGACCGCGAAGATGACCGCCGATCCAAGCGCGACGCCCACCCCGACGAGGAACCCCGTCGTCAGGTTGGCACGATCGCCGATGATCCCGGTGATCCACGGCCCAGGGCCAACGCCGAACAGATTCGTGACCAACAGGCACAGCGCGACCGCGCTCGAGCGAACCCGCGGCGGCGCGAGTTGCTGCACCACCGAGAAGAGCGGACCGAAGTAGGCGACCGTCGACGCGTACGACACCCACCAGCAGGCGAAGAACAGCGGCGTCTTCGGCGGCAGCAGGAAGTACGCCACGCTGAAGGGCGTGAAGAACAGCGTCAGGAGTACGAGGCTCCAGAGCCGCCCGCCCGACCAGCGCCGCTCACACCGGTCGGCGAACCAGCCGCCCGCCAGGTTGCCGAGCAGCCCCGAGGTGATTGCCATGAAGCCGGAGTAGTACGTCGCCTCGGCGAACGTGAAGCCGCGCTCCTGGACGAGCCACGTGACGCCGTGCAGGGCCGCGGCCGACGCGTAGACGAGGCCCGCGCCGCCAATCATGACAAGGCCGAAGGCCGGCCGCTCGGCCAGCGCGCGCAACAGGTCCCGCAGGATCGCCTTGAGCGAGATGTGAGCGGCTGCGCCCGCACCCGCGGCGCCGTGCCGGACCGGCTCGCGCACGAAGAACAGAAGCGCCACAGCCAGAATCCCGACCACGCCGAGCACGAAGAAGCAGGATCGCCACCCGTAGCGCGGCGCCATCCACCCGGCGACTGCGAGGCTCAAGGCCGTCCCGGCCGGCAGACCGGCATAGTAGATGCCGGTGGCCAGCCCAAGCCGTTTGGCCGGGAACGCGTCACCGAGCATCGACAGGGCCGCCGGCGTCAGGGTGGCCTCGCCGACCCCAACGAGTACACGCGGAACGGCGAGGTGAACGAAGCTGCGCGCGGCCCCCGAGAGCGCCGTCATCGCGCTCCAGAGGGCGAGCCCTCCGGCAATCAGCGAGCGACGCGGGAAGCGGTCCGCCGCCACACCCAGGACCAGACCCATGAGGGAGTAGAAGAAGACGAACGTGTAGCCGACCAGCAGGCCGATGTCCGCGCGCGAGAGGCCCAGGTCGGCCATCAGCAGCGGCGCGAGGCTCGGGATGAGCTGGCGGTCGACGAAGTTGAGCACGTTCAGGCCCGTCATCAACGCCAGCAGCAGCCAGGCAGGACGGTTGACGCGGGTATCGGGCTCGAGTGGCTGGTCGGAAGACGGGTCAGGCATCGACCTCCGATGATATCAGGCCACAGGAGCCGGACGCGCCTCACCGGCCCTGCCGGGCCTCACCGCCAGAGTGTTGTAACGGTCGCTGAGCCCGGGTAGGATAGCCGCGGCAAGCCCCCAACAGGACGGCCGGTTGTGTGTCGTGGGCCGGCGGTGACCAGATGGGCTCCCTTGGCCCAGACGTTGGTTGTGGCGCTGGGCGTTTCAAGGAGGTCGGTTCGATGTTCAGACGCGTGTCGGTTGTCGCATGCCTCTGTGCGTTGGCGGCCGTGTCGGCCGCCGCACAGTCCCAGATCACGACGGGGGTCATCCAAGGGACCGTCGTCGACAGCAGTTCAGCCGTGTTGCCGGGCGTCACCGTCGAGGCACGCCTCACGTCAACCAACCTCTCGCGCAGCCTCGTCACCGACGGCGCAGGCCGGTTCGTGTTCCTCCAGCTTCCGCCAGGACCGTATACGGTGACGTTCACGCTCTCGGGGTTTGCGACGCTGATCCAGGAGAACCTCACGGTGACGGTCGGGCAGGCCGTGCGCCTCGATCCCGTGATGAAGATCTCGGCCGTGGCCGAAACGGTGACGGTGAGCACCGAGGGGCCGACCGTCGAGACGACCCGGACCGCGGCGGCCACGACCCTCAACCAGACGACCGTCGAGACGACACCGATTCTCGGCAGGAAGTTCGAGGACCTGCTGACGCTCACACCAGGCGTCAGCGTCGTGCAGGGCCCTGACGGCGACGAGATCACCTTCGCCGGCCAGCGCGGGGTGTTCAACAACATCAGCCTCGACGGCGGTGACTACAACAACGGCTTCTTCGGGGAGCAGATGGGCGGGCAGCGGGCGGCCATCGACATCACCCTCGATGCGGTGAGAGAGTTCCAGGTTGTGGCGGTGGGTGCCAGTGCCGAATTCGGCCGTTCGGCCGGCGGCATCGTCAACGTCATTACGAAGTCGGGATCCAATGACGTGACCGGCAGTCTGTTCCACTACCAGCGGCTCGAGGCCCTGACGTCGAACACGTCGGATGGCAAGCCGCTGACCGACTTCCACCGAGAGCAGTTTGGCGGAACCACCGGGGGACCGCTCAAGAAAGACCGAGTGTTCTTCTTCCTGGCCCTCGAGGGCATCCGCGAGAATCTGGTGCGGCCGAACCTGTCCGAGGCCATCGGCACGCCTTGCCCGGTTCTCGTTGCCGACGAGGCGCTGATCAACGCCAACGCGGACTGCCAGCGCCTGGCGCTGCTGGGCTTCCTCCGGGCGACGCGGGGACAGGAGGAAGGCAACCCGGTCAAGCACAACATCAACAACAACGCGCTGCTCGGGAAGCTGGACTGGTCGCTCGGGCCGGCGAACAGCCTGTCCGCGTCCTACAATTTCAACTACTCCAAGAACACGAATCAGACTTTCGACGTCGCGACCTACGGGAACTCGGCCAACGGCACGGAGGGGCCCTCGAAGATCCAGGTGCTGAACGTCAATCTCTTCAGCACGCTATCGACGACGAAGGTCAACGAGTTCCACATCACCTACTCGCGCGAAGATCGGCCGCGCTCGGCGACACCGTCGAGCGTGCCGGCCGACACGGGCATGGGGTTTGCGCCCTCGTTCCGCTTCGGCAACCCCTTCTTCCTCTCCCCCAACATCGACGAACTTGTGAAGCGGTTCCAGGTCAAGGACAACATCACGATGGTGATGGGCGACCACACCGTGAAGGCCGGGGGGGAGTGGATGTTCACGAACAACTTCCAGGTCTTCCGCGGGTTCTTCGAGGGTCGATACCTGTTCGACAGCGTCACGGGGTTCTTGCGCTACGCCTCGCCTCCGGCTCCGGGGGGGTACGGGCCGTACACCGTCGGCTGCTCCAACGGGAGCTACGTCACCGCGCCGGCGTCGTGCCCGGCCGGCAGTACGCCGACCGGCGGACCGCTGCTGTTCTACTTGCAGAGCAGCAGCCCGGACGGGATCGCGCGCGACGCAGCCGGCGCGTCGGACATCGACAATCACGAGTTCTCGGTGTTCATCCAGGACAAGTGGCAGGTCACGCCCGAGTTCACGCTGAATTACGGCCTGCGGTGGGACGCGCAGTTCATGCCGGAGACGGTGGATCCGAGGACGACGGCGTATGCGCAGTTTATCGGGGACCCGCGGTTCCCGTCTGACGGCACGATTCCCGACCAGGTGAAGCAGATCCAGCCCCGGGTGGGGATGGCGTGGGATGTGCGGGGCGACGGCAAGTCGGTCGTCCGTGCGAGCGGCGGGCTCTACTACGCGCGCCAGAACATGCTGAGCCAGGTCGGGTCGGTCACGACCAACGGCATCCAGCAGAAGAGCGACTTCCGGAACACGGCCTTCACGGCCTTCGCCAACATGCCGACGTGGCCGAACCTCTTGCCGCCGAGCGCGACGCCGCCAGGGACGTTTCCTCTCTTCACCGGTATCCGCGTCTTCGACCGCGACTACCAGAACCCGCGGATCACGACCTTCAACGTCGCCTACGAACAGGAGTTGGTGACAGACTGGGCGGTGTACTTCGACTTCACCTACGCGAAGGGTGCCCATCTCACGCGCTTCCTCAATTACAACGTGCACGGAACCGGCGTGGCCGGCACCCAGCCCGCGACGAGGGACACGACGGCCTACACGGGCGCCAACCCCTTCGAACCATTCCTCGGCGACGTCTTCGTCACCAACAGCCGGGGTAAGGGTCTCTACCGGGGAGCCACGTTTGGCCTGCGCAAGCGCATGTCCAATCGCTATCAACTCGAGGCGAACTACGTTCTCGCAAAGGACGAAGATGACGACTCGAACGAGCGGGACCCGTTCACGGACCGGACGTTCAATTTCTACGATCTGAGCCAGGACTACGGGCCCTCGGACCGGGACATCCGCCACAAGTTCAACTTCTTTTCCTATGCCGAGCTGCCCGGGCAGTTCTTCTTGAACATCCGGATGCAGGGCCGGACCGCGCAACCCATCACGACCTCGCCGCGCGTACTCAACGGCAATGACCGCGGAAGAAACTGGGACCGCAAGGACAACGCGTACTTCTCGTTCGACTGGCGGCTGCAGCGGCCCTTCAGCTTCGGGACCCGGTACCGGCTGATTCCGATGATCGAGATGTTCAACACGTTCAACAACGCGAACAACATCAATCCGCTCTCCACGGTGGCGTTGTTCAACTTCGACGGGTTCCTGCGCCAGGGCGTGGGCGATCCTCGGCAGGTGCAGGTCGCTGTGAAGTTCACCTTCTAGCGAGGATCCGCCTCGGACCGGCGAGCGTGTGCTTGCGGGCTCCGCCTCGCTAGATCACAGTGTTGGTGCCCCGCCTCCGGCGGGGCACTCTCGCGGCGGCTCGACAGGCAGTTCTGGTGAGGCTGAAGCCGGGCCGCGGCCTACTGGCCGGGTGCCTTCGGGCTGAACGCCTCGATGAACGCCGGCAGCCGCCGGAGATGGTCCAGCTCGAAGTAGCGGTCTTCGAGATCGGTGGGGATGGTGACGTCCTCATGGCCCCAGCTGGGGACGGCTGGAATGTGGACGGCCCAGCCCCCGAGTCGCGCGACCGGGACGACGTCCGAGCGCAGCGAGTTGCCGATCATCAGGAACCGCTCCGGCACGACCCCATGGCGAGCCAGGATCCTGGCATAGGTGTCCGGCGTCTTCTCGCTGACGACCTCGATCTGCTGGAAATGGACCGAAAGACCCGACCGCTCCGCCTTCGACTGTTGGTGGAGCAGGTCTCCCTTCGTGATCAGGACCAAGGCGTGCGATCCGGCCAACTGCGCCACCACGTCGCTCGCGCCGTCGAACAGCTCGACCGGCTCGCTCAGCATGTCCTTGGCCAGGCGAATGAGATCGCGAACATCCCCTCCCGGGATCCGGCCCCGGGTCAGGTCGATGGACGCCTCGATGAGAGACAGCACGAAACTGCTGGCGCCGTAGCCGTAGTACCTCAGGTTTCCCAGCTCGATCTCGTTCACCCGCGCGTCGATGTCCTCTTCGCACTCCCGCACGTCGAGTCTCCGGAGCAGGTCGTGGAATCGGCGCCGGCCCATCCGGTAGGACCGCTCGTTGTGCCAGAGGGTATCGTCGCCGTCGAAGGCAATCAGGTCGAGGGGCGCGCGTGTCGTGTCGGCCATCGGGATCCGATGATATCAGGCCCCAAGCCCGGGTGAGATCCGACCTTTGGAGAATTCACATGCCAGGACATCTGGACCTCGTTGCCGTGAGCCTTGATGAACTGGAGCGCAAGGCCAGCGGGATAGCCACAACGGGCGGGCGCGGCCATCTCCACACCACGGTGCCGGGATGCGTCATCACCGGCAGCACGCGACGCGCGATTGTCCTCGAAGCGACCGACGAGGGGCGGGCCTACGCCTTCTTCGACGATGCGCCGATCGAGGCGCGCGCCAGGCCGCTCGCCGTCCTCCTGCACGGCGCCGAGAGTGTGCCCGACGAGTCAGAGGCTTTCGAACCGCCGGGCGACGCGGTCGCTGCCATGGGCGAGCGCATGCAACTCGGGAAGGGGCACTTTCACATTCTGAACCCGGTCTGCCTGGTGAACCCGCACCAGGGACGGTGGACGATCCTCTTCGAGGATGCGGAGCTGGGCCTGCTCGAGAGCGTCTCCGACGAACGCCCCCTCGCGGACATCCGCTACGTCGAGCGACTCATCTACGCCCGAGGGGACGGCGGGGGACAGGAGACGGAAGACAGAAGACAGAAGACAGAAGACAGAAGACAGAAGTGAAGAGACAAGGGACAGTAGAGTAGGCAGTAGACAGCAGTGTAGACAGTAGTCAGTAGACAGTGGGGGTTGAGTCGGCCTGGCCGGCCGAGCTCGCTCCTCATCCGAGCCAGGGTCAACCGAGTCCCACCACCCGCCGCCGCCGTCGCGCCCTCCGTACCTCGGGTGGGGCAGGCGGCGCTACTTCGATCCGCCTGGGGCCGCAATCGGCGTCAGCGTGCCCCAGCCCGCCTCCTTGGCGGTCTTCATGTCCTCGACGAGCCGATCGGGAAGCTTGGCGTTCAGCTTCGGCCTGCTCGCCGCGTTGGCGACGACCCAGCCGACTGCCGCGACGTTCTTCGTGATGAGCGTCATGCTCGCGTAGTCGATCTTGTCCGGACTATCCGACACGCGGTGGTAGTCGGTGTGCAAGCCCGTGGTGTAGAACGCGATCGGGATGCCCATCCTGGCGAAGTTGTAGTGATCGCTGCGATAGAAGATGCGCTGCCCGTTCGGCTGCGGCCCGAGGTTGTCGCGTGTGTCGGTCGGCGCCACCGTGTCGTAGAACGGGTTGATCTTCAGCTTGCCGTAGTTCGCCGCGACGCTGCCGACGATCTTGGCAAGATCGGCACTGCTGATGTCCGGCCCCACGACGAAGACCTCGCCCGGCTCCACCAGCTTGTAGGACGGCGGGTCCGTGTAACCCGAGGGCTTCGACCGCCCGATCATGTCGATGTTGAGATTGGCGACGACCTTCGTGATGTCCACGGGCGGGAACTGACAGAAATACCGTGACCCCCAGAGCCCCTTCTCTTCGCCCGTCACCCAGAGGAAGATGATGCTGCGCTTCGGCCGCATGCCGCGGTTCGCGCCCAGCGCGTAGGCGCGGGCGATCCCCATCAGCGCCACCGATCCCGATCCGTCATCGTCCGCCCCGTTGTTGATCCGGTCGCCGTCCGGTCCGGCCGCGGCGCTGAACCCGGTGTGGTCCAGGTGCGCCGAGAAGACGACGAACTCGTGCTTGAGGACCGGGTCGCTGCCCTCGATCATCGCGATGACGTTGGCGGTGCGGGCCTGGAGGGATGTGACCGCTGTCGTGAGGGACAGCTTCTTCTCGGCGTTCAGGTCGAAGGAGTCGAGCTTCGTGTTCGCCCCTTCGAAGACCTGCGCGCCGCTCAGCTTCTCACCCTGGAAGATGGCGTTTGTCAGGCCCAGGCCGGCCGTGATCATCGGCACGCTCGTGCCCGCCGCCCGGAACTTCACCACCTGGAAGGGAGGACCGTTCGGGCTGGCGCCGCGTCCGGTCGCCGGCATGGCCATGGCGCTCAGTTGCTGGAAGGTCGGAATCATGATGATGCCCGCGGCGCCGTTCTTGGAGGCATAGCCCTGTGGCGTCACGTAATCGGTGTTCTCGACGCCGAGCGGATTCGCCGCCGCGCCGCCACGGCCGCCTCCCGCGGCACCGCGTCCGCCCCCGGCGGCCGCCAGCTCTGGCGGGACACCGGCGACGACCAGGACCTTGCCCTTCACGTCAATGCCCTGATACGGATTCGTCTTGGATTTGTGAATGACGTAGCCGTGGCCCACGAAGACGAGCCGCGCTTCCTTGATCTCGGTCGCTTCGACGGCAGCGCCGCCTCGCCCGCCGCCGCCGGCACCGGCTACCCAGTCGCGGCCGTACTCGAATGCCCGAGGACCCGGTGCGAATGTCGCCCCGCCGAACCCGCCGCGCCCGCGCCCGCCGCCGGCAGGCATCGGAATGGTGAGCGTGAGTTTCATCCCGCCACTGTCGATCTGGGTGCTGACCAGGTCGATCGGCATCAGATACGGCTGCAACGGACCGCTCGCGCCACTCGTGTTCCCGCCGGGCTTGAGCCCCCATTCCTTGAGGTGGGTGGCGATGTAGAGCGCCGCCGTGTCGTAGCCGCGCGACGGCGTATTGCGCCCCTCGAGCTCGTCGGACGCCAGGAAGTACAGGTGCTGCTTGAGCTGATCCGCGGTTATCGCCTCGGCATTCCCGTAGGCGCCGCGCTGGGCGCGCGCGGCAACACCGACGAACACCAGGACGAAGGAGAACGCCGCGAGGGCGGCGACTCGTCGGGAGTATCGATGCATGTGGACCTCGGGGAAAAGGGGATTCCTCCCGGTGAACCGCGGAAGCATAGCACGGTACGCTCGACTTGCCACTCCAGAGCCGGCCGAGCAGGGGCCGAGCAGTGGCCGAGCAGGTCCTGGCGCACCGTGCCCTATCCCTTGACTCCCATCTTGCGCAGAAGGGTCATCATCGGGCACCAGTTCGTGAAAGCGCTCTGGAACAGGTTCAACCCGACGAATGCCGTCAAGTACAGCCACCGGATGTCCGTGGTGACGGCTAACACGACGGAGAACACGACGAGGAACCCGGCAATCAGGCGAAGGTAGCGGTCGACGGTCATTGGGAGCCTCCGGCCCAGTGATACACGGGTGGGCGGAATGGTGACAGGACCGGTGACCCGCGATGGAGGCCGGCTCCCCGGACTCGGCTGAGACTCGAGTTCGGAAACGGGGCCTCAGGCGATCGGGTATTGCCCGAACATCTCCGCCGCCTCGACGAGCGCCTGGATATTCTCGGGTGGAGCGGCTGGCGGAACCGAGCACGCCGTGCTCAGGATGTAACCCCCGCCAGGTCCCGCCGTGAGGATACGCTCGCGTGCCGCTGCGACGACATCGTCCCGGCCGCCCATCAGCATGGTGTTCACCGGGTCGACGTTGCCCTTGATGAACAGCCGCCCGCGCGTCTGCTCGCGGGCAGCAGACAGGTCCACCGTGCCGAGCGGAGGCGGGTCGAGGGTGTCGATGCCGCTAGTGCCCGTCTCGGCCATCAGCTCCAGCCGATCGCCGATCGCCCCGCAGGTGTGCGTGTAGATCGGAATGTCGTAGCGCGCCCGGATGCCATCGATGACCTTCCGTTCGAAGGGCAGGACGAACTCGCGGTAGTGGCGCGGTGAGATGAAGCCTGCCCCGGCGAATGCCGACGAGATCAGGATCGCGTCTGCGCCTGCCTGAGCCTGTCCCCGGCCCAGCTCGATGGCGCCGTCGGCCAGCGCGTTCAGGCAGGCCTTCACCTTGCCCGGGTTGTCAACGAGCGCCATCAGCGCGTCGGTGTACTCGACGAGTTCGAGTAGCTGCGAGAACGGCGAGAACAGCTCCGCGTGAATCGACACGTCGCCTGCCCGGGCGAGCACGTAAGTGATCGTGTCGTACTGGTAGGGAGGAAAGGTCCGGCGCGGCTCTTCGTCGAAGCCCCAGGCGAACGGACAGGCCGGACCCCCGATGGCGTGAGGCTCGACGTAGAACAGACTTTCAGGATCGATGTCGGCCATCCGCCGGATCGGCCGCGAGCCGTCAGGCCTGAACACGTGAGGGACATCGTCGGGTGGGGCCGCGGTGTACCACCCGTTGCGCCAGCGAATGACGGTCCGTCCGGTGCGCTCCTCGATGCGGTCGACCCACCGGCGCCAGTCCGGATCGCGTCCCGGCAGGTTGACGAGGATGCCGTCGAAACCGTATCGCCGCTGCAGGCGGATCAGCGCGTCGCCGAAACCCTCGGTCGACTGCCAGATCTCGATCGGATCCAGTCCGCTCCGGAGGAAGTAGTGGCCGAGCGCCAGCTGGCACATCACCGGGACGCGATCCGGCTCCCCGAGGCGCATGGCGATCCGCACGCGCTCGCGGCTTGTCACGCAGCCTCCACGCCCCAGCCGATGCGCGACAGATTCCAGGAGAGCAGCGCGGCGCACAGCCCCGCCAGCGCCAGCAAGGCCAGGCCGAGGCCGGGCGCTCCCAGCAGCAGCTTGCCCGTACCGAACAGGGCCAGATAGACCATCGCGCAGCCGACAAGCCAGGCGAGGAGGTTGCTGCCGACGTCGCGCGTCGGCGTCACATCCGGCGCCAGCCGAGCGACGTGCCGCCAGCCGCGCTCGTCCGGGCGGACCTTGCGGTAGAAGCGCAGCAGCAGATCCTCGCGTTCGGGCTTCGTCAGCAGCGTCACGGCGATCCAGACGGCGGTCGTGATGACGGTCGTGGTCAGGGCCGCCTTCGCGAACACGACCGCCTCGGCACCGGTAAACAGCGCCGGGCGATCCAGGAGGCGTTGCCACAGAGCCTGCCAGTTCAGCAGCAGGCTGACGACGAGTGACGTGGCCATGGCCGCGATCTCGCTCCAGGCGTTGATGCGCCACCAGTACCAGCGGAGCAGGTAGACCAGTCCCGTGCCGGCACCGATCTCGAGCACCACCTGCCAGCCCCCGGTGATCGAGCCGAGCTTGACGGAGATCCACGCACCCGCTCCGACCAGCAGCACGGTCGTCACTCGCGCGGCGAGGACGTAGTGGCGCTCGGACTCGTGTCGCCTCACGAACCGCCGGTAGAAGTCGGAGACGAGGTAGGAGGCGCCCCAGTTGAGCTGCGTGGCCACGGTCGACATGAAGGCGGCCAGAAACCCCGCGATCGCCAGGCCGCGCAGAGCGGGCGGCACGTGCTGGTTCAGCACCAGCATGTAGCCGGTCTCGGGCGCATCGATCGCCGGGTACAAGACGATGACCGCCAGGCCCGTCAGAATCCAGGGCCAGGGCCGGACCGCGTAGTGCGCCACGTTGAACCACAGCACCGAGAACAGGCCGTGGCGCTCGTCCTTCGCGCTGAAGATGCGCTGCGCGATATACCCGCCGCCACCCGGCTCGGCTCCCGGGTACCAGAAGGCCCACCACTGGACCCCGAGGTACGCGACAAAGGTCAACACCGGCAGCGTCCACAGTTCGCCGGACGTGAGTCCGTGCGAGAAGTCGGGAATGAACGCCGTCGGCGATCCGCCGGTCCCGCTCGCCGCCTGGGCCGCCGCCAGCCTCGCCAGCAGCGGATCCATACCGCCCGCGGCCGCGACGGCGAACCAGGCAATGGCGATGACGATGGCCATCATCAGGACGAACTGGAAGAGATCGGTCCAGAGCACGCCCCAGAGTCCACCGAGAGCGACATACACGCCCGTGAGCGGAATGAGGAACAGCACGCAGATGGCCAGAGCCGCGCCGTCGCTGCCGGACCACGTGGCGCCCAGCGGCGTGAGGAAGCGGGCAGTCGTGACGAGCAGCGGCGACGCGTCGAAGGTGACGCTGATGATGCTCGTCATGGCCTTCGTGACCCAGCCAAGGATGACGCAGTTCATGAGCAGGCCGAGATAGACGGCGCGAAACCCGCGCAAGAACGCTGCCGGGCGTCCCCCGTAGCGCAGCTCGGCGAACTGGACGTCAGTCAACAGGCCGGAGCGCCGCCACAACCGCGCGAAGAGGAAGACCGTCATCATCCCCGACGGGAGGAAGCTCCACCACAGCCAGTTGCCCGCGATGCCCTGGCGGTACACGAGGGCAGAGACGACGAGCGGCGTGTCGGCGGCGAAGGTGGTGGCCACCATCGACGTGCCGGCGAGCCACCAGGTCACGTGACGGCCGGAGACGAAGTAGTCCTCCGTGCTACGGCTCGAGCGGCGGCGGAAGTAGAGGCCGAGCGCCAGGGTGACGGCGAGGTACCCGAGGATGGCGGTCCAGTCCCAGATGGTGAAGGCCATGGGAGCAGGATACCAGCACGGCCATCAAAGACCCTCGATCGACCGGAACCCCCGGTCGAGTTCCAGCAGGCGCGCCTGAAGGGCCACGATACGCGCCGAGAGCGCCGCCATCGTCGTCGATCCCATGCCGGCCAGCGTGCGATCGATACGGACCAGCAGATTGGACGTCCCTTGCTCGGGACCGACGAGCTGCTGCCAGATCGAGCGGTACTCGTGCTGCAGGTCGGGCGGCAGACCTGATTCCGGCACCATGCTCAGGGGGTACGCGGCGTCGCGGAGGCGGTGCTGCATCGACATCCGGTTGCCAACGAGGCATTCGACCGCGTGGCCAATCTGTCGCATGGCTTCCACGTGGTCGGCCTCACGCTGCAGGCGGTTGATGCGGGTGTGACGGTCCGTGATTCGGCGCTTCATCGACCTCCCCTGGCGCCGGGCAGAGAAGCGCCCGGCAGTGGTTGCGATCCTGCGCCGGCATCAAAGGGGAGACAACCGATGTTGCACAGAGAATTCGCGCCGGGCCGTGTGCAAAATCCCAGACGGCGCGGTCCAGTTGCCTCTCCAGATCAACCGTGCAGGAACTGCTCCCGCCGGGTCGAGATCGCGGCGCAGCAAAGGCTGGCCGCCGTGCCGCTTGAGGAACCCGTGTGCAACGACGCTTGACACCTGGGGAGGGTCTCGTACCCTAACTTTGGGGGTGTTTGGGAGTCCCCGGGGCACCCTGGCGGAGCACGCCACATGGAATCGAGCATCTTCGAGAACCTCCCCGTCGGGCTGTACCGCACCACGGCCGACGGGCGGATCCTGAACGCGAACCTGTCGTTCGCCAGGATCCTCGGGTTCCCGACGGTACAGGCCTGCATGGCCACCAACATCCTCGAGGCCTATGCTGATCCCGCCGATCGCGAACGGTGGCGGGCCGAACTCGAGCGCGCAGGCATGATCGAGAACGCCGAACTCAGGCTCCGCCGGCGGGATGGCGCCATCATCTGGGCCAAGGACACGTGCCGGCTGGCGCTGACGCCATCAGGCCAGGCCCGCTACGAAGGCGTCCTCGAGGACATCACGGCCCGGCGCAGGGCGTTGGAACAGCTCCAGGAGAGTGAGGCCCGGTTCCGCGCGGTCTTCGAGCATTCCCCGGTCGCGAAGTGTCTCGTGCGCCCCGATGGGCGCTTCCTGGCCGTGTCGCCTGCCATGTGCGCGATGCTCGGATACGAGGCCGATGAGCTGCTCTCCCGCCATTTCGCAGACGTGACGCATCCGGACGACGTCGAGGCCAGCCGAGCCTGGGTCCAGGCCTTGCTTTCGGGACAGGCTGCGACTTCCCGGTTGGAGAAGCGTTATCTCCATCGTTCCGGGCGGACGCTCTGGGGCGCGGTGTCGACGTCCCTCCTGTGGCATGCCGACGGGACGCCGAACCTCTTCGTGACGGAGATCTACGACACCACCGCCCAGAAGCACGCCGAAGAGGCGCTGCAGCAGAGTGAGGAACGCTACCGATCCCTGGTCGCGTCCCTGGGCGACGGTGTCGTGCTCCAGGATGCGGCGGCCGGGATCGTCGCGGCGAACGTCGCCGCCGAACGCCTCCTCGGCCTGTCGCCCGAGCAGTTGATGGGGCGCACCTGGAGCGATCCCGCCCTCCCCATGATCGATCAAGACGGCCATCCAGTCGCCGGAGGGACGCATCCGGCCCTCGTGACGCTTCGCACCGGTCAGCCGCAGGTCGATGTCATCCTGGGCATCCCCCGTCCGACTGGCGAGCCGACCTGGGTTTCGCTGAACGCCCAGCCCCTCATTCGGCCCGGGGCAACGGCGCCGTATGCCGTCGTGACCACGCTGCGCGACATTACGACGCATCGCCGGCTGGCTGCCCAGTTCGAGCAGGCGCAGAAGATGGAGGCGATCGGGCAGTTGGCCGGGGGTGTGGCACATGATTTCAACAACGTGTTGACGGCGATCCTGGGCTACAGCGATCTGCTGCTGGAGTCGCTCGCAGGCGATCCCCGCGCGGGCGATGTCCGGGAGATCCGGAGTGCGGGGGAAGCGGCCAGGCGCCTCACCCAGCAGCTCCTGGCGTTCAGCCGGCGCCAGACACTCCAACTCCGGGCGCTCAACCTGAACGAGGTAGTTGGCACCACCAGCCGCCTGCTTGCGCGTCTCGTCGGCGACGATGTGCAGGTGATGCAGCAGCTGGACCCGGACCTTCGCACCGTCAGGGCGGACGCGAGTCAGATTCAGCAGGTCCTCATGAATCTCGCGGTCAATGCCCGTGACGCGATGCCCGCCGGCGGGTTCCTCACGATTGAAACGGCCAACGTGATGTTGGACGAAGCGTATGCAGCGATGAGGCCCCAGGTCACGCCGGGGGCCTACGTCATGATGGCGGTGACCGACACCGGACACGGCATGACGCCGGAGGTGCAGCAGCACCTGTTCGAGCCCTTCTTCACCACGAAGGAACGCGGCGTGGGAACGGGTCTTGGGCTCGCCACCGTCTACGGCGTCGTGAAGCAGAGCGGGGGATACATCTGGGTCTACAGCGAGGTCGATCGTGGAACGACCTTCAAGATGTACTTTCCCGTCGTCTCCGACCGACCGGGGGTTCTGCCCCTCCCGGTGGGGCCAACCGAGTCACGCGGCGGTTCGGAGACCATCCTCGTCGTGGAGGACAACAGTCAACTGCTGAACCTGGCTCGCCGAGCGCTGCACGAACTGGGGTACGACGTGCTGGTCGCGTCCGATGGGAGCGAAGCCCTGCGACTGGGCGAATCACATCCCGGACCCATTCACCTCCTGTTCACGGATGTCGTGATGCCCGGGCTGAGCGGTCCGGACATCTTCAAGGCACTCGCGTCCCAGCATCCAGGAGTGAAGGCGGTCTACACGTCCGGGTACACCCACGGCATGACCGTCCATCATCTGGGCATCGGCACGGCCCCGTTCCTGCGGAAGCCCTACACACCCGCCTCCCTGGCGCAAGCGATCCGAGCGACCCTCGACGCGCCTGCCGCCGCAGCGGGCGAGGACGTGGCGACCTGACGGCTTGAGCGTGCCGTCGAAGGCATGCGCCACGGGATTGACTGCGCGACGTGGCCTCGTTCGAGGAGATCTTGGGCCAGGAGAGGGCCGGCGGACGGGGCGTGGCAACGCCGGAACCGGAGTCTGGCGTCCCAGTCCCGGCGCGCCGAATAGAACCTTTGGGAAGCCAGCCGTAACTGTCGCCCTCGCCGACGACGGCGCCCTTCAACCCGATCGGGTAGGCGACGTAGCCATCCGAGTGCTTTTCGACGACCAGCTTGAGCTCCCTTGTCATATCACCTCCGCTCGCGCTGTTTCGGCCTCGGCTGCGCTGGATCGAGAATAGCACGACCGTTCGCTGTGACCTTCGGATGTCAGGGCAGACGGTCACCCCGGCCGAACGGTCCGGATTTCCAGGTAATCCGCACATTTCATCTGTGGAAGCGGGCTGAACAGGCAGGTTTCGAGGATCGGCGTGGCTACACTCGGCGGCGCGCTGCCGGTGGGAATAGCCGTCCTCGCGTGACTTCGGCGCGGTCTCGATGCGCCATCGCGCCGTAGCGGGCGGAGGAGGGAAACTGGCCGGACGCCAGCGACGGCGGATGGCGCGCCCGACCCGCCTTCGTCACGCTGCGGGCCATCCACTGGTCCTCGCGTGACTTCGGCGCGATCTCGATGAGGCATCGCGCCGTAGCGGGCGGAGGAGAGAAACTGGCCGGACGCCAGCGAAGGCGGATGGCGCGCCCGACCCGCCTTCGTCACGCTGCGGGCCGCGTCGAGGGTCCTCGCGTGACTTCGGCGCGGTCTCGATGAGGCATCGCGCCGTAGCGGGCGGAGGAGAGAAACTGGCCGGACGCCAGCGAAGGCGGATGGCGCGCCCGACAGGATTCGAACCTGTGGCCTTCGGCTCCGGAGGCCGACGCTCTATCCAGCTGAGCTACGGGCGCAAAACGTTACGGGCGCGAAGTGGCCGGCGACATCTCACGCACGCGCCGCGCGCACCGTGTCAGAACCGGTCCCTGTTCTTCGGTCCCTGTTCTCTGGCGCGCCCGGCAGGACTCGAACCTGCGGCCTACGGATTCGAAGTCCGGCGCTCTATCCAGCTGAGCTACGGGCGCAAGACTCCAGCATCATAACACACGGGATTCGGGACTCGGGACTCGGGATTCGGGCTGTGCGCGCTGAAGCGCGCCTATCCGTGGCCTCCCTTCGACTCGCGCGCAGATTCTCCCGTGCGGCTCCCTTACGGCGGACCGTTCAACTCGCGTACAGATTCCCCTCACGCCAGGAGAGCCCCGGGGCAACGATGCCACCGCTGCCAGTCAGATCGGCCGACCAGGCCGACTCACCCTATTCTGTCTTCTGTCTCCTGTCTCCTGTCTCCTGACTCCTGACTCCTGACTTCTGCCTTCTCGCCCGAGCCCGGCTCCGCGTAGCGTAGCACCGCGCCGAGATCCGCCGGCGCGCCGCGCAGACCCTCGGCCCACACGTCGCCGGCGGTGCGCAGGCGCGAGGGCATGCTCTCGATCGTGAAATCGCGCGGATCGACACCGTCATCCACCTCCCGCCAGGTCAGCGGCGCCGATACCCCCGCAAACTCGCTGGCACGCGCGCTGTAGGCGCACGCCAGGGTCTTGCCCCGGATGTTCTGCAGGTAGTCCACATACACCGTGCGGCCCCGGGCGCCGACGGCCCGCTCGACGGTCGCCTGCGACGGGTGCCGTTGTGCCACCATCGTGGCGACGATCTGCGCGAAGATCTGCCCGGCCTGATACGGGAGCGAGGGAGGGAGCTTGACGAAGAGGTGCAGCCCGCTCGCCCCGGACGTCTTGGCGGCGCCGGCGATGCCGAGCCGGCCGAGCTCGTCGCGGAGCCATCGCGCGACGTCGAGTACCTGACGGAAGGAGACGCCGGGCATCGGGTCGAGATCGAAGGCGATGAAGTCCGGGTTGTCTGACGTGGCCACTCGCGAGAACCACGGGTCCTGCGAGATCACCGCCAGTTGCGACATGTAGATCAGCGTGCGCAGCGATCCCCCGACAAGACGGCTCGGCACGTCAGTGTCACCTTCGACGGTCTCGACCCGGACGCCCTCGGGCACCTGGTCCGGAGCGCGTTGCTGATAGAAGGTCTTGCCGGCGATACCGTTCGGGAACCGTTTCATGACGAGAGGCCGTTCGGCCACGACGGGGAGGATGACCGGCGCCGCGCCCGCGTAGTAGCGCATGAGTGCGCCCTTCGTCAGGCGGCCGGCCGGCCAGAACACCTTGCCGAGGTTGGTGACCTCCAGTGAGGACCCGTCGGGCAGGACGATGACGCCAGAGCCGCGACCCGCTTCGATGTCGTGGAGCTGCTCCACGACGGCGGCGCGCAAACCGGTCTCGGGGTCAGGCGCGGCTCCGGGCCCAGGCCCGGGCGCGTCATCGGCCGGCTCGAGCGATGGCCGCTCCCGGACGACCGCGCGCGGGCGAACGTCATCCCGCAGCCCCAGATACACGGGATGACGCAGATGCCCTTCTGGCGTCCACTCGGCGAACCTGACGTCCGCCACCAGCAGGGGTTCGACCCACGTGGCGCGCTCGGCGGTGTCGGGCGGCTCCGCGAATGGGCAGGCCTTGCGGACCAGCGGCCTCAACAGCCCGCTCACGCGCGCAAGCTCGGACGCATCGAATCCAGTCCCAACCGACCCCGCGAAGACCAGCAGCTCGCCCTTCCGCACGCCAAGGAGCAGCGCGCCGAACGCGTGTCGCGAGCCACGGGGAGCGGTCCACCCGCAGACAACGAACTCCTGGCGCTGCGTGAGCTTGATCTTTCGCCAGTCCGCGGTTCGCTTCCCGGAGCGGTAGCGCGAGTCCAGATGCTTGGCGACGAGTCCTTCCCACCCCTCGTCGTGGGCGCGCCTCATGAGCGCACGGCCGTCGCCAGGCTCGAACTGGCTGATGCGCAGAAGCGGCGAACCCGCATCCGACCAGGCCCGCTCGAGGCGGTCTCGGCGGGCGGACAACGGGAGGTCGCGGAGATCCTCGCCACCCTCGCGCAGCAGGTCGAACGCGACGAAGGCGGCCGGCTGCTCAGTCGATCGCGAGGCCGCCAGGTGACGTCCCGTCACGTGCAGCCGGCTCTGCAGTTTCGTGAGGCTGGTCGGGTGGCCTGCGCCGTCGAGCGCCACGATCTCGCCGTCCAGGAGGAGCGGCCGCCGTAGCGCCCGGACGCGCGCATCGAACGCCCTGACGAGGTCTGGAAACTGGAGGGACTTCTCGTGGCCGAGACGCGAGTAGATCGCGACGCGCCGGCTCCCGGCCTTCGGGTCCAGCGACACCAGCGCCCGGATGCCGTCGTACTTGGGCTCGAAGGCAAACAGCGCATCGTCGAGTGCCGCATCGCCGAGCGAAGCCAGCATCGGACGCACCTTGCCGGGGTCGTCCCGCCAGGGTACGGACTTGTGCGTGGACATGGAAAGAGGGCCCGTGGTCTACGTCTGACGGCGTGAAGCGTTGAGTCTACATCGACAATGGGCCCGAATCCCCGGTCCTGCCTGCCTCGACGAAGCCTCGCAGATGCGAGCTTGGCAGAGTCGGGAGTCCCGAATGCCGTTCCGTCAGATCAGCCCGCGCTGGCGGCGGAGTTCGAATTCTGCCCGGGCCCAGTCGTCGGCCGGGTTGCCCGGCGCGCCGTTCCGATCGAGGAACAGGAAGTAGGCCCGCTCCGCAATCTCACTGTGCGTCGGCGCAGAGCCAGCCGCCGTCTCCGCCTGCGCGCCGATGGCGTTCCGGTCGGCAACGATGGCCCGTGGCTGCGCTCCGGCCGTCTGCCTGCGCATCGAGGTTCGGCGGGCAGGTCTGCGAGCCGGCTTCGCGGCCGGCGGCGTGTCGGTTGTGGCAACGCGCCGGCGCCGTCCCGGCGCGGCGCCGGCGTGAGGCACCCCAGTCTGTGGTGCCGATGCGGCTGGCGCGGCCTGTCGGGCGCGCCGGGCAGCCGGCCTTGCTGGTGCTGCACTCGACTCGGTCTTCTTCCTTCTTGCGGGCATGAGGCCATCCTTTCGAAGTACGGTGCGGATCACCGGCCAACGCCAAACATGGGCATGCCACACCCGTCACCGGCGATGCCTCTTCACATTATCGCGCCGATGCGTGTCGAGCAGCTAGTGCCCTGGAACCGTGATGCCTCACACAATTCCCGGGCGGGGCATCCCGCCTGGCGGCGTTGCTCCTCCCTCACATACCGGGAGTATGCTCAGTCGTCGCGCCTGGCCAGCCGGGCGCCGC
>JBFMFH010000073.1:0-28315 GCA_040752275.1 Acidobacteriota bacterium
TTCGAGGGGCGAGAGAAGCAGGAGATGACCAAGCGCCTCCTGCGACGCCTCCGCGACCTGGGCGTCAACGTCGAGGTCAAGGCCGCGTAGCCTCGCGGCTGGCTGCGGCGGGTGGTTTCTCTTTAGAACGGGGCTGGGCTACCCGGGCTAGCGCCGCCACTCTTCGTAAAGCCGCGGGACGTTGGCGGATACCGATCGGTGAAGGGGCGTCCAGCCGATGGCCCGTGACCGCGGGCAGCGGACAATCTGGTCGAGCGTGATGGCCTCGGCGTACGCACCTTGTTTGGCGTGTGCTTCTTCTATGGGCACGTGCCGCACGTCGGGCATCGAGGGCATCTGTTCGGCGATCGACTGCACGATCTCGTTGACGGTCTGATCGCTCTCGTCGACCGCGTGGAAGACCCCGGAGACGTCGGCGTGCTCGGCCAGACGCACGTAGAGGTCCGCCAGATCCCGATGGTAGACCAGCGGCCAGTGGTTGTCCCCCGAGCCGGTCACACGAACGAGTCCGTCCGACGCCCCTCGGAAGATCTCGCCGACGATCCCACGCGCTCCGCCGAACACAATCCCCGGCCGGATCACGACGGTCCGAATCCCGTCATCCTGGGCTGCCAGTACGGCCTGCTCGTGGGCCGGCCTGAATGCGACCAGGCTGGCCGGCTGCAGCGGAGCATCCTCGCCCGCAGGCTCCGCGGTGTTGCCCAGCACCCAGACCCCCGAGGTGTAAATCACGGCAACCCGCCGGCCCCGCCTGGCTACTCGGCGCGCCTCGCCGACAATCGTGTCGATGGCCGCCCGGTCAGCCGCCGGCCCATGCGCCGAACTGTCGAAGGCCGCGTGGATGAAGACGTCGTGGCCAGACAGCTTGCGGATCCAGCCACTGGGCTCTCTCAGGCTTCCGAGCGCCGGCTTGACCGTCTCCGCCGCCCCATCGACGAACCGCTCCGGGTCCCGAACCATGGCGGTGACCTCGTGGCCCCGCCTGACGAGGGCGTCGAGCACGGCAGACCCGATGTAGCCGGTCGCCCCTGTAAGAAACACACGCAGCATAATCGAGTACCCTAGGTCACAACAGGCTACTTCAGGACGGGCCCTGACCGGAACCCCGGCCGCCGGCGGGATGTATCATTCTGGTGACACGCAAGCCGGAGGCGAGGCCATGCGGCGCGACACGCTGATCGACGTCTTTGCCGACCTCGCGGCCACGCGCGGCGAGTTCCTGGCCTACGACGACGGCTTTCGTCTGCGCACCTGGACCTACGGCCAGACCGCGCAGGCGTCTCTCGCGTTCGCTGCCCGCCTCCGCGACCACGCCATCGCCAAGGGCGACCGAATCGTGCTGTGGTCAGAGAATCGCCCGGAGTGGGTCGCCGCCTTCTGGGGCGCCATCGTCGGCGGCGTGATTCTCGTGCCGGTCGACTTCAGGAGTTCGCCGGAATTCGTGCGCCGCGTCTGCGGCATCGTCTCGGCCAAGGCGGTACTCGTCGGGGATGACGTCCCGGGTCTGCCGGACGCCTCAGACGGGGACAACTCGGGCCGGAAACACCCCGTCTGGCGGATCTCGGCACTCGACTGGCAGCAGGCTGCGCCGTTCTGCACACCCGGGGTCGAGTCTGGCGACACCGCCGAGATCATCTTCACGTCGGGCGCCACGGCCGACCCCAAGGGCGTCGTTCTGACCCACCGGAACATCCTGGCCAATCTCGTGCCCGTCGAACGCGAGATCCTCAAGTACCGGAGGTGGGGCCGGCCGTTCTTTCCCCTGCGGTTCCTCAATCTCCTGCCGCTCTCGCACATGTTCGGGCAGTCGATGGCAACCTTCATCCCTCCGCTCCTGCCAGGGACAACCATCTTCATGCGGAGCTACACGCCGCGCGACGTCGTGCGGCAAATCAGGCGACGGCGCGTCTCCGTCCTCGTGTCGGTACCGAAGATCCTGGAGGTTCTCCGCGACTACGTGGCCATCGCCGCTCCCTCCGCCTCGCCCCACCCTTCCGGCCGCGGTCACTGGTTGCGGCGCTGGTGGCGGCATCGGGACGCTCACCGTCTCTTTGGGTTGAAGTTCTGGTGTTTCGTGGTTGGGGGTGCGCCTCTCGACCCGGAGCTCGAGGCCTTCTGGTCGGCGCTCGGGTTTCTCGTGGTCCAGGGGTACGGCCTGACGGAAACGGCGCCGATCGTCACGCTGAACCATCCCTTCGCCGCCAGGCGGGGCTCGGTTGGCAAGCCCATTGCCGGGCTGTCGGTCAAGGTGGCCAGCGACGGAGAGATCCTCGTGCGCGGCGACAACGTCATGCAGGGCTACTTCAACGCTCCCGAGGCGACCGCGGCGGCATTCGAGGACGGCTGGCTGCGCACGGGTGACATCGGGGAGGTCGACGCCTCCGGGCGCCTCTACGTCCGCGGGCGCAAGAAGGAGATGATTGTCACGCCGGACGGGTTGAACGTGTTCCCTGACGACGTGGAGCGCGTGCTCAACCAGGTGCCGGGCGTCCGCGAGTCGGCCGTCGTCGGTCTGGCAGACGGAGCGGCGGAGCACGTTCACGCCGTGCTGGTGCTCGACGAGGGGACCACGGCCGACGACGTCGTCCGGCTCGCCAACCAGCGGCTCGGCGACGCGCAGCGGATTCGGAGCGCCTCGACGTGGCCCGGCGAGCATCTGCCCCGAACGGAAGGCACTCGAAAGGTCAAGCGGGTCGAAATCGGAAAGTGGGCCGCAGGCCAGCTCCCGCCCGGCCCAATCGGGACCGAGCGAGACGATCCGCTCGCCGGCCTGCTGGCCCGGTACGCGCCGGGCCGGCGGATTGGCGCCGAGACGACGCTCGAGGAGCTCGGCCTGAGTTCCCTCGAGCGCATCGAGCTGATGGTCGCCATCGAGCAGCGCTTCCAGACGTCAATCGACGAGTCGGCCTTTGGGTCGGCTCGGACCCTTGGTGACCTGCAGGGGCTTGCCGCGTCGCCGGGGCCGGCTCGGATCCAGAACGACCGGTTGGTATTCCCCGTCTGGAGTCGATCCTCCTGGGCACGGCTGGTCCGGCGCTTCTTGACGCCCGGCCTTGTGCTGCCCCTGACCCGTCTGTTCGCACGGCTGCGCGTCGCGGGTGCCGAACGGCTGCACGGCATCGAGGGACCGGTGATCTTCGCCGCAAACCACCAGAGCCACCTGGATACGCCGGTGCTCCTGGCGGCGCTACCGGTCCGGTTCAGGAACCACCTCGCACCGGCCATGGCCAAGGAGTTCTTCGCGGCTCACTTTGCTCCCGCCGGCTTCACCCGCCGGGAGCGTTGGACGAGCGGCCTGCTCTATCGCCTCGCCGCGCTCTGCTTCAACGCATTCCCGCTCCCGCAACGGGGCGCGGGTGCGAGAAGGACGCTCGGCTACGCGGGAGAACTCGCCGAAGCGGGCTACAGCATCCTCGTCTTCCCCGAGGGCCGGCGAACCGCATCCGGAGAGATCCATCCGTTCCAGGCCGGCGTGGGCATGATGGCCGTCCGCCTCGGACTGCCGATCGTGCCCGTCCGCCTGGAGGGGGCCCACCGAGTACTCCATGCGTCGTGGCGGTGGCCGAAGATCGGCACCGTGGGAGTCGCCTTCGGCCAGCCGATTCGGCCTCACGGTCACGACTATGCGGCACTGGCCCGCGAGGTGGAGGAGGCCGTGCGGCGTCTCGAGGCCAACGGCCCGGCCCTTGCTTGAGGGAGCGGACCCAATGTGGCACAATCTTTGTCATGAGTGAGCAGAACGGAGTTCCGGAGATGTCGCCGGGCGAGGGACACGTGGCCCGGACGGCGGAGTCGCCGGCCGTTCAGCGTTTCACCACGTGCCGCTGGCGAAAGGCCGCCGAAGAGGGGGTGCCGGACCACTGCGTCCACAGGGACGTGCTCCCGATGACCGGGACGGGCGGATTCGACCCCGAGGCCTGGTGCGAGGATTGCGGCTACTACAAGGTCCGGCGGACGCCGAGGAAGAGGCCACCCGAGCAGGATCGGTACTCGTACTAATCCCGGGTCCCACGTGTTGAGCGTCTTGGGTTCTCGCTGATCCCCTACCCCTCGCTGAATTCGCGCGCCAGTTCCGCCCACTCTCCACCAGGCGCCAGCTGCCGGTAGCGGCCCCAGTGCGGCTTGGCCACTTCAGGGCGACCCGCCTTCTCGAGGGCGACCGCCAGGTAGAGGTGTGCCTCCGGGTAGCCCTCGTTGATGGCGAGGGCCCGGCGGTAGCACGCCTCCGCCTCGTCGTACCGGCCAAGGTCGTGGTGGATGTTCCCGAGATTGAAGTGGGCTTCGAACACGTCGGGTTCGACCGAGATGGCCCGGTCATAGAGCGCCAGCGCTTCCACGAGTTGGTCCCAGAGGTAGTGCAGGTTGGCCAGGTTGATGAGGGCCGGCACGAGCGACGGGTCGATCTCCAGCGCCCGCCGGTAATTCTGTGCCGCCTGCGTCTGATTCGCGGCGGAGCCGTCGTCCAGCCGCGAGGCGAGGATGAAGTACTGTTCCGCAAGTGCCGCGTGTTCCCCTCCCGCCTGACCCGCGTCGCGTTTGGATGTTCTGGCCTGGGACCTCGGGAGTGCCGAGGAACGGCTCTGCTGCAGGCGGACGACCTTCGCCGGTTGAGTATCCATGCGAAAGTCGAGCGCCAGTTGCCCGGCCTTCGACGCCAGCAGGGAGCGCATGACGGCCTTGAACGGGGCGCCTCGCTGCAACTCCGACTGGACCTGCCGGACGAGGAGCAGATCCGAGAAGGAGACGAGCCGGTCGCCGGTCGCGCCCGCCGCCGGCCGAACGAGATTGCACTTCTCGAGCGTCCGGAAGTGTTCTTCCGTGACCAGCGGGTAGAGGGCGCGAACGTCCGCCAGCCGGTAGGTCTGCCTGTGCTCCTCGGGCGACGGCCCGTCGGAGGAGTTGGTCACGCCGGTAGGCTGGGACGGCACTAGAGTCTCAGGGGAGAACGGTAGTGAAGGGGCCCGCGCGTGTCAATGCACCGGCCTCAACGGAATCACCGGCGTGCGGTAGCTCTGGATCGACACCTGGGCGGCCGTCCGCTCGGCGGCTGCCACGAACGCCTTCGACGCCGGCGCATCGGGCTGGCTCATGACGATCGGCACGCCGGTATCGCCCCCGACCCGCAGCGGCTCCGAGATGGGGATGCTCCCGAGAAACGGCACGCTCAACTCGCGCGCCGTCCGCTCACCGCCGCCGCGGCCAAAGATGTCGGCCTCGTGCGAACAGGAGGGGCACACGAAGTGACTCATGTTCTCGATCAGGCCGAGGATCGGGATGTTCAGCTTCTGGTACATCGCGACGGCGCGGCGGCTGTCGGACAAGGACACCTGCTGCGGCGTGGTGACCACGATGGCCCCCGCGACATCGACGGTCTGACTGAGACTGAGGGCCACGTCGCCCGTCCCTGGCGGCAGATCGACGATCAGGTAGTCGAGGTCGTCCCATCGGACGTCCATGAAGAACTGTTTGATCACGCCGTGCAGCATCGGCCCGCGCCAGATGACCGGGGCATCGTCCGACGTCAGGAATCCCATCGAGACCACCTGGATGCCGTACTGCTCGGCGGGCTTGATCTTGTCGCCGTCCGATCCGAGCTGAGCCTTGACGCCCAGCATGATGGGCACGTTCGGGCCGTAGATGTCGCCGTCGATCATGCCCACGCGGCTGTCCATCTGCGCGAGCGCCATGGCCAGGTTGACGGCGACCGTGGTCTTGCCGACGCCGCCTTTCCCGGCTCCGACCGCGATCACGTTCTTCACGCCAGGCACGTGCGCCTTGCCGAGGTCAGCGGAGACGGCGGTTCTGACCTGGGCGCTCATCGTGACCTCGACGTCGACCACGCCCGGCAGCGCCAGGACGGCCGCCTTTGCCTGGTCGCGCATCTGGTCCTTGACCGGGCACGCGGGCGTGGTGAGTTCGATGGTGAACGAGACTTTCCCGGCATCGACCGCCACGTTCTTGACAAACCCCAGGGCGACGATGTCCTTGTGGAGGTCCGGGTCCTTGACCGCCCTGAGGGCCTGCAATATCTGCGTCTGATCGAGAGACATGATGGCCGTCCTTCTCGCGAGTAGAGTATCGCATCCAGCTTAGCGGCTTTGGGAAGGGCGACACAACCGTGGCTCAGAAGCTGAACCGCGCACCGACGTTGACTTGACGGAACGGCCCCGGCTGGATGCCGTCCGGGGCACGCGAGGCGACGTAGACGAGGCCGGCGGCGTTCTTGACGGCCACGAACGGCCGGACATCCACGCGGCCTCGCTTCACGCGGCAGTCGGCTGCGACGTTCCAGACCACGTGCCGGAGGACGATGCCGATCGTCCCATCGGCCGAGGCCACAGCCGTTTCGATATTGTCGGCGAACTGGGAGCCGGTCACGGCCGCGTCTGCCCGGAGGGCACACCCGCCGGGCGCGTGCCATCCGACCAGCACCTGCGCGGTGTGCTTCGGCGCGTACGGGAGCCGGTTTCCTGCGTATGCGCCGCTGGCGAACCGGGCAAGTGGAAGCCAAGTCAGCCTCAGCTCGGCAAACGGACCGGTCGCCGTACGCCGGAGCTCGGCCAGGTTGAACCCCACAGCCGCCTCGACGCCCGCATGACTGGTCTCGCCGCCGTTGACCAGCGTCGTCGTCGCCCCGCCCGACTGGGCCGCCGGGACGATCTGGTTGCTGAAGTCCAGCATGAAGCCGGTGACCTCCGCGTGCGTCCCTGCTGCCGGCGTCCATCGAGCGCCGGCCTCGTAGTTCCAGCTCAATTCGGCATCGAGTTCGAGGGACTCCCCCTCGCTGGTGAGCGCATCCTTCACGCGCGGAGGCGCAAAGCCCCGGTGAGCGCCGGCGAACACCGTGGCCAGTGGTCCGACCTGCCACGCGAGGCCGATGCCCGGCAGCAGCTTGGCCACCCGATCGCTGGAACGGATGTCAACCGCCGCCGGAATGCCCCCAACCCGCTTGCGCAGGATGTGGCGGGCGTAGGCATATCGTTCGAGGCGAAGGCCCGGCGTCACCGTCACCGAGGAGAATCGCAGGCGATCTTGGACGAACGCCGACACGCCGGTTCCGGGCCGCCGTTCGTCGTCCCGCAACGATGGCGACCCGCCGACCACTGCGTCCCAGGACACGAAGCGGTCGTCAGCCGTCTCGTGGAGGAGCCGGCCGCCCGCCTCGAGCTCGTGACCTGTTCCGCCGGTGGTCCAATCATGCATCACGCGCGTTTCCACGGCAGTCACCAGGAACTCGCGGTCGCGACTGCCCGATGTGCCGCGCAGGTAGATGGCCCCGCCGGGCACCGATGTGCGTCCGGCGATGGACACGTAAGGGCGACCGGGCACGGCCGTGCGGTCGAAGTCCTGCCGCCGCCAGAAGCGCTTGGTGCCGTACGCCAGGCCGGATACGGCCCACAGGGTCCTCTCGCCGATCGCGACGCGGCCGTGCAGCGACCCGAAGAGCCGGTTCACGTCGAGACGGTCATCGGGCACGGGATTGGCGCCGGGGGTCGTTTCGAAGAGCGGCGTGGTGAGCCCCAGATACGTCGAGTTGGACCGCTCGTCGTAGGCGTTGAGCTTCAGACTCACGCTCCGGCCCGGCGACGGCGTCCAAGCGGTCTTGAGGGTGCCGTCCATGACGCCGAACCCGACGGACCTGAAGCCGTCTCCCTGCTTCAGCAGTGCACCGGCGAAGAGGCCGATCTCCCCCCTCGTCGTCCCGCCGCTCGCCTGGACGATCCGCAGGGCGTTCGACCCCAGCGTCAGGTCCACCTGCCCGCGCGGACGCACTGGCGGGTCCGGCGTAATGAGATTGATGACGCCCCCGATCGTCTGGGGGCCGAACAGGATGGAACCGCTGCCCTTGACGACCTCGATTCGCTCGATCCGCTCGATGGGCGGGCTGTAATACATCTCCGGTTCGCCGTACGGCGCGAGGGCCACGGGCAGGCCGTCCTCGAGCATGAGCACCTGCCGGCTCCTGTCGGGATCGAGGCCGCGGATGCCGATGTTGAGGCGCGCGCCGGCCGGACCTGAATCCTGCCGCACGTGGACGCCGGGGACGCGCCTCAGGAGCTCGTTGGCATCGAAGGTGAAGGAGGACGCGATCTCCGATGCGCCAACCAGGCCGACCGATCCCGGAATGCGCTGGATGTACGCGTCCTGTTCGCCGATGACGTCGATCTGCGTCTCCCGAGACCGGATGGCCCGAAAGGCCACCGTCACGGTCGCGGCTCGATCGGGCTGCAGCACGACGCCATAGGTGACGACGGGCTCGAGGTGTTCCGCTGAGGTGACCAGGGTCCACGTGCCGGGCGGAACGCCGGCCACGCGCGCGCGACCCCGGCTGTCGGCTGCGGCCTCGTGGCCGGTCTCGACGACGACGACGCGGGCGCCGGGAAGGGGCAGGCCCGCGGGGTCGAGGACGACGACAATCAAGGCATCGTCGGATTGTGCCGCGAGCGGGCTGGCGAGCAGGGTGGAACCGAGGAGGAGGAGGAGCAGCAGGACGGGACCGCGAGGCATGAGGGGCCTTTCTGGCGGGCGGGAACGGGGACGAGAGACCGCAGCCGGCCGCCGGAGGAGGTGAAGGCGGGAGGCCGACACCACATATTGAGACTGAGTCTCAATATTGATATCGTATCCTCCCTCACGCGCCGCTCCCTGTCAAGGTCCCTGCACCGCCGCCCGCCATCGCCCCTCCCGGCACCATCTCCCACGCATACCCCGGCCGCGTCAGCAGCCGCGGATCGTCAACCGCCATCCCAACCGTGAAGTGGTACAGGCTCTGAAACCGCCTGCCTCCGATGCCGAGCACCTCGTGGACCGCCTCGTCGAAGTAGCAGCCGATCCCCGTGCCGCGGCAGCCCGCAGCCTCCGCTTCGAGATACAGGACCTGCCCGACGGCACCGGCTTCCCAGAAGAGGTTCCGGTAGAACCAACTCCCGTGTTCCTCGAGCGATCGATCGAACTCGGCGAGCATCCCGAGGCTGAAGAACCCGTCCGACGCGATCTCCTGCGTGCAGCTCAACTGGCGCGCGGCGCGGCGGACGTCCATCGCGGAGAGCAGGAACAGCGGGACATGGTGTTTCGTTTCGTTGTGATAGTCGACGATTCGCTCTCGCGGGGAGACGGTCACATCCCGTGCCGGGTCCGAAGACGCCGCCTCCCCATCCTGGCGGGATCGGGTTTGGCGACCCGGCCTCCCCCGCTGCGCGTCAGGTGATTGGGACGCCGTTGAGCGCCTTCAGGCGATGGTCGACCTCGGCGAGCGCCTGGCCGAGCTGCTGGCGGCGTCGTTCGTGAGCGGTAGCCGACAACTGGCGCTCGAGGTCGGCCTTGGCCAGGCGCAGGGACTCGACCGCCCGCACGTGGTCCGGATCGAGTCTGGGGCCGGTCGACTTCGCGGCGGCCCGTTCCTGTTCGATCTCCTCCATGCGTTCGGTCAGACGCGTACTCGCGTCCACCAGTCCCTCGCCACCGTCGAACATGCGCTCCTCTGGCAGTTATGGTCCCGACTGTCATTGTATCGGCTCGAATGCGCCCGATACGAGGACCTCGCGGGCGGCGGACGCCCCTTGGCGCGGCCTCACCGCGGTCAGGGTCATTCCAGCGAGGTCCGCCCCGCCCGCCTTCACCTACGTGTGACGTTGCCGGACGGCCGAACGTTGCACGGCGAGGATGAACGGGCCGGCGCAGGCGGGAGATGCGCCCGTTCCCGGGCGGCCGGCCGGGCTACGCAAGCCGCCCGTTCGCGGAGAGGACCTCGTGGACCTTGCTCACGAGCACGTGCGGAGTGAACGGCTTCTGAATGAAGTGGACGTCGTCGCTCTGGATCCCCCGGCTCGTCATCACATCGACGGGGTAGCCGGACATGTAGATGACCTTGAGCTCGGGCTGGATCTCCCGAAGCCGTTCGTAGAGGTCGCAGCCGTTGACGTCCGGCATCACCATGTCGCTCAACAGCAGGTCGTATGGAAGGGCGGCGGACTTCGCGGCCTCGACGCACCGCTGCCCCCCGTCGGCGGCGGTCACCTGGTAGCCCTGCCGTTCGAGGACCCGGCAGGTCATCACCCGGACGGCCTCATCGTCCTCGGCGACCAGGATGTTCCCGGCGGCCCGAGGGGTCGCTTCACGCGCCGAACCGGCGGGATCGGCCGCATCCGGCATGTCCGTTCGGGGCAGGAAGATCGTAAACGTCGTGCCGCGGCCGGCGGTGGAGTCGACCTTGATGTATCCCCCGTGCTGCTTGACGATGCCGTGGACGGTGGCCAGCCCGAGGCCCGTCCCTCGACCCTGCTCCTTCGTCGTGAAGAACGGCTCGAAGACGTGCTCCGCGACGTGTTCGCTCATGCCCACGCCGGTGTCCCCCGCCGTCATCCTGACATACGGCCCCGGTGTGATGTCGGGCAGTCCCGGCAGGCGCCCCTCGCGAACGAAGACGTCGGCCAGTTCGATCGTCAGCACGCCGCCCTTGGGCATCGCATCCTGCGCATTGAGCGCGAGGTTCATCAGGACCTGCTCGATCTGGCCGGCATCCGCCTCGACCATCCCGACGGCGGCCGGCATCCTGACGTCGATCCGGATGTCCTCCCGCACGGTGCGCCGGAGCAGCTTCTCGAATCCGGCGACGACGGACCGCAGGTCCTGGGGCTTCAGCGAGAGCATCTGCCGCCGGCCGAAGGCCAGCAACTGGCGCGTCAGCTCATGGGCGCGTCCGGCGGCCTTCTGTACCTGCTTCAACTCCTCCCGATGCGGGCTGGTGGGCGGCAAGTCCTCGAGGAGCATCTCCACGTAGCCGATGATCGGCGACAGCATGTTGTTGAAGTCGTGAGCGACGCCCGCCGCCAGGCGGCCGACGGCTTCCATCTTCTGTGCCTCGCGAAGCTGCTCGAGCAGCAGGGCCCGTTCCTCGCTCGCCTCCTTGAGCTTCGTCAGGTGTTCCACCGCGTCGCCGACCCGCCCCATGGCGATCTTGAACATCAGGTAGAAGGTCGTCAGAAGGGGAACGATGAGGCCGAGGGCGACCGTCTTCGCCTCGACCGTGTTGTAGAGCAGCAGCAACAGGACCGTCACGGAGGCGCCGCCGTAGTAGTTGATGGCGAGCCAGAGGAAGTGGCTGCGCCACACCGCAAGAGGCGAGATGCGCTTCTCGAACCCGATCGCCAGGGCTGTCGTCCAGCCATTCAACAGGAAGTAGACGATGGCGAGGAGAAAGAGCGGCGCGATCAGGCTCTCGATCGGGGCATTCTGGCGGACGGCAGGCTCGATCCCGGCGATCTCGACGAACAGGTGCGCCGAGACCCAGAGGGCCAGCGCCGGAGCGCCCACGTTGAACAGGGTCTGGTGGAGCTTCTGGCGGCCCCGGCGGTGCAGCCACAGCGACGCCACCAGGCCATCCACCGCCACCGTGAGCGTGCCGGCCGGCGTCCCGAACAGCAGCAGCGACGTGAAGACGAAGGTCTCGGAAACGGAGATCGTCGCCGGAATCGTGGGAACCCGGATTGCCGTCGATGCGCTGATGATCGTGAGCGCCGCAAGCCAGAGCCAGCGGGGATCGACCCTGCCGGCCTGCAGGTCGAGGAGCGAGACTCCCACGACGCACAAGCCGAGGAACGTGACCGTCCGGACGTACCACCGGCCTCCGATCGACAGTCCGGCTGGCTCAGTTTCCACGGCTTCGGAGGGCCAGCGGAAGTACCTCAGGAGACGCGCATATCCATTCGCCATTGGCGTCACTCGTCGTCAGTGCCAAACAGCCGGCCGCCAAATGCCGGAGTGACTTCACTGGTCCTCATCCCCTCAGAGGACCGTGTCTCCCTAGAGGATCGCGTCCCCCCAGAGGATCGTGTCTCCCCAGAGGATCGTGTCTCCCCAGAGAATCGTGTTGCCCCAGAGAATCGTGTTGCCCCAGAGAATCGTGTTACCAGCGACGTCTCCGATCTCTGAGAGAACCGCGTTGCCCCAGAGAATCGTGTTGCCCCAGAGAATCGTGTTGCCCCACAGGATCGTATTGCCCCACAGGATCGTGTTGCCCCAGAGAATCGTGTTGCCCCACAGGATCGTATTGCCCCACAGGATTGTATTGCCCCAGAGAATCGTGTCGCCCCAGAGAATCGTGTCCCCTTCGATCGCCTCGCCGGGCAAGAGCGCATAGCCGCTCGGCACAACCGGCTCGCCCGCGATCACGGTTTCCGGGACCACGGCACTCAGACCCTGCCGGGCGACCGCGAGCGCGGCGACGACGTTGAGGGATCCCGTCCCCGCCCCGGTCAGACCGGCCTCTGGCATGAAGGAGGCCGTCAGTTGCAGGGCGAGCTTGACTTCGTTCGGCGTCAGGGCCGGATTCGCCTCGAGCAGCAGGGCAACGACCCCCGACACGACGGCGGCCGACATGCTCGTGCCACTCAACTGGAAGGTGGCGCGACCGTGGCCCCTGAGCCAACGCTGGGGATAATCTCTTGCCAGTGTCGACCCGCGCGCCATGAGCGAGGCCACCGATGTGCCCGGTGCCGCCACATCCGGCTTGATCAGCCCGTCGAACAGCGTCGGGCCCCGAGAACTCCACGCCGCTACCGCGTCGTCGGAGCGCTGCGGTGTGCCGCGCGTGTCGATTGCTCCCACGGTGACGGCCTCCGGCGCATTCCCCGGAGAGGTCACCGACGCGAGAACGGTTCTGCCGTCCGACGTGATTCCGAGATTTCCCGCCGACGCCACGACCACGATGCCGGCCGCCGCGGCCCGCTCGATGGCTTCACAGAGCGGGTCGTCGGACGCCGATTCGAACACCGGGTGTCCAAGCGACAGGTTGATCACCCGGATGCGGTACCGCCGGCGATTGTCGACGGCCCAATCGATGGCCGCGACCACATCGCTCGTCATCCCCTGACCGTTGGCATCGAGGACCCGGAGATCGATCAGATGCGCGCCTGGCGCGAGCCCGCGGATGGGATCGTCCGAATCACCCGCACGGCCGGGACGGTCACCGCCGGCGGCGATGATGCCGGCGATATGCGTGCCGTGGCCGAACGGATCGCGAGGTCCGCCTCTCCGTCCCGCGAAATCCACCCGAGCGACGACGCGGTCCCTCAGCGCCGGGTCGGTGGCGATGCCCGAGTCGATGATGGCGACCCCAATCCCCTTGCCCGTCACACCGGTGGCGCCGTTGTGCAGCGACGGCCACACCTGGACGGCCCCAACGGTCTCGGTGACGGTACTCAGCGTCGAGCGGACGAGCGCGTCCCCGGAGATGCTCTGCACGTCCGGGTCCCAGGAGAGGCGCTCGAGACTGTCCGGGGTCACGCGGACGACGGCGACGCCGCGGAGGTGCTTCACCAGCGGGAGGCCGTGGCGTGAGACCAGGCGGCGAATCGACGCGGCATCCCCTTTGACGATGACGTCCGTCTCGGTACCGGCGACACCGGCCTTGAACGCGACGAGATCCTTGGACAACCGCGCCGGCTGTCCCGCCTCGAGCGCGGGTGCGCACAGGGCAAACACCGCCACCACGCCGACCCCGCATGCGAGTCGTCGGAATCGGTGTCCGCCGGCCGGTCGAGTCGTGTAGGCAGTCATCGCAAGCTCCCAGGAGGGCAAGTCGTCCAAGCTCGCAGATTATAGCCCATCTGCCAAGCACGGCTGCACACGATTGCAACGCATGCAGAACCGTGACCCGGCTCGAGCCTGTACTGGGCGGTCGGGGAGGGAAGACGGTATCGGACCATGCCGAGGGGGGCTGCCGTGCCATGGTGGGTGCGCGATGCGAGACACGTCACAGCTTTTCGTGTATCGGCTCGAGCGCGCCGGACTTTAGGGTGGCGCTTCGATATACTCTCGAAACGCCCCCGCGCCACTCTTGGCGCGAGCGTGCCCATGCGCGTTTCAGAACGAGCCCGGATTGCGGCTGCAACCACCGTTCTCGCCGCCGGCCTGCTCGTGGCCGGCTGGCTCGATTACTCTGCGTCGCGGCGTGATCTCGTCGCCCTGCTGGTCGATCAGGCCTCGTCGCTGCGCCAGGCCGTGGCCGCGGCCGCTCGTGCGGGCGACGCGGCAGCCGCCCAGATACAGTCGGCCATCAGCGCCCGTTTGCTCGACAACGCGCGGCTCCTCGCCGAGCTGGACCGTCGAGGCGGCCTGAACCAGGACCTGCTCGATGGCGTCGTGGCGTCGAACCGCCTCTTCCGCGTCACGGTGCTCTCGGCGGACGGTGCGCGAGAACTGACGTCAGGCGCCGGCGGCGGTCCTCCGCCCGGTGCCGGGCGAGGCTTCGGATTCGGTCCCGGCCTGGGGCAGGGGGCGGGAGCCGGCCCGGGTCTCGGTCGAGGGCCGGGTGCCGGCGCAGGCCAGGGGCGCGCCGGCGGGCCTGGCCGCCAGGGCGGGCCGGGCACACCAGGGGCAGGCATCGGAGCCAGCTACGGAGCCGTCATCGCCGAGCGCCTGCTCGCCGGCGGCGAGTCGGAGGCCATCAGCGCCGTGCACGGCTCGCGGTGGGGAAGCGGTTGGCGCTTGAGCGCGGGCGTGCGGCGGGCCGGCGGCGGCGCGATCGTCCTGAACACCGACGCCAACGAGATTGCCGGTCTCCAACAGCAGGCCTCCATCGATCATCTGCTCGACGATGTGGCCACGCGGGTCTCGGAGGTGGCCTACGTCATTCTCCTCGACGAGGAGAACCGCGCGGCGCACGGACCGCTGGCGGAGGCTGCGCTGGCACAATCTCCTCCCGAGGCGGGTCAGGGAGCCGCGTTGTCTCTGCCCGATCCCCTTCCGGGACTCACCACGCACGAGTTGCGGATTGCGGGCACGCCGGTCCTCGAGTTTGCGGGCCCGGTCGATTCCTCGCGCGCAAACAGCCCGTGGCTCCGCCTCGGTCTCAGGCTCGACGGACTTCGCGGCGCCGAGCGCCGGTCCCTGACGCGCCTGGTGGTCCTGCTGGTGACGGCCCTCGGCTTGGGCGTGCTGACCCTGGCCTTTGTCGGCCTGCGGCGGGAGCACGGCGCGCTTCGAGCCGAGCACGCCCGCGCGCGGGATGCCCTGCGCCGGCGCGACCGGCTCGCGGCCATGGGCGAGCTGGCATCGACCGTCGCACACGAAGTGCGGAATCCGCTCAATGCCATCGGCATGAGCGTGCAGCGCCTCCGCCGCGAGTTCATCAGCGGTGAGCCGGCCGCCCCCGTGGGCGATTGCGACGAGCGGCGAGAACTGCTGGACGTCCTGGCGTCGGAATCCGAGCGCATCAACCGCATCGTTCAGCAGTTCCTCGAGTACGCGCGCCCGCCGCACCTGAGTGTCCGGCGCGCGGACCTCGGTGCCCTTCTGCGGGACGCCGTCGTCGGGGTCGAGGGTCTCGCCGCCTCCCGTTCCGTGCGCGTCGACTCCGCCGTTCCGGCCGGGCTGGACGCCAACGTCGATCCGGATCAGCTCAAGTCTGCCGTCGACAACCTGCTGAGGAATGCCATCGAGGCCTCACCCTCGGGGGGTCTGGTGCTTGTGCGCGCGCAGAGCACCGCCACCGGACCCGTCATCGTCGTGGAGGATGCGGGGCCAGGCATCCCGCCCGAGAGCCTGCCGCGCATCTTCGACCTGTACTTCACGACCAAGCGCGACGGCACCGGTGTGGGCCTGGCCGTCACCCACCGCATCATCGAGGGCCACGGCGGGAGCATCGAAGTCGACTCGGAGGTCGGACGCGGGACGCGCATGATCGTGAAGCTCCCCCGCCGCGGGCCGGAGGAAGATGCCGGTGAGTGAGCGCCTCGTACTGGTCGTCGATGACGAAGCCGCGCAGAGAACCGTGCTGGCAGGCTTCCTCCGGAAGCGCGGTCTCGAGGCCGTGCCGGCGGCCAACGCCGAGGAGGCCGTCGGGATCGCGGCGGCGAGAATCGTCGACCTGGTGCTGACCGATCTCAAGATGCCCGGCAAGGATGGCTTGGCACTGCTCGACAGCCTGCGCGCCATCAACCCCGAGATCCCGGTCATCGTGATGACGGCGTTCGGCACGGTCGCGACCGCCGTCGAGGCGATGAAACGCGGGGCGGCCGACTACCTCACGAAACCGATCGATCTCGATGAACTCGAGGTCCTGGTGACCCGGACCCTCGAGCGCCGCGCGCTGGTCTCGGAGAACCGGAATTTGCGCGAACAGCTCGCCTCGCGCCATCGCCTCGCGGGCCTCGAAACGTCGAACGCCCGGATGGCCGAGGCCATCAACACGGCCGGGCGGGCGGCCGCCAGCCGCGCCACGATCCTCGTTCGAGGCGAGAGCGGTACGGGCAAGGAGGTGTTGGCGCGGGCGATCCACTACGCGAGTCCCCGCGCGGCCGGGCCTCTCGTCGCCGTGAACGTCGGGGCGCTGCCGGAGACGCTCGTCGAATCCGAGCTCTTCGGCCACGATCGCGGCGCCTTCACCGGCGCCAATCGCGAGCGGCGCGGCCGCTTCGAGTTGGCCGAGGGCGGGACGCTGTTTCTCGATGAAATCGGCGACCTCCCGAAGAGCGCGCAGGTCAAGCTGCTGCGCGTCCTGCAGGAGCAGACCTTCGAGCGCCTCGGCGGCTCGCGGACGATCAAGGCGGATGTCCGGATGATTGCCGCGACGAACCGCGATCTCCAGGAGATGGTCCGCTCGGGCGAGTTCCGCGAGGATCTCTTCTATCGCCTGAATGTCGTGTGCGTCGAACTGCCGCCGCTTCGCGAGCGCCGTGAGGACATTCCGGTGCTCATCGACGTGTTCGTTCGTCGTTTCGCCCGGGAAACCTCGGTTGCCGTGGAGGGCCTGTCGCGCGAGGCCATGGATCTTCTGTTGAAGTACGACTACCCCGGCAACGTCCGCGAACTCGAGAATCTCATCCACCGCGCCATCGTGCTGGCGCGCGGGTCGGTGCTCGGCACATCGGACTTTCCCATCCATCTCGGAGCGCTCACAGGCGAACGGCGGCCCGCCACGACGTTCGTCGAGCGGGTCGCCGAATTCGAGCGTGCGCTCATCGTCGAGGCCCTCGGTCGATCGGGCGGCGTCCAGACCCAGGCCGCGCGTCTGCTCGGCATGAGCGAGCGGCACCTGCGCTACAAGCTCAAGAAGCACGGCATCGCTGACCGGGATTCGGGAGTCGGGATTCGGGAGTCGGGGTAGCCGGGCGGATCCTGCGCGGCGCGGCCGGCGTCCGGGCGCGGCACTCACGTGCGTTGACTATGCGGTGGCCTCCCTCACGATGGACTCGGCCAGCACCTGGGACGCATCAAAGACGGCCACGCCCGACGTGAGCCCGCCGGCAATGACCGAGAGTTCCGTGCACGCGACGATGAGCGCCTGGGCGCCGGCTTTGACGAGGTGGTCGGCCGCCGCCTGCAGGGTCTCCGATTCTGCGCGCCCGTGACGCCCGGCCTTGATCGTGCGGATTGCCTCCATCAGGCGATCCTGAAGCGCGTCCCCCGGATACAGCACGCGCCGGCCGAGCCGCTCGAAGGCGGCGGCATACAGCCCGGTCCGGATCACGGCCGTCGCCGCGAGCACGCCCGCGTGGCGCAGCGCCTGGTGCCCGCCAGCCACGCGTGCCGCGGTCAGATCGATCATGTGCAGGACGGGAATCCCGACAGCCGCCTGGATCTCGCCGTGGTAGTAGTGCGCCGTGTTGCACGGCATGGCGAGGAATGCGGCACCCCACGACTCGAGGCGCCGGCCCGTCTCCGCCAGGTACGGGCCCGGGCTCTCGCCGGTGCCTTCGAGCAGCGCTTCGATGCGCGACGGAATCTTCGGATCGCTGTCCACAATCATCCGAATGTGATCCGCATCGTCACGGGCCGGCGTCGCCCTGATGACGCGGAGCATTAGGTCGACGGTAGCTTCCGGCCCCATCCCGCCGATGATCCCGGCCGCTTTCGCGCTCACTCCGCAACCTCCTCCTCCCCCAGGAGAGCCTTCTGATAGACGTAGAGGGCCGGCGACCCGCCGGTGTGCAGGAAGAGGACGTTCTCACCCTTCCTGAAGAACCCCTTCCGGCTGAGATCGACGAGGCCCGCCATGGCCTTGCCCGTGTACACCGGGTCGAGGAGGATGCCCTCCGTCTTCGCCATCAGGTTGACCGCTTCCACCATCTTCCTGTTGGGCACCGAGTATTTCGGCCGCCAGTAGTCGCCGTTGCAGTCCACGGCCTCGCGCGGCACGCCCGTCGCGACGCCCACGTGCTCGGCCGTGCGCACGGCGAGAGCGTACACCAGCGCCTCCTGCTCCTCGCGGTCCCGGCTCACGTTGATGCCGACAATCGGGATGTTCATGTGGGTGCCGATGAAGCCGGTCAGGAGGCCCGCGTGCGTGCCGGCGCTGCCGCTCGGGACCACCACCCGATCGATTCGGATGCCCTGCTCGAAGAGCTGGCCCTGGATCTCCTGCGCACACGCGACGTAGCCGGTGGCGCCGATCGGATTCGACCCGCCGCCGGGAATGATGTAACCCTTCCGGCCCTCGCGGGCCAGACTCGCGGCCGTCTTCTCCATCGCGGCGATCATGTCCGACCCGGCCGGCACAGTCTCGATCTGCTCCACACCAAGGAAGCGGAACAGGAAGTTGTTGCCGCCGGCCGCGGGATCGTAGCTGCCAGGGACCCGCTCCTCGAGCACGAGGCGGCACTTCAGGCCCTCTTTGACCGCGGCCGACAATGTCAGCCGGCAGTGATTCGACTGCACGGCCCCGCAGGTGATGAGCGTGTCGGCCCCCTGGGCCAGGGCCTCCGCCACGAGGAATTCCAGTTTGCGCGTCTTGTTGCCTCCCGCGGACAGGCCCAGCAGATCGTCCCGCTTCACGTAGATGTTCGGTCCGCCCACCGCCTCGGTGAAGCGCGGCAGGAACTCCAACGGTGTCTCGCCCGCCGTGTAGCGTCTTCTTGCAAACGTGGCCAGGTTCATTGCGGTGCTCCCATTGTCGACGTGGTTGATCGGCTTTCCCGCCATCCGGGACTGCGCTGCGGGGGCGATCACGCCGAAGTATTGTAGTAGCTGGCGCCCCGGCCGTGGGGAGGGCAGCCCGACGCCCCGACGGCGGGAGGACGCTGGGCTGGAGTACTATTGGAGTCAGCGGGCGGCGCGGGAGGGAACGCCGTGTTCAGGGAAGGACTGGAAACGACCGGCATGTCGCCAAGGAAGCGCATTACGGATCCGGCACTGACGACGCTGGCCGATCTGCCATCGGGCGCCTGCGGCGTCGTGGCCAGGATCGACGGAGGCACGGCATTCCGGAGCCGATTGGTGGCGCTCGGTTTCGCCGCCGGGACCGAACTCGTGGTCGTACAGAATGTCGGGCGGGGCCCGCTGATCGTGTCCCTGCTTGGCAGCCAGGTCGCGCTCGGACGCGGCGAGGCGGGCAAGGTCCTCGTCGCGCAATCCGCACATGGCGCCGGATAGCCTCACCGCCGCCGGATCCCCTCGGACCTTCACCGTCGCCCTCGCAGGGCAGCCCAACTCCGGCAAGTCCACGGTCTTCAACGTTCTCACGGGGCTCGATCAGCACGTCGGCAACTGGCCCGGCAAGACCCTTGAGAAACGCGAGGGTGTGTGCACGCTCGACGGCTGCCGCCTCCGCATTGTGGATCTGCCCGGCACCTACGCCCTGTCGGCGGGGAGCGACGAAGAGCGGCTGGCGCGGAACGTCGTCCTTCACGATCGCCCGGACGTCGTGGCGGTGATCGTGGATGCGACTGCCCTCGAGCGCAGCCTGTACCTCGTCGCCGAACTGCTGTGGCTGCGATCGCCGGTGGTGGTCGGCCTGAACATGATGGACGTGGCTGCCAGGCGCGGGATCCGCGTCGAGCCCGACGTCCTCGAGACCGCCCTTGGCCTGCCCGTGGTGCCCATGGTCGCGAACCGCAACCAGGGCGTGCGGGAGTTCGCCGCGACGGCTCTGGCCGTCGCCGACGGGACGCGGCCGTGCGAACCGCGGGGGCCGGCTGTCCGGCGGGATCATCAGCGCGAACACGAGGCCCTTCGCGAACTGGTGGCCGGGGCAGTCCCGGTCGAGTATCCCGAGGAGTGGATCGCCCTCAAGCTGCTGGAGGGCGACGACGAGATCACCTCGCTCGTGCGAGGCCGGGTGCCAGCCGATCGATGGCTGGCGATCGAAGCCATCCTGGCGCGGCACGAGGATGGCGTGCTGGCAGTAGCGGGCGGCCGCCACGAGTGGATCGGCCGGATGGTGCGTGCCGCGATCGTGAGGCCTCGGGCTGGCCAGGTGACCGTCACGGAGCGGCTGGACCGCGTGGCCACGCACCCGGTGTGGGGCCTGTTCGCGCTCGCCGGCCTGCTCGGCGCGCTCTTCTGGGTGACGTACGCCGTGGGGGTGCCTCTGCAACGGGCCCTCGACGGCCTGATCGTCCATGAGTCGGCGCGGTGGGTGCGGGCCGTCCTGGACGGCGCACCGCCCTGGATGTCGTCGCTCGTGGCCGACGGGGTCCTGGGGGGGGCTGGCACCGCCTTGACGCTGCTGCCGATCCTCGTGATCTTCTTCGCCGCATTCGGCTTGCTCGAAGACTCCGGCTACATGACGCGAGGCGCGTACGTCATGGACCGCTTCATGCATCCGATCGGCCTGCATGGGAGCAGCTTCCTGTCGCTGTGCCTGGGTTTTGGATGCAACGTGCCGGCCGTGCTCGGCACCCGCGCGCTCGGCGAGCGCCGGCATCGCGTGCTGACGGCACTGCTCGCCCCGCTGGTGCCCTGCTCGGGACGGATGGCCGTGATCGCGGTCCTGGCGCCGGTGTTCTTCCCCGGCCACGCCGCCCTCGTGGCCTGGGGACTGGTCGGGTTGAACCTCGCCATCCTGGCGCTGCTCGGGCTGGCGCTTCGCCGGCCGGTGGTCGGCAAGCGGCAGCTCGCCTTCATCATGGAGCTGCCGCTCTACCACGCGCCGCATCCGGCGTCGATTCTGCGGGGGGTGTGGCGCAGAACCATCGCCTTCGTGCGCAACGCAGGCAGCATCATCGTCATTGGCGCGATCGTGGTGTGGTTGCTGTCGCGGCTGCCCGGCGGCGAGGTCGACACCAGCTATCTGGCGGCCGTCGGGCGCGCGATCGCCCCGATCGGGGCGTGGCTCGGCCTCGACTGGCGGATGCTCACGGCTCTTCTGAGCAGCTTCGTCGCCAAGGAGAACGCGATTGCCACGCTGGGCGTGCTCTACGGCGCGGCCGGGTCCGATCGTTCTCTGGGCGAACTTGTCGCGCAGTCGATGACACCCGCGTCAGGGCTCGCCATGATGGTCATGCAGATGATGTTCATCCCGTGCCTGGCCACGGTGGCCACGCTGCGGTCGGAGCTCGGCCGGTGGAAGTGGGTGGTCGTGGATCTCGTGGTGCTGCTCGCAACCTCCTTCGTTGTGGCGGGTGTCGTCTACTTCGGCGCACTCGCGGCCGGGCTGGGGTAGGGGCGGCTGCGCGGACAGGACGCACGGAGCCACCTCGGGGTGTGGCGCGCCTTTCAGTCCGTCCAGAGCGCGGCCAGATCCAGATCGACCTCAGAGAACGGCTCGGCGCGAACGACGGCGGATCCCGCGTGGACATCGAGGATGGACCACCGGCCGTGCTCGAGGCGCAGGATTTCGAGTGTCCGAGCTGCGGGGTCCACGAGCCACGCGTGCGCCACCTGCTCCCGAGCGTAGATGGCGAGCTTCTGCTTCCGGTCCAGCGCGGTCGTCGAGGGGGACAGGACCTCGCACACCCAGTCTGGCGCCACGGAACTGAAGGGCGCGTCCGGCACGTTCGGCATGCGCGACCGCCTCCAGCCTGCCAGATCGGGCACGAGCACGTCCGGACCCAGATGCAGCTCGGGCTCGTCGAGGATCCACCACCCGCCGGGCCCCCCGATCCCGTGGTCGTATGGGCCGCCCACCAGCACTCCGAGAGCGGAGTAGGCCCGGGCGTGCGGCAGGGCCGGTCGCGGCGAGGCGTGCAGTTCGCCATCGACGATCTCGGCAACCATGGTGTCGGGGAGTGCGGCGAGATCCTCGTACGTGGCCGGGCGGTCGAAAGGAGGGACGCGCGGCATCGGCTGCATCATACATCGTCGTCTTGCACGACGGATGCCGATGCCGGTTCGTGCAACGTCGCTTGGGAATTGACTGGACATGTGATGTTCGTCTGCCTTTCCGTCTCTGACCCACGTCTGCGCTGAGGCGCGCATCTCCGCAGTCGACCCGGGCCGGCGCGTCCCGAACGTCACCCTGGGAGCCGTAGGCCGCGTCGCACTCCCCCAGCAGCGGGTCGACCATCTGGTCGAGGTCCCGAGGCCGAATCGACCAGACGGTCGGGCAGCGGGCCTGGGCCGCAGCAGGATGATCTCCGTAAACATTAGTTCACATTGAACTTACATCTCTGCGCATCGTTGGCAACGACCTGGCGCGCCTCTTGATAGGTCTTGTGGCAACCGGCAATGAAGCCGGCCGACAGGAACGCAACGAACCGCACGCCAGAGGAGAGACGGTCATGAAACGCACTTGGGTACTTGCCATCGCACTCCTGCTCGTGACGGCCGCGGCCGCCGCGGCCCAGAACCCGCCGCCAACGCCGGCCCCGACCGCCCCGCGGGTGGGACCGAACTTCGTCGATGCCAACGGTGACGGCATCTGTGACAACTTCCAGGCCGGCAGCCGGCTCGGCCAAGGACAGGGGAAGCAGTACGGCAAGGGACGCGGAAACGGTACCGGCATCGGACCGCGGGACGGCAGCGGGTTCGGCGCCGGCCAGCGCACCGGCGGCGGAATCTGTGACGGCACGGGTCCGAAGGGCAAGGGCCGCGGGCCGCGACGGTAGCGGCCGGGCCTCGCCAGTGGACCGGGACACCACCGGGAGCCGGAGCGAAACTGGCGTGCCGCTCCGGCCCCGGCCCGGTCCTTGTTCCAGGAGCACGCCACCAGACGCCGAGGTCATGATGTTCGCCAGCCGCACCATCACCAGGGCCGCCGTCACTGCGGCCATCGTGTTACTCCTCACCACGACGGCCGCGATCAACGCGGCAGCCCAGACCTCGGTCTTCGCCACGCTCGGGGGGACGCTCGACGGCTTCCGCGCCGTCGCGTCCCCCTCCGACACCCGCAATAACGTGGTGGCCAACGCCGTGATCGAGCGGGAGTTCAACGAGCAACACGGTCGCGTCTTCTACGATTTCGATGCCGGCACGTATGGTTCCCCAGGCGACTGGTCCCACTACCTGCACACGGCCGGATTCACCTATCGGTTCGGCGCCGATGATGCAACCGGGCGGAACCTGTACCTCAACGGATCGCTCGCCATGCGCCGCAACGGCGACGACTGGGCGAGCGCGGACTACAGTGCCGCCGGCATCGGGTTGAATGCGGAGTTCCATCCCGGGGAAGCATCGACGGTCCGGAGCGGCTACCGGCTCGACTACCGGAACTTCGTCGACTACTCGCCGCTCACGCAGCTCGAGCATCGGGTGTTCGGCAGCATGCTCGCGAATCTCCAGTCGCGCACCACGATTGTCGTGGAGGCCCAGGCCGGCCTGAAGGGGTACTCCGGCTGGGTGTCCACCGATTTCGCCGCTCTGGAAGCAGCCGCTCCCGTCCAGACCGCCGGACGCGGGCGAGGCATGGGCCCCGGCATCCGCCTCGGCGTCTCACCGACGGTGTCGCAGGTCGCCGAAAGCGACGATTGGGCCGGCCTGGTCGGGGGTCTGTTCCGGATCGCGCAGTCGCTGAGCGATCGGACGGGCATCCACGCCCAGGCCTCGGTGCGGCACATTCTGGGCCGCGTGCCGCCGGCACTCGTCACGACGCCCGCGGGGTTCTTCGAAGACGGCGTCTACGACGATCCGTACGCGAGTCGAGGGGTCTTCGCACAGATCGGTCTGAGGCGCGAATTCCGGGGCGGTGGTGACATCGAGATCCTGGGCTGGTGGGCCGACAAGAACTACGTGAGCGCCCTCGCGCTCGACGACGAAGGTGCGGAGCAGGCTGGCGGACCGTTGCGGGCCGATCGCCTCTGGCTGGCATCGGCCACGTGGACGCAACCCTTGCTGGCCGATCGGACAGGCCAGGTGGTCCTGACGCTCGAGCTCACGTACCGGTTCACGCGGCACGAGTCGAACGACGCGTTCTACAACTACACGTCCCACGCCGCGGGCGCGGGATTCACGATCGGGTACTGAAGTGACGCCCAGGGCTGAAGCCCTGGGCCCTACGATTACTGTCCAGAACCGGTCTGACAACCGAGCGGGTGGCGCCGGACGGGCGCCCGCCGCGGCGGAAGGCCCTCAGCTCTACTCTCTACAGTCCTTGCGAGCATGCCATGTCCGAGCCCAAGAAGTTCTCCTGGAAAGCCTTCATCAGCTTCTACGTCCTCTTCTCCTTCATCGTCCTCGCGCTGTCGGGGCTCGTGCTCTTCGTGGCCCCGCCAGGACGCGTCGCCAACTGGTCCATCTGGCGCCTCGTGGCGTTGAGCAAGGCCCAGTGGCAGGCCATCCACACGATCGTCGCAGCGGTGTTCCTGGCGATGGCCGCGTTCCACCTCTATTTCAACTGGAGGGCCCTGAGGGCGTATCTCCGAACCAAGCTGAACGAAGGCATGCGCATGAAGCGCGAGTTCGCCGTCGCCTCGGCTATCAGTATTGCGATCCTCACATTGACGATCGCCGGGGTGCCGCCCTTCAGCACGGTGATGGACGTCGGTGAGGAGATCAAGAACGGCTGGGCCGCGCCCACGAACGAGCCTCCCATCCCCCACGCCGAAGAACTGACGATCGCGAAGCTGGCCGACACCGTCAAGGTGCCAATCGACAGGGCCTGGGCCAACCTCGAGCGCCACGGCGTGGTCATCGAGGACCGGAACATGACCGTCGGGCAGATCGCGGAGCGCGCCGGCCTCACGCCTCAGCAGGTCTACCAGCGCATCCAGAGCGACGACGCGAAGTCGCAGGTCAGCGTCGCCGCCAGCGGCGGATGGGGGCGCAAGACGGTTGGCCAGGTGTGCGAGCAGTTCAACGTGCCCGAGGAGGCCGGCGTGGCACGACTCAGGGCAGCCGGCTTCGAGGCGTCGGCAACGACACCAATCAAGGACCTGGCGGTCGCCGGCGGCAAGACGCCTTTCGATCTCGCGACGATCATTGTCGGGCCGGACGCGACGCTGGCATCACCGGCCACCCACGCGCCGGGCGGCCAGGGGTAAGGCGCGCTCTCTCTTGAGCCTCGGCGCGATGATCAGCGCCGCGCCGTAGAAGCCGAACGCGACGAACAGCGTGGACGGCGCCGAGTGTCGCAAATCCTCGACGATGAGCCGAAGGCCGGTGAAGATCAGGACCGGGTAGACGAGCGTGCCGCTGATGGCGAGCCGCGGCCAGCGCGACGTCCACGCCGTGAGGAGCGCGAGGACCGACAGCACGGCGGTGCGGTCCGTGGCGAGCAGCCCCATGCGCGGAGTCCCGGTGCCGAACCCCAGCGCCCACGCGATGGCATCGACCCCGGCCGCGGCGAGGCCGAAGGCAAACACGACGATGAGCGCAAGACGCGGGAGCTGACGAAGACGCCCGGCAACTCCCGGCCGATCGCCGATGGTGACCAGCGCACAGGCTCCGGCTGCCAGGGCCACGACGACAGCCATCCCCGGGGGCCAACCGATGGCGTCGGTCGTGTGTCCGACGAGCACCCTGAGCGCGTGATTGGTGAGGCCGGACACCCCCGCCGCGCCGACGAGGTAGAGGGCCGCGTGGCTGAAGAGCGTCATGCGCGACAGACGCCCGCCGAGGATGGCGGTGCCGACGCCCAGCATCGTCCAACTGGCGGCCAGCACCGCGCCGTCGAAGAGCACGTGGAGGCCAACGACCGTCAGGACGAGCGCCAGGGATGTGTAGAACACGAAGTTCTTCAGGCCCGTGGCGCGCCGCTCGACCCACAGGAAGGCGACCGCATACGTGGCCGCCCCCATCAGGCACGACGCCGCCCCGAGGGCAACGGTGCCCGTCTCGAGTGTGCCCGTCACGGCGATTGCACCACCGAGTCCCACGCCCAGAGCGGCGACGGTCTGGACGACCTCGAATGGAATGACGCCGCGGCCGCGCACGATCGTCCGCACCGCGATGGACGTGAGGTACCCGGCAAGGAGCACGAACTGGGCGCCGAGGGCCATCCATGGTGACTGGCCGAGCTCCGGATTGAGTGCGCGGGTCGTCAGCCCGACGACGAAGACATCGGCGACGAGGGCGGCCGGCCAGCGCAGCATCGTCCACTCGCGGTCGTAGCCGAGCCAGAGTGCGGCAATCCCCAGCAGGATGAAGTGGAGCGCGAACGGCCCCGTGGCGTCCCCGCGCACCGCCAGGGCAACGCCGGCCACGACCGACGCCGTGGCAGTCATCCAGGCGAGCGGGCGCTGGTGCGTCCACCACGCGGCGAACCCAGAGACGCCGGTGAGGACGGCCAGCACGACGGCCGACTCGGAAGGCGTGAAGAGGTTGAACCGCAGGGTGGCTTCGATGACCAGCGGAAACGCCACGAGGGTGGCCGTGCCGCCGTGGAACGCGGCGCCCATGGCCTCACGCGCGCGGGCGGCCGCCACGAGCCATCCCAGGGCGTAGGCCAGGCCCAGGCCCACGCCCGCAGCGGCCGGCAACGTTCCGTTGTCGGTGAGCGCCCGCAACAGGTACGCACCGGCGAAGACCAGCAGGCTGCGTCCGGCCAGGGAGACCGCCCTCAACACCCAGGATGCGGCCGTGTCGATGCGTTCCTCGGGCGTGGCCGCGTCAGCCGGCTCGCCCACGACGCCCGCTGCCGCCGTTTCCTCACTCTCGCGGCGGCATTCGAGTGACGCGATCCGCTGTTCGAGGTGCGCGACGTCAGCGCGCAGCCTGGCCAGTTGCTCCTCAATCCGGGTCAGCCGCTGGTCCATCGGGGCCTCCGCTGAGGATGGCGACCAGCGCACGGCGTCTACCCTACCGCCTGACGCCCATCGCCTGACGCCAGGAAGAAGCCGCTCGCGCGATCCGCGCGAGGCGAGGACCCTGTCGCCTGACGCCCGTCGCCCGCCGCCTGCGAACGCCGTCCTACGCCTCGCTGTGCTGGCGCTCGTGGCTCCACGGCGGCAACAGCCAGACCAGTCCCGCGAGAAGCACGAACGGCAGAATCAGCAGCGCGACGGCCATGAGAAGGCCTTCCTGCGTCGCAAACTCCACCTTGTAGGTCGTGTAGCCCAGGAAGCTCTTCGAGAACAGCTGCCCGCCGATGACGACGTTCCACCGCATGGCGAAGATGCCGATCATCGTCAGCACGCCCGCCACCGTATAGAGGACGCGCCGTGTCCCCGCCTGGAGGCGCCGGAGCTGCGTGAAGGCCAGGATCACGAGCGGCACCAGCGTGCCTGCGATGATCTGCAGGACGATCTGCGACGTGTAGAGGCGTGTCTTCACCATGAAGTCGAGCGTCTTGAACGACTCGTCCGATTCGTAGATGCGGTGGATCAGGTCCAGCATCTCGAGCGAGAAGTCGATCAGAAACGCGTAGAACAGGTACTTCGCGATCGTGTCGAGGCACGGCATGCTGTTAGGCGTGCGCCGGTACTTCGACACGGCGACGTACATCAGCATCACGAGCGCAATGCCGGACACCATGGCGGAGAAGAGGAAGACGATGGGCATCAGTGGCGTCGACCACCAGGGGTTGGCCTTGATCGATCCGAAGATGAATCCGACGTAGCCGTGCAGCAGGAAGGCCGACGGGATGCCGATGACGGTGAGCCAGCGGCCGATCTTGTCGTCAAGCGCCAGGGCCTGCGGGCTGATGTCGTCGGACCACAGCGTGAGGGCGCCGTACAGCAGCCGCTTCCAGCCGGCGCTTCGCTGCCGGATCAGCACGAGCTCCTTCCGATAGTCGAACCAGATCTCGAGGACCAGCACGACCATCAGGTACCAGAGGTACACGAACCCGAACATCGCCATCGCGGAATTCGTGTGCGGCGTCAGGTACATCTCGAGGGAGCGCTCGGGATGGCCGAGGTGCAGCTGCAGCGGGAGCGGCGCCACGAGCAGGAAGGCCAGGGCCGTCAGCAGCGCCAGCCGGTAGGTCGGCTTCACCGCCTCGACGTTGAACACGCGCTCGAGGGACGCCAGGATGAACGCACCCGCCACCAGCCCGGTGATGAAGGGGTAGAGGACGATCAGGACGCTCCACTGGAGCTCCAGCTCGTTCGGATAGATGAATCCTTCCACGCCGCCCATCGGCTCCTCCTCGTCCTAGCAGCCCGTGGTGCAAGTCCGTCTGCATTCGACCGGCGCTGCATCCCGCCTCGCCGCGTTGCTCAACGCTCAAATATGGGCCAATATTCTCGCGTCTCGCGCCTTGCGATCCGGGCGCATCGCC
>JBFMFH010000074.1:0-20485 GCA_040752275.1 Acidobacteriota bacterium
GGGAATTGTGTGAGGCATCACGGTTCCAGGGCACTAGATCAGCCGCCCGGCCAGGGCGGGGTGGGATGACACGGCGCCCAGGGCGTCGTGGATCCAGGCGTTGCGTCCGGCGGGATCGAGCCGGTGATAGGCCAGACGTTTCTCGGTCAACAACTGGTCGACGAGCTGGTCGATCGACCGCACGAAGAAGTCGTCGGTGTCCCGCACGCCGTCCGGCGATGCCGCCCCGACGACCGGCACCTTGAAGAGCAGGTCGTAGGACTTCATCCAGTAGTCGACGAAGCGCTCGACAGGCCGCTGTCGGCCGCACGCGAAGAGCAAGTAGGCGTAGTTGTCCAGCGCGGACCGATCGCACACCACGACGTCGTGCTGGGCCGACGCCCGGATCTCCTCCGCAATCTGGTTCATCAGAATCCAGGTCTGGGCGTCCAGCGAGGTCTTTCGGTTGATCGGCAGGGGCGACAGCCTCGCCACCTCCTTGACCACGTCGGCGTCGATGCCCTGCCGCTTCAGCGCGGCCGCCAGGTCATAGCAGAGCGTTGTCTTGCCGGTCCCATGCGTGCCGATGAAGGCGACTTTCATGCGACCGGCGTCTTCATCCACGCCGCGGTGTTGTGGAAGTTGGCGACGATCCCCCCGGGCGGGACGAGCCCGTCGCACGCGGTCCGCTCCTCGGCCGAGAGCACCATATCGAGCACCGGCAGCAGCTCCTCCAGTTGCGATGACGTGCGGGGACCGATGACCGGCGCGGTGACGGCCGGCTGGTCCTTGCACCACAGCAGCGCCAGTTGCGCGGGCGTTTTCGAGAACCGCCTGGCCAGCTCGCCGAAGGCCTGCCCCGTTTCGATGCCTTTCGGCGTCACGCGCTGCGCGTAGACGCTGCCGGGCTGAACCGCCGCGCGTGAATCGTGGGGCAAGGCGCCTGACGTCGCATACCGGCCAGCCAGCAGTCCCTGTGCGAGGGGCGCCCACGGCAGCAGCGCAAGGTCGTAACGCAGCGCCAGCGGCACGAGCTCGTTCTCGATCCGGCGATCCAGGAGGTTGTAGGGCGGCTGTTCGCTGACGTAGCGAGCCAGACCGAAGCGCTCGCTCGCGGCCAACGCCTCCATGACCATCCAGGCCGGATGCGTGGAACAGCCGATGTACCGGACCTTGCCTGCCCGGATGAGGTCCGTCAGTGCCCCGAGCGTTTCGTCGATGGGAATCTCCGGGGACGGCCGGTGGACCTGGTACAAGTCGATCCAGTCGGTGCCCAGCCGCCGCAGCGAATCGTCGCACGCCTTCAGGATGTGCAGCCGGGAGTTGCCCGCGTCGTTGGGATCCGGCCCGGTCGCGTAGTGCACCTTGGTGGCCAGCACCGCGCGTGATCTCACGCCGGCGAGCGCCCGCCCCACCACCCGCTCGCTCTCGCCGCCATGGTAGGTGTCGGCGGTATCGATCAGGTTGACACCGGCATCGACGGCGGTGTGCACCATGCGGATCGCCTCAGCGTCGGGAGTGGGACCTCCGAAGTTCAGCGTCCCCAGAGACAGGGGCGACACCCGCACGCCGGTCCTTCCGAACCTTCGATACTCCATGCGATTCCTCGCCAGGCCTCGGGACCGTCTCCCGCTGGAGCCATCTGCGGCCGGCATGAGCCGCGGCGTCGGCGGCCCGAGCGTTCGGTCGCCTTCGTCCGTCGACGCGGAGACATCATGCTATCGCTCCGGTGACGCGCCCGGCAACCGCCGCCAACCTGAAGGCCGTACGGGTCGGCTATGATGGTTGACTGTTCATGGAACCCCTCGCACACACGCTGGCGGGCGCGTGCCTCGCGGAGGCAGGGTTGAAACGCGTCACGCCGCTCGCCGCCACGACGCTCATCATCGCGGCCAACATCCCCGACATCGACGGTGCCTGCTACCTGTCCAGCGCCGATGTTGCGTTCGGATTCCGGCGGGGCTGGACGCACGGCGTCCTTGCATGGTTCGTGCTGCCCGTCGTCCTGACCCTCGCCATGCTGGCATTCGATCGGCTGATCCGGCGCCGGCGTGATCCCGCGCACGCCGCCGCCCGTTCCGTCCCGCTGCTGGCGCTGTCGGTACTGGGGGTGCTGACGCACCCCTTTCTCGATTGGTTGAACACCTACGGCATCCGCCTCCTGATGCCGATCTCCGACCGCTGGTTCTACGGCGACACGCTCTTCATCGTGGACCCGTGGCTCTGGCTGCTCTTCGGTGGCGGCGCCGCCTTCGGCTGGAGCCGGACGCGGGGAGGCGCCGTCGCCACAGCACTTCTTGCGACGGCCATGACCGCCCTGGTCTGGGGCAATCCGTTGGTGCCCGCCGGGGCCCGCCTGGCGTGGGGCGCCGGGCTGGCGGGCTGGCTTCTCGTTCGCCGCTGGCTCCCTGCGGAGCGCGTCCGCCTGGCGGCGCGCGTTCTCCTCGTGCTTGGCGTGATCTACATCAGCATGATGTTCGTGGGATCGCGGCTGGCCGAGTCGCGCGTTCGCGACCTGGCGGCGCAGCGAGGCTGGGATGCGGATCGCATCGCGGCGATGCCCCAGCCGCTCGACCCCTGGCGCCGCACGGTGATTGCCGTCACACCACAGGCGTACTGGTTCGTCCCGGTCGTCTGGCCTCGAGGCTCGGACGAGCCGGCCGAGGCCGAGGTCGTCTCTCGCGGGACGTTCGGCCCGGTCGTGGCCGCCGCACTCAATGCCCCTCACGTGCAAGGTGTCCGGGTGTGGCTGCGCTTTCCCAGCTATGAAGTCCAGCCCCGCCGCGACGGCTCGTATCGGGTCCTCATCCGCGACGCGCGGTTTGCCGTCGGCCGCAGACCCGGGTTCGGTGTCGTCGCCATCGTCGATCTCGACCGGGACCTGAAGCCCATGGGACCATAGGGGGTCACATGAACACCATCCACCTGCTGCCGTTCACAGAAGCGTTCGACGAGTTCCTGGCATCCTGGCCCGGCTATCGCGAGACCGCCTCGCTCGACGATCTTCGCGCACGCGAGTACTCGCGCCTCGACAGGACCGGCCAGGTGTACCTCGACTACACCGGCGGCGGCCTCTACGCCGAGTCCCAGGTACGCCGGCACCAGGACCTGCTCGTCTCCACGCTCCTCGGGAATCCCCACTCGGTGAGCCCGGCGTCGTTGGCGGCGACCGAGCTGGTCGAGGGGGGGCGCCACCGTATCCTGCAGTTCTTCAACGCGTCACCTGACGAGTACACGCTCGTGTTCACGGCAAACGCGACTCATGCACTCAAGCTGGTGGGCGAGTCGTACCCGTTCGGGCCCGGCGGCCGCTTCCTCCTCACGTTCGACAACCACAACTCGGTGAACGGCATCCGCGAGTTCCTGCGCGCGAAGGGCGCCACCACGACCTACATCCCCGTGCTGCCCCCGGATCTCCAGGCCGATGACCAGACGGTGGACGATCATCTGTCGGAGAGGGCCCCGGAGGCGCCGAGCCTGTTCGCCTTCCCGGCGCAGTCGAACTTCTCGGGCGTTCAGCATCCGCTGGAGTGGATCGCTCGCGCCCACGACAGGGGCTGGGACGTGCTGCTCGACGCGGCCGCCTTCGCGCCCACGAACCGCCTGGACCTCAGCCGGTGGTCGCCGGACTACGTCTCCCTGTCGTTCTACAAGATGTTCGGCTACCCGACAGGATCGGGGGCGCTCATCGCAAGGCACACCGCGCTCGAGAAGCTGAGACGTCCCTGGTTCGCCGGTGGCACCATCACGGTGGCGTCCGTCACGGCGGACACCCATTACCTCGCCCAGGGTCCCGCGGCCTTCGAGGACGGCACGCTCGACTACACGGGCATCCCGGGTCTGTCCATTGGATTGGACCACCTGGAGGCGGTGGGCGTCGATATCATCCACGAGCGCGTGCGTTGTCTGGCGGGATGGTTGATCGAGACGCTCACCTCGATGAGACACACCACCAACCGGCCACTTGTTACGCTCTACGGTCCGAGGACAATGGAACGGCGGGGCGGTACGCTCACGATGAACTTCTTCGACGACTCGGGGGTGTTCATCGACCACCAGGAAGTCGAGCGGCGGGCCTCCGAGTCGGGCATCTCCCTGCGGTCCGGGTGCTTCTGCAATCCGGGAGCCGGCGAGCTGGCCCTTGGGCTCTCATCGGGAGAGCTGCAGACCTGCTTCGCGCGCTCCCACACGCGCATGAGCTACAACGACTTCCGCCGGTGCATCGACGGCAAGAGCAGCGGGGCGGTACGGGTGTCGGTCGGCATCGCGAGCAACTTCGCGGATGCCTACGCGTTCGCGCGGTTCGCTGCCGGACTGCTGCGGTAGGACGGGACCGTCTCTCACTTCCTCGACGCCACCCATGTGCCCTGCAGTTCGCCGGTGTTGTAGTCCAGAATGCCCTCGAGCCTGCCGTCCCGAAGCTGCGCTCCCATCGACACCGGCTCGCCGCCGACGTACGGGAAGGTGATCGTCAGCGTGCCATCGCGCCAGGCGCCACCGGTCAGCGGTACCCTGCCCATCGCGGATTCGATCTCCCCGGTCACCGACTCCCCGTCCAACCTCAGGGTCAGCGAGAACGGCATGGCCTGTCCCTGGACGGAGGCTTCGCCCAGCCAGACCCCGGAGATCGGATCGGCCGTGCCGCCGGGACCGGAGGCGGCCCCGACCCGCGTCAGGGAGAACCCGACCGCCGTCTCCCCGAGCGTCCATGTCCCCTCGAGACCGCCCTCGACGACCCTTCCTACCATCACGCCTGTCGTGTCGCCGGACCGGACGACGAGTGTCAGGGTGTCGCCCCTCAGGGTGCCCGAGACGATCGCAACCCGCTCACTCTGCGAGTCCACGGCACCGGCGTACTGGCCATCCGCGAATGTCAAGTCCATCCGGAGCGCAGAGGTTGCACCGTCGTTCGCGACGGTCTTCCCCTCATAGGCGCCTGCAAGGGACTCCGGCCTGGGTCCCGCAGGCGGCGCCGTCTGAGCCCCCGCAGGGACGATCGCGATCCCGAGTACGACGGTCGCGAAGAACACCCAGCCGCTGCCGGCAACCCGGCTATTCGACGACATCGCTCAGCCCTCCTCGCCCCAACGACACGAACCGGCCGACTGGAACAGTGTCGTTCCGGGGTGTCAGTCGAGGATCAGCTTGGCCCGCCGAAAGCGAGCCAGCACCGCGGCAAGCAGGAGGCCGTCCAGCAGGGCGAGCACGACCCCCGCGGCGATCAGGATGCCGCTGACGCCGTAGCTCAGTGCGGACGCCGCCAGTTGCGATTGGAGACCGGCCGGCAGCATCTGGATCCCGAACACCGGGATGAAGATCAGCAGGAGGATTGCGACGTTGAGCGACTGCGCCGCCTGACGAACCGTCGGGGCGCGGAGTGAGACCAGGACGCCCGCGGTCGCCGCCAGACCGGCCCCGAGAAACGACATGACCGGCGCCCCGACCGCCAGGTGCGGCGCGAACAGCAGCAGGCCGTCGCCTCGGTGGGTGAGGTTGACGGTCACGAGACTCAGCCCGAGCATGCCCAGGACGAGGCCCCATCCGTAGCTCAAGGCAGCCGCCAGCTTGCCGAACAGGACAGCCCGGTCGGGCAACCGGCTGGCCAGCAGAGTCTCGAGCGTATGGCGCTCCCGCTCGCCGGCAAACGAATCGGCGACGACACCGGACACGAGCATCAACGGCAGCCAGGCCCAGTAGAAGAGCGGCGCCGCCGACTCCACCCACGCCCGCCCGGTCTGATACGGCAGGAAGACGCCGAAGATGACGAGCAGGATGAACAGACCGACACGGCCGCCCCTCAGCAGTCCCCCCGCCCACAGCAGTTCCTTCCATTCCTTCCAGACCACCGTGAGGATGTCGCGGGTCATCGATCCTCCTCGACGAGTGTCAGGAACACGTCCTCGAGGGTATTCCTGTCCTTCCGCGCCTCTTCGACCTCCGCCCCTGCGTGCACCATCATGGAGACGAGCGGGGAGAGCTCGGCACCGTGACGGAGGTCGATCAGCAGGCGCCCGTTCCGCAGCTCGAACCGCACCACGTCCGATCGGTCGCGCAGCGCGGCCAGGAGGCGGTCGTCGAATCCGCGGCCGGTGATTTCGGCGCGCAGCGAATGCCGGGACCTGAGTTCGTCCGGGTGGCCGACGGCCAGCAGCCGCCCTTGCTTAATCACCGCAACGCGCTGGCACAACCGCTCGGCCTCTCCGAGGTTGTGCGTGGTCAGGAAGACGGTGACGCCCTCGCGCGACACCAGTCCGCTCAGATCCTCGCGCAGGGCCGTCGCGGCCACCGGATCGAGCCCGGCGCTCGGTTCGTCGAGGAACAGGAGCTTCGGTCGGTGCAGCAGCGCACGCGCGACCGCGAGCTTCTGCTTCATCCCCCGGCTCCAGCCCCCGACCGGTTCGTGCCGCCGATCCCACAACCCAAGGGGTTCCAGCAGCTCTCTGATGCGCGACGCGCGGTTCGCTCTGTCGAGATGCCAGGCGCGGGCGTAGAAATCGAGGTTGTCCTGGGCGCTCAGCCGCTCGTAGAGCCCGTGATGCTCGAGCAACGCCCCAGACCGGCAGCGGATGGCGTCGGCTCCCGACCGTGTGTCGAAGCCGAGCACCCGGGCGCTGCCGCACGTCGGCTCCAAGAGCCCCAGCAGCAGGCGGATGGCGGTCGTCTTGCCGGCACCGTTCGGACCGAGGAACCCGAAGACGATCCCGGGAGGGACGTCGAGATCCAGGCCGTCGAGCGCCCGAATCTCGCCGAAGCTGCGCGTCAGACCACGCGTATGGATGATGGGCTCGCTCATCGATTCGGCGCCGGAACCGACGCGCCTGGGCCCTCATCATATCCGCTCACTGGTCGTCATCGGAAACTCAGATCGGGCGCTTGCGCCAGGGCCCTTCCGGGAGTACGTTCAGCACACCAGGTGACCCATGCCATTGCCTGCCATCGTCTTGGCGCATCTTCTGAGCCTCATCGCGCGGCCGGCGTTCGCGTTGCGCTACCGCATACGGGTCACGGGACTCGAGGAGGTGGTTGCGAAGGGCAGGCAGGGCATCCTCTTCCTGCCGAACCACTCGGCCCTGATCGACCCGGCCATCCTCGTGACACGGCTGCACCGCCAGTTCCGCCCGCGTCCGCTCGCCGACGAGTACCAGGTGGCGCGAACGGTGCTGGGCCGGATTGCCCTGTGGTTCGGGACGCGGGTGCTCCCGAGCCTCGACCGGGCGGGCGCCGCCGCACGCGACCGCACTCGCGCAGTCCTGGCGGACACGATCAACGGGCTCGCGTCGGGCGAGAACGTCCTGCTCTATCCCTCGGGCCGCCTCAAGCGCACGCACCTCGAAGACATCGGGAGCGCGAGCGGCGTGCACTCCATCGTCCAGAGCCTGCCTTCGGTGCGCATCGTGCTCGTCCGGCAGGACGGATTGTGGGGCAGTAGCTTCAGCTTCGGGTTCAGGGGCGAGATGCCCGCCGTCGGCGCGGCCCTGACACGGGCCGCCAGGTACCTGCTGCTCAACGGCGTGTTCTTCATGCCCCGGCGCGAGGTCGCCATCGAGCTGGTCGAACCCGCCGATGTTCCGCGCTCGGGCACCAGGGAGGTCCTCAACAAGTACCTGGAGGCCTTCTACAACAACCGGGCTCCGCGCAACACCTATGTGCCGTACGGATTCTGGGAGCGCGGTGGCGTGCGACAGGTTCCCGAGCCCGTCTATAGGTCCTCGCAAGCCGACGCCAGTTCGGTCGCTCCGGCAACTCGTGGTCTCGTCCTGACCCAACTGGCGGACATGACCGGACGCGAGGAGATCGGACTCGGCCAGCGACTCAGCCGGGATCTCGGCCTCGACAGCCTCGCCATCGCCGAGCTCGTCGTCTGGCTCGAACGGGAGTTCGGCTTCTCGGTGGGCACGCCAGACAGCCTGCAGACCGTGGCTGACGCGGTGCTGGCGGCCGCCGGACGGGGCACGTCGGCGGTGGCCGCCGACCTCAAGCCTGTTCCGGCCGGGTGGTTCGCCACCCGGGCCGGCGAGACCAGGCTCTCTGTGCCAGACGCAGAGACCTTGACCGCGGCCGTTCTCGCGATGGCCGCCGCCAGACCTTCTCAGCCCATCATCGCGGACCAGGCCAGCGGGGTGCGGACCTATCGTGATCTGATCCTCGCCGTGCACCTGCTCAAGCCCATCCTCGAGCGCCAGCCTGGGGAGTACGTCGGCGTGATGATGCCGGCCTCGGTCGGCGCCGGCGTCCTCCTCCTTGGGGCGTTGTTCGCGGGGAAGACCGCCGTGATGATCAACTGGACCACCGGGGTCCGCACCATCCGTCATTCCCTCGAGTTGCTGGGCGTCTCACGCGTCATCACCGCGCGCGCCCTACTGGCACGACTGGCGACGCTCGGCATCGACCTGGCCGAGATCGGCGATCGGTTCATCTTCGTCGAAGACATCCTGGCGGGCATCGGCGCCATGGCGAAGCTCCGTGCGGCCGCCCGGAGCCGGATCACGTGGCAAGAACTCGAGAGCGTCCATCCCCGCGACGTCGCTGTCGTTCTCTTTACGAGCGGGTCGGAGAGCCTGCCGAAGGCGGTGCCCCTTACGCATCGCAACCTGCTGGCCAACATCCGAGACGTCCTCTGCATGGCGGATGTGTACGAAGGCGACGTCCTCCTCGGGCTCCTCCCGCCGTTCCATTCGTTCGGGCTGACGACGACAGTCCTCCTGCCGCTCACAGTCGGCTTACGGACCGTCTACCATCCGAACCCAACTGAATCGGCGCTGCTGGTCCGGGTGCTCGAGGCCTACCGGGCCACGATCACCTTCGGCACGCCGACCTTCATGGCCGGCATCGTGCGAGCCGCCGCAGAGGGGCAACTGGCGTCGCTGCGTCTGGCGGTCACGGGCGCCGAGAAGTGCCCCGACTCGGTCCGTGATGCGATTCGGACCCGCGCTCCAGGCGCGACCATCCTCGAAGGGTACGGCATCACCGAGTGCTCCCCGGTCGTGGCCGTCAACCCCACGACTCATCAGGTCGAGGGCAGCGTGGGAAGGCTCCTCCCGAACGTCGAGGGCGCGGTCGTGAGTCTCGATGTCGAGCGGCGGGTCGAGCCGGGAGACACGGGAATGCTGCTCGTCCGTGGACCGAGCATCTTCGACGGCTACCTCAAGCACTCGGGCGATTCGCCCTTCGTCACCTTCGAAGGGCACTCCTGGTACCGCACGGGTGACCTGGTGTCCGCGACGCTCGACGGCTACCTGTTCTTCAAGGGGCGGCTGAAGCGTTTCGTGAAGCTCGGCGGGGAGATGATCTCGCTGCCCGCCATCGAATCGGTGTTACAGGCTCACTTTGGGGACGCCGACGACGGGCCGACCGTCGCCGTCGAAGCGCTGGGGAATCCGGACAGTCCCGACATCGTCTTGTTCACGAGAACGCCGGCCGATCGGGCCACCGTCAACGATCTGATCCGCCAGGCGGGTCTGAGCCCGCTGCACCACATCCGGCAGATCATCGAGGTCGACGAACTGCCCCTCCTGGGCACCGGGAAGACGGACTATCGGTCGCTCAAGGCCCGGTTCGACTCGCAGGCGTGACACCGGGGGTGCGGAACACGCGCCAATCCGGGGCTGCGTGGACGCGGCCCCGACGACGCCATCACGTTCGCCACTCGAGCCGATAGGCGGCGGGGCCAGGCCGCGTCGACAGGAACCGCGCGCGGGTCGCGTGTCCCCGGAAGCGCGCGACATACGCCCCCTTCCAGCCTTCGGCGAACCGCCGTCGGTCGGCGTCCGGCACCAGCGCCCAGACACTCCCGCCGAAGCCGGCGCCGAACGCCGAGGCCGCCAGCGCCCCTTGCTGGCGGGCGAGCGCGGCGAGCGCTATCGTCTCGGGAATCTGGTTGTGCAGCCAGGCTTCCGCCGCCTGCTGCGACCGATCGACCAGCAGCCCGAAGTGCGTCAGGTCACCCCGTTCGAGGGCATCGGAGGCAGCGGGAACGAGCTCGCCGCTCTCGACACTGAACTGCTCGAAGCGCTCGAGCAACTCCCGCGCAGAGAACTCCGCGTCGCCCGCTTCGCGCAGGACGGCCCGGATCTGCTCGCACGCGCGCCCGCCCGAATCAACTGCGTTGCCGAGTGCAGAGGCGTGCTGTCCGCGCGCGCAGCGCCAGATCTCGGCGACGCGTGCCGCCAGCCGCGACGCGCGGTTGTAGCGTTCCCGCGCGTTGCCTGTCTTTCTGGCCTCGATGCCGCAGTCCGCCACGACGAACACGAGGTCCTCAGCAAGTCGCACCTGCCGCTCCAGACGCGCAGGCGAGAAGGCGTACTGAGCCAGGTGTCCCTCCCGGCAGCACAGAATCGCCGTGTGATCCTCAGAACCGCCGAACGTCCCGACGCCCGTGTCTCCGTCGAGCGGCCCGAAGCTCCGGCCATTCTCGATGGCTGCCAGGTAGCCCGCCAACTCCTCCCTCGTGCCGATCGCCTCTTTGAACAGACGTTGACCGTCGAGGCCATTCACCTCGGCCAGTCCGAGGTACACGGCGACCAGCAGAGCGCTCGAGCTCGACAGTCCGGCGGCCGGCGGCAGGTCGCTCGTGAAAGCCAGGGTGGCACCGCACTCGAAAGATGGGAAGTTGCGGGCCAGGCGCCGGACGACCGTCAGGGGATAGCCGGTCCACGTCCCGACGCGCGGCGTGAGATCGGGATCGATCTCACACGTGACGGACTCGCCCGTGTCGGCGTTGACCACGTGCACACATCGATCGTTCCGAGGAGCCGAGGCGAGGGCGAACCCCCGTTCCATCGCGCACAGCAGACTGCGTCCGCCTGCGTAGTCGGTGTGCTTGCCGAGCACCTCGATACGGCCGGGCACGAAGAACCCGCAGGCGGCATCCTTCGCGGCACCAGCCCGCCGGATGGCGTCGAACACGCGGTCGAACTGCCCCTGCCGCATCTCACGCACGCGGACGTCGCCCGGGAGCCGCGCGAGGGAGCGGACTGTGGGGATCACTACAGCTTGACCTGGACGCCTGCCAGCCGGGCCGCAACGGCGGAGATGTCCGACCGGCTGGAGAGGTCGAGTACTCCCGCATGCATGCGGATCACGCGGAACGAGACGCCGCCATCCCGGCACGCGAGGCGGACGCCGTCCGGAATCTCGAGTTCGCCTCGCGGCGACGGCGTGACCCGCCTGCACGCGTCGAGCACCCGGCGGTCGAACCGCCAGTAGTTCATGCTGAGGTAGATGTCGTCGCCGAACGCCGCAAGCGTCGCCTCGTCGGGCTTCTCGACGATGTCTTGCAGCGTGTCGTCGCTCCCTACGCGCACGACCGCGAACTGGCGCACGCGGTCCGCCTCGACGTTGCTCTCCCGGATCATGGCTTCTCTGCCGAACGCCACGAGCCCGGGTCCGTCGAGTGCGGCCAGCGCACGCAGGGCTTCGAGGGGTGCGTAGTTGTCTCCGTTCAGCACCAGGAACTCCCGGTCGCCCACCATGTCGCCAGCCGCGACGACCGCATCGGCCGTTCCCCGGGGAACATCCTGGACCGCGAAGGACAGGGTGACGCGCGACAGGATCCCGGGCTGTCCATAGTAGTCGCGCACGACATCGTGCTCGGGCCCGATCACGAGGCAGACATCCCGGATGCCCGCGTCCGCGAGGCCGCTCAGCACGTAGTCGAGAAACGGCCGCCCTACCGGGATGAGGGCCTTCAGGCCCGTGTCGGCGAGGCGTGACTGGTCGTCGGCGAGCGCGATCCCTTCTGCCTGCCGCCGCATGCGCGTGCCGAGTCCTCGGGCGAGAACCACGGCGATGGGCGTGCCGTTCACTTGGTTCGACCTCGGGCCGTTTGGAAGCTGTCGTTCCCGCGCGTGGCCGGCTCGCCGCACGTGACGAGGATAGTGCGCCGAGAGGCCGACTTCATGATGCCGCGATTATAATCTGCCGGTGCGACTGGCCTGGATGACGACCGTCCTCTTCCCGCGCGTCCGTCGCCGGTTGCCGCACGCTCGGGCACTCAACATCACTGCCCGCACCGTCCACATCGCCGCCACGGGCATGCTGCTCGGCGGACACGTGTTCGGCATCCCTGAATCCGCGCTCCGGCCCATCCTCTGGCCGGCGCTCGCGTCAGGAGCGGCGCTCATGCTGCTGGAGATCTACCCGGGCGGGCACTGGCTGCACCAGAACTGCGCGCTCGCGGTCTACGCGAAGCTCGGACTGCTGTGTCTCATCCCGTTCGCGTGGGACTGCCGCGTCCCACTCCTGCTGATTGTCGTGGCGATTGCGTCGGTGTTCGCCCACGCCCCGCGCACGGTGCGGCACTACTCGGTCCTGACGAAGCGGGTGATGCTCGACGAGCCCGCCGAGCGGGAGCCGCACTGACCCGGAGTTCCGTCACTTTCTGAGCTTGAACACGTTGAGGACCTCGGCGCGGGGATGCGTTCCCGCTCCAAGCTCCTCGTGACGGGCGCGCGCCAGGCCTTCGAACGTCGGCTCGGGGTGTGGATTGCGGTAGAACACGCCCGTGTACAGCTTCGTCCCGTACTCCTGCGCAAGCGCCATGGCGGCCAGCCGGTCGGCCGGATCGTGTCCGAGGGTCTCGAGCTTCTGCATTACGGCCTTCTGGGCCTTCAGCATCTGGTCCTCGAGCCCGTAGGTCACGCACGGCGACTGGACGTTGATGAAGGCGAAGCCGGGATACCGGATTCCCTCCTCGATCACCTGGGCCAGCCCGTTCATGTCGGCCGGCGTGCCCTGCGCCACGAACTCGCAGCCGTAGCCGAGCACGTAGAGCAGCGGGTTGACCGGGGCTTCCATCGCGCCGAGCGCCGAGGATGCGGTCCGCCGGCCTCGCGCCGAGGTGGGTGACAACTGGCCCTTGGTGAGCCCGTAGATCTGGTTGTCCATGACGATGTACGTCATGTCGATGTTTCGCCTGATGGCATGGGCGACGTGCCCGCCTCCGATCGAGAAGCCGTCCCCGTCTCCGCCCGCACCCAGCACCAACAAGTCGGGGTTGGCTAGCTTGATCCCCTGAGCGATGGGCAACGCCCGGCCGTGCACGGTGTTGAACCCGTACGCCGTCGTATAGCCCGGGATGCGGCTCGAACATCCGATGCCCGAAATGAACGCGATCTCGTGCGGCGGGCGGCCGATGGCGGCCAGTGCCCGGTAGATCGCTTGTACCACGCCGAAGTCGCCGCAGCCGGGGCACCAGATGGGCTTCAGTTCGCTCTTGTAGTCCTTGGCCGTATATTCCTCGACGCGTCTCGTTGCGAGGCTCATGTCCTTGGTCCTCTACTGTCCTTCGCCGCCCTGGCGCGCTACCCGTGGGAGGGCTCGGGCGTCTTCTCCCGCTGCATCGCCCAGGTCAGCTGTCTCAGCCGCTCCACGACCTCCAGCGGCGTAATGGGATTCGAGCCGCTCTTTGCCAGCGTTTCGACGCCACGTGGCACGTCGACGAACATCCGCAGAAGGCGGTAGAGCTGGCCCTGGTGGTTCTGCTCGACAATCAAGCCCCGCTTCACCGACAGGAAGAAGTCCTGGTAGACCTCCTCGTTGATCGGGTACAACAGCCGGGGCACCAGGAGTTTCACCTTGAGGCCCTGCCTGAGCGCGATCTGCGTCGCCTCGATCGCCACGCCCGCGACGCTCCCCCACGAGATCACCGCGATGGGCGCGTCGTGGCCGCCCTCGGTCACGAACAGATCGCGCCGGCGCTTCAGCGGCGCGAACTTCCGCAGGCGCTTCTCGTTCATCTTCGCGTGCATCTCCCCGTTCGCCGTCGGCGCGCCGGATTCGTTGTGCTCGATTCCCGACGCCAGGTAGTTGCCGCCCTTCATGCCGGGATGGCTGATCGGGCTGATCCCCGATTCGGTGACGCGGAACCGGACGTAGTGTTCGAGCTCCTTCTCCGTTGGCGTCCTCCGGCTCACCAGCTCGACCTTCGTCCCGTCGATGGGCTCGGCGGTCTCCTTGCGCTGCCCGATGTCGCCGTCCGAGAGAATGATGACGGGTGTCTGATAGTACTCCGCGACGTTGAAGGCCTCGATGGTCATCGCGTACATGTCCTCTGCGCTCACGGGCGCCAGGACCGGCCGGATCACGTCGCCGTGCGCGGAGAACACTGCCTGGAAGAGGTCCGACTGCTCGGCCTTCGTCGGAATGCCGGTGGACGGTCCGCCTCGCTGGACGTTCACGCAGACAAGCGGCAGTTCCGCAATCGTCGCTAGCCCGAGGATCTCGCTCTTGAGGGACATGCCGGGTCCCGAGGTCGCCGTCATGGCCTTCTTCCCGGCAAACGATGCCCCGACGACCGCGCCGATCCCGGCAATCTCGTCCTCGCACTGCAGCATCGTGCCGCCGTACTTCCAGATCTCCCGTCCCAGAAAGTGCATGATCTCGGAGGACGGTGTAATCGGGTACCCGCCGAAGAAGTCGCAGCCCGCCACGATGGCCGCCGCCCCGCACAGGTCGTTGCCGTCGACGACGAACTTCGCCTCCGCCCGGTCCGGCCTGGCCATCCGCCGGCCGGTTCCGAGCGGATGGGCCTCGGCATACGCCAGGCCGGCGTGGAAGGCCTTGACGGCGTTGTCCACCACCGCGTCGCCCTTCTTCGCCAGCCTTCTGCGGATGCCGGCGATCATCTGCTCGCGGCCGATGCCGAGCCACCCCGACATCAGCCCGAGTACGACGGTATTCTTCGCACGGTCGGTGCCACCTTCCTCGCGCGCCATCTGCTCGATGGGCACTGCCAGGACCTCGGCCGGCGTCACGCCCACGAGAGGGATCTGGTTCGGCGCCACCTTCGTGTTGGAGTCGTACACCACGATCGTGTTGCCGCCGACGGGCAGCTCACCGCCGAACTTGAGGAAGTCATCCCAGTTGAGGGCGACGGCGATATCGAGGGTCCCGCCGGAGTTCAACACCTTGCTGGTGGACACCCGGAGGCGGAAACTCGACTCTCCGCCGCGAATCTGCGGTCCGAAACTCTTGCTCATGACGCCGTGATAGCCGTCGAGCGCTGCCGCGGTCAGCAGCGACTCGCCGGCCGAGACGATGCCGTCGCCGCCCGAGCCGGCCATGCCGATGACGAGATCACTGTTCATAGGAGTCCTGAAGCGTGAAGGGCATCTCAGGCCGGTGCGCCAGCCGGTACCCGGGGGGAGGTGGGTCGATGGCGCATCCGGCACCCGCGGGAGCCGTCGAGGCCGTCCAACGGGCAGGTGAGATTAGCATATCAGCAATGGCCGCCGTTCGCACGAGCCGCCTCCGGCCATGGCGGGTCCCTGTCCTCCTGGCCATTGTCGGGCGGCCATAGCCACGCGGCTCCGCGCACCCCGCTGGCATCGCCGTGGGCCGGCGGAACCAAGCGGGTCGCGACGCGGTCCGAGAAGACCCAGGCTCCCCAGGCGCGCGGCACGGCATCATAGAGGAGCCGGACCTTCGACAGTCCACCGCCCAGCACGATGACGTTCGGGTCCAGCAGGTTGATCACCGAGGCCAGGGCTCGCGCCATGCGGTCGACGTATCGGGCCAGCGTCGTGCTGCACGCGGCGTCCCCGCGCTCGGCCCCGGCTACGATGGCCTCGCTCTCGAGCGGCTGTCCGGTGCGCTCGTGATGGTCCCGCGACAGGCCTGGTCCCGACAAGAACGTCTCGACGCAGCCCCTGCGCCCGCAGTAGCACGGCGGACCCGGCCATTCGTCGGCGCCCGGCCAGGGCAGCGGATTATGACCCCACTCCCCCGCGACGGCGTTCGGCCCAACCAGCACCTTCCGGCGCACCACAACGCCGCCGCCGGTTCCGGTGCCGACGATGACGCCGAAGACGACCTCGGCAGCCGCTCCTGCACCGTCAACCGCTTCGGACAGCGCGAAGCAGTTCGCATCGTTCGCCAGCCGGACGGGTCGGTCCAGACGCGCCTCCAGATCCTCACGAAACGGCCGGCCGATGAGCCAGACCGAGTTGGCGTTCTTGACCAGGCCCGTCGCCGGCGAGATCGTTCCGGGGATGCCGATGCCCACGCGCCCGCCTCCGCCGGCCGACCGCTCCAGGTCGCGCACGAGCACCCGGATCGCGTCGATCGTACCGTCGTAGTCGTCGCGAGGTGTCCCCACGCGTTGGCGCCCAAGCGTCTCCCCGTCTCGTCCGAGCGCGATACCCTCGATCTTCGTGCCGCCGAGGTCGATGCCGATCCGGATCATCCGCTCTCCCACCAAGCAGCCCGTGGTGCAAGTCTGTCTGCATTCGACCGGCGCTGCATCCCGCCTCGCGGCGTTGCTCAACGCTCAAACCCGCTCGGTCCACGTTGGCTGGCGCACCGCCAACCAGCCACGTATGGCACGCTGCGCGGGTCTGTCGAGGGCCTGTCGGCGCGCCCGGACCGACTCCCCGCGCGGAGCCTGTCCAGACCCCGTCCGACACGAACGCGACCCACGGGGGCCGCTGCTATGATACGCAGATGGGACTCAACGAGCGCGATTTCTACCGCGAGACGCCGGAGCAGCTTCCCGCGACATTCACGTGTCCGCACTGCCGGCGCCGGGCCGAGTACCGGGTCCGCTGGGTCCGGCGGATCAAGAAGGACCGGATTCCGCCCGGAGCCGATGATCGCGATCGCGCGATGTTCCCCAAGCTGCGCAGCTACCTCGTTCGCGTCGACGACATGGTGGTCTGCAGTGCGTGCCGGAGGCGCTTCGAGATCCCGTCGCACCAGTCGCTCGTGTTCCTGCACGACGGGCCCGAGCCGGCCGGCACGCCACACGGCCCTGTCGATCCCGACGACGACAACTTCGGGAACCGGTAGGAAGGCCGGGATTCGGGATTCGGGATTCGGGGGTGGAGTGGGCCCATCTCTAGTCCCGACTCCCCAATCCCCAATCCCCAGTCCCGTGGCTGAGCATCGCCGTGAGTCGAGCGCGGGTTTCGTCGGCCAGCCGATCCCGATCCTCCAGCGAGAGGCCGTCCACAGCAAGGGCCTCGCCGATCTCCACAATCACGGTGCCGGGTGTCACGTAGTACCGGCCCTTCGGCATCGTCTCGGCGGCTCCCGAGATGGCCACAGGAATGACAGGCACCCCGGCCTTGATCGCCAGCACGAAGGCGCCCTTCTTAAACGGCAGGAGGCCCTTCCCTGGGTTGCGTGTCCCCTCGGGCGCCAGCAGGAAGGAATCGCCCGCGCGCACCCGCTCGACGGCCAGATCGACCGCCGCAATCGCTTGATCGCGGTCGCGCCGCGCGACGGGGACGAACCCGGCGACCCGCATGGCCGACCCCAGGATCGGCAGCTTGCCCATCTCGGCCTTGTAGATGACCCGCAGGCGCGGGCAATGCGGGAAGAGCGCCTCGAAGATGACGGCGTCCACGTTGGAGCGATGATTGATCACGTACACGGCGGGCCGCGCAGGGTCGATGCGCTCCACACCACGCACGGCCAGCCGAACCCCGAGGATGCGCCGAGCCGTCCGCGCGCCGGCGTATCCGAGCCCGAACAGGTGACGAACCCGGCCCGTGAGGCGCGCCATCACCAGCGCCGGAGGTCCGACGGCTAGGACGTAGAGGCACAAGAAGAGGTACGCGGACAGTGAACGGCTCCAGGCAACGATCATGGTCATGGCGGCGGGCGGGTCCCCGGTATCTTCGTGCATCGATTCGCAACGATGGCGACGCATCCGGGAGCGGAATGCGTCGCGGATGGGCTCACTCAGCACCCAGTTCTGAGGGCGCACGTATGTTGCCATACTTGCTCCCGAGGGACTGAGCGCAGGCGCGCGAGGCCCGATCCTCACGAAGCTCTGCCCCAGACCACCGACCACGTGTGGGAGCGGTTCCGCCTCGCGGGGTACGGTGACGGCCGGGGCCTGACGGAAACCCGTCAGGCGGGGCAGCAACGTCCCGGCGCGGAACCCGTTGCGGGCTCGGGAGACGTGCCAGCCCGGTAGCCGGGGCAGCAGGGAGCATCGCGGCGCGCCTGTCGGCACCTGCCTGGCCTCGGCCCAGGGTGGTATCGCCTTTGCTTCCGATCCCGGTAACTCGGCCGTGTCTGCCAACTTCTCGGCTCCCCACGGTTGATGCATCAACCTGGAGTAGATTGTGTACCGAATCCTCAGCAAGGAAGTGCTCGCCCCCGACGTGGTGCGGTTTTGGGTCGAGGGGAGCCACGTCGCCCGTAAGCGGAAGCCCGGTCAGTTCGTGATCGTCCGGGGCTCGGCCGAGGGTGAACGAATCCCCCTGACGATCGCCGATGTCGACAAGAAACGCGGGGCCATCTCGCTCGTTATCCAAGGCGTGGGCAAGTCGACCAAGTCCCTCAACGCCATGAACGAGGGTGACGAACTCGTCGACCTGGCGGGTCCGCTGGGTCGTCCGACGCACATCGAGCCCGGCAAGCGCGTCTGCTGCATCGGCGGTGGCATCGGTACTGCAGTGGTCTATCCGATCGCCTGCGGTTTCACGTCGCTCGACGGTCATGTCACCGTCATCATCGGCGGGCGGTCCCGGGAATACGTGATCCTGGAACACGAACTGCGGGGCGTGGCGGACCGGGTCGTCGTCACCACCGACGACGGGTCGTACGGCGAACACGGCCTGGTCACCGACGCGTTGAACCACCTCCTGGCCGAGGGCCAGCGTTTCGACGAAGTGGTCGCGGTGGGCCCGCTGCCGATGATGAAGGCCGTGGTCGACATCACGCGACCGCTGGGTATCCCGACGACGGTCAGCCTCAACCCCGTGATGGTCGATGGCACTGGGATGTGCGGCGGGTGCCGGGTGTCGGTCGCCGGCGAACAGAAGTTCGTCTGCGTGGACGGCCCGGAGTTCGACGGGTTCCAGGTGGATTTTGACGAACTCAGGGCCAGGTTGGGCGCCTACCGCGAGCAGGAACAGGAAGCTCTGCGGCTCTACAACGAACAGATCGCGTGCCGGGCGGGGACGCCCTGAGTGCACGGTGGACCAGTCGATATCTCATGGCCAAGAAGAAGATCACCCAGCGTACCAAGTACCCCATGCCCGCCCAGGACGCGCACGAGCGCGCCCACAACTTCGAAGAGGTCGCGCTGGGGTATCCCGTCGATCTCGCGGTGCTGGAGGCGCAGCGCTGCATCCAGTGCAAGAACTACCCCTGTATTGCCGGGTGTCCGGTCGAGATTGACATCCCGGCGTTCATCCAGCAGGTCGCCGATCGGGACTTCGAGGGGGCGTGGCACACCCTGATGGAGCGCAACGTGCTCCCCGCGATCTGCGGGCGGGTCTGCCCCCAGGAGGAGCAGTGCGAGATCAAGTGCACGCTCGGCGTCAAGAACGAACCGGTCGCCATCGGGCGCCTCGAGCGGTTCGTCGCCGACTATGCCTCGATGATGAAATTCACCGATGACACGCCGCCCGCGCCGCCGACCGGCCACAAGGTCGCGGTGGTCGGCTCGGGCCCGGCCGGCCTGACAGTGGCCGCCGACCTGGCCAAGATGGGGCACAGCGTGACGATCTTCGAGGCGCTCCACAAGCCCGGCGGCGTCCTCGTCTACGGCATTCCCGAGTTCCGGCTGCCCAAGTCGATCGTCGAGCGGGAGATTGATGGGCTCCGGAGGCTCGGCGTCGAGATCAAGACCAACCATGTTATCGGCCAGACCTTCACCATCGACGAACTCTTCGCGGAACTCGGTTTCGAGGCCGTCTTCGTCGGCACTGGAGCCGGCCTCCCCCACTTCCCCAAGATCCCGGGCATCAACCTCATCGGCGTGTACTCGGCCAACGAGTACCTGACACGTTCGAACCTGATGAAGGCGTACCAGTTCCCGATCTCGGACACACCGACGGTCCGCGGCAAGCGCGTGGCGGTCATCGGCGGCGGCAACACCGCGATGGACGCGGTCCGGACCGCCCTCCGGCTCGGCGCCGAACGCGCGTACCTCGTCTACCGGCGCACGCGCAAGGAGATGCCGGCGCGGGTGGAGGAAATCGAGCACGCGGAGGAAGAGGGCGTCGACATCATGCTGCTCGCAGCGCCCACCGCCATCCTCGCCGACGAGCGCTCGCGCGTGCGTGCCATCCGCTGCATCCGGATGGAGCTGGGCGAGCCGGATGCTTCGGGACGCAGAAGGCCGGTTGAGATCGAGGGCTCCGAGTTCGACCTCGACGTCGACACGGTCGTCTTCGCCGTCGGCCAGGGCGCCAACCCCCTGATTCGCAATACGACGCCGGACCTGCCAGTCAACAAGTGGGGCAACATCATCGCCGACGACGGTACGGGCGCGACCCAGAAGGCCGGCGTCTTTGCGGGTGGCGACATCGTCACCGGAGGCGCGACCGTCATCTCGGCCATGGGCGCCGGCCGCAAGGCAGCGACCGCGATCGATCTCTACCTGCGCAACCCGCCAGTGGACGGGTACTCGCCGACGGACGTCTAGTGCCCTGGAACCGTGATGCCTTGCAGAAGTCCCGGAGCGCGGCGCCCGGCTGGCCAGGCGCGACGACTGAGCATACTCCCGGTATGTGAGGGAGGAGCAACGCCGCCAGGCGGGATGCCCCGC
>JBFMFH010000075.1:0-53937 GCA_040752275.1 Acidobacteriota bacterium
GAGCGCCGGGACTATCGTCGCCTTGGGCGCCACTGAGGTCGTCTTCCTTGATGTGGGAGAGTTGGGCCCACTCGACGTTCAGATGACGAAGCCCGACGAACTCGTACAGACGCAGTCAGGTCTCACGGCGACATCGGCCATTGGCACGCTGAATGAGCAGTCCTACCAGGCTTTTGAGACCTTCCTTCTTAGAACTGTCCGTGGAGGGAGTCCCTTCATTAGTACCCGCACTGCAACGCAGATAGCAGTGCAGCTTGTCTCTGGTCTCTTCTCCCCGATCTATGCTCACGTTGATCCGATGCACATCGGCGAAGCCGGGCGCGCTTTGAGAATCGCCGAACGCTATGGTCAAATACTCGGAGAAACGAGCCAGAATCTCAAACCAGGAGCCCTCGAGACCCTCACATCAGGGTATCCCTCGCATGGTTTCGTGATCGACCAGAAGCAGGCGGATGGGCTGTTTCGCCGCGTAAGGTCCGCCAATGAGAAGGAAGTGGTATTGGCCGACAGGCTCGGCCGCGTTGCATTGGACCCCAGGCCGTTCACCGAAGATCCCGTGTGCCTGTTTCTCAATGAACCCGACGACGCCTCGATGGCCTCTACTGATCCAGTACATGACCCGAGCAGGGATGACGATCATGACCAACCGCAGAACGGTTCAACTGGCGACCCTGGCCCGACCGAGCGACAAGTCGCAGGCGCAGCGGCGACGCGAGAGCCTGGAGAGGGTGGCTCAACTGGTCAAGAGTACAACGCTGACGGACAAGAGCCGGCGGGAGACTCTTGAGCGGTTGAGCAGGATAACCCGCATGTCGGTGCCGGCTTCGCGGTAACGGACAGGCCGGTTTGTAGTTCAGGTCCGGTAGAGCGGGGCAACGACCTCAGCGATTGTCCAGACGTGATCCGCCCCGCCTGCTTCTGACGCTGGCGTCACGCGGAACGTGCGATGCAAGCGGCCGAACTTGTAGTACATGAAGTAGTGCGCATTCCACACGCGGCGATGTGGTTCTCGACCTTCTTGGAGAAGGCGTTGGTCAGCCGCGTGACGTGGCGCATACCCATCCGCATCGTGAGGCTCTGGCGCTCGACCTAGCGGGACCACCTCAGGCAAGAAGAAGTCACAAGAAGTCACATGGACGGTTGCGAAAAGAGCGGGAAGGGCCGATACTACTAAGGGTGTGGACCCTCCCCGCGTGGGCGACTCGTCAGGGTCGCCGTCGTAGCGTTGATGTTGGGCTCACCACGAGCCGCTTCCTGGTCCCTCTCACAGTTCCCGGAAGCGGCTCTTCGTGTGCATCTCGTGGCCCGGCGCATCGGTGGGCGGGTGGAGGCGTCGGGCGGTTACCCTCCTAGTCATCATCGGCTCCTTGCTTCTGTTTCAATTCGAACTCCTTCATCTTGTCGATGATCGTGAACACGAGTTCGCGCTCGTCATCAACGAGATCGAAGAGATTGAAGGCGCCGCTTAGAGTGAGGCTACCGCCAGCCTTTGTAAGCGTGATGGTCTTCATCGCCGCGGACGCGGGACCATCGGTTTCACCATCGCCATCGTCGACTCCACCCTGATTGCTGGACTGAGCGGGTCGCTTCGTCGTCTTACGTCCATTCCCCGCTCGCGGTTGCCGCACTTGCCGCGTTCGGAGATAAGGTGACAGCGACAATCCAGCGTCCTTGCACATTGCCAGAAAGAACGAAAGCGACTTCTTTGCGGTTTCTCCCTGCGCCCCGGTCGCCTTCACCCTCTCTTGCAGTTGGGCGGGAGTGGCCTTTGACAGATCGAACTGGGCTGTGAAGATGAAAGCGTAGTTTGCGCGCAGGAGCTGCACCAGTACCTTCTGGCGTTCCGGTCCATCGGCCTGCGCCAGACGCTTTAGTGACTCAGTGGGTTGTCCGTTGGCATCGATCAATCCGAAGTACCGTAGCGCCGACAACACCCACGTCTGCATGGCTCCGGCATACGAGCCGAGCACGCTACGATCGATCCGCGCCGGCATCTTGTCGCGCCAACCGGAGATCGTGTTCGCGAAACTCCGGTACGGCAGGTACGGCGGGATGATCTTCGGCGCTTCTTGATCAAGCTCGGTCTTCATGGTTAGTGGCCTCCATCGGCTCGGGCGGTATCAAGGATACCACAACGTGATACCTAGTCAATACCGGACGCGGCCCTGGTCTTCCCGGATTCCCAGCCATGCGTTAATGTGCCGCAGCGGAAGAGAGGGACATGGAGCGCGTTATCGGGTGCGCCCGGGTGCGCCGGAGACGAGGCGCTCCGGTGCTGGGCCCGTGGGCTTGGGCCAGGTGAGGCCTTCTATCTTGCTGACAATGATGGTGTTAGCAGTCTCCTACGGTGCGAAGCCGTCGCGGACGACTCTCTTCCTAATGCCGTCAAGTGCGGGGAGGTGCCGGGTTAGGACGGCCACTACGGTTCTCTGGACCTATCGTGTCCGCCAGCCGGTAGTGGCGGCCTGCCGTGCGATTTCCACCCGCCGTTCCCTGGCGGGACTGTCTGTCCAGGCCTTCCCGCCCTTCGCCGCGCCTGGCTTTCAGGCGCGGCGGCTGCGGGATTCCTGGCGTCGGGCGGCTCCGGCGCCCCCCCGGTGCTCGCCGATGGCCTGTTCGACTACCACACGGGCGAGTTCCGCCAAGTCCCCCTTTCTTCTTGTCCTTGGTGGCTCGGCTGTAGCTCGCGTTGGCGTGGTGTATCGCCGCACAGATAGCGTGGACCCGGAAGCTATCAGATTCTCGAAGCTGACCCACTATCCGGTCGGGTACAATCGCAAGACCACCATGTCGGGAAGAGCCATCGGGACGGGCAGAGTCTGTCTCTGCTCCGCGCTAGCCGTGACACTCCTGGCTCCAGCCATCCTTCCTGGACAGGCATCGTCTGCGCTCCAAGCCGGTCAGTCCTTCCTCGCGATCGTTGAACAGTACCGTTCCGGTGGCGCAGACGCCGCCGTCGAGGAGCTCTCGCGATGGGATGTCGATCGCGTCGAACGGGAAGTCACCGTGCCGCCGAACGCGGGAGACGTGAAGTCCCTGGCCGCGCTCGCGCTCCTGCTCACGGAAGCCGGGATTGCGAACGGCAGGTTCGGTCTACCGACGAGAGCGGTCGGATTGGCCCCTCGCGATGACTGGCGGCGATTGGAGGAGTGGCGGAAGCTGGAGTGGCCATCGGGAGGGATCGAGAACCAGAAGGACATCCTGCTTGGTTCGGCGGGCACCAACAGACGTGTGATGAGCCTGGCGGACTTCGACATCTACTCGCGAACGGCACTGCGTCTGATTCGAGACGTTGTTCGCGGAAGTCGGGCTCAGGCCGACACCGCCCTCCTCGGGGTCTGCCGGAGCTGGTACATTGTCGCCGGCTCGTTCGTCTCTCCTTACCAGTCCAACTCTGCCCACATGCCGCTTCGGCGGGCCGCGCTGGTGGATTTCGGCGACCACCCCGAGGTCCTGCTTCTTGTCGGGTCGTACAGCTTCGGGTGGCCGGCGCGGCAGGCCACCCTCCGTCGTGCCCTCGCCCTCGATCCGCTCCTCGTGGAGGCGCGGGTCCGGCTTGGGCACCAACTCCACGTGCGCGGCGACCACGGGGAGGCGGCGCGCGAGCTTGAACGCGCCGTGAGTGACGCTCACGCCGCATCGAACATCGCCATGGAGTACCTCGGCCGACTGCTCCTCGGACGACTTCATGAGGACGCACGCCGGACGAAGGAGGCGGAGGCGTGCTACCAGGCCGCGGTGGCACTCAGCCCGCACTGGCTGAGCGCGCACGTGGCCCTGGGGAGCTTGCGGGTTGCCGGGGGAGACCCGGAAGGGGGATGGGCGGCGGGGCGAGTCGCCATGGACCTCGGCACCTCACCCCAATCGGATTCAGATCCGTGGTACCAGTACACACGGGCGCAGTACTGGCAGGCGCGCTCACGCATCGAGGCCATGCGAATGGCAGTACGACCATGAGAAGAGCGGCTATCCCGACGTTGTTGGCCGCGTCGGCGCTCCTGATTCTGCCGGCCAGCCTGACGGACGGTACCACACTCGCATCGGGCCGCCAGGTGCGGCGCCCACAGACATTCCGGGCCGCGACGGAACTTGTGCGGATCGACGTGCTCGCCACACTGAACGGCCGCCCCCTCAAAAACCTCACGGCGGATGACTTCGAAGTCCTCGACAACGGCGTGCCCCAGCGCCCGCAGATCGTCACCACAGCCGGGAGTGTGAAGGTCATGCTGCTCCTCGATGTGAGCGGGAGCATCGCGTGGGGCGCGAAGATGCAGAGACTCGTCAGTGCCAGTCAGGCGCTCATCGGCGGCCTTGGGGCCGACGATGAGGCGTCGTTACTGACGTTTGCGGACCGCTATTCGGTCCAGGCAACGGCCGTTCGAGATCGAGAGGTCATCGAAGAGAGGCTCATGGCCGCATCTGCTCAGCCGATGGGGCGGACCGCGTTGTGGGACGCGCTCTTTGTCGGACTGTCGCTCTTGGCCGGCGAGGGCGGCCGCTCTCTCGTGCTCGTGTTCAGCGACGGGCTGGACACCGCGAGTTGGTGTGACGGCCAGAAAGCCAGGGAGGTTATCGGGCACGCTGAGGCTGTCGTCTATGCGGTGACCGTCCCTGCGCTGCCGGCGCTCGGGCCCGAGGAGGCTGAAGCGCGCCCGGAGGGGCAGCGTGGGTGGCTCCCGGAGGTCAACCGCGCTCGTGAGTCGTTTGTGCCCAAGGACCTCAAAGACGTCGTTGAGCGAAGCGGGGGAGAGCTGTTCCCCGCCGAACAGGGTGAGGGCTTGGCGAACACGTTCCTTGCGGTGCTCGATCAGTTCCGTGCCCGCTACCTGCTCACCTACGAACCGACCGGGGTCCGTCGCGATGACGGATGGCATGAGCTTCGGGTCCGACTGAAGGGACGAGCCGGAACGATACGTGCCCGGTCCGGCTACTACGCCACATTGGGAGGCGCGGGCCGCTGAACCACGCGGTGGCAGCGGCCGACGCCCTTCCCCACGCGCTCTCTCGAACCCGTGCGGCTCTCGCCACTCCGTTCGGCAGGCCAGCCCGGCGATCGGATTCGCTTCCCCGTCTACTCCGCGCGCAGAGCCTCGAACGGATCGACCCGCGCCGCGCGGCGCGCCGGCACCGCGGCGGCCGCCATCCCGACGACCGCCAGCACGAGCACCATGCCCGCGAACGTGATCGGATCGAGCGGGCTCACGCCGTAGAGCAGGAAGCCGAGAAACCGCGTCACGCCGAACGCGGCCGCGAGACCGAGCCCCGCGCCAATCAGCGTCAGGCGAAGGGCCCCGCCGACGACGGCCGTCATCACGTGGCGTTCGGTGGCGCCGACAGCCATCCGGATCCCGATCTCCCGCGTGCGGCGGGCGACCGTCTGCGCCAGCACACCGTAGAGGCCGACGCCGGCCAGCAGCAGCGCAAGCGCGCCCATCGCCCCGAGCAGCCACGCGACGGCCCGCACGGGAAACAGCGACAGGCCGACGTGCTGCTCGAGCGTCTTCACGTCGTAAACGGGCAGTCCCGCATCGAGCGCGGCCACGGCCCGGCGAATCCCGGCCACGAGCGCGGTGGGGTTGCCGGCGGTCCGGACGAGCACGGTCGTCTCGGCCTCGTAGAGGTGGCTCGCCGGATAGAACACGAACGGCGTCGGATCCTCGCCGAGCGACGTGTACTTGCCGTCGCGGGCCACACCGACAACGGCCATCGGGGTGTCGACACCCTCACCGGCCACGCGGCGCGGCACGATCACCCGGCGTCCCAGCGCGGCCTGCCCGGGCCAGAAACGCCGCACGAACGCCTCGTTCACCACCACCACGCCCGGTCCACTCGCATCGGTACGATCGAAGCTCCTTCCTTCCGCGAGCGCGGTGCGCATGGTCTCGCAGTAGCCCGGCCCGACGACGGAGTAGTGCACTTCCATGTCTTCACCCTGCGCCGGCGTGTAGCCTTCGACGCCCAGCCCACGCCGCCCTCCGCCAAGGGTGAGCGGCACCCGGCTGGCGAGGCTCGCCGACTCGACGCCCGGCAACGCCGACAGGCGCTCGAGCAGCTGATCGTGGAGAATCCGGCCCCGCTCCTCGTCTACGCCGCGGCTGCCGAGATCGATCGAGAACGCCAGCACGCCGCGCGCCGTGAAGCCGGGATCGATCGATCCGGCGTTGGTGAGGCTCCGGAGGAGCAGTCCAGCACCGACCAGCAGGAGGCACGACACGGCGACCTGCCCGATGACGAGCGCGTCGCGCAGGGTGGGACGCCGCGTCCGGCGAGGCGCATCCCCGCCGGCCTTGATCGACGCGATCGGATCCGTGCGGGAGGCCCGCCACGCGGGAAGGAGTCCGAAGACCACGCCGGTGACGGTCGAGAGCGCGAGCGCGAAAACCAGGACGCGCGCATCAAGCGTGAGCCCGAGGGCCGGAGTCGCGGGCAGCGGGAGCTGCACGCGCTCGACGAGACGCATCGCCACGGCCGCGAGACCGACGCCGAGGCCGCCGCCCAGGAGCGCGACCAGCACGCTCTCGGTCAGGAGCTGGCGCACGATCTGGCCGCGCGTCGCACCGACGGCCAGCCGGATCGCCAGTTCGCGGCGCCGCGCGCTGGCCCGTGCCAGCAGCAGGCCTGCCACGTTCGAGCACGCGAGTGCGAGCACGAGCAGGACGACGGTCATCAGCACGGCCAGGAACGCGGTGACGGGCATGCTGATCTGCGGCATCAGGCGCGAGTCGCGTTCCGCGAGCACGCTGACGGTGCGCCCCTCGCCCCGGACGTTCGACCAGACGCCAGGGTAATCCGTGAAGTGCTGCCCGGCGATGATCGCGAGCCGCGCGCGCGCCGCCTCGATCGGGACGTCGTCCCGGAGCCGTCCGATCAACATCAGTCCGCGATTGCCGCGTTCCTCGAGCGAGTCGCCGCCGAGGGCCTGCTGCATCGCCAACGGCACGAAGACGTCGGCGGCTACGCCGCGGATGAATCCGGTGAGACCCTCCGGGGCGATGCCGACGATGGTGTAGGACTGGCCGTTGAGTGAGATCGGCTGGCCGACAATGGAGGGCTCGGCGCCGAAGTGCGTCTTCCAGAAGGCATGGCCGAGCACGACGACCGGATGGCCGCCCGGCACCTGTTCCGCGGACAGCAGGAGCCGGCCGTGGGCGGCCTGCAGTCCGAGCAGATCGAAGGTGTTCCCCGTCACTAGCGCGCCCATCGCGCGCCGGCTCTCGCCGCGGATGGTCACGAGCAGGGGCTGCAGCGTGTGCGCCGCGAGGTCCTCGAAGGCCTGGCTCCGGTCGCGGAAGTCGACGTAGTCCAGGTAAGACGAGGCGCCGTAGAGCGGGCCGCTCGAGTCGCTCGTGTAGACGGTGACCAACCGCGCCGGGTCGCGCCCGGGTGTCGGGACCAGCAGCAGGCTGTTGACCAGGCTGAAGATGGCCGTGTTGGCGCCGATGCCCAGCGCCAGGGACACGACGGCGACCGCGGTAAGGCCTGGGCTGCGGGCCAGGAGCCGCGCGGCGAGGCGGATGTCGGGCCAGAGACGGGACATCGGGAGCCTTTCGTGTGGGGCGGGAGGTGCCCTCCTGCTGATAGAACGCTGGAGTTGGTGCTGGGGTTCCCAGAGGGTCTCCATGTGGTGAACCGGACGTCACCGAGAAGTCGAGAGACTCCCGCCGCTTCGTCGTCCGCCCTGGAATCTCGGTGGAAGCTCCGCGGGAGGAACCGATCCTGGCCGGGAGTGTAGGATCGGGGCATGACCGGTGGTGATGGGCCGTCCTCGGCGCGCCAGTTCTACTTGCGGATCGCCGGCGTTCCCGTCGAGTATGACCTCGGTCCGTATCGACGCGTCCCCGCCCGCTCGGACGCGGCAGGGGCCGCCTCCCTGACGGACCTCGACCTGCGCGCCCGGTTCGAGACCGCACGCCGACGCGTCATGGCCGGCACAGGCGCCGATGAAGTGCTGGCGGAGGTGTACGCGTTGACGCGGGAAGCCTGCGCCCGCTCCGTGGGCCTGCGCCCGTTCGACGTCCAGATGATGGCGGCAGTCGCGCTCCACCAGGGCAAGCTCGCCCAACTGGCCACGGGCGAAGGAAGAACGCTCGTGGCGGTCCTGCCGGCGGTCCTCAACGCCCTTGCAGGGCGCGGCGTTCACATCCTGACGGCCAACGACTACCTGGCCCGCCGCGACGCGACGTGGATGGGCGCCGTGTACCGGTTCCTGGGCCTGTCGGTGGCGTTCGTGGGCCAGCAGATGAGTCAGTCCGAGCGCCGCACGGCGTACGGCGCCGACGTCACGTACGTCACGGCGAAGGAAGCCGGCTTCGACTTCCTGCGCGATCACACCCAGACCGATCCCGCCAGCGTCGTCCAGCGCCCCTTCCACTACGTCATTGTCGACGAGGCCGACTTCATCCTCATCGACGAGGCGCGCGTACCGCTGGTCATCGCTGGTGAGACGCCGTCTCCCGGCATCGACCACGTCCGGATTGCCTCCGTGGTGCGCTCCCTGATGCCGGGCGTGGACTTCCGGACGGACGAGCACGAACGCAACGTGTCCATCACGGACGCGGGGTTCCGGCACCTCACGCGGCTGCTGCGGTGCGGCCCGCTTCACGCTCCGAAGCAGCGCCTGCTGCTCTCGGCCGTCCACGTGGCGCTCCACGCCGAGGTCCTGCTCCACCGCGACCGCGACTACATCGTCCGCAACAACCGCATTGAACTGGTTGACGAGTTCACGGGCCGCGTCGCCGACAACCGTCGCTGGCCGCACGGCATCCAGCCGGCGGTGGAGGCCAAGGAAGGCGTCGAGGTCAGGGCGGAAGGCACCGTGCTCGGGTCGATTCCCATCCAGCACTTCGTCCGGCTCTGGCCGCGGATCGCCGGCATGACGGCGACCGCCGCTCCGTCGGCCGACGAGTTCGAGCAGTTCTACGGGCTGAGAACGGTCGTCTTCCCGCCGAACCGCCCGTGCCGCCGCGTCGACGAGCCGGACGTGATCTTCACGCATCGCCAGGCGAAGATCGACGCGCTGGCGGTCGAGATCGCGACGACCCATCGGGCCGGGCGGCCCGTGCTGGTGGGGACCGCAAGCGTGGCCGAGTCGGAGGAACTGGGACGGACGCTGCGGCGGCGCCGGATCAAGTGCCATGTGCTGAACGCCAGGCACGACGCTCGGGAGGCGCTGATCGTCGCGCGCGCGGGCATGCCCGGGGCGGTGACGATCTCCACGAACATGGCGGGACGGGGCACCGACATCGTCCTGGGCGGCGGCGATCCCTCCCTGCACGCGCAGGTCGTCGCCCTCGGCGGCTTGTATGTCATCGGCACGAACCGTCATGAGAGCCGTCGCGTCGATGATCAGCTGCGCGGCCGGGCGGGGCGACAGGGCGATCCGGGCAGCTCCCGCTTCTTCGTCAGCCTCGAAGACGACTTGATCCGGCGATACGGCGTCATGCAGCTCATCCCGAAGAGGCATCGGCCGGCTCGATCTCCGCGCCCCGTGTCGAACCCTATCGTTCGGCGCGAGGTCGCCCGCGCCCAGCGCATTATCGAGGGACAGCACTTCGAGGTTCGCAAGACCCTGTGGCGATACTCCGCGATGGTGGAAGAACAGCGCGCGCAGATGTGCGAGCGGCGGGAAGGCCTGCTGCATGGCGATGCCGGCATCAGCGTGTGCGCCGAGGGCGCGCCGGCACATCATGCCGCGCTCGCGCGCACGGTCGGCGCAGACGCCTCGCGACGGGTCGAACGCGAACTGACGCTGATCCTGCTGGATCGGCGCTGGAGCAGCCACCTCGCGCTCATCGATGACATTCGCGAGGGAATCCACCTGCAGCGCTACGGGGGGCGAAATCCGCTCACCGAGTTCCAGCGGCAGATCATCGAGGCGTACGCGGCCATGATGGAAGGGCTGCGCGACGAAATCGTGGAGACGTTCGCCGGGCTGCGTGCCGAGCACGGCGCGATCGACCTCGCGCGGGCCGGACTGCGCGGCCCCACCTCCACCTGGACCTACCTGATCAACGACAACCCGTTCTCGTCGTTCGGGCTGTCGCTGCTCGCGCCCGGCAACCTCGGCGTGTCGATGGCGACGAGCGTCCTGGCCTTGATGTACTGGCCGATCACGGTTGTCGTCGTCGCCGCCACGTTCGTGCGGCGGCGGCTTCGGCGCCGTGGCGCCGCCCCTCCGCCTGCCGGAAGCGCCGCGCCGTGACCTCACGCAGGCGGTCGCAAAGCCCGCCATCCCGACCGTCGCGGCCATGGTCGGCCGCTGGGACCGCTGGTGCTCGCGGCGAGGCGCAGCCGCCGGATCAGTCGAGGATGTTGCCGGCTGCGAGTCGGTCGAAGAACCGATGGAGCGGCCAGACACGAATCGGGCCGTCTCGCAACTCACGAGGACCGGCATACACGCCGTGGCCGGAGGTGAGCACACCAGCGCTGACGAGACCCTTCAACGCGGTCCCGTCGTCTGGACGCCATGCGCGGGCCGCCTTCACCTCCACGCCCACGGCACGAGGCCCGCGCGACCACACGAAATCCACCTCGCTGCCCGACGGCGTGCGCCAGAAGGCAAGCTGGCCCCCGAGGTTGCCGTAGGCGATCGCCGCGCGCAGCTCGTGCAGCACCCAGGTTTCGAGCAGGAAGCCGCGTTCGCTCGCGTCAAGCGGCTCGCGCAGCCGGCCTCCGAGCGCCCGGGCGACACCGGGATCGAAGAAGTAGAACTTCGGGCTGGCAATCTCCTTGACCTTCGCCCGCCTGCGCCAGGCGGGAAGCCACACCCCGACCAGCGTGTCGACGAGCGTCGCGAAGTGGCCCTGCACGGTCGGACGCGCGACCGCGGCGTCCCGAGCGATGCCGGCCACGTTGACCACCTGGCCGTTCGCAACGGCGGCTACGTCAAGGAATCGCACGAACGAGTCCAGGTTCCTGACAAGCGCCTCCTGCTGGATCTCCTGTCGGATGTAGTTGGCGACGTACGCCTCGAGAATGTCGAGGGCGGCCTCAGGCTCGTCATGGATCTGCGGCAGCAGGCCAAAACGGAGGATCCGGTCGAGATCCCCAACGCGGCCGAGTTCGCCGGCCGTGAGGGGAAAGAGCTGGCGGTTGATGGCCCGGCCGGCCAGCAGGTCGACGTCGAGGCGCTTCAGCTTGCGCGCGCTGGACCCACTCAGGGCGAACCGGTAGGCCCTCGGGCGATCGGCGATGAGTGCGTGCACCTCTCCCAGCAGCGCCGGCAGGCGCTGCACCTCGTCGACGACGATCCATCGGCCGCGGGGAGCGGCCAGGACCTGCTGGCGAAACGAGTCCGGGCGCCTGGTCAGATCGAGTACGGTATCCATGCGGAGCAGGTCGAACCACAGGGCATCGGGAGGGAGCCGCTGCTTCAGCCATGTGGTCTTCCCGGTGGCGCGGGGCCCGAACAGGAAGAAGGACCGGGCCGGAAGGTCGAGCGAACGTGTGAACATCGAGGGCATATTAGCGGCAAATATGCTGGTTGTCTATACACTTCGTCCCGTGCCTACCCTGCCCATCCCTCCACCCCGGCAGCCAAGGCGGTGCCGGGACCGGCCGGCGCGACAACGGCGATGATGCCGGTCAGCGCGGCGGTGCCGCCGACGGTGGCGACGATCAGCGTGCCGGCCTGCGTGTGCCGGTAGTCCTGCATGGCGCACCCACGAGCTGCGCCGCGGACAGGTCGAGAGCCCCGTCCCCGTGCGCGAGGTTGCCGGACGAAACGCGGGCCCATTCTCGCACGGAACCGTGCCAAGATGGTTGCCAGCGCTTTCGCACCAAGGCTGCGGAGGGGCGTGGTCGATGAGTGACGAGACACTGCTTGGCCGCCGCGCCGTGCTGCGCGGCCTCCCGTGCCGACCACGCGCCGTGGCGCGCGTCCGAGGGCTGAGGTTGGACGTCACGAGCCACCGTGAGGATCCCGCGATGACCATGAAGACGAAGGAACGTGAAGCGCTGCTCGAGGCGCTGAAGGCCCGCTTCGAGAAGAACGTGCGCAGACACCCGGGAATCGCATGGGCGGATGTACGGGCCAGGCTCGAGGGCCATCGTGATGCACTGGGGCCGCTTCATGAGATGGAAGCGACGGGCGGTGAACCGGACGTCATCGGCAGGGACTCCGGCCACGTCGTCTTCTGTGACTGCTCACCACAAAGTCCCGTCGGACGCAGAAGTGCCTGTTACGACGCCGAAGCGCGTGCGTCTCGAAAGGAGCACGCGCCGGTGAGCAGCGCCGTCGAACTGGCCGCCGCGATGGGCATCGAGCTGCTGACGGAGGCGTGGTACCGGAAGCTGCAGACGCTCGGCGAGTTCGATTCGAAGACCTCCAGCTGGATCAAGACGCCGCCCAGCGTGAGAGCCCTCGGCGGCGCGCTCTTCTGCGATCGGCGCTATGGCCAGGTGTTCGTGTATCACAACGGCGCCGAGTCGTACTACGCTGCCCGAGGTTTCCGTGGGCTGCTGCGGGTGTGAGCCGTGCGCCAGGCCTGTCTCCAGGGTGGCCGGGTCGGCATCTGACTCATCTGCAACGAATCTCGAGCTTCAAGACGTCCAGGTCCGCTGCCCCACGCTACCCGTAGCCGTCCGCTCCGCGCGCCTCGCGTGGAGCCGCTGCGCTTGCGCCTGGGCAGTGTCAGGGCGGACGCGCTCCCCGATCTGGATCGACGATTGGGGCGCCGGCGTCCGTTCTTGGGAGTTTCTGATCAAGGGGTGGCGCCACGATCGGTATGAGCGGCGCTTCATCAGGCCACGTAGCCCTTCACGTGGACGACCTGCTGCGCCATGTCGGCCGTGCCCGTGGCCCACACCTGCAGCGCGCGGTGGCCACTGTGCTCATACGTGCCTCTCGCCGGCCTGGCGGCCGGATGCCGAGTTGGTGGTGTCGAACCCGTCTTGCATCGTACGGCCGTCGCGGGCCCAGCGCAAGGGGCGCGGGATGCTGATGGGAGGTTTCAGGGTTGCCGATCCGGATCTGAAGAAGGAGATCGCGCTGAAGATGAAGCAGCTCCGGGACAGCAACGGCAACGGCGGGCCCGCCCTCAAGGTGAGCCTGAGCGATCCCGCGGCGATCGAGGACATGATCGCGAAGGTCTCGAAGAGGACCGAGATGGTCGAGGCCAAGCGCGCCAGCACCGCCGATCCGGACCTGCTCAAGAAGATCGAGCAGGACCTGAAGAGCCTGACGATGACGCGGAAGGAACTGAAGGCGAAGCTGGCCGAGCTCAAGGGCGGCCAGCCGAAGTAGCTCGCACGTTGGGGGGGTGCCCGTCCGGCACCCTCCGCGCGGTTGTTGAATCCATGGGCCTGCCGAGGGTGTCGGTAGCCGTTGGCGACTACTCAGGGAGGATGCGCGCCAGCGCCTCCGCGGGGGTGAGGACGAACATGCCACGGATGCGCCGCCCGAGCAGATGACCGAAGTGCGTGCGGTCGCCCGTGACCAGCATGTCCGCCCCGCACGCGACGGCCGACGCGAGGATCGGCGCATCCTTCTGCGGCAGGCCCTGTTCCGTCGCCCAGGCCACGTCGGCTGCCGCGGCTTCTGGCACGACGTCCCACTGCCGGGCGAGCGTGTCGAATCGGGACAGGGCGTCCGGGTACTTGAGTTCGAGGTTGCGCCGAGCTTCGTCTGCGGCGTGGCGCGACGTCGCCACCCGGCAACGGCCAAGCCGGGTCAGGTCCAGGATTGCCGCCGAACGTCCGGCGGCGTTGTGCGCGGCGGTGAAGATCACGTTGGCGTCGAGAAACAGACGCACGCGATCAGCGCCCCTTCTTCGCGGCCCGCGCCACCTTCTCGCGCTCGCGCGGCGTCAGGCGGTCGGCCTCGTCGAACTCGCGGATTCGTTCCTCGCTGTAGATCTCGATGGGATACACGCCCGCCTGGGTGAGGACGATGGCGCCCTCGGGGGTGGTGTCGACGAGGAACGCCTGCTCTCCCGTGATCCCCAGCCGGCGCAGCACGGACCTGGGGATGGAGACCTGGCCGCTCTTGCCAAGTTTCACAAGTTCCATGAATTCATGATATCACGCGTTGCTGCGCCTTTCGCAGGGTACGTGTCTGTGTCCGTGCCAGCCGGCGGCCTGGGCCGCATGTTCCTGATAAAGCGTAATTATGTATAATGCGTGATTATGAAGACCGTTATCTCTGCCACATCGCTCGCCCGCCAACTCGGTGACGTGCTGGGCCGGATCCGCTACCGCCGCGATGCGTTCGTGATCGAACGGAACGGCGTGCCCGTGGCGACCCTGGAGCCAATCGCGGTGGAAGCCGGCGCCACCGTCCGGTCGGCTCTCGCGGCCTGGCGGGATGCTGCCGACGCCGACGCCGACTTCGCGGACGCGCTCGACCGGATTGGCGCGGCCGACAGTGTCCCGGGGTACCCGTGGGCCTCGTAATCGATACGAGCGCACTGGTCGCCCTGGAGCGGTCGTCCGGCGCGTGGGACGAGGGATGGCCCGGCGACGAACCCGCAGCCGTCCCCGCCATCGTCTACGCGGAACTGCTCGTCGGCGTCCATCTCGCGGATCATCCCCGACGTGCCGCGGCCCGACGCGCCAAGATCGACGCCCTCGTCTCGGCCGTTCCCATCGTGCCCTTCGGTGCCGCCGCGGCTGAACGCTGGGCCGACCTCTTTTCCAGGCTGAGCCGGGATGGACGGCTGATTCCCGCGAACGACTTGACGGTGGCGGCCACGGCTCTGGAACTCGGGTTTGGCGTCCTCGTGGGTCCGCGCGACGAGACGCACTTCCGTCACGTGCCAGACCTGCGCGTCGTCGTCCTGGGCGGAGCTGCGTCCGCTGACGAGCAGAGAACCTCCTGACGCGACGGCGACGACCACACGGCCGCGGGCAGGCCGCTCTCGGTTGCCACAGCACCCGCACCTTTTCTATTGCATGCCAATAGGACGGTGGCGTATGATTCGTACTGTTATCCAATATGAAACCCCAGGCCGACCCCCGTGACCGCGGCGACATCTGGCAGGGCACCCTGACGCTGATGATCCTCAAGACGCTCGAGACGATCGGCCCGCTGCACGGCTATGGCGTGGCCCGGCGTATCGAGCAGACCAGCGGGCAGCGCCTCTCGGTCAACTACGGCACGATCTACCCGGCGCTCGTGAAACTGGAACAGGAGGGCTTCGTCGCGGCGGCCTGGGGCGTGTCCGACGCCGGTCGCAAGGCGAAGTACTACCGGCTCACGCGCGCGGGCATGAAACACCTGGAGAAGGCCACGCGCGAGTGGGAGCGGACCTCGGGCATCGTGGCGCAGTTCCTGTCGCTGTCCCCGGATGAGGATGGGTGATGCCGCGATTGAGGGCGGGGCTCCGGCGGCTGGGTGACCGCCTTCAGCGGACGCGGCGCGAGCGCGACCTGGCTGCCGAGCTCGACAGCCACCTGCAACTGCACATCGACGACAACCTCCGAGCGGGCATGACGGAGGCGGAAGCGCGCCGGCAGGCCGTGCTGGCCCTGGGCGGCGTCGAGCAGACCAAGGAGCAGGTGCGCGCGGCCCGCGCCACGTGGCTCGATGCTGCCGGCCGCGACGTGGCGCTTGCCTGCCGTCACGCGGTGCGGCGCCGCTGGCACGTGATCGCCATCGTCGTCATGCTCGCCGCCGGCATCGCAGGGAGCACGGCCGTCTTCAGCTTCCTCTACCAGATTCTCCTGCAGCCCATCGGCATCGCGGATCCCGCGCGACTGGTGGTGGTCGACGAGACCACGCCACCGAGGCTGGCCAGACGAGGCGTCGAGATCAGCGACCGCTTCCCCTACGACGCCATGGTCGCCCAGCGCGCGCAGAATCCCGCGTTCTCGGCCATCGGCATGTCGGCCACGCGCGACCTGGCACTCGTCGCCGGCGGTGGAGAGGCGCGGCGGGTCGTTGCCGCCTTCGTCAGCGCGGGGTATTTCGAGGCTCTCGGCGTGCGGTTGCGCGCGGGGCGGTTGTTCGAGCAGGCCGATGACACGGCGGCCGAACCGATCGCCGTCATCAGCGACCGGTTGTGGACCCGGGCGTTCGACCGGGACGGTGGCGTCATCGGCCGCGACATCCGGGTGAATGGGCGCGTCTGCCGGATCGTAGGCGTCGCGCCCCGGGAGTTCATCGGCCACGACCTGGCGCAACGCGTCGACGTCTGGCTCGCGTGGGGCAGCCAGGCCGCACTCGGCCTGGCGCCCTCCGACAACGGGCGCGTGTTCGCGCGGCTGGCCGACGGCGTGACGATCGCCCAGGCGGCGGCCCGGGCAACGGTCGTCGGCGGCCGCTACCGCGCGACGCTGTCGGTCGAAGACCAGGACAGCATCGGCCAGCCTCGTCTCAGGGCCTTCGACATGAACCGCAGCGAGGTGCTCGAGTCGCTGCTGCCGCAGCCGTGGCTGCTGCTGACCGGACCGCTGCTGATGTTGTTGCTGGCGTGCGCCAACGTGGCGAACCTGCAACTGGCCGACATCGAGACGCGCCAGCGCGAGTTCGCGAGCCGCGCGGCGCTCGGCGCGTCGCGCGGCGCCATCGTGCGGCAGGTGTTGAGCGAAGCGCTGGTGCCGGGCGTGGCGGCGGGCGCCGCGGGCCTTCTGCTCGCGTTCCCCTGCATGACGCTGCTGCAGCGCGTCCCCACCCAGAACATGAAGGAGCCGCGTGGTCGGCGCGGACCACTTTGCCACGCTCGGCGTCACGCTGCTGGCCGGACGCGAACTGGGACCCGAAGACGTCGCGTCAGGCGCCCCGGTCGTCGTCGTCAACGAGACGCTCGCCCGAACCTGGTGGCCGGGCCTCGATCCGATCGGCCGCCCGATCGGCAAGTTCCGCGTCGTCGGCGTCGTGGCCGATCACGCCACGTTTGCCGGCGAGGACAGGCACACGCCCATGGCCTACGTGCACCTGCCGGACGCCGCGGGCAGATGGCCGTGCCTGCTCGTGCGCACGGAGGGAGATCCGGGTGCCCTGGCATCGAGCCTGCAGCAGCTCGCCCGGCAGGTGGACCCGGGCGCCCCTATCCTCCGAATCGCCACGCTCGCCGACCACCTCGACGGCCTGCACCATCACCTGCGGGTGGCGTCGTGGCTGCTGGGGCTGTGCGGGCTCGCCTCGCTCGCACTGGCGGCGATCGGGATCTACAGCCTGCTGGCGTACGGCGTCGCCGGGCGGCGAAAGGAGATCGGGCTGCGTATGGCGCTTGGGGCGACCAGACAGACGGTCGCCTACCTGGTTGTGTCACGCCTGATGTACGGCGTGGTGCCCGGGCTGGCGCTGGGCGGCGCCGGCTCCTTCTTTCTGAACCGGGGTTTCCCGAGCCTCTTCGTCGGTCCGGCCGCCCTCGACGCCCGGGCATTGACGCTCGGTGCCGCGGTCCTGCTCGGCGTGTCATTGCTCGCCAGCGTCGCGCCGGCCTACCACGCGACGCGCATCGAACCGGCGATCACGCTGCGCGGGGAGTAGCGCCGCCGGGCGCCGGTAAAGGAACCGCCGCCCGTCTCAACGCTGTTCTTTCTTGCGCGCGAAGGTGAACACGGCTGGCTCACCGCCCTCCGAATTGGTCCACGTCTCGGTGTGGTGATCGGCGTCGATGAAGGTGAACACCACGCTCCTCATGTGGGTGTCGCCCGGCGCGATGTTCGTCCCGTCCAGGAAGTCGAACGCCACTTGGTTGGGCGCGGACGAGGGCACGAGCGCCATGCGCGGCTGGTTGTGCGCGGCGCAGTAGTGCGTCGCCAGCAGCCGCTTCCCGTCCGGGTGGATCATCGTCACCATCTCGTGCGGCGTGTCGCGGCCCAGCACGTGCATGATGGCCGATCCGCCGCCGGTCATCCTGACGTCGACGGTCGCGGGTATGCTCTGGCCGCCCTGGGCCATCGTCCCCTCCCAACTGCCGACGAGGGTGCTCAGCTTCTGCCACTCGGGCGTCTGGGGTACGGTCGACATCTTCGTGGCAGCCCCCTGCTCCTGGGCCTTCCGGCCTCTGTTGGCCTGCGTCACGTTGCCGAGGATCGCCACGTCCTTCTCGAGGTCGGCGTCGGTCAGCGCCCGTTGCGCCAGATCCATGTCGCTCATGGCCGGAGCCTGCGCCGCAACCGCGGAAACCGCGAGCCCCAGCATCACAAGCGCCAGCATTGCGTTCCGCATGTTGAGTACCTCCGTGTCTCATGCCGCAGTTCTTCCGTCGGCACTGCGGCCGGGCACGTCTCCTGCCGGCCGTGCGGCCAGATGCCGGGCTGTTCAGATGGACCAGATCAGGATCCTACGGTTGCCGGCGGACCGGCGCAAGCAGAAACCATCCCCGCAGTCACCCGGCTACAGCGCGTGGCCACCGGCCACTTGGATGACCTGCCCGGTGATCCAGCGGGCCTGTTCGGACGCAAGGAACACGACGACGTGGGCAACGTCTTCTGGCGTGCCCAGGCACCCGAGCGGGATATCGGGCAGCACGCGGCGGGCGAGATCCGCGTCGATGTAGCCGGTCTGGATCGGGCCCGGCGCGACGGCGTTCACCGTGATGCCGAACGGGCCTGCTTCGATGGCGACGCTGCGAGTCATCGCCTCGAGGGCCGCCTTGCTGGCGCCGTAGCCGACCTGCGTGGCGAAGGCGCGCGCGGCATCCGTGCTCACGTTGACGATCCGCCCGGACGTTCCCTCGCGCGCCCGGAAGCGGCGCACGAACTCGGCCATCATCGCGGCCGATGCCCGCGCGTTGACGGCGAAGTGGCGATCGAGCGATTCCGGCGTGACGCCAAGGATATCGTCGGGCAGTTCGCAGTGGGCGGCGTTGTTGACGAGGATATCGACGGGCCCCGCACCGTCGAACAACCTGCGCGGCGTCGCCGGGTCGAGCAGGTCGCCCGGGATCACGTCGATCGACCCGCCCCGCGCCCGGATCTCAGCCGCGATGGCGTCCGCCTTCGCTCGCCCCGCCACCGCGTGGCCCATGTTGGGCGGGACGACGGCCGCGTCCAGGAAGTGCAGGATCAGGCGGGCGCCCTGGGCAGCGAAGGCCTTGGCAATGGCTTCACCGATGCCCGAGTTGCCACCGGTCACCAGCACCGATCGCGATGCGAGATGGGGATCGATCACGGGACCTCTCGTCTGCGTGTGGATCTTCCCGTGAGCGGGATGCGGTCCGGGTTCTGACCTGCCAGTGCTGTCGCAGGCCGATAGGTTCCGGCCTGGCCGTCCCGCTGCGCCGTCATCAGTACCTCCACGACAGGTCCGCGCCGGCAGGCGCGGTCATCAGCATCCGCTCGACCATCTTCGGGAAGACGCGCTGCTCGGCCCGCTGGCCGGGGAATACCGGCTCGCCCGCGTAGCAGTGCGGCTGGCGCCGGCCGATGTCGAACGACCCGTCGTAGTAGGGGTCTTTCGTGCTCTCGAGGAACTCCCGCAGTTTGAACGTCGCTTCCTCGAGCAGGAACGTGTCCTGGTCCCCCATGTAGATGTGGAGCTTCCCGACGAGCTTCGGGCCCAGCGTCTTCCAGTCGCGCTCGAGGATGTGGCGCAGGTCGTAGTGCTCGCGCCAGTACTCGGCCACGGACCGGTCGATGACCCCCGTCCACTTGTCGTAGAGCAGCTTCGGGTAGCCGTCTGGACCGACCGGGCCGAACACCGCCATGAAGATGTCCATCTGCTCGCCCGACCGCCCGCGGGTGCCGAGCACCTCTTCGTAGCGGCTCGCATCGAACTGCGAGTTCATCGTCTGGTCGTCGAGCCCGCGCGACCACGGGCGCAGCGGGGTCTTCCGCCACTCGCTGTTCGGATAGAAGGCGTTGTCGTCCTCGTAGATGTTGACCAGCTGGAAGTAGCGGAAGTCCACCGGGTCGGGACAGAACGTCCACGTGCCGTTCAGCCGGTCGGGATAGAACACCTGCCACGCCAGCGATTCCCATCCGCCCGTCGATCCGCCGTAGGTCATGCGGGCCCACGGCTGGCCGATGCCGCGGAACTCGCGCTCGACGCGCGGGACGAACTCCTGCCAGAGCGCATCGCCGTACGGCCCGTTGTTCGCCGAGTTCACGGCGTACGAATCGTCGTAGTACGGCGTCGGGTGCTGGATGAGCACGATGATGACCCGGCCCATCCTCCCTGCCACCCAGTCCTGGTAGAACCGGTACGCGCCCTCCTGCTGCGCCCGGACCCGCCCGGTGGCGGCCGGGTCCGGCGGCGTCTCGCGGAACCCGCTGAACGTGCGCGGGAAGTGACCGTGGTTGTAGATGACGGGGTACTTCGCCTCCGGGTGTTCCGCCCAGCCCTCGGGCAGCACGACGACGGCGCCGAGATGGATGTCGGTGCCCCACCACCGGCTGAGCAGCTCGCTGCGAAACTTGAGGTGCCTGACGTACTTGGTGTCCTTCGGCGGCTCGATGGGTGGGATCTTCGTGGCCAGGCTGAGGTTGATCGTCCCGCCCGCCTTCGGATCGATGCGGACCTTCTCGACGCGGCTCAGCAGGTTGCCGGGCGAGGTGCGGAAGTTCTGCCCCTCCCACTGGTCGAGGTGGACCTTGATGGTGTGGCCGTCGGCGCGCGTCACCGTCGTGTAGACGTGGAGGGCGACCTGCACGGAGTAGTCGCCGGGCGGGATGTCGCGCAGGCTCTCGACCGGCCATCCGCGCGTGCCGGCGTCGAAGACGGCGGATTGCCCGGGCTTCAGCCCGTTCACGTCGAGGCCGAACATCGGCTGCGCGTTGGGGCCGGTCATCTGCGCGCGAAGCGGCGGCGGCGTTTCGCGCCGAGAGATCGCGAGCAGCATCCGGCCGTCGAGCGGTCTCGACTCGAGGCTCGCGGGAAACGACACCGCGATGCGCAGCGGCTTCGGGGCGCGGGAATCAACGGAGATGGCACCGGCGGCCAGGCCGCCGGCCACGAGCAGGGCGACAGTGAGATTCGAGCGGGACATGCGCGAAAGTGTATACCATCCGTGCTAGCGCGACGCGGGGCTCTTGGCGTCGCGGTGCACGCCGAGAACGGCGCGCCCCGAGGGGTCCGCGTTGTCCGCGAAACTCGCGTCCCAGGCGATCGCGGTGGCCGTGCTGCAGGCGATGCTGGGACCGCCCGGCACGCACCGCGCGGCGGCCTCGCCCGGAAAGTGCGACTCGAAGATCTCGCGATAGAGATACGCCTCTTTCGTCGCGGGCGGATTGTGTGGGAACCGGTAGCGAGCGTTCGCCATCTGCGTGTCCGCGATTCGCTCGTCGGCCACCGCCTTCAGTGTGTCGATCCAGCCGTAGCCTACGCCGTCCGAGAACTGCTCTTTCTGCCGCCACAGGATCTCGTCCGGCAGGTAGCCGGCAAAGGCTTCTCGCAACGGCGTCTTCTCCATCCTGCCAGGCCCCGCCATCTTCTCGGTCGGACTGAAGGCCATGGCGACGTCGAGGAACTCGCGATCGAGGAACGGCACGCGGACCTCCACGCCCCAGGCGGCCGTCGTCTTGTTGGCGCGCAGGCAGTCGTACTTGTGGAGGAAATCGAGCTTCCGCACCGTCTCGTCGTGGAACTCGCGTGCGTTCGGTGCCTTGTGGAAGTAGAGGTATCCGCCAAAGACCTCGTCGGCACCCTCGCCAGAGAGCACCATCTTGATGCCCATCGCCTTGATCCGGCGAGCCATGAGGAACATGGGAGTCGAGGCCCTAATGGACGTCACGTCGTAGGTCTCGATGTGGTAGACGACGTCGCTGAGCGCGTCGAGGCCCTCCTGGATCGTGTAGACGAACTCGTGGTGCACAGTGCCGATGTGGGCGGCCGCCTTCCGCGCCATGGCGAGATCGGGCGAGCCCTGCAGACCGATGGCGAACGAGTGCAGGCGCGGCCACCACGCCCCGACGCGGTCGTTCTCTTCGATGCGGTTGGGCGCGAAGCGCTGGGTGACGGCCGCCACGACAGACGAGTCGAGACCGCCTGAGACGAGGACGCCGTAGGGCACGTCACACATCAGCTGCTGGTGCACCGCTGCCTCGAAGGCCTCGCGCAGCCGTCCGAGATCCAGCGGCACCAACGCCACGGCGTCGTAGTCGCGCCAGGACGGCTCGTAGTACCGGGCCGGGTGTTCCAGGGCCTTCGTCAGGTAGTGGCCGGGGGGAAAGTCTTCGATGACGCGGCAGTAGCGGATGAGGGCCTTCATCTCGGAAGCCACGTACAGGTGCCCGTGCTCGTCGCGCCCGAAATACAGGGGCACGACGCCGATCGGGTCACGGGCGATCAGGTAGTCGTTCTTCCGGGCGTCATAGAGCACGAAGGCGAAGATCCCGCTCAGGCGGTTGAGGAATCCGGCGCCGAAGCGCTCGTACAGCGGGATGATCGGCTCGCAGTCGGACGCGGTCTTGAATGGGTAGTCCGGCACTTCCGCGCGCAGCGCCCGGTGGTTGTAGATCTCGCCGTTGACTGCGAGGACCAGCTGGTCGGCCGCATCGGTGAGGGGTTGCGCGCCATGCTCGACATCGACGATGGACAGCCGCTCGTGGGCGAGGACGGCCGTCTCGTCTGCGAAGACACCGCTCCAGTCCGGACCGCGGTGGCGCACCTGGCGCGCCATCGCCACGGCACGTTCCCGGTAGCCGCCCGGGTCGTTGCCGATGTTGAGGATGCACGCGATACCGCACATGGTGCTCTCCGTGCGCTGCGTTGACGCGCTGTGGCGTGATTGTACCACGCGGCTTTCGAGCACGCTCGCGGCTCGTGAGCGACGCGGGTGGATCGTGGGCAGCGAACTGGCACCCGCGGCGGGTCAACGCCTCCGCCGCACGCGACGAGAGCGCGGGGTGGATCATGTCGCCACCCGCCGCCAGCGTCCGGATGGCCGAGGTGAGACGCGCGGCGAGACCTCGAACACTCCGGGCACTGCGGACCCGAGGCGGAGTGGCGAACTACACCGTCACACCGCGGGCACGCGGCCGGCGGCTACTCGTCCCGCAGCACCACCGTCGGCTCCACGCGCGAGGCCCGCCACGCGGGCAGCCAGCACGCGAGCGCGGCGACGAGACCGATCGTCGCCGTCACCGCGACGAAGGTCGCCGGGTCCGTCGTGCTCACGCCGAACAGCAGTGAGGCGAACAGCCGATTGAGCCCCAGCGCCCCGGCGAGGCCCGCGGCCAGACCGACGCCCACCACGATCAGACCCTGGCGGACGACGAGTCCGATGACGCGGCCCTGGTTCGCGCCGAGCGCCATGCGGATGCCGATCTCGCGGCGGCGCTCGGTCACCATGTAGGATAGGACGCCGAAGGTGCCGATGGCTGCGAGCAGCAGCGCGAGGCCGGCAAACCCGCCGAGCAACTGGGCCAGCAGTCGCGGCCGGCTGATGGACTCGGCGAACACCTCATCCATGTCGCGCAACCGGACCACCGGCACGCTGGCGTCGGCGCCCCGCACCGCCTGCTCCACGGCGGTCGACAGCGCCCCGGCCGGCAGCGTCGTCCGCATCACCACGTTCATCGACGCGGGCGCCATGGCCAGCGGCCCCGGAGCGTTCGCCGCCTGATCCACGAAGAAGTAGAACTCGGTGCCGGTCCTGTCGTCGACGCCGCCCTGCTTCACATCCCTGGCCACGCCGACGACGGTGAACCAGGGGATCTGGTCGCCGAACCCCGGCTTCAGGCGCTGCCCGATCGGATTGCGGTCCTTCCAGAACGTTCTGGCCAGCGTTTCGTTGACCACCGCCACCAGCCCCGTCGACGTCGCGTCGGCCGCCTCGAATCCGCGGCCCTGCACGATCGGGATCCCCATCGTCTCGAAGTAGTCCGCCATCACGAACTGGTAGTAGTCGACGTTCTCGAACGGGCCCTCGGGCGGCGCGGTGTAGCCCTCGATGTCGGTGTCGTTGGCATCGACCGGCCGATCGGGCGGGAGACCAGTCATGGCCGACGCCGACGACACACCCGGAATCTGCTGCAGGCGGTCGAGCAGGCGGCGGTACAGTCGGGCGCGCGACGCCGGCTGCGGGTAGCTGGTGGGCGGCAGCGACATCGAGTAGGTGACCAACCGCGACCGATCGAAGCCCGCATCGACGTTCACGAGGTTGTAGACCGTCCGGAGCAGGAGGCCCGCGCCGATCACGAGCATCACGGCCATGGCCACCTCGGCCATCACGAGCCCGCGGCGGACGTGGTGGCGGAGCGTTCCGCTCGACCCTCTCGTGCCCTCCTTCAGCGCGGTCACGAGTCCTCGGGCACGGGTTTGCATCAGCGGCGCCAGGCCGAACGCGATGCCGGTGACGACCGACAGACCGAGCGTGAACAGCAGCACCGTGGCATCGACGCCGAAGTCCCCCGTCCGGGGCAGGCTGTCGGGATACTGGTGGACGAGCGCCTGGACGCCGGCACGAGCCAGCAGGACGCCCACGGCGCCGCCCGCCAGCGACAGCAGCACCCCCTCGGTCAGGAACTGGCGCAGCAGGCGACCCTGGCCCGCGCCGAGCGCGGCCCGCACGGCGAACTCGCGGCGCCGGCTCTCGCCTCGCGCCAGCATGAGGTTGGCAAGATTCGCGCAGGCGATCAGGAGGATGAGCGCGACGGCCGCCTGCAGCACCCAGATCACGCGGCCGGCGCTGCCGACGATCTCGTCCTGCACGGGTTTCATCTGGAGCACGTGACCCGCGCCGGGTCGGGCGGGTTCGCTGGATCCGGGCGGAGGCGCGGGCGTGAAGACGTGCTGTGTGACACCGGCCCGCTCGCCCCAGTTCTGGAGCAGCGAGGCTAGCTCGGTCTGCGCCTGCCCGAGGGTCACGCCGTCCTTGAGTCGACCGACCAGATACAGGAAGTGGTTTCCTCGGTTCTGGCGGTTCGCCGGGTTGAGGCCCAGCGGCAGCCAGATTTGCGTGTGGCTGTCCATGACATCGACACCGGGCTCGAGGATGCCGATGACCTCGCGCCGCACGCCGTTGACCTCGACCATCTGCCCGACCATCGGCTGACCGCCGAACGACGACTGCCACAACTCGTGGGAGAGGATGGCGATCGCGGGCGGTTGCGGCGGGGCTGTCCCGGGAGCGGGCGCCGGGCCGGCGGCGTCGGTCTCGCCCTCGGCGAAGAGCCGGCCCTCGACGGGCCGCGCCCCGAGCACCCGGAGCAGTTCATCCGAGACGGAGGCCGACCGCACCCGCAGCGGCCGGTCGCCGGCGGTGAGGTTCACCTCGCCCGTCCTGAAGGCGCCCACCTCGGAGAACGACTGGTTCAGCTCCTGGAATTCGAAGAACTCGGGCGGCGACACCCAGAACTGGTCGAACCCGAGACGCGGGAACGTCGTGGTCAGATACATCAGCTGCTCCGGCTTCGGGTAGTCCAGGGGCCGGAGGATGACGCCGTTGACGATGGAGAAGATGGCGGAGTTGGCGCCGATTCCCAGGGCCAGCGTCAGGATCGTGACGATCGTGAACACTGGGGCACGGAAGAGGCTCCGAACCGCGTAGCGGACGTCCTGCCGGAGAGCGTCGATGGCCATGCCCGTATTGGACGGAAGCCGCGGCCACGGAGTTTTGGCCGGTCCCCACCTTCGGAAAACCTTCGGAAGGGAAATGTAACTAAAGTCTTAGTTGACAAACTAAGGATTTCGTTCGACATTGGCGGGTATGAGGGAACTCACCAGAGCCGAGGAGCAGATCATGCAGGTCCTCTGGCGCCTCGGGCGGGGCCTGGTCAAGGACATCCTGGCCGAACTCCCCGAGCCTCAGCCGGCCTACAACACCGTCTCCACCATCGTCCGCATCCTGGAGAAGAAGGGGTTCGTCTCCTACAAGGCTTACGGCAAGACCCACGAGTACTTCCCCCTGGTCTCGATGGACGAGTACCGCCGGACCTGCCTCCGCAGCCTTGTCAACCGCTTCTTCGGGAACTCGCCCCAGGAACTGGTCTCGTTTTTCGCACAGGACCGGCGACTCTCACTCGAGGACCTGGAGACGATCAAGGTCATGCTCGGCGAGGAGATCGCGCGCCAGAAGGGACGACGATCATGACACGCACTTCCACCTGAACCGTGTCAATCTCGTGGGGTCGATCGTCCTGGCGTTCGGCCTCCCGCTCGTCGATGTGCCGTCGCCGTTCCGGACCGTCGCCGCATCGTCGGCGACCGGGCAGACTCTCGGGGGCGTGCAGATGCCTGCGGGCGGCATCGACTGGCTCCAGGTGGTGGTGGGGTTCTACCTGCTGGGCACCGGCCTCGTGCTGGTCCGTCTCGGCTGGCGCCTCTCCCGGCTGGCCCGCCTGTCCAACCGCGAGCCCGTCGTCCTATCCGACGGCCCGCGCGTTGTGTACCTGGAAGACGACGGCGCGCCGTTTTCCTTCTTCCGCACGATCTTCGTGCCCCGCCCGTCGGAGGCGGATGATGAAGCCCTGGCCCAGGTCGTGGCGCACGAGCGCACCCACATCCGGCAGGGGCATTCGATCGACGTCGTGCTCGTGCACCTCGCCGGGGTGTTCCAGTGGTTCAACCCGGTTGTCTGGGGCTACCGGCGCGCGCTCACCGATCTGCACGAGTTCCTCGCCGACCGGGAGGTCCTGAGTCAGGGGCACGATCGGAGCGCGTACGCCCGCCTCCTGCTCGCCCAGCAGTTCGGCGCCGGCCCGCTGGCGCTGGCGCACCAGTTCCATCACTCGCAGATCAGAAGGAGACTCGACATGATGACCCGACACTCCGGCCGCTGGACCACTGCCAAGTACCTGCTCATCCTCCCCGCGCTCACCCTGCTCGTCGCGGCGTACGGCGAGCCGCGTGTCGTCGTCGTGGACGACCAGGTGGGACCTGACATGCTGGCCACGGCGTGGACGGCCGAGCCATCAGCGTCCGAGGACCAGGCCGACAGCCAGAAGACCCCTGCGCCGACGGAGAAGAAGGTTGTCGAGAAGAAGATCACCAAAGCCGAATTGAACGCCAAGCTGAAGGCGCTCGAGGAGAAGTACAACGCCACCAGCGACCCGACGCTGAAGAAGGAGATCGAGCTGAAGATGAAGCAGCTCCGGGAGAGCGTCCCTCCGGCGCCGGTCACGGTGAATCTGAACGACCCGGCGGCGGTCGAAGAGATGATCGTGAAGGTCTCGCAGAAGATCGAGACGCTCGAGGCCAAGCGCGCCAGCACTACCGACGCGGAGGTGCTGGCGAAGATCGACCAGGACGTGAAGATGCTGTCGATGAAGCGGAAGGAGCTGAAGGCGGCGCTGGCGCAGCTCAAGGGCGGCCAGCCGAAGTAACGCTGAGGGCCTTGCGCCGTGGCGGGCGCCCGTCCGGCGTCACCCGCTCGGCGGTGAGATCGGTCCGACCGACTGCAGGAATCCGGGCCGGCCGCGAAGGCCGGCCCGGTTCGTTATCAGCCGCGGTCAGGGACGCCCAGAGTGGCGAAGCGAGGCGACGTACTGGGCGGGCGTTGTGACCGACACCTCGCGGGCCACTGAACGGGGATAATGGCGGGGGTTGCCCGTGACCAGCGGCACGCCAGCCGTCCGGGCGCACTCGAGAAACGGCGCATCAGTGGCGTCCGGCAGGCCAGTCGCCTGGTGCTCGGGGGCCGACTCGACGCGAAACGCGGCGTCGACGATGGCCGCCAGCACGAAGGCGACCTCGTCAGACGGAAGAGCGAACTTGGGTCGTGCCAGCACGTCCGCGTATTCGGCGGCGATACGGTCGTCGAGCACGGCCTGGATCCTGCCCGCGCGCAGCCACTCGACGATCCGGCCGGGTGGCCCATCCGGCGAGAGAAACCCGGATACGATGACGTTCGTGTCGAAGACGGCTCGCCTCATCGGCGGCGCCGTCGTTGCGTCCGGGCTGCTGCCACCTCGCGGTTGATCTCTTCCAGCGTAAGCCGGTAGGTCCCTTCCCGGGCCGCCGCTTCACGGACCCGGGTGAGCGCCAGGCGGCTCCGAGCTTCCCGGATGAGTCGCAGCATCACCTCGGGGTCGTCGTCCGCCCCGACGTGGGCGATGACGGCCACCGGCCGCCCGTCGCTCGTGAGCAGCAACTCCCGTTCTTCGCGCAGGCGCTCCTTGAGTCGGCGGGGTTGCTTCAGATCGGTGATGGCAATGAGGTTCATGATAAGGTCATTATAAGGACTTCTTAATCACCAAACAACGACGTTCCGGCCTGCCACCGCGCGTCGGGCCGACCTTGGCGGCGGGGTCAGGCCGGCCCGGTCTGCCCGTCGGGCCGGCCCGGCCCTACTCGTAGGTTCGGCCGATCGGATCCTGGCCCGGCCACACGAACTCGGCCATCGTGCGGTTGATGACGGCCACGCGGTGGAGATTTTGGAGCGCATCCGGCGGCGGGTCGGCAATGCCGCGAAGTTCGATGGTTCTTTCGGCAACCCGGGCGGCCTCGTCCTCATCCTGTGGCGTGAACGTCCGTCCCTGGAGGACGGGAATGCGGTACACGGTGAAGTAGTCGAGACCGACGTAGTTGATCTCGAACAGTTGATTCCTCAGCGCGGCGTCGTCTCTGCCCGGCACCGTGATGTAACCGTTGCTGCCACCCTCGAGCGGAATCCGCGTCGAGGGAGAGGCCGCCGTGATGCCCGGCGTCGCGCGCAGATCGGCCGCCAGCCGGTCGAAGAACTGGCGCTGCGCCGTGGGGGTGGGATACGCGGCCTCGGGCAGGTTGATGGAGAGCGTGAGGACGTCCTGGGTGTCCACGCCGATGTCGGCCTGTCGCATCTCGTCGAAGCTGCGCAGCAGAAGCCCCGCTGCGACGAGGAGCGCGATCGAAACGGCGATTTCGGCCACGGCGATCGTGTCGCGCAGCCGTCCGCCGCGCCGGCCGAACCCGAGCACCGTCCGTCCGCTCGCTTTCAACTCTTCGGACAGGCTCATGCCGGTAGCCTGGAACGCGGGTGCGAGGCCGAAGAGGAGACCGGTCGCCACGGCGGCGGCGACGGTGAAGGCGAGCACGGTCAGGTCGATCGTCACCGGTCCCGAGGGAGGCGCGGGCAGCACGGCGCCCGACTCGAGCAGGCGCAGGCACCACCAGGCCACGGCGAGACCGGCCGCGGCGCCGGCGGAGGCCAGGAGCACGCTCTCGGTGAGGAGCTGGCGGATGACGCGGGCGCGTCCGGCGCCGAGGGCAAGGCGCACAGCAATCTCGCGGCGGCGTCCGCTCGCGCGGATGAGCAGCAGGTTGGCGACGTTGGCGCAGGCGACGAGCAGGACGAGCGCGACGGCGCCGAGCAGGATCAGCAGCGGCTCGCGTGAGTTCCGCGTCAGGATCTCCCCCATCGACCGGACGGCCGCGCCAATCTTCTCATTCGAGTCGGGGTATTGCTTCTCCAGGCGGGCGGCGATGACCGAGAGGTCGGCCTCCGCCTGCTGGATGGTCACGCCGGGCTTCAGCCGGCCGATGGCCTGGTAGCTGTGCGACCCGCGCGGCCCGAGGTTCCCCACGGACATATCGAGCGGCGCGTACACCTCGACGGTGCTCGGGTACGTCAGCGACGGGGGCATCACGCCGACGATGGAAAAGGTGCGGGCGTTGAGCTGGATCGTCTTCGAGAGGACGCCCGGGTCGCCGGCGAACTGGCGCTGCCAGAACCCGTGGCTGAGCACCGCGACGTTGTTGAGCCCCTCCGAGTCTTCGCCTGCGGTGAACGCGCGCCCCAGGGGGGCTGCACGCCCAGGACGGTGAAGTAGTCGGCCTCGACCGGCATCACCAGTACCGCCTGCGGCTCGCCGGCGCCGCTGACATTGCGCCGGTTCGGCCATCCCATCAGCGCTATGCCTTCGAGCGTCGTGTTCTGGTCCTGCCAGTCGAGGTAGTCGGGCGCAGCGAAGGGATAGAGCCCGGGGGCGGCCTCGGTTTCGAAGAGGCGCACGAGGCGGTCCGGGTCCGCGAACGGCAGCGGCCGCAGCAGCATCGCGTTGATGACCGAGAAGATGGCGGTGTTGGCGCCGATGCCGAGGGCGAGGGTCAGGACGGCGACGGCGAAGAGGCCTGGGGATTTCGCCAGCATCCGGCCGAAGTGGCTGACGTCGCGGAGGAAAGTGCGCATGGGCTGGCCTCGCAGCAGAAGACCCCCGCTCTAGAGCGGGGGTACTCCCGGAGTTGTCCCGGAGTCCGCCGGGGCTCGAGCGACAACACTCCTGTGGCGGGGGCTTATGGGCTTTGACGGAATCTGGGGACGTGGCGTTCGCCAGCCTCATCTGCGCTCCGGCGGATGTTCCCCGGGGATCGCCCGGCCGGCCATGGCTGCGGGTGCGCGGGCGGGTCGACGTGGTGCGCCACGGCCACGGCGACCTTCCATCGATCGTCGTGCAAGCACATCACATAGGTGAAGCCGAACCGCCCGATCTCGCCGCCCTGCGCGTCGAACCGCACGAACGTGCCCGTGCACAGCGCGAGATCGTCGGCCAGCCGGCGCGTCTCGCCGTTGATCGCGTCCGTGCGGGCGTACCCGGCGGTGACCGCGTGATCGATGAGGCGCATCACCACGCCCCGCGCGGCGGCCGCGTCCTGGGCGACGACGTGAATCCGGGGCGCGATGAACGTGACCGGCAGCCGGTAGAACCGCACGACCAGGTCTGGGTCGAGCGTCTCGAAAGCCCGGACGTACTGGAGGACGGCCGCGAACGGCCCCTCGGCGGATGATGGATGGGTCATGGTGCCTCGGCCGATCATTCTATGCCGCGTCCTGCGGCCAGCGCCGCGCCTGGGAACGCCAAGGCTCGGTCCGCCCACCCCGACCCACGATGCCGTCGGCGGCGCGCGCTGTTCCATCCGTGACCCGGGACCCGACAGCCGCGTATCCGCAGCTTGAGGAGGCGATGTGCGAGAGGCGCATTCACGAGCACCAGAACGCCGGGGACCTGGATAGCCAGTACGATGTCATAGGCGAACACGAAGGCTTAGGATGCCGAGGTCAGGGCCGCGACCAGCCGACGGCGGCTCCCCCTCCACACCAGGAGCACGGGAAGCACCGCTGCTAGGTGGAGGACGCCGCGTAGCACCTGCACCTGGACGATGACCGCCGGCGCCGGCAACGCCAGGCCTGCCACTCCGCCGGTGTAGTAATCCGCCACGACAGGCGCAACGATCAGGCCACCGGCGAAACAAACTGCTGGGAAACTCGCGATTGCGACGGGCAGTCGCCACAACTCAGGCTGCCACGCGCGGCGACACCTGCGCGAAGATGAACCGCAAGGCCCGTTCGAGGCTGCGCTCCGGCGAGTGGCCTTCGCCGGGGAGGCCAGACAGGGGTCAGTGGGTTCCCGGACCGGCCACGAACGCCTGCCCCGCGCCGCGGCGGGGAGTCGTGGCCGGGCCCTTGCTTCGCTAGCGCCGCTCTCCCCGGTAGTACCCGGACCGATGCGTGATGCTGACGCTTCGGAGTCTGACCTTGACATCGAGCGCGTGCCAACCGTCAGTAGCGACATCCGTCGGGTAGTATGCGAGCACGTAGCGCGAACGGAGATCGTCGAGGACCGCGCGAAACGCATCTGCGAGCTTGGGTCCCCACGCGGCGGGCCACACATCTCCGCCGCTCCCGCGCGTGATTTCGTGCAGCAGGGCGTTGTCGATCCCGGCCCTGCCGACCACGACGGCGTGGACGATGGCATCGGATCGCCTGCCAGCCTCGATGACCTCGCCCGGTGAGAGCCAACTGACGTTGTCGACACCGTCCGTGAACACCAGGACGGCGCCACGTGCGTCGCCAGGCTGGCGAAGTCGCAGCGCTGCGAAGACCGCGTCGTTGAGAGCCGTGCTCCCGCGCCCTTCGACAGCCTGCAGCAGCCGACCGAGCCGGCCTCCGTCGCTCGTCGGCGCCTGCATCAGAATCGGCCGGCCTCCGAAGACGAGAAGTCCGGCCCGATCTCTCGCAGTCAAGCCGTCGAGGAACGCTGACGATGCCTCGCGGAGGGCGCGTGCCTTGTCGGGGGTGATGCTCTTGCTCGTGTCGAGGACCAGCAGGGCCTCGATCGGCACCTCCTCGATGCTGGCACTGACAATCTCCTGCCGCACCCCGTTGTCCCGAAGTTCGAAGTCCGAGGGTCGCAGGCCACCGACGGGCGCCCCGTGCCGTAGGGCGAGGACGTCCACACGGACGACGTCGACCTGGCTCTTGAACACCGCTTGCGGCGTCGCACCAGTCGCACCGAGACCAACGCTGATCGCGGCCAGTGCGCAGTTGACCATCACGGCCCGTGCCGCCGACCGGACGGGGCGTTGGGACACGGCGACCCAATCGCTCATCGCCACGTCACCGCCGTGCGCATGCGTACCAGTTGCGCCTGACCGGCGCGCCAGTCGCCGTGCGGATACTCGGTCCAGGGATCGTCGGACGCAGCGTGCGACTGGTCGACGGCCCGCTCCAGCTCCAGACGGGCAACCGTGAGTCGCCCGTCCGCACCGAAGGCGTGGGCCAGAGCCAAATGCGCAACGTGCGAGCCGGGCAGCATCGACGAGGCCTTCTCGTACCAGGCGATGGCTTGTGGGAGATTGCCTGCCCGCTCGTGCACGCGGCCAAGGAGCAGCGTGCCGAGGTACCGGTCTCTCGGGGACGTTGCAGCCGAGGCTGCCATGTCGAGCGCTGCCCGGGCATCGGCCTCACGGTCCACACATGCGAGCGCCCAGCCGAGGCGCACCCAGATGTCGTAACGAGCTGGAGCGCCCGCGAGCGCCCGCTCGTAGAAACGGATCGCCTGCTCGCGGAGCCTCTTCTGATCGCGCAACGAACGCTGGTAGGCTGCCTGGAACCGGCGGTACTCGGCATCGGTTTGACTCCACGCGGCCGGCGGCGGATGAAGTTGTGCTTCGTTGATGGCGAGCGCTTCTCGAACGGTTCCTGCAACGAAGCTGGCATCGACGTCGTCCGGGAACTCGTTGACGAGTTCGTCGGACAGTCTCGTGGCCGTCTCGAGCGCCCACTCGCCAAGCGCGAGTCGCGCTGTAGCCTGGAGCCAGTCGCGTTCGACCAGCGGGTCTGGTTCACCGCACGCCCGGGATTCGCCCGAGAGGAAGCGGCGCCTCGAGTCGAAGCTCCGGGATGCCCAGGACAGCAGTCTCCGGGCATGACCGAGGTGTCGTGCCGCATCGTTGCCTGCCCGGGCCCTCATGTCGAGGAGTGCAGCCTCGGTGTGCGCGAGAATCGCGGCATCGATGCTCCCGAAGGGCACCGTGCCGCCCCCTTTCCTGCACGTCACGAGGCTGCCTGCGATCATGGTCGGCAGTTCCCGGACCGTGCGGTCGAGCCGCGCGGGATTCCATCCCCGAAGGCTGGCGACGGCATCCTCCGGATGTCCGTCGCGGTAGGCCGATATCACATCCAGGTACTCGGCGACGTCGGATCTGAGGGAACTCTGCGGCTGCCCGGCAAGCGAGGTTGTCACGAGCAGGACGACCACGGCCCCACCTACCGACAGAAGGGAAGAGCGACGGGAGGCCATCCTGCTCACCGCCTTCGCGCGGCCACGCGCTGCGACGCCTGCGCGAAGATGAACCGCAGGGCCCGTTCGAGGCTGCGCTCCGGCGAGTGGCCTTCGCCGGGGAGGACTTCCCGGCTGAACCGCAGTCCCGCGGGCAGCGCCGGTGCGATGTCGCGCGCGAAGCCGGGCGTGTGGTCTACGATGAGCGGACCGTCCTTCTCTCCATAGACGATGAACAGGCTGCGCGGGTCCGGCGCGCCGGGGGGACGGCGTCGGAACGCCTCGCGAAGCCCGTCGGGCCACGTGCCGACCGCCGGGCTGACCGCCACGTAGTCGGTGAACGCGCGCTCCCCGCGGGCCAGCGCATCCAGCACGAACAGTCCGGCGTACGACTCGCCGTAGAGGATCCGCGTGTCGCCGATCCGCCAGCGTTCCACGACCCGGGGCACGAGTTCGGTTTCGATGAACCGCATGAACGCGAGCGAGCCTCCCCCGCCGACGTAGAGATCGGGACGCTCGACGGGCGTCATGTCCTTCACGCGATTGCGGTTCTCAACGCCGACGAGGACGATCGGCGGGAATCCCGCTCGCCGGAGCGCGGCCAGCACCTCGCGCGAGCGGGCGTAGAGCGTCCGCTCCGCCGAGTGCTGCTTCTGGTCGCCGCCGTCGAGCAGGACGAGGAGGGGGCACGGACACGCACCGGTGTCGTACCCCTCAGGCAGGCTCACGAGGTAGCGGCGCGTCTCGCGGAGCGCCTCCGATCGCAGGCGGTACCGGTCGCTGCGCCAGTCGCCGAGCAGGATGGCCGCAGCCACCGCGCAGAGGACCCCGAGTAGGAGCACGAGCAGCGCAATCGGGCGGCGCGGCATGACGAAGGCATTGTAGCGCCGCCCGGGGCGACGATCGCGGCGGGTGGTACAACGTCCTCACGATGACCGCCCGCGCGACCGTCCGGCTCCCGGCCCTCGTGGACGAGACGCTCAACGCGTTCGTGTCCGGTGTGCGCCAGCGCTTCGGCCGGCGGCTCGTCTCGATTCGGCTCTTCGGTTCCTATGCCAGGGGCGACGCGACGGCCGACTCCGACTTCGACTGCCTGGTCCTGCTGGATCGTGTCGACCCGGCAGATGACCGCGCGATCACGGACTTATCGGCCGACCTCGTGTGGCAGATCGGCGGTGTCGTGATCTCACCCCTCATGCGGCCTGGGCGTCCGCGATCCGGCCGAATCAGGGGTGAGCTATACTTTGGCCGATCCCGCGCCCCCACCATCCAGAGCGGCCGTTCCCTGCCGCGTGGAGGTCCACCATGAATCGTCGGGAATTCCTCGCGTGCTCGAGCGCGTGCCTCGGGGCCGGAGCTGCCGGACTCGGCATCGCCGCCGCCGCGGAAGCGCAGCAGGCTCCGACAGCCGCCCAGCCGAGCCCGCAGACCCCGCAGCCGGCCCGTCCCAAGTACGAGTTCGAAGTCGACATCGTCGAAGGCGCGTGCGGACAGCACCAGGCGGGGCAGAAGATCAAGTACCCGGAGGAGAAGGGGAAGATCTGCCCGTGGCTGATGGACGCGATGAGCGGCGCCGTCCGCGTCCTCGAGTACGGCGGCACGCTGCCGTGGCTCTACAAGGGCACACCCTACGAGAAGGTGATCGACCCCGATGGGCTGACGACGGAGTTCATCCGGTGCCCGGATCCGTCGCGGGTCGTGGTCGCGAAGATCTCACGCCGGCGAGTCAAGGCCTGACGCCCCGGGAAGACCGCCGGCCGCCGGCTGCACCCGGCGGCCGGCGGGGCCCCACGAGTGGGGACTTCCCTTCACGATGGCCGCTCACCTCGGCGACGTTTCGATCACCGTATCCCCGCGGCCGGGGCCGCGTCGGCGCAGGCCGAGTTCCCGATTCCCGACATCCGCGGCCGTTCGCCGGATCTCGTGGAAGTCCGCGACCTGATCGACGATGTCGATCGGCGCCTGGTCGAGCTGCTCGTACAGCGTCAGGATCTGGCGAAGCGCGCCGGGCACATCAAGCGCCGCAACGGCCGTCCGGTTCGCGACCGGCTTCGCGAGGACGCGCTCCTCGCCGAGCGCGCCGGTTGGCGCGACGCCTGACTCACGTGCAACGCAGCCCGGCCTTCAAGACGTCTACCGCCGCTCGCCGCCTGGGGCGCCGCCGTATGCGGCGCGGAGTTCATCGATGAGCGCCCGCCGGACGTCACGGAACTCGCGGACCTCGCCAACCCCTGGATTGGAACGGGTCAGATAGCCGAGATTGACTTCGCCGCCTGTCAGGAGGAAGTCCGTGAGCGCCACGGTGTAACGGGCCGCCGGATCGATGGGCTTGCCCTGCACGTGCCACCGACCGTCCTGCCAGCGAACGCCCCACGTGTGCAGGTAGCCGCCGGTCCCCTCGTTGTTCACGCCCGTCTCGAGGACCCGGGCGAGGAGCGCGCCGGTGAAGGTCGCGCCGACCACACGGCCGCCGAAGGGCAGCACCCGGATGATGTCGTACTCGGTGACGGGTCCGGGCGGGACCACGTCGTCGATCCGGACGGACCCTCCGTTGAAGAGCGCGACGTCGGCGCCCGGGACTTCCCGCGCGACCGCGGCCGCGATCAGGTTCGTCAGCCGGTCGGGACGGTTGCGCACCGTGGACTCGCGCCCGTCGAGCGGTTCGGTCGTCGTCACGACCAGCGCTTCGGGCGCGAATCCGTCACGCCGGAATCCCTCAAACGCCAGCTCGGTCCAGTGCCGGGCCACATCGTCGACCGCGGGATTGGAAGGAACGGCCTCGTCGACGATCTTCAGATCGGCCGTGACGACCGGGCGCTTCCCCGGCTCGAACGCGAGCGTCACGATCGCCACCGATCGCACGTTAGCATCGGCCTTCACGATCGGGACGAAGCGCGGGCCCCGGCGCGCCAGCCAGTTCTCGTGCTCGTGGCCGCCCAGCACGAGATCGATCTCCGGAACCGCCGCCACCAGGTCCGCGTCCTGGGCGAGCGAGAGGTGGGTCAGTGCGACGATGGCGTCGGCCTTGGCCTTGAGCTTGCCGACCTCCTCGCGAGCGGCCTCGATCGGGTCGCGGTAGGCCACCCACGGCTTCTTGGTCGACCCGAGGGTCACGCCGATCAGTCCGATGTTGACCGTGCGGTCTCGAGCCTTCACGGGCACGACGGCGGAGCTCGCCACGCCGGGGAAGGGCTGCCCTGACGCCTCGGTGACGTTGCTCGACACCAGACGGAAGCTCGATTCGGCAAGGCGCGCGCGGAACGCCGATTCGGAGACGTCGAACTCGTGGTTGCCGAAGGTGGCCCAGTCGAGCTTCACCGCATTGAGCACGGCGACCATCTGGCGGCCGGCCAGCGGCTGGCCGTCGACGCGGGCGGTCCCGATGGCCGACGGGGAGAGGTAGTCGCCGCCGAGGGTCGTGATGAGCGGCCGGCCGCCGGACTTCAGTCCGTCGATCAGCGTGGCGACGCGTGCCAGCCCTCCCGTCCTGCCGGCCTCGACGGGCTGGATCTCGTAGACGTCGTTGAAGTGCAGCAGCGTGACGGTGACCGGGCCGGCGGGGGCCGGCGCAGGAGTCGGGGGCTGGGCCGCCGCGGTCACGGCGGTCAACAGCGACGCGAGGACGAATGACGCGATGCGCATGGACAATTGCCTCTCGAAGGGGAACGGTCGATCATACTCTCCTCGAGATCTCCCGAACCGATCCTGGGGGAGGGACTTCCGGTTCATGCTGGCGGCCCTCCTACCGCCGTGCTCCGCCGGCGAAAGCGCCTCACCTTCATCAGGTTTCCGCAGGTGGCGTCTTCGCACCACCTCCGGCTGCGGTTCTTGCTGCGGTCGTAGAACACCCAGAGGCAGTCCGGGTTGCTGCAGATCTTGATCCGGGCCAGGTCGCCCTCCGCCAGGACGGCGGCGAACGCGCCCGCGATCTCACCGATCGCCGCGTCGAGCGGGCGGGCCCGGGGAACCATTTCGATCCGCGGCGTGCCCCGCCGCATCGCCAGGCGGCGCGTCAGCGGGGCCCTGCCGAGCACGCGGTTCAGATCGTCCAGCGCACGGCCGTCGGCCCTGCCGCGGGCGGTGATCCTCGCCACATGGCGCTGCAGCACTCGGCGCAGCGCCCGGAGGCCCGCCTTCACTTGCGCCTCGGGGACTCCCGAGAGGTCGGTGGACAGCTTCTTCAGGAAGGCCTGCAGCCAGTCCGCCCTGTCGATTCGGTCCTCCCGCCTGCCGCTGCCGAGGTGGTCGTGCCAGTCGCTGTTGAGCAGTTCCTGCCAAGTCTCGTCGGGCAACGTCACGTTGGTCCTCGCGTCGTGGGAACACTATAGCCCGGGATGTCGTCCTATTCGGTGTAACCTGTATAATGTTTTTAGATAGTTACATCCCCCAGGACGGAACGGCATGGTGAGCGCGAAGATCCGGGCGTGGGCGGCGCGGCGGGGGTATCGGGTCGCGTTCGCGTCGGCGGACGTTCTCGGCCAGGTGCAGGATCGGCTCGGCCGGCTATCTGCAGACGGCGCGTTCGCGCCGGGGTTCGCCGAGAGCCAGCTCGGGGGCTTCGACTACCCGGACAGCGGCGGCCGCCGGCCAGCGCGCACCGTGGCTGTCGTCGCCGTCTCGAGGCCGGCCTGGGTCGTGCGGTTCGACACGACCAAAGGCGGGGTCGACGCGGTCTTGCCACCGACGTACGTCGAGTACCGCCGGCTGTTCGAGGAGCTCCGACTCGACCTCATCGAGGCGCTCGGCGGCCGGATCGCGGTCAGCACGCTGGCGGTGCCTCTCAAATCGCTGGCGGCCGCCGCGGGGCTGGTGTCGTACGGCCGGAACAACCTGGCCTACGTCCAGCCATTCGGCAGCTACGCCCAGCTCGCGGCCTATCTGATCGACGCGCCGGCGGAGGATTCGCCCCGGGCGATCGGCTTCGAGCGCATGCTCGACCGGTGCGCCACGTGTCAGGCGTGCGTCAAGGCGTGTCCCACCGGGGCGATCAGCGGCGACCGATTCCTGCTGCGCGCCGATCGCTGCTACACGGTCATCTCGGAATCGTCGGGCCCGCTGCCGACCGACCCCCGCCCGCCGTCGCCGGACTGCCTGATTGGGTGTCTCGCCTGCCAGGTGATCTGTCCCGAGAACCGTGGTCTCCTAGAACGCTGGCCAACCTCCTTCGCGTTCACTGCGGAAGAGACGGCGGCTCTCGCCGCGCCGGGCCGGATCCCCGAGGGCCCGCTGTCCGACAGCATCGACGCGAAGTTCGCGAGTCTGGAGCTCACCGAAGGCGTGCCGCTCTTGCGCAGGAACCTGCGGCGGCTCCTGGAACTGGCCGGCCCTCTCAGGCATCAGACACGGGAGGGTCGCGCCCGCCAGACATGACGCCCGTGTCCTCTCGGAACTGCGGAGGTCAGCGTCGTTCTGGCGTCAAGAGGTTGCTATCATAGCGGGACGCCCCGGTGGCGGAGGCCCCGCCTGTGCGCAGGCCGGTTGGTGCGCACTCGCGAGGACCTGTCGAGGAGTGAGAGCCATCATGGAGATTCCGGTCAACACCGTCGGCATCGCGGGCTTCGGCCGCTTCGGCCGATCACTCGCCGAGTTGATGGCCGAGTCGGGGATCCAGGTGCGTGCGTACGACCCAGCGACGCCGGTGCCTGCACCGCTCGCCGCGCCGTCGCTGGCCGCACTGATCTCCGCGTCCGAGGTCATCGTGCTGGCGGTGCCGGTTCCGGCGCTGGAGGACGTGGTGGCGGCCGCGGTCCCGTTTCTCACGTCGCGCCAGATGGTGCTGGATGTCGCCAGCGTCAAAGTGAAGCCGACCGAGTGCTTCGAGAGGCACCTGGCCGAGCGCGTGCCTTGGGTGGCCACGCACCCGTTGTTCGGGCCGGCCAGCCTCGCCCGCCGCGAGCGCCCCCTCCGCGTCGTCGTCTGCCCGAACGCGCGACATCCCGGCGCAGTCGACGCCGCTGCGCGACTCTATCGGCGCCTCGGCTGCAGGGTCCGGCTGCAGGACGCCGAGGCCCACGACCGTGAGATGGCCCGGACGCACGCGCTGGGATTCCTGATCGCCAAGGCGTTCATCGACCTCGGCATCAGCAGCGAACCCGAGTCGGTCCCGCCGTCCTTCCGCGGGATCTCGGCCACGATCGAGTCCGTGCGCGAGGACGCGGGTCACTTGTTCACGGCCATCCTCCGGGACAACCCCTACGCCGCCGGCGCGCGCCGCGACCTTCTGGATGCCCTCGCGCGCCTCGACGAGGAACTGTCGCATCCCGCGGCCGGGGCTGCGTCGGCGCAGACTGAGTTCCCGATTCCCGATCTGGGCGGCCGTTCGCCGGATCTCGTGGAGGTCCGCGATCTCATAGACGATGTCGACCGGCGCCTCGTCGAGTTGCTCGTGCAGCGGCAGGATCTGGCGAAGCGCGCCGGCCACATCAAGCGCCGCGATGGGCGGCCGGTGCGTGACGCGGTCCGCGAGGACTCGCTGCTCGCCGAGCGCGCCGGCTGGGCTCGCGACGGGGGCCTGGAGGTCGAAGGCATGCTGCGGGTGTTCCGGGCGATTCTCGACCAGTCGCGTTCGTACCAATCAGCGTCGGATTCGGAGGACTCCTGAGACCATGAAAGCCACGACCCACGACAAGCCCGTGCCCGACTGGAGCACCCTGACCTTCTCGTTCACCGAAACCGACTACATCTACCGTGCCGACGGCGACACGCGGCGGGAGCCGGTGTGGGCGCCGGGTCGCATGGAGCCCTACGGCCCGATCGCGCTGGTGCCGGCCGCCGCCGTCCTGTCATACGGCGCCGGGATCTTCGAGGGCCTGAAGGCGTTTCGCCGCGACGACGGCACCGTCCAGGTCTTCCGGCCCGATGCCAACGCGGCCCGCTTCCAGCGGTCTGCCGAACGGCTGTCGATGGCGCCGTTCCCGATCGACGAGTTCCTGTCCGGGGTGGATCGGCTCGTCGACGCCAACCGACGCTTCGTGCCGCCGCCCGGGCTGGGATCGTTCTACATCCGCCCGATGCAGCACGGTATCGAGCCGCGGCTCGGGTACGGGGCCTGCCGCGAGCTGGTCGTCACGATGTACGGGTCGCCGGTCGGGGCGGTCGGCTCGTCCACGGGCGCCATCCGCCTGAAGGCGGTCGAACGCGCGCGCGTCGCGCCAGGCGGCACGGGTGCCGCCAAGGCGATGGGCAACTACGCCGGCAGCGTTCACGTGGCCGGCGCGGCGAAGCAAGAGGGCTTCGACGACGTGCTGTACCTGGATGCACGCGAGCTGAAGTACGCGACGGAGACCAGCGGCGCGAACCTGTTCGTGGTGAACCACGCCGGCCAGGTCATCACACCGCCGCTCGACGATCAGATCCTCGCAGGCGTGACACGGGACTCGGCGCTCACCGTGGCCCAGGAGGTCCTCGGCCTCGATGTGCAGGAGCGGCGGATCAGCATCGATGAGATCCTGGCCGACGCGCGAGAGGCGTTCTGCACGGGCACCGCCTGGACGATCAGGAGCGTCGGCGAGATCGCGTTCCGCGATCGGTCTGTCCGGCTCCCCGGGCGCGACCTTCGCGATCGGCTGTGGGAGATCATCAGCGGCATTCAGACTGGTCGCCTGGCCGACGGGCGCAACTGGACCCGTCTGGTGCCCGAAGGCGTGAGCGGTCTCTAAGGCTGTGCGGCCCCGCGCGGTCTTCTGGCTTCACCCGCTGGCCTGGTGGCTCGAGCGGCGGCTGGCAAGCCTGGCCGAGGAGGTCCTCCCCTTCGCAATGAGGTCGCTGGTTCCCAATCGGCGAAGTACGGATCTCGGAATGGACACCTCGCCGGTCGCTCGCCGGTCTTCTCGTCGTCCAGCTCCAGCCGGATCCGAGGCTCACACGTGGGGCTGTACGGCGCGCACGGTCAGCCGCGCCCCGTCCCTGGCCTTCGTCGCATCGTCTTTCGAGTAGAAGCCGGAAGGGGTGAGATCCTCGGCGCCGTAGAATGCCAGCTCGCGGTCGCGCCTGAGATCCCGCGAGATCCGCACGAGCGCGTCCAGCTCGGCCACGAGCGGGGCCGCCAGGCGATCCCGCTCGGCCAGCAGCACGTCCGACACGTCGTGCAGGCGCGGCGGGTCGACGCCGTGCGCCCGCAAGGCGGCTTTGAGCGCGAGTTCGACGATCTCCTGAGCCTCCCGGACGACATCAGCCCAGTGGCCGTCCTCGTAGAGCACGTCGAGCGCCCGCAGGCGGCCTGCGGCGCGGGTGACGTAGTCTCTGGCGAGTTCCTGGTTCCGCATGTCAGGCCACCTCCGACCAGTACGGCTGTCCCTGGGACGTGCGACGCACGAGCCGCCCTTCGGCAATCAGGCGCCGCACCGCGCCGAGCGTCTCCGAAGCCTGCCGGCCGCGTTCGTAGACGACGAGGCCGTCGAGCGCCACCTCGGCCCAGAGACCCGACGGCGCACGGCCCGGCTCAGGCAGATGCACGAGGTGCACCTCCACAGGACGGCCATCCCAGCGGGCTGGGCGCGCGTCCCACTCGCGGTACAGGCGTCGGGCGAGGGGCGTGCGGCGGTCCAGGACGATGAGCACGTCGACGTCCGAGCTGCCGTCGGCGTCGCCGCGGGCCCACGATCCGAAGACAATCACGCCCAGCAGGTCGTCGCCGTGCAAATCGGCGGCCTGGCGCACCACGGCCGGAGCGCCAGCGGCAAGCGCGGCGGCGTCGACGGGCAGCGCGAGCTTGCGGCTGCAGTAGTCGTTCAGTGACAGCCCCAGGTCGACGGCCGACGCCTTCAGCTCTGCGTGCAGGGCCGGGTCGACGCGCAGCAGGAAACGGCCCGACGGGCGGCGCCGGTTTGGAGAGGCTGCCATGATATCACCGCGTTCGACATGATGATATCACGAAGGCTCGGCTCTGCCGGCGGAGGCCCGCTCAGAAGCGTGTGAGCACCAGGTGTTCAGCCTCCAGCAACTCGCGGCCCAGCCGCACCGGGACGGCGCGGGCAGATACGAGCCGCCGGACGCGGTCGGCGGAAGCCAACAGGATGACCTTGGGTGGTTCCAGCGCGCGGCCGACCGCCTCGATCTGAAACCCTTCGGCGACGAGCGCCCGCGCCTCGTCATCCGTGACGACGAACGCGGCACTTGCGTCCGCAAGGACCCGGCGCAGCCGGAACCACACGCCTCGAGCGTGATGCCGCTGTCGGTACTCCCAGGACCGCACCAGCACCCGCCGGCGCAGGTCGGCGGCACGGCGTTCCAGCACCTCGGTCATCACAGGTCGGTCTCGAGTCGTTCCAGGCGGCGCAGGACGCCGGCGACCTCGGCCCGCCGAGGCCGGGGATCCGGCATGCCCGCCCGCGCGTCGAGGAGCGACAGCACGGTCAGGTTGGAGCGGACCGCGTGACGGAGCTCGGATCGCAGACTCCGGTACTCGGTGTCGAGTTCGTCGAAATCGGCGGCGCTGGCCATCATCAGCAGACCGAGCGCGACCAGCAGATCGCGATCGCCCTTCTCTCCGGTTCGATCTGTCACCAGTTTCTCGAGGAGGAGGCCGGCGGGCCGGGGCAGGCGCAGGCGAGCGCCCGCCAGCTCGATCTCGGCCCCCGCCTTGACCAGCGACAGCGCGCCGAACACGAGGAGCGGGAGCTGATCGTCGTCGAAGACATAGGCGTCGGCCGGGTCGCGAGTGCGGTCGATGCCGACGAAGTTCACCTCGAGCAAGTCCGGGGAGCGGGGTGTCCAGACCGACGGCTCCTCGGCCGAAGGGGTGAACGCCTCGAGCAGCGCCGGGAGCCTCTGCTTGACCGCGGCGTGCCGTGTGACCGGGACACCGATGTCGAGGTCGAGCGACACGACGAGCGTGGCCCCTGCGCGAGGCTCGAGCAGGTTTGGCACCTCGGATCCGACCACCAGCACGTCCGGCACCTCGAGCACGGCCCTCGCGGCACGGATCGTCGAGAGCAGCCGGTCACGGAACGTCATGGCGTACGAGTATATGGTCCGAACAGGGGGCGGTCCAGGCGGATCGTGCTCGCTGGCGCGACCGTCGCCCGCCCGCGGCGCGGCCGTGCCGCTGGCGCGGCGGACCGTCCATCTGCGGCCGCCGCCGAGCGCAGTAGCCGGCAAGGACCGACAAGGAGGTCGGCCGACTCCTGACTCCTGACTCCTGAATTCCATTTCCTGAATCCAGCCACGGTCCTGGCGCGCCCTACCGCTTCGCCGGCTCGGGCGGTTTCGCGTCCTTCTTCAGGAACGGCACGCCCTCGGTCAGCCACGTCGGGGCGGGCGCGCCCTTGAGGTAGTGATCGAAGAACTCCATGAACTTGCTGGTCAGGTCCCGCTGGTTCGCCACCCCGCTCAGGTGGTGCCCTTCGTTCGGATACGCCAGCAGTACCGCCTTCTTCCCGTTGTAGCGGAGCGCGTTGTAGAAGGCGAGGCCGTTGATGAAGCCCACGGTCGGGTCGGACGTCCCGTGCATGATCAGAAACGGCGCGCTGGCTCGCGGCGCCCACGTGAGCGCGGATTCGTGGCGATACCGATCGGGCTGGTCCCACGGTGAGAAGCCCCAGCGGCCCTGCGAGTACAGGTAGTAGTTGAATCCCGTGTCGCCGCTCCCGCCGGGCGCGGCGTAGGTCCAGCCCCAGTTCATGTTGAAGTCGTTGTAGAGATCCACCACGCCCGCGCCCATGCCGACCGCGGCGAACAGCTTCGACATCACCCCGATGTAGGCCGCCCCTTCGCCGCCGTAGCTGTGCCCGGTGACTCCGATCCGTTTCGGGTCCGCGTAGCCCATCTCGATCACCTTGCGCGTCGCGGCCTCCACGCACTCCAGCATGTCGCTGTGCGACGAGCCGGTCCGGAAGTGCACATCCGGCATCATCGTCAGATAGCCCTGGCTGACCGCCTGCGTGGGCATGCGGCCCATGCTCACCATGTAGACCGGCGGCGTGTAGACATGCATGTTCTGCGAGTTCTTTTCGTAGAACGTTACGATCATGGGGCGCTTCTCGCCAGGCTTGTAGTCGTCGGGCACGGCCAGAATGCCCTGCAGCCGCACGCCGTCCTTGTTCTTGAAGTCGAAGAGCACACGGTGGCCCCAGAGGAAGTCCTTCTGCTGGGGATTGGCGTCGGTGATCTTCTGCGAGTCGGCGAAACCCGGCCCGGACACGCGCAGATCCGGGTACTCGACGAAGGTCTCGCGCGTGAACAGGAACGTGTCGGCCTTCATGGCCCTGATCGGCGTGCTGAACCGGGCATCCTCGTACACGAGTTGCCGGAGCTGCCCACCCGCGAGTTCGTAGAAGCCCGCCTTCTTTGTCCATTGGCCGTAGGCCGAGAGTGTCTGGGGCTTGGTCAGGTCGAACGTGCCGCGGGGCCCGGCCGCGCGCGGCTGCGTCGGGTCGTCTGGCACCGTCCGCACGAGGCGGTAGCGGATCTCGGCCTTCGTGCCGGCCCCGTTGGTCAGGTTCGTCGCCGCCGAGCCGTCGAGCGGCAGCAGCCATAGATCGTAGCGGTGATTCACGATGACGCCCATGCCGTCGCTCGTGTAGCCGGCGATTCCGTACGGCGGCCTCGTCCCGACGTGGTCGTCTTCCCTGTCGGCAAAGCTCGGCGCCTTCGGTCCGCCAAGCGTGCGCGTCGCGTTCGCGCCGAAGTCGTACGCCTGGAACTTGCCGTCCTTCCAGTACAGGAAGGTCGTCCCGTGAGGTGAGATGCCCGGGACGTGCTGCCGGCCGGAGAGCTGCCCCTTCACGATGAGCGTCCGCTCGCCGGTCGACGTGTTCACCCGGTAGAAGTCGGCCGCGGGTTCCTTCTTGTCGGACACGTAGCCGCGCGCGTCACGGCCGACGGCCCACTTCCCGTCCGGCGCGACCTCCAGGTCCTTCATGGTCTCGTCGGCGAGCTTGACGAACTTCGCCGCGGCGACATCGAAGGCCTGGCGGAAGGCGAAGTTGCGATCCTGGTTCGCCTGGATCATCTGGCGCGACTGCACCCGTTCGTCGGCGGTGTTCCACACGTCCACATCAGGTGTCTCGTCGGTCGAGCGGCGTTGGGTGTCGGGCGCGGGCACCTGTTCCTTCATCCCGAAGAACACCCGTGCGTTGTCCTCGCTCCACTCGAGCGGCGCGCGGTCGCTCACGACCCAGCCCTTCGGGAAGCCCTCCGACTTGGCCGGGTCGAGGACGATGGGCCTGGGAGCGGGAGTGTTGTCCTTCAGCGCCGCCTGAATGTCGCGGAACGCCAGGAGGACCGTCTCCTTCTCGCGCATCTTCTCGACGTCGTTCCCCTTGAGGACGGCCACAGCCGTGCCCGCGTCGTTCCAGGCGAGTCGGAAGTACTGTTTGGCGTCGTTGTCGAGGGACGTCACGCGCCCGCTTCGCGTGTCGAAGATGAAGAGGCCGTTCGCGTCTTTCACGGTCGAGTCGACGGTGAAGGCCAGCAGCTCGCCGGTTCGGTTGAACGCGAAGTCGCCGACGCTGCCGGCGAGCTGGTGGCCCCCGGTGCGCAGATCGAGCAGGAGGACGTCGAGGCCGCGTGGCCCAGACGGCGAGCTGCCGCCACGTCCGCGGCCGCCGCCCTGTCCGCCGCCCGGCGCGCCGCCGCCGCGACCACCTGAGGCCTCGGGCGTCTCGCCCCCCCGCCGCTGGAGGACGAGGTACGTGGATGCGGGCGAGAACGTGACGGTGCCGATATTCTCCCAGGACCGGACCCCGCCCGTCTCGAGGTTGCGCAACTCGACCCGCCGCGGGGGAATCGCGGCGGCACCGCGCCCGCCCTCCTGGGCCTGGCCGGGTGCCGCTGCGCCGCCGCTCCCCTGCCCTCCGCCGGACCCACCCGACCCACCGCTCGATCCCCGCCGCGCGGCCCTCGCCCGCGCGGCGGCACCGGGATCGACCTGGTAGGCGATCCACTTCGAGTCCGCCGAGAACTCGGGATCGGTGGCGTGCTCCACGGTCACCTCCGTGCCCGTCTCGAGGTTGCGCAGATGCAGCACCGGCTTCGACTCGGCGGCGATCGTGTTCATCTGCCGCAGGACGTACGCGACCCATCTGCCGTCCGCCGAAAGCGACTGGCTGCTGATGCTGCGCCACTTCGCGTAGTCGTCGATGGTCAGCGCCTTCTTCGCGGGCGCCTGCGCCTCGGGCAGCGCGGCGGCCCACGCGAGCGCGACCACGAGGGTGACGGCAGCGACGGCGAGCGGGCGGCGCGTGAACGGCAATCGTGCGGCAAGGTGTCTCATGAGAGTGCCCCCAAGAAACGTGGACGGGCGCGCCTGGCGCGCCGGGGCATTCTAACCCGGAGAACGGGGACCAGGGGCCGGGGAACAGGGACTGCGGACCGAAGAACAGGGGCCGGGGAGTGGGGATCGGGGACAGACAGAATATGGGAGACAGGAGACAGAATGAGGCGAGCCCGCTTGATCGGCCCCGGCGCGCCGAAGCCCGCTGGGCGCAGGCGGCCGGCCTCCTTGTCGGCCCTCACGGGCCGAACGAGACGAGAACGGGTCCACAACCGAGCGGGTGGCGCCGGACGGGCGCCCGCCGCGGCCTGCAGCCGGAGGAGACAGGGGACTCCGGGAGGACTCCGGGATGGCTCCGGGATGAGACCCGCTCTAGAGCGGGGGTGTTCGGCGGGATCACAGACGAGTCCCAGTTTCGACCGAACGCCACCGCACCGACGACAGGCGGGATCATCCGAGATATCGAGCCCAGGCGGCGATTCACGACCCGCCGGTGTATCGTATGGCGATCGTGCTTCACCTCGATACGCCGCTCATCGAATCACGCCCGCTGGCGTTGGCATTCGGACGCCCGGTCTGGCTGAAGCTCGACTGCCTCCAGCCCTCGGGGTCGTTCAAGCTGCGGGGTATCGGTCACGCCTGCGAGGCCGCGCAAGGCCGCGGCGCGAGTCGTTTCGTCTCCTCGTCCGGCGGCAACGCGGGGCTCGCCGTCGGCTACGCCGGCCGCGCGCTCGGCATCCCGGTGACGGTCGTCGTTCCAGAGACGACGACCGAACGCGCAAAGGCGCTCCTGCGGCAGGAAGGCGCCACGCTCGTCGTGCATGGGGCGTCGTGGCAAGAGGCCAACCAGCACGCCCAAGCGCTGCTTGGACCGTCGGATGCCTTCGTCCATCCCTTCGACGATCCGCTGGTGTGGGACGGCCACGCGATGCTGGTCGACGAGATCGCCGCCACCTGCGTCCGCCCCGACGCCGTCGTGCTGTGCGTCGGCGGCGGCGGCCTGCTCTGCGGCGTGGTCCAGGGACTCCAGCGGCACGGCTGGCGCGACGTGGCGGTCGTGGCCGTCGAGACCGACGGCGCGGCCTCGTTCCGCGCGGCCATCGACGCGGGACATACGGTGGAGTTGGACCGCATCACGAGTGTGGCCACGTCGCTCGGCGCGAAGCGCGTCTGCGAGCGGGCGCTCCAGTGGACGCGTGAGCATCCGATTCGGAGCCTCGTGGTGTCCGACAGGAGTGCGCTGTCGGCGTGCGAGCGGTTCCTCTCGGATCACCGGATGCTCGTCGAGCCGGCTTGCGGGGCCAGCCTCGCGCCGATCTACGAGCGTGCGGCCGAGCTCGACGATGTGCGATCGGTCGTGGTCGAAGTGTGCGGAGGCGCCACGGCCACGATCGATCAGATTCGGGCGTGGGCGAAGGCGGCTGGGTAATCGCGCACTCGATCCGCCAGGACCGACGCCACGGCACAAGCCGGGCCTGAGGCCTTCGCCAGAGGCCACGCTGGGCCTGACCTGGCGGCCGTGATCGGGCGACCTGGCGCGGAGTCGCCGGCTGGGCCGACCGGGCATCCCCCAGCGAGACCGTCAGTGTCGTCGGCACGGCGACTTGCGCTTCCCGATCCGGGTGCGCCAGGCGCATTGCGTGTCCACCTGCCTTGACGCCGCTGGGCTGGCCGCGACGAACGGCCTCGCTAGCTGAGGACGTAATTCTGTATAATACGTAATTATGAAGACCGTCATCTCGGCCACGTCCCTCGCGCGCCAACTCGGGGACGTGCTGGGCCGCATCCGCTACCGCCGCGATGCGTTCGTCATCGAACGAAACGGCGTGCCCGTGGCCACCCTGGAGCCGATCGAGGCGGAAGGCGGGGCCAGTGTGCGATCGGCTCTCGCCGCCTGGCGGGATGCCGCCGCCCCTGACGCCGATTTCGCGGACGCGCTCGACCGGATTGGCGCGGCCGATAGCGCCCCGGGGTACCCGTGGGCCTCGTGATCGACACGAGCGCGCTCGTCGCCATCGAGCGGTCGTCCGGCGCATGGGGCGAAGGGCTACCCGGCGACGAGCCTGCGGCCGTCCCTGCCATCGTCTACGCGGAACTCCTCGTGGGCGTCCGTCTTGCGGATCATCCCCGACGCGCCGCGGCACGACGCGCCAAGATCGACGCACTCGTGTCGGCCGTCCCCATCGTGCCGTTCGGCGCCGCCGCGGCCGAGCGCTGGGCTGATCTGTTTTCCCGCCTGAGCCACGACGGACGGCAGATTCCCGCGAACGATTTGGCCGTGGCGGCCACGGCCCTCGAACTCGGGTTCGGGGTCCTCGTCGGGCCGCGCGACGAATCGCACTTCCGCCAGGTGCCAGGCCTGCGTGTCGTCGTCTTGGGGCAGGCCGAGGCCGCCGGCAACGAGGGTGCCCCTTGATCCGGCAGCAGACCTCTCGAGAGTGCCGCGTGTGACGGCCGCCGGTCACCCAGTCGTGTCCGCGCATGCCGCGGGGCGGCTCGACTCAGCGCTTCGAGCGCTCAGACCCTCATCGTCGATCAGTACACCGGGTAGAGGGAGCCACGGTAGGGTATGACCTGACCCGGGAACACCCGAATGTCGAAAGCCACCGGGACGAATCCGGGCGCATAGAGCTCGATCCGGTGATAGCCCGCAGCCACCGGTACCGGCTGCCCGCGGAAGTCACTCGCCACGCCGACGAACTGGCCGTCGATGTAGACCTCCGTGTAGTAGGGATCGAGCACGAAGCTCATCCCGCCGTAGGCCAGGCTCGGCCGCATCCTGTAGTGATAGGCGAAGCTGGGCCTCCATCCGTAGTCGAAGTGGAAGCGGAACGGATTGCCCGCGAAGATCGAGATGCCGAGCCCGAACTGGACCCGACCGCGCCACGCGTCCCGGCGGTAGTTGCCGTAGGGCACGTGGGTGTTGTACCCGCGATCGTACCGCTGGGCCGGGGCTGGCGGCGGAACGGGTCGTGATGTCGCGTATCCTCGAGCGCCCGAGGCCGACGGCCTGCCGGGCGGCGGCGCGCCTCGCGACGTCGTGTATCTCCGAGTGCCCGAGGCCGATGGCCTGCTGACCGGCGGCGCGCCTCGCGACGTCGTGGATCCCCGAGTGCCCGAGGCCGTGCCGCCACGAGCCGTCTCCGGGCTGGGCTCCGCCCGACGAACCGCCTCACCGCGAGACTGCGTCATCTGTCGTGCGGCAGTGCCTTGGCGTGCGGTCCCGGCCGTCTGCGCCGAACGATCGCGCGCGCGCCGATCGCGGTTGCCCGACTGCGCCAGAACGGGCGGTGCGGCCAGCGCCATCGCCAGCGCGATGGCGGCGGGCGTGAGAATTCGGTTGGTCTTCATCGCGTCCCTCCCAGCGTCACCCCAAGATGGCGCTGGCACCGAGGGCTGACACTTCCAAGGCATGCAGCCATCGTGCCAGGGACGACTCTTCGGAATTGCAGGCGTTTCCCTGTCCTCTCGCACTTCCGGCCTGCGCCGACTGTCCACCCGGTGAGACGCGGCAGGCGACAGAGCGACTCGGGCCGACGCGGAGGCCGCCGGCAGTGAACGTCGCCGTTGACCGGTCCGTGAAGAGGGGGTATGCGGACGTGGGCCCTCGCGACCATCCGAGCTGTCTCGCCGCATCGCTCGTGGCGCTCCGATACGATCGTGCGGAAGAACTCTGGTTGCACCTGCCGTGCCGAGGCAAGGTGTCAGAGATCAGATCGGGCCCCAATGCCGCGTTCCGCGGCGCGCGCGCGGATCTCGCCCTTGCGGCTGCACGGGTCCATCGGTGTGTCCTCGTTGAGCGCTCTCCCACGCGGCTGTCCGGCCCGAGTCCCGAGTCCCGAATCCCGAATCCCGGCGTCGAAGCCGCTACTTGATCGTGTATCCCGCGGGCACCTCGAAGAGCGAGGCATCGGGCTCGGCGCGGCTGATTCCCGACAGCCGGTACGTCGTCTCACCGGTTCGCGGGTCGGCGTGGCGCGTCATCACCAGGACCTTGAGTTCCGGCGACGTCCATTCCTCGGAGGTGATCGTGATCGGCAGCACGTTGCCGATCGCGCCCGCGGGGATGACCGTGGTCGTACGGCTGCCTCTGGCCTCGACACCGTCGAAGCTCCGCACGCCCAGGTCGTCCCTCGCGGACGTCCGTTCTGCCCCGGACGCCTCGTGGACCATGGTGGCCGCCTGCTGAGTCTTGTGCTCGGCTTCCTTGAGGGCCTGGAGTGTGCCTTGTGCTCGCTTGAGTTCGGCCTCGTGTGCGGCCTTGAGCTCGACCACCGTGAATGTCAGGGGCCTTGTCGTCGCGATCCCGGCCCCGGCGCCACGGCCGGCCGAGGTCGCGTGCACCGTGCCAAGGCCTATGCGCTGCGCAACGTTCTTCTCGGGGACGAGCTGGTAGCTCGTGCGGCCCGCCGGATCGCTGATGACCACGCTCTTCACCTGGCCGTCAGCCGTCAAGGTCTCGTTGCGCGTGCGTCCCTTCGAGTCGCGGTAGATCCGCGACACCGACCGCTTAAGGATCCGGTTGCCGTCGGCGAGCGTCTGGACCGTCTCGCTCACCGCTTCGGCCGAGTACGGCGCGCCGGTCACAGGTCCGGGCACGATGGAGACTCGGACCGTCGCCGGCTGCACCTCCGTCAGCACCTGAAGGTGCTGCTCCAGCACCGCTTGGGCGTGCCGTTCGGCTGCGGCCCTGACCTGGTGCTCGTGTGCGACAATCTGCGCGCCGGCCGTTGCCGCGAGCCCCGCTACGATCAACGTCATCACCGTTGTCTTCATCGTGTGCTCCCCTGATTGGATGCGGAATTCACGAACCTGATCGCCCGGGGCAATTCGTCCTGCCCCACCAGCACATCGGCCTCGACCACACCACCGGGCGGGCCTGGCGCGACCTCGAGACCGTAGGCCGGGAGCACCGCGACGGGCAGCTCCACCCGGACGATGCGTCCACTCTCGAACGGCGGGAGACCCACGGCCGCCGGCAGAGTGACGAACGCCAACTCTTCGCTGGCAGCCGGCAACTCGGGTGGGCTCGGAGCGCGCCGGCGCGCCAACCCCTGCCCCAGCACGACCGCCAGGATCACCGCGGCCGCCGCGGCCAGCCAGCGACGGGGCCCAGGGCGCGCACGCGCGAACAGACGAGCAGCCCTGCGCGGGTGTGGCCCGGCCTGCCGCGCAAACGCCCGCAGCAGATCCTCCTCGATCGCGGCCGAACGAGACGACGCCTCGGCCGCACCGGCGACAGCCCGGAGCGCCACGGTCAGGCGCCGCTCCTGCGCGAGCCGCAATCCGCACGTAGGACACTCGGCGAGGTGGCGGCCGAGATGACTGGTGGCCTGGGCATCCAGGTCGGCGCCGCGGGCCAGCTCGACCAGGTCCGACTCGTAGTCGCGGCAGGGTGTCTTCATACGGCTCCTGTTCCCGACCGGCTCATTCGCAGGGTCCCGGCCACGCGTGGCCGTGGTTCGGGCTCCGCGTCTTCGGGCTCCACCGTCCGCGCGTCAGCTTCACGAAAGGCCAAGGCTGCCACCTTCGCCGCGAGCAACGCCCGGGCGCGGTGCAGCCGCGAGCGCACCGTGCCAACCGGGCACCCGGCCGCCTGCGCCGCCTCCGCGTACGCCAGTTCCTGCAGGTCGCACAGCACCAACGCCTCGCGATACGGCAGCGGCAGGGTCTGGATCGCGCGGCGCAGTGCGTCGATGCGCTCGGTTCTGAGCAGGCCGTCCAGCGGGTCCACCGAATCGCGACCCCATGCGCATGGCTCCCGGCCGCCCGCAAGCTCGTCCGGCGCAGGCCGGCTGTCGCGCGCCAGGCGCTGCCTGGCGCAGTTGCGGGCGATGCCGCAGAGCCACGCCGTGACCGTCGCGCGGCCGGCGTCGTACCGGGCCGCGTCCCGCATGACGATCAGGAACACGTCCTGGACGATGTCGTCGGCCGTGGCCGCCGAGCCGGTCAGGTGGAGGGCGAACCGGAACACGTCCGGATGGCGCCGCCTGAAGAGTTCGGTGAAGGCGTTCGCATCCCCGGCCGCCACGAGCCTCAGCAGGCGGTCGTCGGGGATTCGGTTGGTCGGCGGTTCGGCGGCCATGCCCTCCCTGTACGACGTCCTCGCGGAATATTCAGTTGGGAGCTCGCAAAGGTTCCCGAAGTTCTCGGCGGAGTGACGCGGTCGTATCCCGGCGCGCACCCTTCAGGTCTAATGACGTATGGCAGTCCGGCGACCGCCCACCGCGGCGGCACTGGCCATCGCGCTCGCCTGCGGCGCCGCCTGCAGCAGTGCCTCGTCCGCCACGACGACGGCGCCAACCTCGCCCTCCTCGCAGCCGCCCGCCGGTGCAACGGGCTGCGCGCGCACCAGCACGGGACTCGTCCCTCTTACAGACCTCGGCGCACGCACCTACGCGGGCGAAGCCGGCGGCCTCTACCCTACCGGCAACGCGCGGCCCGGCGCGCACGACGCAACGGGCCAGACCCTGGCGCGTCAGATTGGCCCGGTCGATACCGAGGGACGCCCCGATCCCGGCGGTCGCTACGCCTTCGTTTCGATTGGCATGTCGAATACGACCCAGGAGTTCTCGGTCTTCAAGGCGAGCGCGGATGCCGACCCGCAGAAGGACCCGCGGCTCGCCATCGTCGACGGTGCCCAGGGAGGCATGACCGCCCAGGCCTGGTCCTCGCCGGGCTGCACCTGCTGGTCGGTGCTCGAGACGCGGCTGCGGAGCGCTGGCCTCACGAACCACCAGGTCGCCGCGGCCTGGGTGAAACTCGCCAACTCGAATCCGCGCGGCGACTTCCGCCGCGAGGCCGAGCTGATGCGGGATCAGATCGGCGGCGTCCTCCGCCAGCTCAGGGTCCGCTTTCCACATCTGCGCCTGGCGTATCTCTCGAGCCGTACCTACGGCGGCTACGCGACGACGACGCTCAACCCGGAGCCGTACGCCTACGAGAGCGGGTTCGCCGTAAAGTGGGTCATCGAGCAGCAGCTCGCCGGCGCCGGCGGGCTCGGCCTCGACGAGAACGGCGCGGGCGACGTGCCGTGGCTCTCGTGGGGACCGTATCTCTGGGCCGACGGCCTCACACCGCGATCGGACGGCCTCATCTGGACCTGCGCCGACTTCGCCGACGATGGAACGCATCCCAGCGCGTCGGGCCGGCGGAAGGTGGCCGACCTGCTGCTGCAGTTCGTGCGGACGGACCGAACGGCGCGCGAGTGGTATCTCGCGGGTCAGTGAGGCCAGATCGTCCTGCCGGCCGGGCTTCGCCGCCGGGACCTGACCTTCGACTGCGGCGCCTTGCTAGTGCCCTGGAACCGTGATGCCTCACACAATTCCCGGGCGGGGCATCCCGCCTGGCGGCGTTGCTCCTCCCTCACATACCGGGAGTATGCTCAGTCGTCGCGCCTTGCCAGCCGGGCGCCGCGC
>JBFMFH010000076.1:0-102509 GCA_040752275.1 Acidobacteriota bacterium
CAGTCCCCACGCCCGACATTCGACCCGTCCTCGGCGAGGCCATCGGAGCGTCCGATCGGCCGCTGACAGTCGCCGCGGCACTCAAGGCGGTCAAGCAGGTCCACCCGAGGGCGAAGAGGTCGGCCGTCGAAACGGCTTTGGACGAGCTCACCGCGTCCGGCGACATCCACCGCCATCCTCCGGCCCGCACCGGCGGCGCGCCGCTCTTCCATCGTCACCCGGCGCGAGACTACGCGGCCAGCCGTGTGCGGCAGGCCATCTCGGGGGATGCACGTCTCACGCCGACGGCCTTACGCAGGGCCGTCGGGAAGGCCTACCAGCCGTTCTTTGACGAGGTGCTGGCAGAACTGGTGGCAGCCGGGCACGTCCGTCCGACCCGCTTTCTCACGGCCCGCCAGGTCTCGCAGCTCACGAGCATCACCGGGACGATGAACACGCTGCGGTCCACCCCGCTGGCGCTCGCATCGGTGCTGGCGCTCTTCGACGGTGCTCCGGCGACCGTGGCGCCGGCGGTTCTCGATCAGTCACTGAGCGAGGCGCAACTCGTGCAGTGGTACGCGGAGGATCTCCCGTCGCTGGGCGGCCTGCGTTCCGTTCCGATCCCCTGGACATGGCGGCACTATGAAGCCTGGAGCGCAGCCCGGTCGTGCCGCCCGAGCCTCGATCTGTTCCATCGCCACCTGCTGGCCATGGCCTCGCGGGCTGCGGTCGGACTGACGCCTCACGATCACGAAGGCCGCCTGCCGGACGACGAGAAGCACGTGTTGCCGCTGACCCCGGCGGGTTACCGTGCCTACTACTGGACCATCCTCCGCTGACAGTCGATGATGGCCGACCGGCGCGACTACCTGCACCTGAACCCGTTCTTCTCGAACGCCGTGCCCGAGGAGGCGTTCTGGCGCACGGATGCCGAGTTCCCGGATGTCGGGAACATCCACGGCCATGAGTCGCTCATCCTGGAGCAAGGCCTCGATGAGCTGGCCGGCGGGACATCGCACGCGACCCGAGTGCAGTTCGTCGTTGGCGGCGCAGGTTCCGGGAAGTCGCATCTGTTCGGCCGGCTTCGACGGCGCCTCACCCGCGGTGAGGTGTTTGCCTTCGCGGCCAATCCGCCGACGCGCCCATCGGCGATCGAGTCCTGGGTCCTGCACCGAGTCATCAGCGGCATGCGCCGGCGGATCGGCAAGCCGTACTCGCAGATCCAGGGCTTCCTCTACGCGCTCGTGCTGAGCGGCGGCATCGAGCCCGGCACCGACACGGACCAGCTACACGCGTACTGGCACGGTGTCAGCCGGGCGAGTCAGCGGAAGTTCCTGCGGGGTCTCCGCAGCCGCCTGACCAGCGCGGGGCACTGGGACCCGATGCTCTTGCCGGTGCTCTTCGACGTGCTCGATCCAGAGAAGGAAGATGCGGCGCTCGCGTGGCTGGCTGGCGCGACGCACCTCTCCGACCAGGATCTCGAGCTCTTGCAGCAGGGCGGGCCGAACGAGCGCGTGCTCGACACGCTGCTGTTGCTCGGCCAGCTTGCACGCATCGCCTCGACACCCATCGTACTGGTGCTGGACCAGCTCGACCAGATGCAGTCGCGCGATCAGATCGCGGAGTTCGAGCGCCTCCTCATCGCACTCCACGACGCCGGCCGCGGCTGGTTCATCGTCGTGGGCCTGACGCGCGAGATGCTCGATGTGTGGCGCGGGCAGCTGAGCCGTCCCTTCATCGATCGCTTCCTCGGTCAGGCCCAGTCCATGCTGGAGCTCGCGCCCATCCGCCCGGAGCTGAAACGGGAGCTGCTGCGCCTGCGTCTCGCGTCGCACGAGCTCCAGGCACGACGCCGGGCCGATGCGATCGGCGACGAGCTCTTCCCGCTGACGGAACGCGACGTGGACGAGGTCGCCGGATCCGACAGCGAGTTCCCGCGCCGGGTCATCAATCACGCCCGCGAGCGGTATCGCACATGCTGCGCCGGCGATAAGGAAGTCGCCCCTCCGCTTCCATCACTGCAGGAGGTGGCGGAACAGGCGTTTGTCGACGCCCTGGCGGGCATCGAGCCGGCCGAGATCGTGGTGGATCAGGCCGTACTGGCGGACCGACTGGCCGAAGTCCTCGAGGTGGTCGCGGCGGCTGATGGTCGGGCCTTCGCCAGGACCATCGGGCCGCTCGAGAGTCAGCGCCGGTTCCGAGGCACGGACACGGTCATCACCGCCGGTGCCGCCACGCTCCGCCTCGTCGGGCATCACGTCCAGCAAGGCCGGCAGTTCCCCGACTTCCTCAAGACCGTGAGTGCGCTGGCGCCGCCCGTCATCCTCGTGCGTGACGGCGCTGTGCCGGTGTCGGGCCCGGTCACGCGGCGGCGCCTCGCCGAGTTTCGAACCACCAGGACGTTCCTGCACCTGTCACGCCCGCACATCGCCGAGGCCTACGCCCTCGGCAAGGTCCTGGCCGACATGCGCGAAGGCAACTTCGATGACGTGCAGACCGAGGCGAAGCCGGCGCGCGACGAGGTCGTCAGGACTCTGGGGCGGATCGAACGCCTCAGGCAGCACCCGATCGTCGAAGCCGTGAGGGCGGCGCTCGCGCGGACGCCGGTCCTTCCGGACCAGCCCGGCCAGTTGGCGTGGACTCCGGCCCAGGCCGCCGAGGTCCGGGAAGCACCGCCGGCAGGATCGCAGCCACCAGCGCCGCGCGGCCGGGCCGGATCCGTCATCGAACGCGAACCGGTTGGCCCGCCAGATGAACAGGTGACCAAAGCGGTCGCGTCGATCATGCGCCGCGAGCGGTGGCTCGTGCTTGACAGGCTGCGGCGCGAGCTCGACCGGCGCGCGAGCCTGATCGTCGGCGCACGGCAGTTGCGCCGTCTCATTGCGCGTGAGCCGCTGGCAACCAGTCTGACCTGCCACCCTGAAGACATCCGGGAGGAGGCCGAGGTCCACATCCTGATTTGGGCGGGAGAGTGAGCCCTTCGATGCACGAGGCCGGCACGGGCACGGCGCCCTCAGGGCTCAGTGCCGAGGGAGCAGAACGAGACATGCGGTGGGATTCCAGTCGTCTTCGGAGTCGTGAGTCGAGGCCCTGAGCATGCTGCGGATGGAGATGACGCCGCTTGTGCTCGGTCCGGACGAGATGCAGGCTCTCGGAGAGTCCATCTGGCCGGCACTCCTCGATCACCTGGAGTCACATCCGCCCCGGGCGGCCCACCGCGGAGTCACCTCGATCACGGTGTCCGAGGCCAAGGACATCCTCAAGGTGGCTCTGCCCCACTACCGCGGGGGGACGACGACTCTCGTGTCACCTCTGGCCACGGGTGAAGTGGTCCCGCGGCAGGTTGGCCAACTGCTCCATCACTGGATTCACGCCAGCGTGCGCTACTTCCGCCGCGCGGGGGCGCAGGTGCTCAGGCGCACACTCGATGTCGACGAGGGTGAACGGGAGCAGGTTCTGTGGGCGGCCGTGTTCGACTCGGTACTCCTGGGCCTCGTCCAGGGATCGGCTCTTCTGGCCCATCCACAGGGCCGAGAGGCCTGCGATCTCGCCGTCGAGTCGCTGAAGCTCTGGGTCCGCGACATCAGCGGACGAATCGGGGAGGCCGAGAAGAAGACCTTCGCGCCCGGCGTCTTCTTCCTCGATACCGAGGGCGATCTCGACGCAGTCGTGGAGGTTGGGGAGCGGCGCCTTCACGTGCGTGGACGTCCTGACGCTCTTCTCTACGATCAGAGACGGCGCCAGCTCATCCTCTGCGAGTACAAGTTCGGCAGCCAGAGCGAACTGGAGATCCAGATCGCCCAGGTGTTGATGTACGTGCGTCTCATCGAAGCCGCAAAGAGCATCGACATCGCCGCCGGCGAGCTTCAGGTGTTCCGCGCCAGGCCCGAGGCCGTTCCGGAACCCGGTGCGGAGCCCTCTGTCGCGGTTCAGGCGCCCGAGTCGGAGTTTCCACGCGCGGTCGACGAGGGCTTCCGCGGCTTTGTCGGCAACCGGGCGGCCGTGCGCCGGCTGAAGATCGAGTGCACCCTCGCGCTTCGCGGGCCAGGCCCGATCCAGATGCCCGTCAACCTCATGTTCTCCGGGCCAGCGGGGCTGGGAAAGACCGAGCTGGCGCGGCGCGTGGCTCGGACGCTCGACCTGCCGTTCACCAATCTGCCGGCGGGCCAGGCGACGAGCATCGACGCGCTCATGGGCGCGGTCGACCGCACGCTCGCCGACGCAGGTATCGAACCCATCGTCGTGGGTCGCGATTCAGGGCGCCCGCTGAAGAAGTACCCGCCGTTCGTCTTGTTCCTCGATGAGATTCATGAGCTCCGAAGGCGGACGGACGCCTTCCTGACGCTCTTCGAACCCGCCGAGCGACGCGCGGTCGGAGGGGGGGCGGTCGGCGATATCTCGGCGGCGACCATCCTCGGGGCCACCACGGACCGCGGCAAGCTGGCGGGGCCACTGCTGTCGAGATTCCGGATGGTCGACCTCGAACCGTACATGGAGGATGAAGTCGCGGAACTACTCCAGCCGCTCTTCCCGGCCGGCGGCCTCGACCCCGAGTTTCTCACGGGACTCGCGCGCATCGGCCGGCTCACGCCTCGTGTCGCCTTGGAACGCGCGAGAGAGGTGCTGACTCGATTCCAGTTCGACCCGGAGATGTACCCGCTCACGACTGAGGGGCTGCGGCGGATCTCGGCGGAGCAATGGGGCGTCGATGAGAACGGTCTCGGTGAGAACGATCGTCGCTACCTGCGCGCGCTTCGTGACGGACCGCGCGGCCAGGCGGCGCTCGCCTCGCTGTTGCCGGTCGGCCGCGAGGAAGTCGAGCGCCTCATCGAACCCTTCCTGCTGCAGATCGACGCGATCCGGATCACTTCTGCAGGCCGCGTGCTCACCGAACGGGGCCGGATGCTGGCACCTCCGCCTTGACACCGCCTGCCGCTCTGCCCGATACTCCCGCTCGATTCCGGTCACGGGCACGCACCGCCCGGATGGCCGCGGATCGGTTCCGCCCCCACGCGTCCAGTCCTCATCCCTCCGCGTTCGAACTGCGTCGCCACGGCGTCGCACGCGGCGCAGGCGAGATCGCCGGGAGGCGGAATCCATGACAGACCCGCTGAATGCCCTCGATCGCGAGCCGAGTGCTTCGACTCGCAGGCGCAACCGCGGCTCATGCCCGCCGAACGTCGCCGGATCTGCTCGCTCAGCACTCAGTCCTGAAGGCGCCATTGCGTCGCCGGCGCTGCGCATCGAAGGACTGAGTCGACGGTCCTTCATCCGGCTGAGCGCCAGCCTGAGCGGAGCGCTCGTGGCCGCCGGCATCGTGCCGAGGGGACTGGTAGCGGGCCAGCTGGCGGCGACTGCCGGATCGGAGACCGTTGTCCCCACCGGCGACGGAAGATCCCTCTGCGGCGGCAACTGCGTGATCAAGGCGGTCGTCCGGGATTTCGGCACGCCAGGGGCCACGATTGTCCGGATCGAGACCGACGACCAGCCCGACATCCCGGGCACGTGGCAGCTCCGTGCCTGTGCCAGGGGCCGCGCGATCAGAAAGCACGTCTACTCGCCCGATCGGGTCAAGTACCCCATGAAGCGGAAGAACTGGTCGCCGGGGGGGGGCGCCAATGTCCAGCCGGAGCTTCGCGGCCGCGACGAGTGGGTGAGGATTTCCTGGGATGAAGCGGCCTCGTTCATCGCCGCCGAGATGGTCCGCTTGAAGGACGCGTACGGCAACGAAGCGTTTCACGACCTCGGGCAGAGCGGCAGCACGAAGATGCTCCACGGGCGCGCCTGGGTGCAGCGCCTGTTCAACCGCTTCGGCGGCTACACCGCTGCGACGGGCAGCTACAGCTTCCCTGGGTGCTCGACCGCCCACCGGTACCTCTGGGGCCTGACAGGGTCGCAGCACGATTTCTGGGATCTGCTCAATGCCGATCATGCACTCTTCTGGAGTTTCAATCCCGTGGCGATGGGTCAGCAGGCGGGCGCCGACTGGTATCTCACGCTGGTCAAGGAGAAGTTCGAGCAGGCGGGCAAGCGCATGGTCCTGGTCGATCCCTGGTTCAACCGGACGGGTCAGGCGTTCGCCGATGAATGGGTGCCCATCAGGTTCCAGACCGACGAAGCGATGATGCTCGCGATGCTCCACGTGCTGTTCACGGATCCGATCTACAGCACGAAGATCGATGAGGCGTGGATCGAGGCCCGCTCGGTTGGCATCTTCCCGAGAACCGGCAGCGGAACCATGGAGGATCCCACGATTCCGCCCGAGGACTGCCTCAAGTACTACGTCCTGGGCTGGGACAGCACCGGGAGACCCGCAACCGACGCTGGCCACAAGAACTTCCCGCCGAAGACCCCCGCCTGGGCCTCGCGTGACACGGGAGTTCCCGCCGAGACCATCACGCATGTCGCGAAGGAGTACGCGGACAACAGCGTGTTCATGGGCACGGGCAAGAAAGCGGCCTTCTACACCGGGTGGGGCATGAACCGGCGGGCCTACGGCGAGAACCCGTACATCCTGGCCACGGCTATCGCCACCATCACCAAGAACATCGGCGTCAGCGGCGGCGGGCCCGGCTTCACTCACGGCGGGAGCCGCCTGCCGGCCGGGTCGACGGGCGCGGGCCCGGGGAAGAACCCGATCGCCGGCGAGTGTACGTTCGACGTGGCGAACCGGGCGCTGGCAATTGCCGGCAAGCCGGTTCGAAACGAATCGACCTTCGCCTGGCGCTCCCTTAACATCCGAATGCTCTGGGGCGCGTGCGGCAACGTCGTCAACCAGAACAACGACCTGAACAGGACGCTCCAGGCCATTCACGACCGGATCGAGTGTTTCGTCGTGAGCGAGATCGCCTGGTCCGTCTCCGCGCAGCATGCCGACATCGTGCTGCCGATCTGCACGTCCCAGGAGGTGAACGACATCAATGCCGGCTACCAGCTCTCGCCGCAGATGGTCTTCATGAACAAGTGCGTCGAGCCCCTTTTCGAGTCGAAGACCGACATGGAGGCCTGCAAGCTCGTCGCCGACAAGCTCGGGATAGGAAAGGGGTTCGTTCCCGACACCGAGGACAACATGCTTCGAGCGGTGTGGGAGGGAACGAGCTCGTGGAATGGCGGCATGACGTATGAGGAATTCAAGGCGGCGGGCGTGGCCAAGTACGATCGCTGGGCCAAGCCCACGGTCTTTCTCGAGGACTTCATCGCGAACCCGGCGACCGGCGGACCGAGGCCTGAGGTGCCGAGCGGCAAGATCGAGTTCTACTCGACCACGATCGCGAAGCTCCTCGCCGACGGGAAGATCAGCGCGGTGGATACCCGGCCCATTCCGACGTATCCGCCGCGCATCGAGGGGCCCGGCGATCCCATCATGGCGAGATACCCGCTGGCGGCCGGCCAGCCGGCGAGCTTCAAGCGGTCCCACTCGACGCATGCCAATCTTCCATGGGTCAAGGAGATGGCCCCTGAAGAGGACGGCGTCATCATGCACCCGGACGATGCGGGGGTTCGCGGAATCAGGACGGGCGACCGGGTGCGAGTCTGGAATGACAGGGGCGAGATGTGGGTGACCGCCTACGTCTCCAATACCGTGGCCCGCGGGTGCGTCATCACGCCGCGCGGGAGCTGGTACAGACCGACCCGGCCGGGAACCATCGGCTGTCCCTCGGACGGCGGGGGCGCGAGCGTCCTTACCGGGGTTGGCAAGACCGGGTCGCTCAACGTCGGCTCGGCAAGCGGTTCATGCGCCGTTCAGATCGCAAAGCTCTGACCCGGAGTTCACATGGATCGGTGATCGTTGTTCTGGAGGACGCGGGCTGCCTTCAGGAGACAGGAGACAGGAGACAGAATGGGGTGAGCCGGCCTGATCGGCCGGCCTCCTTGTCGGCCCTCGCGGGCCGAACGAGACGAGAACGGGTTCACGACCGAGCGGGTGGCGCCGGACGGGCGCCCGCCGCGGCGGAAGGCCCTCAGCCGTGGTCACGTCTTTGGGCCTGAGCAGCGGTGGGCTGTCCGGCGACAGGACCCGCGAGGGAAGGATCACAAATGAGCATGGCTCACCTCGGCTTCTACGTGGACATGAAGAGATGCGTCGGCTGCATGACGTGCCAGATTGCCTGCAAGGACAAGTTCGATCTCGATGTCGGCGAGTTCGGCCGGCGTGTGGCCAGATACGAGGGCGGAGCCTACCCGGCGCCGTTCGTCTACAGCGTGTCGCTCTCGTGCGGCCATTGCGACGACCCGGCGTGCGTGAAGGTCTGCCCTGCCGGCGCGATGACCAAGGACGCGGCCACGGGCCTCGTCTTGCACGATCAGGCGCGGTGCATCGGCTGCCGATCCTGCGAAGCGGCGTGCCCGTACGGCGCCCCGACCTACGTCAAGGCCACCGGCAAGGTGACGAAGTGCAATGGCTGCAAAGACAAGCTGGATGCCGGCAAGCCTCCGCTCTGTGTCTCGGGCTGTCGGGTCAGGGCGCTCGAGTTCGGCGACATCGACGCGCTCAAGGCCGCTCACCCGGGCTGGGTGGGTCGCATCCGGGAGTACGCCGACCCGGCCCGCACCAGCCCAAACGTGATCTTCAAACCGCGACGTGAGGCACTGTAGGTCGGAGGGCGTTGAGTGCCCGGCGAGTCAACGACGGCGTCTGGAGGGGTGGACGATCCGACCCGCCAGGTCCGGCTGCTGCTCGGCGAGAGAGAGGGCGCGTACGACGTCCTGAAGTGTGTCTTTCTCGAGGAACCGTCCCTCACACTCCTCAGACTTCTGGCCGAGACCGACCTCGTCGTGTTCACATCCACACCTGCCCCGCCGAAGCACCGGCGGCCAGAGGCGGGCGCCGACACCGGCGCGGCCTTCTGCGGGGCACTCGCCGCCGTCCGACAGTCTCTGGAGCGACCCGACGTGTTGTCCGACGAGCACCGTCAGCGGTTGCGATGGGATTATACGCGGATGTTCATCGGCCCCGGCCGGGTCCCAGCGCCACCGTGGGAATCACTCTACCGAGACGTCGAGCGGCTGCACTTTTCGACCGAGACTCTGGAGGTCAGGGCCGCGTATCAGAAGTACGGGCTGCTGCCCGCCGGTTTCGGGCGTGAACCCGACGACCATGTCGGCTTCGAGCTCGACTTCATGCGCCGTCTTTGCGCACTCGCGGGAGAAAGAGCTGGGGGCGCCGACATGGCGGGCGTCCTGGCTATCCTCGAAGACCAGAGGGCGTTTCTCGACGATCACCTGCTGAGGTGGATTCCCGAGTGGGCCGCTGACGTGGTCACGCACGCGGAGACGGACTTCTACCGGAACATGGCCCGGCTCCTCTCGTCCTTCGTCGTCTTCGATCGCAGGACCATCGACGCGCAGATCGGCATGGCCTCCAGCCTCGCTCCTCGGGGGCCTGCCGGCCCCAAAGGACCGGCTCCACCCACACCCAGCCCCGGCGGGCCTGCCGGCCCTGAAGGGCCGGCCTCCAACAGCCCGTCCCCCGGCGAACCCCCCGCAGTCGTGGCTGCTGGAGGCCGGGGCTTCAGTCCCGGCGGGTCAGCGCTTCGGAAGCGCGATCCAGCGGTCGACGCCAAAGCGTCCCGGCCCGGGCAGCGGCCTACTCGCCGTTCCTGAGTTCCCAATAGAACTTCATCGTGTAGTCAGCGTCCTCGCCCTTCACCCAGGCATCCCAGGTTCGCGACACCCGCGTGCCGGTCGACTTCCAGCCGGCCTTGCCATCATGGATGATAGCCCGCAGCGCGAACGACCCAAGGTAGTCGTCTTCGTTGGTGAAGATGTCCTCGATCCAATCGAAGAGGTCGTCGAGAAAGCTCATGACGACCGACGCCAGGATCGTCCCGATCTCCGAGGCCAGATAACCTTCCAGGGCGTACTCTGCCGCGTCGACGAGCACCGGGAAGATCTCGTCCCACGTGCCCTCGTCTTCCTCGAACACCGACACGACCGTCACGACCTTGTAGTCCTGGGGTGGCGCCTGGAAGCTGACGAGTCCAGTGTTCGGGCGTCTCGACTGCCCTTGGCGCATGACCCAGTACTCGTTGGCGTTGTCCGGCTTCCTGAACGCCGTGCGCCCGTAGTAGCCGATGTTCGTCAGCCCGAAGTAGATCTCGTCCTCGTCGTTGTCGTCGTTCTTGCTGACACAGCGCAGCTCCCGGAGGATCAGCCGGGCATGGCTGCAGCACGCCGCCTCGGCCACGACGAGCAGTGCCGGGTGCAGGCCGAACTTCCTCGGCACCAGCATCGGCTTCTTGATGGTCAGCGGCGTGGCCCTGATCCTCGCGAGCGCCGCGGGCGTCAGCGCCAACCGTTGCTGGATGGTTGGCGCGTACATGGCGCCGAGAAACCGCTGTTTGTCGGCGTCTGGACGCACAGCAAACTGCGAGGCGGCGCGGCTGAGCCAGTTGCGCACCTGCGGATCCGCCTTCGACAGGACCGCGGCAGCCATCTTGAGACCCTGGTCCGCCCGCAGCTCGGGCCGCGTGACGTACGCCTCGAGCTCGGTCACGAAGAGTCGTACAAGCGTGCGGGCTGCCTCACGCTCGGCGGGTGTGGCCACCTCGTCACCGATCTCGTCATCGGCACCCTGCGGCGCGGAGTCGATCCGAGGAGCCGGGCGCGCGGTCGGGACCTGGCCCGTTGGCCACGTCCATCCGAGCGCCAGCAGGAAGGCGACGACGACGACAACGCGCAGGCTTGAATGGTGCATGGTGCGCTCCTATCTTGTTGCGCCGGCACGCGCTGAGATGCCGTGAGTATACGCCCTCACGTGTGTGGGTGATCTCCCGTCTCGCGCCCCCCGGTCACGCCGTCTCCCGACGCCCGGTCGAGTGTTCTTCGCACCCATGTCCTGCGCGTGCCCGACTCGAAGCCGAGTCGGGGCCGATGTGCGCTGGGTGGGGTCGGTTGACGCCGACTGCCATAACTCCGCATACTCGCGGTGGGAACGACTCCCATGTTGCTGCTCGTCGCCGGATTGATCGCCGGACTCACCGCCCTCGCCCACACGGCCCCGTTTCCGTTTCTCATCGACGTCGCCGGGCCAGCGGAGTCGATCTGGCGCATGCCTCCGCGCCCGACGCCGACGGTGTACCTGACCTACGACGATGGACCCAACGCGGCGGTGACTCCGGCACTGCTGGATGTGCTGAAGCGAGAAGGGACCGTGGCCACGTTCTTCCTGATCGACAAGCACGTCACCGGCGAGACCGCGCCGCTTGTGCGCCGGCAGTTCGCCGAAGGGCATGCCGTTGCGCTGCACACGGACACACGGGCGTGGGCATTCATGACGCCGTCGCGTGTCGAGCAGGCGCTGCGCGCCGCGGCGTCGCGCATCGAACGCGCAGGCGGACAGCCACCCTGCCGGGCCTTCCGGCCACATGCCGGATGGCGCAGCCGGGACATGATGCAAGGCCTGTCGGAGGCCGGATACGTGCTTGTGGGATGGACGTGGCGCATGTGGGACTTCAACTGGTACCGCACACCCCATCCCGAGGCGTTGGCCTGGCGACTGGCCGCCCGCGCGTCACCCGGCGCCATCATCGTCATGCACGACGGGCACCACAAGAACCCGCGTGCCGACCGGCGTCACGTCGTCGAAGCGACCGCGCTGCTCATTCCCGAACTTCGCCGTCGCGGGTTCGCGTTCGAGCGTGTGTGCGGCAGCTGAACGGAATCCCACCGGTCCCAGGCGCTGCGGCGGATGGGCGGCGCACACTCGGGCACCGGGCGCGAGGTATGATCACACGCCACTCGAGAGAGGTCTGGTCTGCCATCATGAACCATGCATCACGGTTGCTCGCGATCGCCGCCACGCTTGCGGCACCTGTCGTCTTCGCCCTTGCCCTCCGCGCTGACGGCCCACAGTGGCCCCAGTTCCGGGGACCACAGTCCAATCCTGTCTCCCAGGGTTCCCTGCCCGACACCTGGTCGAAGACCGAGAACGTCGAGTGGACGGCTGAGATTCCGGGCCTGGGCTGGTCTTCGCCCATTGTGAGCGGCGGGAAGATCTTCGTCACCGCCGCCGTCAGCGAGGGCGACTCCAAGAAGCCGCAGGTCGGGACCGAGTACTCGAACGAATACGTGGCCGAACTGATGAAGCAGGGCCTCCCCGAGAAGGAGGTCGAGGCACGGGTCGTCGCGCGCGACTTCGAGCTGCCGGGCGAGGTGATGCTCCACTACTTCCTGTACTGTCTCGATCTCCAGTCCGGGAAGCTGCTGTGGAAGCAGGAGTACCACTCGGGCCGCCCGCCCGTCGGACGCCACCGAAAGAACAGCTTCACCTCCGAGACACCCGTCACCGACGGAAAGCTCGTGTACGTCTACGCGACGAGCCTCGGGCTGTACGCCTACGACATGACCGGCCGGCAAGTCTGGAAGACGCCGCTGGACCCCTACCCGGTCTACGGGGATTTCGGGACCGGGGCCTCGCCAGCGCTCGCGGGCGGTCGCCTCGTCGTCGTCAGCGACAACGAGAAGCATCAGTTCATCGCGGCGTTCGACACGAAGACCGGCAAGCAGCTCTGGCGCACCGACCGGGACCTGGCGCCCCGTCCGGGCGCGCGGCGCACGGCCTGGTCCACTCCGTACGTGTGGACGACACCCGGACGCACGGAGGTGGTGACGATTGGGCCGGGTTTCGCGGTCAGCTACGATCTGGCCGGCAAAGAACTGTGGCGCCTTGCCGGCATGTCCACGTCACCGATCCCGAGCCCGTACGCCTACGGCGGGCTCCTGCTCGTCAACGGCGGAAAAGGCGGCGGAATCTTCGGCGTCAAACCGGGCGCGAGCGGCGACGTGTCGGCGAAGGCCGGCGACGCGCTGAACGAGCACGTCGCGTGGCGGCAGGACCGCGCCGGAACGTATCTCGCTACCCAGGTAGCCTACGACGGGGCCTTCTACACGCTGACGGAGAACGGCATTCTCAGTCGATCGGACGCCAAGACGGGCGCCGTGACGTGGCGTGCGCGCATCGAAGGCGGCGTCTCGTTCACCTCGTCGCCCTGGGCCTACGACGGAAAGGTCTTCTGTCTGAACGAAGAGGGCAAGACGTTCGTCATTGCAGCAGGCGACGAGTATCGCCTGCTGGGCGTGAACGACCTCGACGAGATGGCCCTGGCGACGCCAGCGCTCGTCGGCGATCGCCTGCTGCTGCGGACGCAGGGCCGCCTGTACTCGATCCGGCAAGAGCCCTGAGAACGCCCGTCTGTGATCTTTCCTTCGCGGGTCCTGTCGCCGGCCAGCGATACGGCGCGTTCGGCGAACGCGCCCTGCCGTTTTGGGGATTACCGCTTCGTCACACCGGCAATAGGCTCAGCCGGCCGAGGCCGGCCGGGCGATAGACGCGGAAGTCGCGCTGGTCGAGGGTGAACACCTGCCGGATTCGGTCTCGCTCAGCCACCCGCACGATCGCGGCATCCGCGAGATCCATGGGCAGGTCGCGGTACTTCCGCATCAGTTCCGTCATCCGCGCCACGTCGTCGCGCTCGAGAGGTCGCAGTTCCACGGCGTCCGATTCGACCATCTCCCAAAGCGCCGCCTGGCCAGTCCAGGACGGGCGGAGCAGATACATCGCCTCCGTGAACGCCGGCCACACGGTGATCAGCGGCTCGCGGATGCTCCGAAGCGTCTCGACGCACCGGGCGTGGTGCTCATCGCCCCGGTCGATCAGGGCGATGAGCGGCCCCGCGTCAACGAGCACGCCTCTCACGCCGGCGCTCCTCGAGCAGTGCGGCGAACGCCCGCCCGGTTCCGACCGAACGGGTCGTCCCGCTGTCGATGCGCCCGGTCAGATGGGCCAGTCGGTCGTAGGGAGTCATGGCATCCTCCTCCGGCGTCGGGCCGGCCACGTACAGCTCGATCGCCTCGCGGACCACGTCCGACACAGGGCGATGACTGCGCGCGGCAAGCTTCGTGAGTCGGTTCACGGTGGCCTGGTCCAGTCGAATGCTGAAGGGCATCACGGGCCTCTGTAGGACGAAAGAGTACTACAAACGCCCGGTTGTGTCCAGCGCCGGCCGCTCCGGATGTTGCACGTCTCGTGCCGGCCCCACTTCGGTCGGAATGGCGAGACGACGTCCCCTGGGATTGCAGGAATCGCGATCTGACGGAGACCCAGATCGTTGCAGAATGTGCAAGGCTCTCCTGGCACGTTCGGCCCGCCTTCGCCCTATCGGGCTACGGCGAGGCAAGCTGACCGCGCCCTTCTGCTGCCAGACCAGCGCGCCCAGGTCTGGCACGAGCCGCGCGACCCGCCAGATCCGCGGCGACCTGCGCCAGCACCAGCGGCGCCGCCAGCGCGGCCGGCGTCCCGAAGCCCGACGCGCCTTCGATGAAGCTGCCGAACAGCCAGCCGACGATGACCGCCCGTACGCGGCGGTCGGGACTGACGCGGGTGAAGGCGTCGCGGATCACCGCGACGGCCCCGCTCGCACTCAGGGTCGCGAGCAGCAGCAACGCGCCGAAGATGATGAAGAGCAGCGTCGCCGCCAGCCAGAGCCCCTGAATGCTGGCCGCGGCCAGCCCGAGCGCGCCGACGCGCCACACGAGCGCCGCCACGAGCACGGTGACCCCGTACGCGGCGGGCATCGCCCGAGACGCCGGCATTCGGAACCCCACGAGCAGGATGCCGGCAGTCACGATCGGCGCGAGCACGAGCAGGCCGAGGATGACGAGTCCTTACCGCAGCGGCGGCGTGGTCGGCGGCGGGCGCCGGTGCCGCGTGGCCTGCTCGTAGGCGTAGGCGAGCTTGATGAGCGTCGCTTCGGACCATGCACGGCCGAAGAACGTGATCCCGGCCGGCAGAAGACCGCGCGTGTACCCCATCGGCACCTGGATAGACGGGAATCCGGTGGTCGGCGAGAAGAACTGGCAGTTGTCGCCGTGCGGCGTGTTGAGGTCGCCAACCAGCCGCGGCGGATTGCTCCACGTCGGATACACCCAAGCGTCCAGCTTCAGCGCGTCCATCGTCTGCGTCACGGCCGCGCGGACCTCGTCCCGATACGCCGTCTCGGCCTGGCAGGCATCCGACTCGGGCCCGTTCTCCGGCCCCTCGAGCGCCTGCTCCAGCCGGCGCTGCACGCTCGGGTGGAAGCGCCTCGACTTCACGATTTCGGCCAGGCTCCTCACGGGAACGGCGTCGCCGTGCGATGCCAGGTACCGGTTGATGTCGTACTTGAAGCCCATGCACGGCCCGGCACCCTGCTGGCGGCGGATCCGCTCGAGCCCCTCGACCGGGGCCGGGTCGACGATCACGGCCCCGGCCTGGCGCAGGTCCTCGACGGCCGCCATGAATACGTCAACGATCTCGGGATCGGTCGAGTCGCGCTCGTAGGCTTGGCGGAGGATCCCGATTCGCGCTCCCCGCAGGCCATCGCGGGCGAGGGACGCGGCATAGTTCTCCGGGGCGCGCCCGCCGGACGCTGTCGTCACGGGATCGTCGGGATCCTCCCCCACGATGACCTGGAACACGGCGACGGCGTCGGCCACCGTCCGGGCCATCGGCCCGGCGATGTCGGCCAGCAGGTTGAGCGGCATCACGCCAGCCCGGCTCGTCAGCCCCATCGTCGATCGGATGCCTGCCAGCGCCTGATGCGACGAGGGGCCGCGGATCGAGTTCCCCGTGTCACTGCCGAGCCCCACGGCACCGAAGCTCGACGCGACGGCCGCGGCCGTACCGCCGCTCGATCCTGCGGTCACCCGATCGAGCGCGTACGGGTTCTTCGTATACCCCGGGAGGATCGAGCTGACCGTCTCGTACGGCGTGAACGCCCACTCGGCCATGTTCGACTTGGCCAGGACGATGGCGCCCGCCTCTTTGATGCGCTTGACCTGAAAGGCGTCCTTCTTGGAGATGAACCCGGCGAGCGAGAGGGACCCGTTGGCACTTTGCAGCCCCACGGTCTCGAAGTTGTCCTTCACGATCGTCGGAACACAATGGAGCGGCCCGACGAACCCGCCCTGGGCGAACCGCCGGTCGAGTTCGTCCGCCTTGGCCAGCGCCTCGGGATTCGTGACGACGATGGCGTTGATGGCCGGGCCGTTCTTGTCGTACGCCTCGATGCGGCGCAGATAGGCCTCGACGAGCCCGCGGCACGTCAGGCGAGCGGCCTTCATCGCGTCGTGGATGTCCGCGATGGTCGCTTCCTCGACCCTGAACGGGGCGGCCGTATCCGGGCTGGCCGTCGACTGCGCGCTGGTGAGACGGAGCGCGGCCACGCAGGCAACAACGATCAAGGCACAGGCAAGGGTGAAGGTGCGCATGGGGGTCATGATACTGCTTCGCTCCCCGGGATTCGGGATTCGGGATTCGGGATTCGGAAAGACAGGACCAAGGGCCGGGGACCGGGGACCAGTTATGGATGTCCCCACGCCCGGGGGCGTGTGCGCGCTGAAGCGCGCCTGCTCCTCTGCGACGGTGCTGGCGGCTCGGCAGACGCGCGGCACGTCCTCACGCGCACCTGGTGCGAACCGCCGGGCGGGGTGACGCGGCGATTGGATTCGTGACCGCCGCGCTCACCCCGCTGCCGTGAGACTCGCTCGGCGACGGTTGCTCCGCTCCATCCACAGGCTGCCCAACCATATGGACGCCAGAAAGACGACGCGTCGAGTCTCACGGCGGAGCCAACGCCGAGCCGGTTCTGGACCGTCGTCGGCCAGTCGCTGCCCGAACTCCTCGCTCATGTCGCCCACGATGTGTGGGTAGCGCGGTTCGCCTTTGAACAGCCAGAAGAGGAGCCTCGCCCACGGCGGAAGCCTTGCACCATCAGGCATGTGCCTTTCCCCCCGCCAGCGTCAATCCCGCCATCAATCCCTGGAGGGACCGCTGGGTCTCGGTGAGGGCCTTCAGGCCCCGCGCCGTCAGGCGGTAGTACCGCTTTCAAGCACCGGTCCCGTCTCACCGCCGCTCAGAGCCGGATGCCTGTTCGGAGGATCTCGCCGGAAAACCCCTGAGGATCCGAATCCTGCACGATCAGATGTGGCTCGATCCGAAGGTCCACTTCCGCGCGGAGCCGGTATAGACGTGTCAACGTCCCCAGGTAGTCACGCCTGAGAGTCGGCACGAGAATCGCCACGTCGAGGTCACTGTCGTCCGAGGCCGTACCCGCCGCGTGTGAGCCGAACAGATAGGCGTCTCCGGCCGGAACGACTTTCTGCGCAAGACGCGCAAACGTGCGTGCCTTCTTCAGAGCCGCTTTGCGATCCATGTCATGAACCTCGTCGCACGGCCGAGCAGCCTCGTAGCGGACTTTCGGGTCCATGGCCGACGTCATGGTACCACAGCGGGCAACTGCCGGAATCGCCGCCGATCTCGAGTACACTCACGAGTCCGGCCCTTCGCCGTTGGCTCCAGCCGCAGGCGGCCGGATCGCTCCTCATGATCAAAGCCGTTCTCTGGGATCTCGATGGCACGCTCGTGGACTCGGCCGAGTTCCACTGGTGGGCCTGGCGCGACATCATGGCCGCCGAGGGCGCGCCCATCACCTACGAGCAGTTCGTCCAGTCGTTCGGCAAGCGCAACGACCTGATTCTCGCGGGCTGGTTCGGTGCGGACATCGACCCTGCGCGGGCCGAGCGTCTCGGGGAAACCAAGGAAGCGCACTTCCGGGACCTGGTCCGCCAGCACGGGGTGTCTCCCCTGCCCGGCGTGCGTGAATGGGTCACGCGCCTGCACGGCGCCGGCTGGCGCCACGCCATCGCCACCTCCGCCCCGCGCGCGAACCTCGAGGCCGTCGTCGATGTGATGCACATGCGGCATTTATTCGCCGCGGGCGTGGCCGCCGAGGATGTGACCCGCGGGAAGCCGGACCCGGAGGTCTTTCTGCTCGCAGCGCAACGCCTGGGCGCGGAGCCGCGTTCCTCGATCGTGGTCGAAGACGCCCCGACCGGCATCGAGGCGGGCCGCCGGGCGGGGATGCGGACGATCGGTGTGAGCCTGATGCACAATCTCACGCAGGCGGATGTCTGCGTCGGCACGCTGGAAGAACTGGAGCCGGACGCGTTCGAGCGGCTCATCACAGGGGCCGGGGACCGGGAGTCGGAGACCAGTTGACGATGTCCCCAGTCCCCGCTCATTGTTCTGGCGTCGCGCCGCAGTCCCTTGCGCACTGACGCACGCCGGTTTCCATGGCCCGACGACACCCGGCCGTGAAGATCCTGAAGCTGTCCCCGAACCGGGACACCGCCGTCTCAGCGATCAACCCCAGGCCGGGTCGGGAAAGGCGGCCCGCCTGAGCCGTTGAACAAGATCGGCCACGAACGTTCGCAGGTCTGCCGGGTCGACGCCCGCGGGAAGGACGGCGTCGTCCGGAATCGTGATGTCGGAAAGGACGAATGCGAGCGCTGCCGCGGTACATCCCCCGTCCTTCACTTCGGCCCAGGGGAGCATGTGCTCCACGCGCAAGCCCGATCGTTCCAGGAACATGAGGTCGACCAGGTCACGTTCCTCGGAACGAGACAGAATCGTCGTGATCTTGTTGGTGAAGATCTCCTCGATCGGGTCGACCGTGATGCGACCGAACATCCTCTTGGGGCCGGCCACCTGCTGAACCCGTTCGAGCACGAGATCCACCACGACGGAATCGTCTCCCTTGGTCACGAGGTGGCGCTCGAAGCCCGGCGCATGCTGTCGGACGATGACCGTGGCGCCAATGCTGGCCGCGGCGGCCTCGAGCGCGCGACGGCCGCCCTCAAAGGCCTCGGCCTCCAACGTGAACAGGTCGAGATCGAGCGTCTCACGGTGGTGCAGGTAGTATCCGACCAGCGCAGCACCACCTGTGAGAAAGAACCGCTGCTCGATGCTGAAGTACGCATCGAGCAGAGACCGCTGGAGTGCAGTCAGCCTATCGCCGGAGAAGGCCATCGCGCTGCCATCCCTCGATCAGGAATTGCCAGAACCGCCGCCGGCGACCACGTCGGCGCCCGAGAACGGGCAGCGTCGCCGCCACGTCGGACGGTGTGACGAAGTGCCAGACGTCGGAATCCCGGGCTTCGCGCAAGAGCTTCCCCATCAGACGCAGGCGCTCGTGTTCGTTGCGCCCGGCCGTCAGCGCCGCGCGGAGTTCGGCCACCGAGATGTCCTCATCCCAGACGAAGTATGGGCGGGCGGCTGGATCGGACAAGTCCGCGGAGAGCGCGCGCATGAGCGTACACTAGCCGCAGCCGCGCCCCCGCGCAAGGGAAGGGGCCAACACACGGCGCGCCGCAGCGCCGCCACTGAGAGAACCGCGACGTGCTCGCGGCGCTCCTGCAGGAACTGCGCGGCGAGCTCGCGGTCCTGGCGCGCGAGCTGGGATCTCGGCCCTGGCAGCCTCTTCGGGATCGGTGCTGCGCGCGTGCCGCAGAACATGGGTGTCAACGAGGCGCACGATCGTGGAGCTCGCCCCGAGTGAGGCCACCTCGCGCACGGAACCGAGGACTCGATGCCAGCACCCGGTCCTGGAGCGCCCGCAGCGGCTGGACGTCGGTTCCTTCGAATCCGAGATCGGCCACGAGCCCGTGATCCGTGGCGCCGATCTCAATCGCCCGGATGCCGCTCCAGTCCGGCTCGTCGATGGCCCGAGCGGTGAGGGCGGTCCGCATCAGGTCGCGCACCGTCGCGGCTGGCTCCTCGCAATTCGAACCCATCGAACCCGGGTGGATGACGAAACCGGGCAGCGTCTCCACCAGCCGGAGCTTGTTGTGCCGGTCGTACACGAGGATATGGGATGGAATGTCGACACCGCGCCGCGCGAGTTCGAGGAACGCCAGGCCGAAGTAGCTGTGCACCTCGCGGGATCCTGAACCCGAGGCGCATCCTCGCGCGTACGTGCGGCTGCGCCGCATGAGGTAGAACTGCTGGAAGGCACCGGTTTCCCACGACCCGAGCGGGGCGGGCAGGTCGTATCGCCGCCGGCATTCGATCTTCACCCTCGGCTTCGACCATGCGCGGGTGGCCCAGCGGCGTCGCCAAGCCCTCGGGTAGATCTCGCGGTAGCTCTCGCGAAGCATGATCCTGGCCTGAGGGCGATACTCCCGCACGAGCGCGCGGTATTGGTCGTCGCCTGGGCCTCCGCGGATCTCGAGTTCCTTCGCCATCCGCGAGTTGATCTGCTCGTAGAAGTGCCTCAGGACCGCTTCGTCGAGCTCCGACACCAGCTCAACGCGCGCCATGTGCGTATGGGTCTTGCGCCGCCAGTGCTGGCCCGCGAGCGGTTCGCTGAACAGGAGCAGCGAGCACGGCTCCGCGGCCGACAGGCTATCCGCCAGCGCGCGATGATCGCGAGGCCAGTCGGGCTCACCGCCGTAGTCCGCGAGCGAACGCAGCAGGTCAGCCACCTCCCGTCGAGGCGTGGCGAATCGGCGCCGCTCGACAGTCAGCGGCGCGGTCAGGGGTGGGTTCGTCACGTGGCCTTGAGGATCTCCTTGTCCGCCGAGGACCCGTAGAAGCGGCGCTCTCGGTGCGCGTTGTCGTTGCGCAGCGCCAGCAGCTCTTCGTGGCGTTTCTTGAGGGTCTTGAGCCACGCCAACCCCTCGTTGATGGTGATCTGAGCCATCGTTCTTCCTTCCGCTCTCGGACGACGACGATGCCATCGTCGTCGCAGAAACGCAAGAGGGGGAGATGCATGCCGAGCGAGGCTGCGCCTCAGACCGCCGAGGCATGTGGGGGCGGTCCGACCAGCGCAGCACCACCTGTGAGAAAGAACCGCTGCTCGATGCTGAAGTACGCGTCGAGCAGAGACCGCTGGAGCGCAGTCAGCCTATCGCCCGAGCAGCCCATCGCGTTGCCACCCCTCGATCAGGAATTCCCAGAACCGCCGCCGGCGGCCAAGCCGGCGCCCGAGAACAGGCAGCGCCGCTGCCACGTCGGACGGCGTGACGAAGCGCCAGACGTCGGAATCCCGGGCTTCGCGCAAGAGCTTCCCCAGCAGACGCAGGCGCTCGTGTTCGTTGCGCCCGGCCTTCAGCGCCGCGCGCAGTTCGGCCACCGAGATGTCCTCATCCCAGAGGAAGTACGGCCGGGCAGCCGGATCGGACAGGTCCGCGGAGAGCGCGCGCATGAGCGTACACTACCAAGGAAAGGCGTCTCGGACGAACCCATTCGTCGCCAGCCACTGGGGTCCACCGCTCACGCCCCGGCCCGCCGCACCGCCGGTACGGCTCGGAGCAGGCGCCAAGCCGCGTGCCAACATCGACCTCCGAAACGACCGTCCACCCGTTCTTCTGTGTTGACTTCCAGGCGGCAATGGCCCCAAGATCGGGCGGCTGGCAACATGCCTCTCACAGGCGCTCCCCGGCGGCCAGCGCGATCTCGTCGGCGTGACGTGGCGGCTTTCTCGGTCGGGCATGCCCCCCATGGCTGCTGAGGGAAGGGGGTTCATCTGCCCCGATTCCATCGGACGAATTGGTAGGTCACTGGCGGTCTGGCTGTGTGGCCGCGCTTCCACCACGGGCCGCGCGCACCAGCCATCGGCCGCCCGTCTCGGCGTCGGCGCCGACGCGGGCGGCGTACGACCCCATTCGCCTACTGGGAGCGGACGACTGCGAGTGGGTCGGTTTGGACTGACACGATCCCTCGAGCCGGTCGTCCGGCGTTGCGGTAGAGCGTTCTCCGCGCGACACCGATGTGGAGGGGCTCGGCTTGCGTGAGGGATGTCCTCGCCTTCGCCTTTCCTGGGAGGGGTTATGTTGCTCAAGACGGTCCTCGCTGTCGTCACCTGGACGGTGGGGATCCTCGTCACGTTTTGGCTGATCGTGACGTTCTGGCGCACGCTGCGCAGCCGAGGACTGCTGGCGGCGCTGCGCTCGATGGTGAAGCGGGTTCCTGTGTCGTTGGCGCTGACGGCCATCGGGCTCAGCCTGCTCTATCTCAGTCTCGTGTTCGTCGAACCGCAACAGGTCGGCGTCGTCGTGTCGCTCATCGCGCCGACCGGGTATCGCGACCAGCCGCTGCGGTCCGGGCTGCGCTGGATCGTGCCCCTCCTTGAGGAAGCGACCATCTACCCCATCTCGTATCAGACCTACACGATGGCGTCCAAGCCCACCGAAGGCCAGTTGCCTGGCGACGATTCGATCATGGCGCGCACGTCCGATGGTCAGGAGGTCTCGCTGGATACGTCCACGATCTATCAGATCGATACCGAAGAGGTGATCCGCCTGCACATCGAATGGCAGCACCGCTACGTGAACGAGTTCGTGCGCCCTGTCGTGCGCGGCTTGGTGCGCACGTTCGTCTCGCAGTACACCGTCGACGAGGTCAACAGCTCCAAGCGGTTGGACCTCGAGCGCGACCTGGATCAGCAGATTCGGAGGGTGCTCCAAGACAAGGGGTTGATGCTTGATCGGTTCATCCTTCGGAATGTGGCGTTCTCGAAGGAGTATGCGGCGGCAGTCGAGCAGAAGCAGATCGCGCAGCAGGCCAAGCTGCAAGCCGAGAATGAAGCCGAGAAGGCCCGCAGGCTGGCACAGGGCGAGGCCGACGCGACCCGCACGAAGGCGGGAGGCCAGGCGGACGCCCTCAAACTGGTCGCTGCGGCGCTGGCGCAGAACAGGAACCTCCTCACCTATCATTACATCGACAAGCTCTCGCCTCGCATCCAGGTCATGCTTGTGCCGAACAACGCGCCGCTGATCCTGCCGCTGCCTCAACTGGAGGCGGCGTTTCCGGCCACGCCGCCGGCGGTGCCGAAGAGCCCTGAGGCAGCACCACCGCGGCCGCCTGGACCCGTGCGCCAACGGTGAGGGGAGCGTGTGATGGCCAGAGTCTTCGGCGCGATCGTGGGCGCGTGCGCCCTCGCCCTGCTCGGCGGGTGCACCTCGCTGCTCCCGGAAGGCTGCCCGCCGGAGTGCGGGTACGCGACCCTCATTGGCAAAGACCTGCGAGGGATCAATCTGAGCCAGGCGAACCTGGCGGAAGCCCGGCTCAAGAAGGCACTGCTGACGGGCGTCGATCTGCGCGGGGCCGATTTGTCCGGGGCGGTGTTGTTTGAAGCGAACCTGCGGGATGCCACGTTGAGCGATGCCCTGCTGATCGGGGCCGACCTGCGGCGAGCGAATCTCGGGAATGTCGACTTTCAACGGGCGAACCTGACAGGCGCCAGCCTGGGCGGCGCGAACCTGACGGGCGCAAACCTCGCGCTCGCGACGCTCCGCAACGCCGATCTCAGCGATGCGCAGATGAACGGCCTGGACGTCAGCGGCAGCAATCTGAGCGCGGTGAATCTGGCGGGCGCACGCCTCGGCGCGGCGAACCTGACTGGCAGCAACCTCAATGGGGACAACTTGAGCGCGGCGGACCTCAGCGGCGCCTTGCTGATGCACTGCAATCTCGCCGGCGCCTGGCTGAACCTCGCCACCCTGGGCGGCGCGAACTTGGACCACGCCAACTTGAACGGCGCGAGTCTCTACGGAGCGGACCTCGCCGGGGCCATTCTGCACCAGGCTCAACTCCGCGGCGTCAACCTGATCGGCGCCAAGCTGAACGGCGCCGACCTGCGCGGTGCGGATCTGAGCGGCGCCCGGCTCATCTACGCCGAGCCCCTCGACCTGGGTGATGCGGTGCTCGATCCCAAGCTCATTGAACTGAATGCGGCGAAGCGCGCTCCGCTCAATCGGGATGCCGACCTGAAGGGGGCGCGCTACGACAAGGCCACCCGCTGGCCCGCCGGGTTCCGGGTACCGCCCGAGGCGAACCTGCAGGGGACCGCGCCATGACCGCGCGGACGCGGCTTGCAGGCCTGGGGCTGTGCCTGGTCGTGGCCGCGTGTCGCGGCCAGGCTCCCTCGCCCGCCCCGGCCGCCGGCGCGGCGGCGGCCTCGGGGGGCGGCGCGTGTTCGGTGCAGGTCGGCCTCATCACGACCACCGCCACGCCAGCGGTGCAGGAACAGATGAACGGCATGCAGTTGGCCCGGGATGAGGTGAATGCGGCGGGAGGGCTGGCCGGCTGCCAGGTCGACCTCGTCATCAAGGACGATGCGAACCTGCCCGAGACGGCGCGCGGCCTGGCCCGCGAGTTGGCGGCGTCGCCGCGCCTGCTGGCCGTGTTCGGCACCAATAGCACGGCCAGCACCATGGCGGCCTTGGCGGTCACGGAACGCGCGGCCATCCCGTTTATCGTGCCGTCGGTGTCGGGCGGGCTGGTCACCACCATGGGGTACCGCTGGGTCTTCCGGCTGGCCGCACCGGAAACGGCGCTCGTGGCGGCGTTGTTCGAGTTCATCGCCACCCTCGAAGCCCGGTTGGATCTCCGATCGATCGCGGTCGCGTACCCGCTGACCGTGTCGGGACTCAGCATGTTCGTCGCCGTGGAGAACCAGGCGCGCACGCAGGGCGTAAGCGTCGTGGCGGCGGAGGAGTACCCGCCGAACGGGGGCGACTTCCGCGCGCAACTGGCCCGCGTCCGACGCGCCAGCCCGGATATGGTGTTCTTCGACGCGAGCCCGCCGGATGATGCGGCCGCATTGATGGCGCAGGCGCGGGAACTGGACCTGAACCCGAAGCTCTTTCTCGCCATCACCGGGCCGTTCGTGCGCCCCGGGTTCGCGAAGGTCGGCGAGTACATGATCGTCGGCTCGCAGTGGACGGCCGATGCGCCGTGGCACGACGAGCGTGGGCAGACGGCCCCGACGTTCGAGGCGAAGTACCGCGATCGGTTTGGCGTCCCGCCCAACATCCGGGCCGTCTCCACGTATACGAGCCTGTTTGTGGTGAAGCGGGCGCTCGAGCAGGCGGCGGGCACTTCGGTGGAGTGGTCCAACATCCCGGCGGTGCGCGCCCTGTTGCGGACCGGTCTCCACGCGGTCGACATCCCCGACACGCTCTTTGGCCCCATCAACTTCGACCAGGCCGGTCAGAACGCGCATCCCGTGTTGCTGGCGCAGATCCAGAAGAGCGCGCACGTGCTGATCTACCCCGAGGCGCTCAGGCTGCGCTCCCCGATCGTGCCGGTCCCTCCGTGGAAGGAGCGGCAATGACATCAGTCCGCCGGTGTCGAGTCGTCTGCTGTTCGACCGTCGTCTGCCTGATGTGTGCCGTGGCGAGCTGCACGAATTCCACGTCGGGCCAATGTCCTCCCAAGTGCAGCGGTGAAAACCTCAGCGGTCGCAGCATGCCCGGGGCGGATTTCGGCGGCGCGGCGCTCAACAAGGCGCGACTGGGCCGCACCAACCTCGTCGACGCCAACCTGTTCCAGGCGAATCTGACCAGTGCGGATCTCACAGAGGCCATTCTGGACCGGGCCGACCTTCGTGGGGCGAATCTGAACGGGGCGAATCTGAAGAACGCCTGGCTCATCGGTACCAATCTCACCGAGGCCGACCTGCAGGGCGCCAATCTGACGGGCGCGGTGATGACCCGTGTGGTGCTGCGGGACACGAAGCTGACGGCCGCCATCATGAATCAAACCCGACTGATCGGCGCCAATCTCCGCGGCGTCCGGCTGGCAGGCAATCAGATGACCGGGGCGGATCTACGAGGCGCGGACCTGAGCGGCGCGGACCTGACTGGCGCCGATCTCACCGGCGCGCGCCTCGGTGGGGCGGATCTGCGCGATGCGGACCTGTCCGGAGCCACGCTCGTCGGTGCCACCCTCGACGGCGCGCGGATGAGCGGACTGAGGTTAAGCGGGGCAGATCTCCGGGGCGCGATGCTCCTGGGATCGGATCTCCGACGCTCGGACCTGGGCGGCGCGAACCTGCAGGACGCAGGCCTGCGCGGCGCCAGCATGGACAACGCCATCCTGACGCGGGCCGTTCTCGCCAATGCGTCGCTGGGCGGAACGGTGCTCTCGGGCGCGATCCTCGACGAGGCAGTCCTGAACGGGGTGGCCAAGACGGGCACTGGAGACGTCCTGCTGACGGCTCGGCTCGGCGGGGCGTTCCTGAGCCGCACGCGCTGGACGGGCGCGGACATCGCAGGCGCGTTCATGACCGGTGTCGATCTGAGCTCCGCCGACCTGCAGTCGGCGATCTTCGCGAAGACGGTCGACATCAACGGAACGCCGACTGACCTGGTGGTCAACATCACCGCGCCCAAGGTCAACGAACGGACACGGCTGCCGCCGGGCCTCGAGGCCGCTGTCTTGCAGCAGGCGCAGGAGCCGACAGACGCGACAATGAAGACGGTGGCCAAGCCGCCAGGTTAGCGAGAGTGACGGCAGCCACCTTCCCTGAGGTGCCAGGGGGCTGGCATGGCCCGTGCATCGAGTCGTGCAGCGCACCAACCGGTGAGCGACGGAAAGGAGAAGGGCCATGTTCCTCTTGATCGGACTTCTGGTCGTACTCGTGGTTCTCTGGTTCGCCCTCAAGCCAAAGTGGGCACCCAAGCCGCCCGACACGACAGAGTGGACTGGGAAGGCCAGCCAGGCGTCGAAGAAGGCATCCGCCAAGGCCGGGGAGATGTACCGTGGGCTGCGCGGGCGCTTGAAGTTCCGCAGAGACACCCGGGAGCTGGCGAAGCAGTTCAAGCAGTGGGTCGTGGGAAGCGCTCTCGGGGACCGGAAACAGATGTACGACGGCCTGCCGAGTTCGGCGGCCGGATTCGCGACCTGGCTGCACGATCTCTCGCCCACGGAACTCGAGGACTTCACGCGAGGCGTCGCGCGCTTCTGCGGACAACTGAACTTCGACATCGCCTGGCTGACCAACACGCAACTCGCCCGCGAACCTGAACTCAAGCAGACGGTCGAAGATGCGACGCTGCTCTATAGTCTCGCGGCGTGGCGGGCCGGACGCGTCCAGCGGCAGGTGCGGAATTTCCTGGCCTACCAGGACTGGCTCACCAAGCCCGAGCGGCACAAGGACTTCGGCCAGCAGTTATACCGGGCCTTGCTCGACGCCAAGCTGATGAGCGTGCCGCCCGAACTCTACCTGGCGTCGGAAAAGGAGCGGCTCGCGCAGGCGGTTGCCGCCATCCGCAAGGTCGCCGACGACGACCCGGCCGCGTTCAGAGCCGTGTTGCATCAACTCGGCGCGGGCGTCACGCCAGCACCTGCGCCAGTGCCACAGGCTCCTGGCGTCACAGCGGGGTGAGGCGACGATCTCGGTGGGAGCCCGTCCATGCGCGTGCTCCTCGTCTATCCACAGCCTGACGTAGCCCCCTTCTACCTTCAGGCGCCGGTCGGCGTCTCGGGCGCGGTCGGCCCGATCGGCGAAGAGACGACGTCGTGAATCTGTCAGCTCACCGACTGACACCCGCGGGCTGAGGCGCTGACGGCCTGTACTTCGAAGAGACCACGTGCGCCGCTTCGTACTGCTCCCGGAAGCAGTCGCGAATCAGGGCATGGTCCCTGCTGAGAAACGTACCGCCCGATTCGAAGTGCTTTTGGAAGATTTTACCCACCGCATAGACCGAGGCCCCACCAGTCGCTGAGAGGAGGCCGGCTTTGACGCCGTAGAGGAGCACGCCCGTCAAAGACGAGTGCAGCCGCACGGACAGGTAGGCCGTCGGCAAACTGCCGAGGAGCGCAATCAGTACCTTGGCAATGGCCAACCGCCCGGGGAATGGAAAGCCGTAGATCCGAGCCAGCCTGCCGATCATCCGGAGTTCGATGGCGGTGATGCCTACCACGTCAAGGACCGTGGATGGCACCAACCCGATGGCCAGCGACATCAGAGCATGGGTCTTGATGCACTCGTTCGCCCGCCGTGTCGTCGCCTCGTGGGTGCGTGGTTCGGGCAGTGTGACAAGCGGAGCACCAGCGGTTGGTTCACTCGGCAGTGATTCGTGGGTGTCCATCGACCCTCCACGCCCGTCATGCGCCGAAGGGGGCTCTCCCAGGTATCTTCCGCCCCGGACGAAGCGGGGTCAAGGGAAAGCGCCGCTCACGCGCATGTCGTGCACCTCGGGCTGAGGAAGCGAGCACCGCATCGCGATGAAACGGCGGCAGCCAACTGCGCAGGGGTGTCACGTGACACGCTGCGGGCAGGACCCTGTTGGGCGAGCAGCCGAGGGCCGCCACTGTGACCTGACGCTGTGCCAAGACGCCCACCACGATGAGGGGTTCGGCATTCTGGCCCACCTGGCCGACGCACAGGTCCGCGCGGCAGCGTCAGGTCAACCGCTGTTGCCGGCGCCATGCCGGCAACAGCTGCGTTTCCGCCACGTGTGTCAACGACTCCGGCGGCCGGTCCGCGCCGGCTTGGACCTCTTCGTTGGTCGATGGCCAGGGGTGGACGCGCCGCGCGGTTCGCGGGCGCCACGCTCGGGCTCGAGAACAGTCGCCGGCAGCGCCTCCTCTAGCACGCTCAAGGAGACCGGCAGTTGGGGCACAGCCGTCGAGGGAGTGATGCCTTTGACGCGCATGCCGAACTCGAAGAGGATGTCGGCCAGGTCGTCCCTCGACACCTTGGTCTCGCGCATGGACCGACTGTGTCTGTCCACTTCGCCAAGCAGGTGTGCCCGCAGCGCCTGCAGCTCGCCCTTGGCACCCCGATCGACCAGTGCCAGTTCCTGACGGAGCGCGTTCACCACCGACTCGAGTTCCTCTGCCAGCGATTGCATGCGCAGGACGGACTTCTCTTCCGCGCGACAAAGACCCTGGTAGTCGCCTTCCAGCTTTACAAACCGCGCGGCAAGCGTTTCCCCGAGTCGTTCGATCTGCTGGCGCAGCGAAATCAGCTCCTCACCGGTGTGAACATCCAGTGCCCTGAGCTTCTTCTCCGTCGACGATGTCGCATTGTCCGTCAGGCGGACAACGTTCGCGGTCACCTCATCCAGGCCCTTGCGGAGCGCCTCGCCCACCTGCCGCAAGGCCGTCTCACACTGCGCGAATCGCTCGTTCGACTCCCGAATGTGGGGGCCGAGGATCAGTTCGCGCATCTGGTCGATGTGGCCTCCAACTTGCGGCAGCGTCCCCTGCATCGTAGCCTCCGTGTTCGTCTCGTGCGCGTCAGCCCTGGAACAGGTTCCTTCCCGGACTACTTCGTGGGCGCGGCCTGCGGGGGCGTCGTCGCGAAGTTGATCTGCACGCCAGCCATGAACTCGGCCTGATAATCGGGAACCCCGAAGGGGCGCAGTTCATCGTAGGTGTACTTGTAGCTGACCTGGAGGCCGACGTACTTCGAAACCGGTGCCATGAACCCGGCGCGGAATACCCAGGCCTCGTCCTTTCGGTCGCCGACGTATCGCCTCCATTCGAACGCTTGCTCCACCATCAGTTGCGCCGTCGGCCGGGCCATCAACATCTGCAGGACGCCGACATCCTGAACCCGAGTGTTCGGCCCGAGCCCGCGCGACTCCATCCCAATGGCGGCTGAGGCACCAAAGATCAGGTTGGCCCGTTGGTTGAAGATGGCGTTGTAGCCGAGCCCCGCTTCGCCCCACACCCGGCGGTTGAGGCCGAGGATCACGTCACGCCGCCAGCCTCCCGTGCTGAAAAAAGAGACCCTCGGGCGTGCTGGCTTGAAGTACGTGAAGCTGATCCGGTTGCTGTCCGCAACAACGAACGACGGGCCTTTGGCATAGGGCTTGAACTTCGCGTAGCTTGTCGACACGTCTACTCGGAACAGCTCCATGCGCTTCGTCGAGTAGGCCACGAAGCCCGAGGCGCTGACGCCCACGGTGTTCGTCTGGCCAGACAACCAGGTCGCGCCGATTGTCGCACGAACGGCCGTGACGCCCGGAGGCGGCGCCGTTTGCACCTGCTGGACCAGCGTCGCCCCCCCTGCCGGCCCAACGGGGCCTGCCCCTTGGGCGTGAGCCGGAACAACCGACGCGCCGACCAGGAGCACCACTAAGGCCCAACGGCAGAACGCGCCCGCGTCACGGTCGTTCCGCACGGCCAACGACCAGGATCTGTCGACCATCCTCCGTCCCCCCTCGGTCTGCATCATGACCTCCACCTTTCTCGCTGTCAGGTTAGCAGCCAGCCGTCGGCGTCGACGCGACGCGCCGGCACGATTCACACCGATGTCGCCAGCCCCTCATGGCGTCACCGCGGTTTGACCGTCGCACGCGTGATCAGGGTCAGCGGGGATACGGTGCCGACCGCGATGGTCACCACGCCGCCGGTGGTGCCCGTCGGGAGTTCGCCAAGCAGCGCGACTTCGACCGTGTCCGCGGCCAGGCGATTCTGGGTGCGGCTGGGCGTGTCCGCAACCATGGCGCTCACCCGCTCCAGAGCCTCATTCGCATCGGTCTGACAATCGACTGTGGCGACCTGACCCGGGCGGAAGCTCGGCATCGCCTCGACTGGGAATCGAACAATGAGCGAACCATCGCGCGCGACTTCCCAGTCCCGACTGGCCTTGTAGAGTTCGATCCTGGCAAGGACCAGCCACCCGAACCACACGACCACCAGCACGCTGGCCATGATCACGGTTGCGACAGCGGGCCGATGGGAGTCGCTCTGGAGCGAGCGCAGAGAACGGGAGAAGTGGATGGCCATGACCGTCCCGGATCAGGTGCCTGCACGACCCGGTCTGTCGCCAGCAGGGGCCGGCGGCGAGGCCTCAGGCAGGCTGCTGGAGGCCGGAAGCGACGGCATGCTGGTCACGAGAGTGAGTCCTTTGACCCGCATCCCGAACTCGAACAGGATTTCGGCCATATCGTCCCTGGACAGCCTGGTGTCCCGCACGAACCGGCTGTGCCTGTCGATGTCATCCCCCATCTGTGCCTTCAGCATCTGGATATCGTCTCGCGCCCCCTTGTCGACGCGCGCCAGCTCCTGTCGGATGGCGTTGGCGACCGACTCGACATCGTCGGCGACCGACTGGACGCGCAAGGAGAACTTCTCGTCGGTCCGTTGGGCGTCCCGATGCAGTTCGGACAGTTCCGCCTGCGACGTGGTCGCCAGCGTGTCCAGGCGCCTACCGGTCGATTCAAGCGCTTCCTTCAGCGTATGCGAGAGGCTCGAGTTGACCGAATCGAGCCGCTCACGGCTTTCGTTCCGGAGAGCCTGGAGATCGCTCTCGAGTTTGGCGAGGCGGACCGTGAGCTTCTCTTCCAGTTGCTCAATCTGCCGGTGCAACGCGATCCGTTCTTCGCTGGTGCGAACATCGAGCGCCTTCAGCCTCTTCTCCAGGGCGAGCGCCGCATTGTCCAGCTGGCGAGCGAAACTCGTACCGATGTCGTCCAGGCCTTTGCGAAGCGCCTCCCCCGTCTCACGTAGCCCGATCTCACACTGTTCGAATCGCTGATTGGTGTCACGGACGTGGGGGCCGAGAATCAACTCGCGCATCTGTTCGATGTGGCCGCCAGCCTGTGGCAATCTATCCTGCATAGTGACCTCCGTACGTCGCCACGACGCACCCGCTACTGTGGGAAGATCTTGATGACCACGCGACGATTCCGTGTCATCAACTCCGGGATGAACTCCCCATTCACTCGGTCGGCGACCACCGGGTCCTCGGCGCCATGCGGAATCACTCGCACATCCGGAGGCATGGCGGCGCCGAGTCTCTCCCTCAGCCAGGAGGCGACGCGCTCACCCCGTTGGCGGGACAACAGCAGGTTGCTCTCGGGAGAACCGAAGGAGTCCGTATACCCGTGGATTTCTATCCGCGACCTGCCTGCCTGCCGCATCTGCCCCACGGCCTCGCCGAGCACGCGCTCGCCCTCGGGCGTCAGGTCCGACAGGCGCAACGCAAAGGGAATCGTGTAGGCCAACGGACCGCGAGAGAACGTGCCGGCCTGCGACGGGTCCGGGGGTGCAAGCTCTGGATACTGGGCGTACACGTCCTCGAGGTAGGTCTCGGCGAAGGCGTTCCGCCACTCGGGGGCGCTGGCGGCGCTGCGCGAGTCGTACGGGTCGGCCAGCCCCGCGAATCGGCTGTACACGGCTTGGCCTCGGTCGGGACCGGATCGCTCGAGGCCGAAGAAGACCAAGTTCTGGCGCAGGGTGGCCGCGCGCGCCCCGCCGATCTCGACCGCGAGACCGCGGCGATCCTGCACGGCAGCCGGCTCATAGCCATCGTACCACTCCTCAGGGCTGCCAGCGTCCAGCAACTCCTGCAGGAATTGGGATGCGCGCCAGCGATCGTCGGTGTCGGCCTTGGGCGTGACACGCTGGTCCTTGACCTCGCGATGGCTCCGCTCGATACGGAGGCTCGCGTCGAACAGCGCCGCGAGCATGTCGACGACGACCTGCGGATTGCGCTGATTCCACTGTTTGAGACCAACGATGAAGTGCGGAGCATGACTCGGGTAGTGCCGTGTGGACGCGATGGTCACCAGTCCGCCTCGTTCGCTGGCGATGCGCCTGGCAACGGGAGTCCGAGTGGTCACGCCGCTGATCGCAATCGATCCCTTGCCGCCCTGTGACACCGGCCGCCGGCGCCGGTCCTCACCGCCCGAGAGGAACACGCGCTCGACCGGCGTGCTGTCGATGTACATCCCCGCGGCCGCATCGGCCGTCTGTGTCTCGACGAAGTTCAGGGCCTTCGGATCGTAGTACCCCTGGTCGGCATTCAGGGGGATGTCATGCTGGGCGCACCAGAACAACAGGACGCACCACGCGCTGTCGTCGGGAATCCCTGCGACGACGGTGCCGATAGAGTTCTGCGGTTGCCTCTGCCACTCGGGTGGCCCCAGTAGCGAATCCTCCCCGCCAGACGTCCCCACGAACCCCACGATCTCGGCCTCGAAGCCAGGGTCGACCTCCTGAAGCGCCTTGTTCGCATCGCTGAGGACCCAGCTGCTCGTATCGCCGCTCACCGTGAAGAAGTGGACGCCCTCCTGCCCGCCCGGCAAGGCGGCCTCTCTCGGTGCCGTCCCAGCAGCTTTGAACGCGGCCGCCATGGTGCGCAGGGCGTCGATCCGCTTGGACACCGGTTCCAGGCGGTGAAACTGCATCGTAATGCGGTGACCAGCCATGAGGCTTCCGGGGTCAGTCACCTTGCCCATGTTCGCCAGGGCCCACGCGAGCCCGGCTCCAGACGTGTCATGCGCGAGACCGACGACGGTCGTGCCCGGCAGCGGCTGGATCCGCGGTACCGACGTCTGTCTGCTGGGGGTAATCGGATAGATGGCCTCTCGTGGAGGGGGCGGCGCCACGATGGCCGGCATCCCCAGCCGCGGCAGGATGATGCTGTAGAATGCACTGCCGGCCAGGACGAGACTGCCGAGAATGACGCCAGACAGCGCGCCGACTATCACCGTGCGTTTGACCATCGTGTCTCTTCCCGGCAAGGCCTGGGCAGGCCTCGCACGAGGCCCCGTTGCACCTACCTGACGCCGGCCGGACCCGGATGCGCGAACCGCGACCCGAGCGCCATGATCTGCTCCGCGACGACGTGGCGCGCTCGCTCCTCGACCTGTTCCAGCGTGAGGGCTTCCGCCGCCTTCTTCTTCGCCAGGCGCTGCGCCTCCTCGTACAGCGCATGCCTGACGCGGAGCAGCAGTTCGGTGGCGAACGCCTCCTGAAAGCGCACGTCGAAGACGTAGGCATGGATGTCGAGACGCATCTGATTCCGGCCTGGCTCTTCCTTGAACAGGACCGTAATCGGTTTCTTGAGATACACGCCTCTGGACGTCGCGACCGCGTCGCGGACCATGGCCTCGCAGGCGACGAGGTCCGTATCGGTCGGCATGTAGAGGGCGGTCGACACCAGACAATCGACCGCCCCGGCCGTCAGGTTGGAGACACCGCCATCGATGATGCGGGAGTTCGGGATCGTCACCCGCTCGTTGTGCGAGTTCAGGAGCCTGGTGCTCCGCAGCCCGACGTTGGTTACTTCGCCGCTGAGGTCGCCGACGCTGATGTGGTCCCCGTTCTGAAACGGCTGATCGGTCAGGATGACCACGCCGCCGATCAGGTCCCTGAGCAGATTCTGCGCGGCCAGGCCGATGGCCAGGGCCATCGAGCCCAGGATGGCCATCATCGATGTCTGGTTGGGACTCAGGATGGTGAGGACGAAGTACGCCGCAATGCCGTACGCGCCAATCTGGAAGATGGGCTGCAGGCGCTTGAAGAACAGGCGTCGGGCCGGAAAGCGCTCAGACAGCCTGGAGAGGACGAATCTCGCGGTGCTGCTGAAGATCACCGCGCCAAGCACGATCAGGACCACCAGGACGATATTCAGGGTGGTCGGATTGACCGACAGGCGCGAGACGTCGACGGGTGTGCTCCTCATGATGGCGTCCTATGGCATCGGTACCGTGGAGACCGGCGCGCCGGCGTCATTCCGGCGATGTCCTCCGTCCGTCAGTACAGCAGCTGTCTCGCACGAAGCATGTCGCACACGGTCTTCAGCACGATGGGATTCACGGCGAACGAATCGCTCCCCGGCTCCGTCGTCGTGATGTTGTGGTTGCCGAGGATCTCCAGCTCCAGGCGCGTGCCAATCGGATCGGCGTTCATGATGGCGGCCAGGTCCCCGGCGGTGAGGCTGCCATGCTGCAGCATCGCCACGAGGGAGAACGCCTGGGTCGAGGAGAACTGCCAGACCAGCCCCAGATTCAGCGCTTCGAACGGCCGCACGGCGAACCGTTCGGCGTTCCGGACCTCCAAGGAGCGCAGCCAGTAGAACAACGCCACCGTGATGTTGCCGGCACAGACGGACGCGAGTTCGTCAAAGAACGTCAGCTCGAGCGCCTCCTGCAACGTCGCCTGGCCGGGGCGCTGGGTGCGCAGCGCCTTCAACCGCCGCCGCACGGCCTTGGCGTAGCGCTTTCCGCCCTCTTCGTAGTGCAGACTCACGCCGCTGCGCTTGTGCCGCATCATGATCAGCCGTCGCAGATCCTCGCCGCGCCGCGCCTGCAGGGCAATCCGGACATGCAGCAGGTCACTCAGCGGCAGGGTGTGGCTGAGGAAGTCGTAGCCGCACTCGTCGATGCACAAGCCCCAGAGCACGTGATGGTTGGTCTTGGCGACGAGCCAGAAGAAGCGCCGCACCGCGTCCAGGCCCCCGACCCGCCGCAGGAACAGATGCTGACAATCGTCCAGGAGGACAACCCGCGGCTCACTGGACAGGAGGTGGTCAGCCAATGCTTCCACGCTGTCGGCGCCAGGAACGTTCAGCAGGTGCCCGAGGTACTCCACCAGCGCCGCAGGCGTGGCGAGCTTCCGGGGAAGGGCATCGCAGGAGACCGGGTCGTGGGCCAGCAGACGCTGGCGTGCCTGGCGCAGCAAGGCCGTCTTGCCGGTTCCGAGATGGCCGTAGATGACGAACGACGACTCCTGCCGGAGCCGCCAGCGCCCGACCGCCCCGTTGATCTGGGCCAATTCCACGTCGAGTTCCACCAGGGCGGTCTCGTCCTGCACGCCGGCGAAGGCAAACTGCTCCAGGTAGGCGGCAGGGATGGGGCGCGAAAGGACGCTCTCCAACCGCGCCTCGTCGAGCGCACGCAACAACTCGCTGATCGGCACCCTCAGGATGCCCAGCCGTTGCAGGGTCGGCACAACCGTGCGCGACACCGCGAGGGCGCCCTCGCGGTAGTACCGCCGGGGAGCCGCCCATGCCCGCGCCACCAGATCCTGCGCCACTCGGCGGACCGGCTGCGTGTGATCGGCAATCCAGCGCGGGATGCCGAAGGGCGGCGGCACCAGCGTGCCGTACCGCGCGATGTCGGCACGGACACGCTGCATGCGCGCGCGGTGTTCCTCTTCCAGTTGGAAGACCAGGTTGTCCCACGCGAGGCGTACGGGTACATCCACATCGCGCATCCGGCTCACGGCACGAGTCAGGTCGACGTCTGTGGCCTGCGTGCCGCCCTGGTCGCGCCCAGCGGCCAGATCGGCCCGCAGCCGAGCCAGCTCCCGCCGCACCTCCCCGACATAGAGGATCCGCTTCGCCCCGGCCATATCGGCCGCGCGCGCCGCCAGGGCGGCGAACGACCGCCTCCCAATCCGGCGGAGCGGCACCCGTTTCTCACCCTGGCGTTCGGCCCCGTCAACGATCACCTGCACCGTGGCCCAGTCGGGAGCGGCGTCGAACACGGCCGCGGTCGCTGCATGCGCCTCCGACAGCCGTGTGGCAATCGTGGCCATCTCGATCGGATCCGTCAGATCATCGGCGAGCTGGTCGAAGAGCGGCAGGAGCGCCAGCGAACCCGCCCGATCCTCCTGCTCCGACACCGCGGCCGCCTGGAGGCCCTGGCGTTTGTCGTCGCCTTGACGTGCCGCGACGGCGGACCCGTGACGACCGACGACTTCAATGGCGTTGCTCACCCGGGCGAGATCGCTTTCCCGGCAGGTCGCGACGGCTTGGCGAACGCGTGCGAGCTCGCGTTCAGCATCCTGCAGCACGGCATCAGACGACGCGGGCACCACGGGGCGTGCGAGGGCATAGCGCACGGGCTTGAGGTGCCGGACAAGCCACCCGATGCGCAACACCGTCAGCGTGGCGGCACGACCAGGCGCGAAGAGGGCGACGAAGAGCGGGAGCACCGCGGCGAGGTCGATGAGGAGCAGGCGCTGGAGCGCGAAGCGGAGCCGGCCACGGTAGCGCGGGCTCGCGGGAGCACTCCACAACCGCAGGACGTACTCCACCGCGAAGAACGCCGTGGACACGGTCTCGACCAGCCAGTACACCAACGACTGCGTCGCACGAAGCGTCGACGCGGGATCCTCGAGCTGGCGGGAGGCGAAGACGCCAGTGCCGGCTACAAAGAAGACGTCGAGATAGCTCGACAGCAATGCCAGGGTATTGAGGCAGACTAGCAGAACGGTCGCCCGTCGCAGGTAGGCGGTCACCGGGTGATCCGGCTGCGCCATTTCGAGGTAATCGTGCGTGGTGCGCTGAAGCGATGACGGCGGTGTCATGGCTCCTGCCCGCACCACAGGTGTCGAGTGACGATGTCGCGAGCGCTCAGGGCCGGAAGCATACGTTCGACGGCCGCCTTGTGCCGTCGGTGCATGGGGCACAGCCCGTGATCGTCAAGATCCGGCGCGCACCATCCACCACTCAGGCGTCTGTCGGCCGAGGCCTGCTAAGGTGAGCCGCCGGAGCATGCAAGCAGCGAGGTTCGCCTGGGAGCGATGAGAATTCCAACCTGCCAAGGTTGATGCGAGACCCGCCTGACGCACATCCGGGCCTGGCCGCCAAGACATCGCGGTGGGCCAGCGCTGGGGGAACGCAGCCACCACAACAATCCGCAGGCCTGATTATGGCCAGTTCGCCCGCCCTGTCAAGCGAAATCCCTCAGCGAAATCCTCAGCGAACCCGGAGTGCGCCGTTGACGCCGCTCGATCGACAACAGCCCCGTGCCGCCTCGCACGTTCCGTGTCAGATGACGACGTTCTTGGCCGGGGGCGGCGGCTGAATCGTTCCGCACCTGAGAAGCCCAACCGCCCTTCTGTGTTGACTTCGAGGCGTCGGAGGTCTATAGATCGTGCGGCCGGTAACGGACCTGCGAACAGGCGCCCCCCAATGGCGAGCCTGACCGCGTGAGCGTGACGTGGCGCATTCCTCGGTCACGCGTGCCGCCGGTCGCGGCTGGCCGAACCTGGCCCACCAACCTCGAGTCGATCGGAAGAACGGATCACGTGATGACCGGAGTCGTCGGCGCGGTCGTGGGCGCGTGGGCGGTCGTCCTGCTCGGCGGGCGCACCTCCCGGCTGCCGGAGGGCTGCCCGCTGGCGTGCAGTGAGGCGAACCTGATTGGCCACGATCTGCGCGGCGTCAATCTGAGCGGCGCGAGTCTCTACGGGGCGGACCTCGCCGGGGTCATGCGGCACTAGACACAGATGTCAGCCGGTCCGTCTCGGTCCGTTTGCCGTACGGTTGAAAGTCGCGAAGGCAGGGAAGGAGATCGGTGATGTTCATCCTGGCAGTCGCTCTCGTCGTGCTCGTGGTTCTCTGGTTCGTGTTCAAACCAGCGTGGGCACCCAAGCCGCCCGACGCGACAGACTGGGCCGGCAAGGCGACCCAGGCCTCCAAGCAGGCGACCGCAAAGGCCGGGGAGATGTACAACGGCCTGCGTGGGCGGTTGAAGTTCCGCCAGGACACCCGCGAACTCGCAGGACAGTTCAGGCAGTGGGTCGCGGGAAGCGGTCTCGCGGACCGCAAGCCGCTGTACGAGGGGCTGCCGGATTCAGCGGCCGCGTTCGCCAGTTGGCTGGGAGGCCTCTCGACGGAGGAACTCGAGGACTTCACGCAGGGGGTCGCGCGTTTCTGCGGCCAGTTGAACTTCGACATCGCCTGGCTGACCAACACGCAACTCGCCCGCGAACCGGAGCTCAAGCAAACGGTGGAAGATGCCACGCTGCTCTACAGTCTCGCCGCGTGGCGCGCCGGACGCGTCCAGCAGCAGGTGCGGAACTTCCTCGCCTACCAGGACTGGCTCGCCCAGCCCGAGCGGCACACGGCCTTCGGCCAGCGGTTGTACCGGGCCTTGCTCGACGCGAAGCTGGTGACCGCGCCGGCCGAACTCTACCTGGCGCCGGAAAAGGAACGGCTCACGCAGGCCGTTGCCGCGATCCGCACGGTCGCCGACGACGACCCAGCCACGTTCAGGGCCGTCTTGCATCAGCTCGGCGCGAGCGTCGCGCCGAAGCCTGCGCCAGCGCCCCCGGATCCGGAGCCTGAGGCGCCCACGCCAGAAGCTCCGGAGACGGACACCTCGAAGAGCGCGGCTCCGGAGGCCGAGACCTCGAAGAGCGCGGCCTCGAAGACCGCGGCCCGGAAGGCCGCAGGCCCACGGGAGTAGCGTTCGCACGTCGCGGTCAGGGGAGGCGGTGAACGCGCCGACTCGCTACAGGTGACGCCGTGACAACCCGGATTCGGGACATTCGTCGTGACCAAGCCGCACATCGCACAGGCCCAGCCACTGGATCACGACGACGTGCATCTGTGGTGGACTGATCTGAGGAAGTCCGGCCCGGCGGGGGTCGTGGCGGCCGGGCGTGTCCTGTCGCCGGACGAGCATGCGCGAGCGGCGCGGTTCGTCCGTGCGCAGGACCGGTACCGCTTCATCCTCGCGCGGGGAATGCTCCGTCTCATTCTCGCGCGATACACAGGCTGCCGGCCGGAACAGGTCACGTTCGAGTACCTGACGCACGGCAAACCGAGACTCGCCGAGCCGGCATGCGATCTGCACTTCAATCTCTCTCACTCAGACGACTTCGTCCTCTGCGCATGTACACGCGGGCGCCAGGTGGGCGTGGATGTCGAGGGGATCCGCCCGGTGGCACACCTGGCGGGCCTTGCCCTCGCAGCGTTCTCTCGCGCCGAACACGCGGCGTGGTCGGCGCTCGAGGCGGACAGCCAGCTGCTCGGCTTCTTCAACTGTTGGACTCGCAAGGAGGCCTACGTGAAGGCGCGCGGCGATGGACTGTCGATGCCGCTCGACGCATTCGATGTGTCGCTGACGCCTGGTGAGGCCGCCGCATTGCTCGCCCATCGCCTCGAACCGGCGGAGGTCGACCGCTGGTCAGTGTCGGCGGTCTATCCGGCAGAGCGCTGCGTTGGTGCGGTGGTTGTCCAAGGACAGGTGTCCCGCATCTCTGTCAGGCGGTGGCGTTTCCCGGGCAACGACGAGACCCAGGAGGAACGCGAATGATCGGCCAGGACGTCAGCGTCTCCTGTGAAGTCGTCACGCGGGGCAGGTCACGGTCATGAGACGACGTTTCCTCGCACCCGACGTGGCGCAGGAGTCCTACCTGGAATGCGGCGCGGCAGCGCTCTCGTGTGTGCTGCAGGGCTTCGATATTCCGTTCAGCCAGCAGCGCCTCCAGGATGCCCTTCAACCCACGCTGCTGGTCACGACGCTCGATCGGCTCGGCGAGGTGGGCACCGAGTTCGGCCTGGAGGTGTCGCTGAGGCACGCGCCGATAGACCACCTGTTTCTGCCGCAGGCGGACAACCTCCCGGCCATCGTCGTCGCCCGTCCGCGTGAGGGAATCATCGGTTCCCGCTTCCTCGTCGCCTGGAGAGCGCATGGTGCCTCTGTCCAGGTCATGGACCCGTCGGTCGGCCTGCGGTGGCCGCGGCAGCAGCGCCTCCTCGACGAATTGGAGGTCAGCACCCGATCGATCGCCGCCAGCGAGTGGCGCGAGTGGGCCGTTGCCTCCGGCTTTTGCGATCTGCTGCATCAGCGTCTGCTCGACCTCCACGTGGCCGAGACCCTTGCGGTGCGCCTCGCTGGGGAGGCCTTGGATGATCCCGGTTGGCGATCGCTCGCCGCGCTGGACGCCGCGATACGTGCGGTCGATGCGGGTGTGCGTGCCGGCGCGTGGCTTGCGGGCGATGATGCCGGCGGGATGATCGAACACCTGGTCGAGGATTCCCGAGCACATCCCCCCAAACACTACTGGTCGGTCGTGTCCAGCCCAGATCCCGATCCGGCGCAGTCGGAACGACTGCTCCTGCGCGAGATCGTGTTTCTGCGCGTCGATCCGCACGCGCAGGTTCTTCACTCGGAATCGCCAGCGCCCGCCGGGGACGTAGTCCCATCTGCGCGCCCGCCGAAGACCGGCCAGGGAAACGCGCCCGGCTTGCGGCCGGAGCGCGAACTCTGGCAGACCGTCCGGGCCGACGGTCTGCTGTCGCCAGCGGTCCTGACGGCCGGACTGGCGGTCTCGTCTGCGGCCGTGGCTCTGGAGGCGTTGCTGCTCAAAGGCATGCTGCAGGTCGGGCAAGGCCTGGGTGTGGCGGAGCGAGTCGGTATCCTCGCAGCGCTCTTGGTCCTCTTCGGTGCGTTGGTTGCGCTGGAACTGCCCATCTCGACGACCGTGGTGCGGCTGGCGCGGCGGTTGGAGACGCGCTTGCGGATCTCCTTGCTGGAGAAGATTCCCCGCCTGAGTCATCGCTACTTCGCGGGCCGATCGATCGCCGACCTCAATCGTCGAGCCTACGCGCTCCGTGACCTGCGCGAGGTACCGAACGTGGCGGCCCGCATGATTCGGGGGACCTTCCAGCTCATCGTCACCGCGGGATGCATCATCTGGATGGAACCATCCAACGCCCTTCTCGTGGGCCTGAGCATCGTCTACCTGGTAGGTGCCGTCAGAGTCGCCTTCCCGTTCGTGGGCATCCCGAGCTATCGCGTGGCCTTGCATGCCAACGCGCTCAACCACTTCTATCTGGATGCGTTGCTGGGCTTGCTCCCGACACGCACCCACGGCGCGGAACGTTCCATTCGGCGGGAACACGAGAGCAGACTCGTCGAACTGCTCCATACCGATGTTCGGCTCAGCGGACGGTTGGGCATCTTCTTTCTGCTCCTCACCTTGGGCTCGGCCGCGATCACCATCGGCATCGTGTTCAACTACGTCGAGCGGGGCGGCACCTCGACGAACCTGGTGCTGCTGACGTACTGGGCACTGGAAATCCCCGTGCTCAGTGAGGCGATCGGAGGCGCGGTGATTCAGTACCTTCGTCCATCCCGCACCACGGTCCAGTCCCTGTGCCAGGTCTTGGACTCGCCTGAGGAGGCAGCCGACGCCACTGCGGGCGAACCGCCGGCCTCGAGGCCTGTCGCGGACACCGAAGCACCGACAACCGGAGTGTCTATCACCATCGACGGGGTGAGCCTGTGTGCCGGCTCCAGTGCGATTCTCGCCGACATCCACGTCGCCTTCAAGGCGGCCGAGCACGTGGCCATCGTCGGCGCCTCCGGCGCCGGCAAGACCAGTCTGGTCGGCCTGCTGCTCGGGCGGCATCGTCCCACCGTCGGGCACGTCCTGGTGGATGGCGGCGTCTTGGACGGGGATCGACTCGCTGCCTTGCGGAAAGAGACGGCCTGGGTCGACACCGGCGTGCAGTTGTGGAATCGGACGCTCTTCGAGAATCTTCGCTACGGCACGCCGGGATCTCCCGATTCGGCACTGGGCCACGTCATCGACGATGCGGATCTGTTCAACGTGCTGACCACACTGCCGAACGGATTGCAGAGCGTGCTCGGCGAGAGCGGACGGCTCGTGTCTGGAGGCGAGGGGCAGCGGGTGCGCCTGGGGCGGGGACTGTTCCGTCAAGGCGTGCGCCTGGTGATTCTCGACGAGCCCTTCCGCGCGCTCGATCGACCCAGCCGGAGAGTCTTGCTGGGTCGTGCGCGCCGATACTGGCGCGGCGCAACGCTGGTGATGATCTCGCACGACGTGGCCGACGTGCTGGACTTCGAACGGGTGTTGGTCATCGAACGCGGACGGGTGGTCGAGGACGGCGTGCCGAGTGTCCTCGCGCGGGAGCCGGGGTCGCGGTACCGTTCCTTGCTGGACGCTGACGCGGAGGCGCGACAGGCCTTGTGGGAGAGCACGGCGTGGCGGCGCCTCTGGCTGGAAGACGGGCAACTGCGCGAGGGAGAGGACTCGAGCCGTGGCTAGCATGGACCTCGAGAGCGTCGCCTGGCCGGTGTCCAGTGTGGGTGAAGGCGTGGAGTTGCTCGCGCGCAAGCGTAGGCTCGTGCGCCACTCACGAGTTACCTCGCTCCCGGTACTCCGGCCTGCCGACGCGGCGGACCCCGGTGCGTTCGCTCGGTGGATAGACGGGGTCGCGGCAGAACTCGGCGTCGAGATCGAACCGGTGGCCGCCTCGTACGCCGAGGTCGACCAATTCGTCCGCGCGGCGGCGCCGGCGCTCGTGCGATTGCCCGCTCAAGGCCACGGGGATGCGCTGCGTTTCCTGGTTGTCATCAAGCGAGTCGGCCGGCACCTCTCGGTCCTCGGACCCGACCTCCAGGCCAGGCGGGTACCGTGCGACGCCGTGCGTGACGTCCTGTGCCATGAGATCGAAGCGTCTGTCCTAGACGAGGCCGATCGCCTGCTGGACTTTGCAGGAACACCTGCCGGCCGCCGGTCGATGGCGCGCAGCGCCATCGCTCGCGAGGCCGTCGCCCGTCGTGGCGATGGCGCGTCCCCGATCGGCAGCGGTTGGCTCCTGCGGCTCGCGGCCGGCGCGGGGCTGCGGGAGCGGGCCCGACACGAGGGCTTCTGGGGGCTGCTGTCCAGGGACTTCGGCATCATCCTCCTGCAGCACGTGTTCGAATTGGCCGCGTGGATCGTCCTCGCCAGAAGCGCGCTCTCGAGCACGGTTGAGAAGGGCTGGCTCTGGGCGTGGGCGTTGTTGCTGCTCACGGCCGCCGTGTGCCGAATGCCCGCACAACATCTCCGGGGGGCGCTCCGCCGGAAGATCATGGGGGTCAAGCTTTGGCTCCTCCACCGGGCGCTCACACTAGATCCGGATGCGGTTCGCCATCAGGGCACCGGTCAGTTCCTGGGCTCCATCATGGCAGCCGGGCTCCTGGAAGACGGTCTCGGCAACTACACCGTGATGGTCCTCATGTCGGTGGTGAAGATCCTGACCATTGCGGCGTTGTTGGCGTTCGGGGCCGGCGGGTGGATCCAGGCCAGCCTGCTCGTAGGGTGTACGGCGCTCACGTTGTTGATGGGCTGGCGCTACCTGCGGCGCGGCAGCCGCTGGAGCGCGGCCTATCACCACATGACGGGCGACCTCGTCGAGCGGATGGTTGGGCACCAGACCCGCCTGATCCAGGAAGGCCCCGAGCAATGGCACACCGAGGAGGACGCCATCCTGGATCACTACGTGCAACAGTCGGAGTCGCTCGATCGGGTCGAGGCGCAGCTGCGGGCGTTCACGACGCGGGGTTGGATGGTCATCGGACTTGCCGGCCTCGCCTACCCCTTCATCATGACCGAGCCGTCAGTGGCGAGCATGCTGACGGGCGTGGGCGGTATCCTGTTGGCATCGGCCGCCCTGGAAAGCCTCGCGCAGGACATGTTCGTGCTGGCCCAGGGCATGCTCGCCTGGCAGCAGGTCAAGTCCCTGACCGCCACCGGCACCGTTCGTGCCGACGCCGTCTCGTTCTCCGCCCGGCCGTCGGTTGGCGTGCCTGACGCCACGCATCCCCTCCTCGTCGCGCGAGACCTCAGTTTCAGGTTCTTCGATCGCGGACGGCCCATCCTGCGCGAATGCAGCCTGCAGATACGCCCTGGCGACCACTTACTGTTGGAGGGCCCATCAGGGGGAGGCAAGTCCACCCTCGGCTCCTTGTTCGCAGGGCTGCGCCAGCCCAACTCAGGACTCGTGCTCCTGAAAGGGCTCGACCTCGGAACGGTCGGACCCGACCAGTGGCGACGAAGTGTGGTGATGGTGCCGCAGTTCCACGAGAACCATGTCTTCACCGAGACGATCGCCTTCAATCTCCTCATGGGCCGCCACTGGCCGCCGGGGCCCGACGATCTCGCGCGAGCGGAGGCTGTCTGCCGCGAACTGGGCCTCGGCGATCTGCTCGACCGAATGCCTGCCGGACTCGATCAGCCCGTCGGGGGAAGCGGGTGGCAACTGTCTCACGGAGAGGCGAGCCGCGTGTATCTCGGCCGTGCGCTCCTGCAGGATTCGGAGCTGGTCATCGTCGATGAGACGTTCGGCACCCTCGATGCGTCGAACTTGCGCAAGGCGATGCAGTGCCTGCTCGACCGCGCCCCGACGCTGATGGTGATTGCCCACCCGTGAGAGAGACGATGTTCGACCTCACGCTCTCGGTGTGCCGAGACGCCGTGCTCCACGCGCTCGGGAGACTGGATCCCGAGAGTCCGGCCCCTGGGTGTCGCCGTGCGGGCGTCGACCCCGCCGCAGGCCGGATTCCCCTGTCGGCGGGTGACGCCCAGGCGATCGACGAACCGCGCCCCGATGCCGGTCCGCCGAGCCCTGCGGCGGAAGCGTTTCTACTTGCACTCGATCAGGAAGACGCTCGACTCAATCGCGACCTGGCGCTCTCGGCTGCGGCGTTGGGCTTCACGACCGTGGGGGCGCTGGTCAGCCCAGCGGCCATCCTACTGGGCCTGCCGATACTGGTCGTGCAAGCCGTCCCGTACCTGCGGGAAGGATATCGGAGTCTGGTCGAGCGACGCACGATCGACGGCGCGGTGCGCGATGCTGCCGCGGTGGCAGGGTTCCTGGCCACAGGCCTGCTGTCCATGGCGGCACTGGCGGAGGGCGCGTACGCATTGACCAAGAAGATCGTGCTGCGGACCCGCCGCAGGTCGGAGGACGCGCTGACGGCCGCGTACGGAGAGCTGCCGCGAACGGTCTGGACCGTCACGCCGCAGGGAGAGGAAGTCGAGATTCCCTTCGAGCAGTTGCGGCCGAGCCACCAGGTCGTCGTATCGGCCGGCCAGCGTGTACCCGCCGACGGCCACGTCGTCCAGGGGATGGCGACGATCGATCGGCGGTCGCTGACCGGCGAATCGCAGCCGGTCGAGAGCGGCGTGGGCGACGCGGTCTTCGCCTCGACGCTCGTGGTGTCGGGGCGCATCGTGCTTCGGGTGGAGACGTCCGGAGAGGACACGACGATGGGGCAGATCGTCCAGGTCCTGCGCGCGACGTCCCACTACCCGTCGTCGGTCGAGCTGTGGAGCAAGCGGTTCTCCGATCGACTCGCCCTGCCGACCCTTGCCGTGAGCGCGGCGGCGATGCCACTCGCGGGGGCGTCTGGCACGCTGGCGGTGCTCATCTCGGATCCGACGTGGAACGCGCGCCTCACCGGCCCGCTCAGTGTGTTGAACTACCTGCGCCTCGCAACCCGGCAGGGCATTCTGATCAAGGACGGTCGCGCGCTCGAACTGCTGTCGAAGGTCGACACCGTCGTGTTCGACAAGACCGGCACGCTCACACTGGAGCAGCCGGAGATCAGCCGGGTCCACGTCTGCCATGGTCTGGATGAAGACCAAGTCCTGCGCTACGCCGCGTCCGCGGAAGCGCGGCAGCAGCACCCCATCGCCCGCGCGATCCTGCAGGCGGCGGAGGCCCGCGGGCTCGACCTGCGCGAGCGCCGGGACGCCCACTACGAAGAGGGGTTCGGCATCCTGGTCGATCTGGGGGATGAACGGGTCCAGGTGGGCAGCGCCCGGTATGTCGAGGCGGAGGGCATCCGCGTCCCGGACCAGTGGCGTGCGCTGCTGGCGGCGGGCCAGCAGCAAGGCCATTCCTACGTGTTCGTCGCGGTGAACGGCCGGCTGGCCGGCATGATCGAACTGCGCCCGGCGATCCGCCCCGAAGTGCACCGGCTCGTACGTCAGTTGAAGGCGCGCAACCTGACGCTCTGCATCCTCTCGGGCGACCACGAGCAGGTAACCGCGGCGCTCGCGGGACAGCTCGGGATCGCGCAGTACTTCGCCGAGGTCCTGCCAGCGGGCAAGGCGGAGATTGTCGAGCGGCTCCAGGCCGGAGGCGCGTCGGTCTGCTTCGTCGGAGACGGCATCAACGACGCGATCGCCTTGAAGACGGCCCACGTCTCGGTCTCGCTGCACGGGGCGTCCACCGTTGCCGCCGATGCGGCGTCGGTGGTCATGATGGACGGCAACCTGGAGAAACTGCCACGGCTGCTCGAGATCGCCGACGGGCTGAAGGCCAATCAGAAGATCGACCTGCTCGCCTCCATTCTCCCGAGCACCCTCGCGATTGCGGGGGTGTTCACGCTGCAGTTCGGAGTGCTCCCCGTCTTCCTGATTACTATGGCGGGCGACGCGGTCGGCATCACCAACGCCATGCTGCCGAGAGTCCTCCCGCACACCGCCGGAGAGGCTGCTCCACCACCGCCAGACTCGGCGCGAACGGGCCGTCCGGTTGCCCAGCAGGAAGCCGATGCATCAGGGAGGTCCGAGGTCACTCGTGCCCACCGGACCGAGGTGTCATGAATCCGACGCGTGCGGTGAAGTACGGCACGTTCACCATCGTCGATAACGTGGGCTCGTGGACCGTTGACGGGAAGGTGCGCGTTGTCCTGGCGGGAACCAAGCCTGATTCCGGTCGGCGTGAGGGTTTCTGGACGCTCTGCCGGCGCGAACCGAAACGGGAGTACCACGCGGCCGTCGGCGGTCTGTGCCTGTGGAGCAAGTACGACTGCGTCTTCTGCCTCGAACCCAGAGGACGAGGAAACCCAGGAGCCGAACGCTCTCTGAGCAATCCGCGCGATCGCACGGATCTGCTCGCTCGTCTTGCGAGGGGGCAGCGCGTGGACCGGCTGGTTGCTGCCAGGGACCCGTTGGGCCCCTACCAGGAGAAGATGATCGATTGGCAGGCGGATGTGGTCCGCCGCTACGGCATTCAGACGTTCTACTACTCGGTTCCGGTTGACGAGTACGCGGCCATGTTCCGTGAGTTCGAGTGCTTTCTTCCGCGGCACTGCGTCGAGCAGGTCCATCACCGGCTGCGCAGACATGGTGCGCGGCTCGAAGAGCGGATTCGCGAGGCGATCCCGGCTTGCATCGAGTTCCTTCATCCGATGCGGCAGGACCCGTCTCTGTCGCCGGAAGAATCGTACGTGTGGCCGTACCGGCACTTGAGCGTGGACCTGGGCATCGAGGAGATGGAGGATGTTCGGATTCCGTATGAGGCGATGAAGTCAGGCGCAACCCTGCCGCCGATCCTGCTGGGCATGTTGGGACTGCCCAACCCATACTACGTGCGGCGCGCCAATCCCGAGGAACTTGACGACCTGCTCGTGGGGTGAGGAGCGTGCCTGCCCCGCATGTCGAACGACCGATGTCTTCGGCCCTCGAGTGCGCGTCAGGGCCAGTGTGACTTGGGTTCCCGCGGAGGGTAGCTGCGCTTGCTGTGCGTGAGGCCGGCATCGACCAGTCCCTCGGCCAGTTTGAGCGCCGCCAGCGTCGGATCGATGACCGGCACCGGGCGACCGTCCTCGGCGAGGGCGCGCGCCACCTGCGGGCCCAAGCCCTGCATGCCCGTGCAGCCGAACAGGATGGCATGCGCACGATCCTCTCTCACCGCGCGGATCGCCTGGTCCACGACCGCTGCCTCCAAACCACTCGGGTCCCGGTCGAACGCGAGAACCGGGATGTTGACGGGGCGCACCGATGCGAGGCGGCTCTCGAACCCGTATGCCCGGCCCTGACGCTCAATGGCGCAGATATCCCGTTCGAGCACGCCGATGACCGAGAACCGATGGGCCAGCATGGCGGCCAGGGACATCCCGGCCTGCGCCGGGCCGACGACTGGAATGGAGACGGCCTCGCGGGCCGGGGACAGCCCGGGGTCTGCCATGCAGTCGATAATCACCGCATCCATTCCCTGCGCCTCGGCTTCGCGCACAGCCGTGAGGATGCCAGGCACCGCCAGGGCCTCGTCCTCGTCGCACTCGATGGAGGCGGGGCCCTCATCGAGGCACACCAGACTGATCTCGACGTCTGGTCTCGCAGCGGCTGCGTAGAAACCCCGCGTGCGGTACGCAGTGTCGTACGGCGTCACCGGAACAACGACTCGGATTCTCATGGTCGCAGATACTCCCTGCACCGCCGGGCCGTTGTCCCAGTCGATCGCAGTGTGCTGGTGCCTTCTCCAGCCGATCGGAGATCACAGGGGGAACCGGGCGGGTGCTGCCGGCTTGGCACCTGCGGCCTGAGTCGCTCCGACTTCCGCCGCGGTCTCGCTCAACAGACTGGCGAAGGTCCTGGGATCTTGGACGGCTGCCGCGTCCATTGACTTCGCCGCATGGGCTCTTCGTTCCGCTTCCGGTGCGAACAGGAGATCGGTCGATGGTGTGACAAGCCCCACCGTGACCAGCCGGGTGAACAACCGCTGAGCGAAGACCCGGTTTCTCTTGTTCTGCGGATCGGCCAGCCAATCGCGATAGATCGCGAAGGGCTGCAGATCGCGGCTCTTCCAGGCGGACAGGCAGTACAGCCCCACCGACTCTTCCATCCGGTGCTTCAGCTGTCCGGTGATCTTCGGGTCCATCAGCCAAACCAGATCGAATCCACGCCGATCGCAGAACGCGGAAAGATCCTGAACGAACGTCCCCAGCTCGTCGTCGCCAAGCCCCTGCAGCCAGATCGTGAAATCAGCGGCGTCCGCCGGCAGAGACTTGTAGATCATCGCTCGCCGGTCCAGTTCCGCTTTGCCAATCCAGTCTCGGAACTGCCCGTCTCGTCTGCGGTCGCGACCGCGAGGCAGCGCCACCTTGCCCAACCGAACGCGGGTCTTCCCGACGGCTTCTCTGCTGCTCTCCACCACTCGGCTGGCGGCCTGGGTCACCCGGCCGGTCTTCTTCTGCCACCACACCACAAGCGCGCCGCCCAGGACCGCAACTAGGAAGATTGACACGGTGCCATCCCCTTCTTCTCATCGCCGTCTGATTGGTCTGCTGCACGTTGCTGGACGTGACAGGGCAAAGCCAGCCGCTCCACGACCCAACGTGCCAGGGCCAGGAAGTGCTCCGCCTCGGGATGCCGCCGGGCGAAGGTGAACACGGGCTGACATGCGCCAGCCGCCTCCGCGACGCGCACGCTGCGTCCGATGGAAACGGGCAGGAGGGACAACCCAGCCTTTTCCATCGCCTCGCGCTCGTCGTTGTGGTGCCTGAGGCGCGCATCGTAGAATGTCAACAAAACGCCAAGGATCACCAGCTCCGGGTTGACTTCTGCCTGGACGGAGCTGACAACCTGCGTGAACAGCAGCAGGCCGCGCAAATCCTGCGCCGTCGGCTGGGCGGGCACGATGACCGCGTGAGCGGCACCGAGCGCGTTGATGGTGAGCAGCCCTTGATTCGGCGGGCAATCCACCACGCACACGTCGTAGTCCTGCGCCACCGTCGCCAAGACCTTTCTCAGAACGAACTCACGTCGCAGGCGCGACGACAGTCCTTGCTCGGCGGTGGCCAGGGCCGTGTCGCCGGGGCAGATCCACAGATTGCCTCCAAGGTCCACCACCACGTCCTTCATTTCCACGTGCCCGGGGTTCGCACCGCCAAGCACTTCAGCCAGAGAAAACACCTGCCTGAGGAAGCGCGCGGCGCCGGCCGTCTCCCCGTGCGCCAGTTGATCCTGCACCCCGCACGTGCCGGTCAGACTCGCCTGAGGGTCGGTGTCCACGAGGAGGACGCGCAGTCCGTATGCCCACGCGAGGGCCGCGCCGAGGTTGTGGGCCGTCGCGGTCTTGCCGGTGCCGCCCTTGTGATTGGCGATGGCAATCGTCTGCATATGGGTCGTTCCACGGTCCCGACGAAGGGTTGACTTTTCGAGACCGATTGTAACTCCGATTGGGCGGGCCCGCTGCGCGCTCCGCCGATGGCCTTCTCGTCACGGCGACGCTTGGGTTCCGCCTGGGCGACCCCCATCGGCGGGGCTCTCGTTGCGGGCGTGCGAGGCGCCCGGGGGCGCTCCTCGGCCGCCTCGGGCCCCGCCGCCAGGTCGACCGAGACCGCGGCCGGCCGCTCCGAGGATGACGACAGCAAGCGCGACCGTTATCCAGGTCCTCATGTCTGTGTGGAACATCTCGGAGGCCTGCGCGGAGGCCGCCTTGCTCCAGACGTTCGTCCCACCATGCAGGATGATGCCCGGTAACACGCTGCCCCCGGTTCGATTCACGAAATAGGCGATCGCGACCGAGAGCGAGACGGTCAGCAGCGCGAAGACGGCCTGGCCGGCCAGCCAGCTCGGCAGCGACGTGCGACCGAGCAGCGTCGGGATCTCGCGTGGCAGATGCCATGCATACCAGAGAAGGCCGACGACGATCGCCGCCGTGAGCCCTGACATCCGTTGCTGGCAGAGCGGCAGCGCGAAACCCCTCCAACCCATCTCCTCGAGCAGCCCGCCCTCATCGAGGAACGGCCCGGCCACCGCGAGGGCCAGCACGGCTGGGAGCGAGCCTCCCATCGTGTGCCAGACCTCCGAGAACGCCGCCGGCGAAGCGTAGCGCATGGTGAGCCAGAGGTGCCAGGTCAAGCCGACTCCGTACACGACCGCCAGTACGACGTAGGCTCGAATAGCCTGCGCAACCGGGACGTCCGGCCCGACGGGCCTGAGTCGTGCGGCCCATCCGCGAATCCCCGGCCGGCCGTCGCGCAGCATCACGGTGAGACACGCTGCGACGCTCGGCGCGACGGCGAAGACGAGGATCAGCAGGGACGACCACGAGCCGGTCGACCAGGCAAAGCGCGCGATGTTGAGCGCAGTGGCATAGAGTTGGTGACGGGCCAGCCACTGGAACATCGTCGTCAGCAGCGAGGCCCGGTCTGGGTCGGTCGCGAGCAGCGCGCCGTAGGCCGCCATCACCGCTGACGCGAGCATCAGCGCGACCGCGTAGTAGAAGGCCAGCGGGAAGCGTCGCGCCAGCGACCTCACAGATCCCTCCCATCGGCAAGGCGCCCCACATCAGATGAGACTGGACGATGGCCTCTCGTCCGAAGCCTCAGCAGAGGCGGCCAGGATCCCCGGTATTCAGCGGCCGGAATTCCCGGGACCCACATCCTCAGGCAAGATAGTGCGAGATGGTCGCTAGCAGCGGCTGCACCCGCTCGCTGAAGTAGAAATGCCCGCCCCTGAACAGATGCACGGAGAACGCCGCGTCCGTCAGCGTCTGCCAGGCCCTCAGATCCTCCGGCGGTGCACCGCGATCCTGCTCGCCGCCCAGCGCCACGATCGGACAGGGCAAGGGGACCGGGTCGGCACACCGGTAGGTCTCGGCCAGCATCAGGTCCGCGCGCAGGAGTCGCACGTACAGCTCCCGCAGTTCGGCGTCTTCGAACATGATGGCCGGGATCTGGTTGTAACGTCGATGCAACTCGGCGAGGAACGCCTCGTCACGCGGCAAGGTGTGGATGTACGCATCCCGTCTCGGGAGATCGGGAGCCCCGCTGCCCGAGACGAACACGTGCGTCGGCGTGCGCCCGTACTGTCGGACCAGTTGTCGCGCCAGCTCGTAGGCGATCTGCGCACCCATGCTGTGCCCGAACAGGGCGAACGGCCTGTCCAGGGAAGGCAGCAGATGCCCAGGCAACGCCCGAGCCAACTCGAGGAGATTCGTGAAGGGCGGTTCGGGGAATCGGTTCTCACGCCCCGGCAGCTGCACGGCGCACACTTCCACGTCCGCCGGCAGATGTGCATGCCACGTGCGGTACGCCGTCGCCCCTCCGCCCGCGTACGGCAAACAGAAGAGCCGCACGCGGGCGTCAGGATTGGGGCGGGTGGTAGAGAGCCACGGGTTGCTGCCTTGGACGGCGCTATGCATGCCTGCTCCGGTCGGTGCCTGGGCTGCCATGCTCCAGCCAGCGTCGGAGGTATCTTGCCACGACTTCGACCGCTGGGGCGTTCAGCATCGTGCGGTGGTCTCCCGGCGCGAACACCGGCTCGAACGGCCCGTCGGCAAACGCGGCCCACCCGAGGTCCGCATCCGGCGTCGCTCCGCCGGCGGTGAGCCCGGTGAGGGGGTCCGCATCCTGCGCACGAACCAGGCGGATCGGCGTCGGCACGACGGCAGCCGGCGCGACGTAGCGCGTCATGGCGACGACGTGCGCCTTGTAGACCTCCACGAAGCCCCGCAACAAATGGAGACCGGTGTCCGGCGGGACGATCTCCGCCTGCGTGAGCGTGTGGTGCACCAACCTCAGTTGGTCTTCATACGGCAGCGCCTGCAGGCGTTCGGTCTCGAGCGCCAACGGTCTCCCGAACAGACTGCCGATCACGGCGGTGATCTCCACCAACCACGCCGCATCCTCCTTGATCGGCGCGGCCAGGGGTTCGTGACGGGGCGGGGCCGGGGTATCGAAGATCACCAACAGCGCCACGGCGTGCCCCTGCTGCTGGAGCTGCTGCGCCATTTCGAACGCCACCCATCCGCCGAAGGAATGGCCGCCGATCCAGTACGGCCCTTGGGGCTGCACGTGCCTCAGCGCCTCGACGTAGGTCGCGGCGACATCCTGAATGCGCGTCTGCGGCGAGGCGCGGCCATCCAGACCGACGGCCTGCAATCCGTAGAACGGTCGGTCCACGAGCCGTGCGAGCCCGGCGAAGTAGACCACGTTGCCCCCGGCGCCGGGCACGCAGAAGAACGGCGAGGCCCCTGTCCCAGGCCGGATCGGCACGAGGATCGGCCACGGCGCAGCGTCCCCCTGCTGCCGCAACAACTCGCCGAGCTGCGCAACGGTCGGACGCTGGAACAGCGCCGACAACGGCAGATGTCGGCCGAACTGTTGCTGGACGTACGCCATCAGGCGGACGGCCAGCAGCGAATGACCGCCCAGATCGAAGAAGTTGTCATGGACACCAACGGGAGACCGCTCCAGGACCTCTTCCCAGATGCGCATCAATCGCAATTCCACCGTGTCACGCGGGCGGAGGACGCTCGCGTCGGCCGGCTGGCCGGTCAGCTCCGGCGCGGGCAACGCCCGCCGGTTGACCTTGCCGCTCGGTGTCAACGGCAGTCGGGCGAGCGGCAGGATCACAGCCGGAACCATGTACTCGGGGAGCGTCGATTTCGCGAACTGGCGCACGTGCTCGGTGGTCAGAGTCCGCCCCGCCGCCGGCACGACGTACGCGACGAGCCGCGTGAATCCTGCGGCCGTCGCGTGCGCCGCCACCACCGCCTCCTGAACATCCGGATGCGTGGACAACACGGCTTCGATCTCGCCGGGCTCGACCCGGAAGCCCCGGATCTTGACCTGCTGGTCGCGCCGGCCGAGGAACTCGATGTTGCCGTCGGCCAGATAACGCGCGCGATCGCCCGTGCGGTAGAGGCGTGTCCCGCCCTCGCCCCCGGCCGAACCGCCCGCGGACGACTGGAGTGTCACCGGGCAGGGGACGAATCGCTCGGCGGTGAGGTCCGGCTGCCGCCAGTACCCCCGCGCCAGGCAAGCGCCGCCGGCGTACAGATCGCCCGGCACGCCAACAGGGGCAACGTCGCCATGCTCCTCCAGCACGACGACGTGCGTGTTCGCGATGGGCCGGCCGATCGGCGGCAGCGCCGGCCAGTCGGCGGGCGGTCCGGCGAGCGGATAGGCCGTGACGACATGCGTCTCCGACGGCCCGTAGTGGTTGTGGAGCCGGCAGTCGGGGAGCTGCGTGAACAGCCAGACGAGCGCCGGTGAGATCTGCAGCTGCTCGCCCGCGGTGATGACTTCGCGCAGGGTGACCGGCACCGTGCCGGTCTCCTGCGCGGAGACCGCCAGTTGCTGCAGCGCCACGAACGGCAGGAACAGGCGCTCCACGCGTTCCTCTGCGAGGACCCTCAGCAGCTCCCGGCCATCCCGGCGCAGATCGTCGGCGATCTGCACGAGCCGCCCGCCGGTACACCACGTGGCGAACGTCTCTTGAAAGGACACGTCGAAACTGAGTGACGTGAACTGCAGGGTCTTCGTGCCCACCGCGGCCGCGCTGTGGGCGGCCTGCCAGAGGAGCAGGTTGCTCAGGGCGCGGTGACACAGGCCCACGCCCTTCGGCGCGCCAGTCGAACCGGACGTGTAGAGGACGTAGGCCAGGTGATCGGGTTCGACGACGTGCTCCAGGTTCGCCGATGAACACCGGGCGATGGCCGCCTGTTCGTTTGCCAGCCAGTCCCGGGTGACGACCAGCGGCGCGCCCGAGGCAGCGCACATCATCGCAAGTCGTTCCGCCGGGTACGTGGGATCCAACGGCACGTACGGCGAGCCCGCCTTCAGAATGGCCAGCACCGCGACTAGCAGGTCGGTCGAGCGGTCCAGGCTGACGCCGATCGGCACATCCGGTGCCGCACCGCGTTGCCTGAGGTGACGCGCGAGCTGGTTCGCGCGGGCGTTCAATGCCAGATAGGTGAGCTGCTGGTCCTCGCCGCCGGCTGCCCGGGGAAACTCTAGGGCGACGGCGTCCGGCGTTCGCTCGACCTGTGCCTCGAACATCTGCGCGACGCTGAACGGCGGGAACGGCTGTGCCGTCTGATTCCACCGCAGCGCCTGCCGGCGTTCGGCCTCCGTGAGCAACGTCAGCTGCGACACCGGGCGATCCGGCGAGGCCACGGCCTCCGCGAGCAGCCGCGTCAGGTGCCCGATCATCCGGCGAATCGTCGCCGCCTCGAACAGGTCCGTGCTGTATTCCAGCCAGCCCTTCAAACGGCCGTCCAGCTCGGTCAGGGACAGCAGCAGATCGAACTTCGCCGTCTGGTGCTCCTGGGGAACCGGTGTCAGCGTGAGCTCGGGCAGTTCCAGGCGTTCCGCCGGCGTGTTCTGCAGCACGAACATCGTCTGGAACACCGGATGGTGGCTGAGGTGCCGTTCGGGTTGCAGGGCTTCCACCACCACTTCGAAGGGCACGTCCTGATGGGTATAGGCGTCGAGGGCGATCTGCCGGACGCGCGCCAGGAGATCGAGGAAGCTCGGCCTGCCGGCCAGGTCGATCCGCAACGCGAGCGTGTTAACGAAGAAGCCGATCAGCCCTTCGGTCTCGCTCCGGTTGCGGTTCGCAATCGGCGAACCTACCACCAGGTCGTCGGTGCCGCTGTAACGGCCCAACAGCGCCGCGAACGCCGCCAACAGAGTCATGAACAGGCTGACGCCCGCCCGTTGGCTCAGCGCGGTCAGATCCCTGGTCAACCCGGGATCGAACTCGACCGGGCAACTGCTTCCCCGGAAGGTCTGCACGGCCGGGCGCGGGCGGTCGGTCGGCAGTTCCAGCAAAGGCGGAATCCCCTCCAGGTGCGCCCGCCAATAGGCCAACTGCGCGGCGAGCACGTCGCCCTGCAGCCATTGGCGCTGCCACACCGCGAAATCGCCGTACTGGATCGGCAACGGCGGCAACGTGACCGGCGTCCGCCTGACCGCGGCGGTATAGAGGGCTGCCAGCTCGCGGACGAAGACCGCCGCGGACCAGGCATCCGAGACGATGTGGTGCATGGTCAGCAACAGCAGGTGATCGTCGGGCGCGATCCTGAGGAGCGTGCCGCGCAGCAACGGGCCCCGCGCCAGATCGAACGGCTCGGTGGCCTCCTGGGCCAGACAGGCGTCCAGGCGACGTTCGCGCTCGTTGGCCGACTGGAGATCGAGCACGGGCAACGCGATCCGGATGTCCGGCGCGATGCGCTGCAGCGGTCTTCCGTCGCTTCCCGTCGCGAAGGTAGTGCGCAGGGTCTCATGCCGGTTGCCGATCGCCGTGACGCTGTCCTCCAGGGCCTGGACATCCAGGTGCCCGGTCATCCGTACGGCGACGGGTGAGTTGTAGGTGGCGTTCGGCCCCTCGAGCTGATCCAGGAACCACAGACGTTCCTGCGCGAACGACAGCGGCAACGGCGCCGTCCGATCAGCTGGGCGCAGCGGCGGTGGGCCTGGGAGGCCCTGCTGCTCCCGTGTCAGCGCCTCGAGCCGGGCGCTGAAGTCCGCGACCGTGGGCGTGTCGAACATCTGGCGCAGCGGCAGTTCGACGGCGAAGACGTCACGCAGCCTGGACACCACCTGCGTCGCCAGCAACGAATGGCCGCCGAGATGGAAGAAGTTGTCCTGGAGACCGACCCGCTCCAGGCTCAGGACGTCCGCCCAGATCGCGGCGACCACCTCCTCGGTAGGCGTCCGGGTCGCCTGGTCGCCCGTCTGGCCGACGCTGGCCGCGCTGTCGGGAGCGGGCAGGGCGCGGCGGTCGACCTTGCCGTTCGGAGTCAACGGGAAGGCGTCCAACAGCACGTACGCCGCCGGGATCATGTACGTCGGCACCCTGTCCGCGAGATAGCGGCGCAGCTCCGGGATCACCGCGCTCTGGACTCTCCGGCGCAGCGGATTGTTGGCATACGCCGACCAGGGACGCTGCGGGAGTGTGTTCTGTGGTCGAGGCGGGGGCGCCGGCGCGGCCTGCGGCAGGAAGACCGCGGAGTAGCTGCCCTCCAGCGATCCCTCGTCCGGAACGACCCGCACCACGAAGCCGTGTTCCGCGCCGACCCGCCAGAGTTGCTCCGGATCGAGCCCGTCGGGCGCCAGTTCGGGTTGGCGACGGTGAAACGCGGCGACCGTGGCCGTGGCCTCGGCTTGCCGCAGCCAGATCAGCATGGCGCGTTCGTCTCGCAGCCGGGCGTTGGGCACGCGGCGGAGGCCGAGGCGCTGCGAGGGGGATCCCGCCAGCCACGCTCGGAGTTCCGCCACGGTCATCGACTGCGTCGGCCAGTCATGCCACTCGACGTCCGGGGCTGACGGTACGCGTGCGCCGACGGTCAGCACGACGTCGTACCGGAACTTGGTCAGCTCGTTCAGCGCCTGCCCGCGTTTGTACTGGACGTCGACGGCGGTGATGGACGGGTACTGCTGCGGCAGGGCGGCGAACAGCGCAGGGTCGATGACCAGTTCTTCTTCCTGAAGCGTCTGCTGCCGGATCTGCTGGCGAAGCTGCAGGACCGTCACGTCCGGCGCGGACTTTGCCACCTGCACGGACGCGTGGAACGCGTCCAGGAGCGGCAGGCTGCGGAGATCGCCGAGGAAGAGTGCGCCGCCGGGGCGCAAGACGCGGAGGGCGCCGCTGATGACCTGCAACAGGTAGTCGACTGAGGGGAAATACTGCGCGACCGAATTGATGACGACGGTGTCGAACTGTCCGTCCGCCAGGCCGGAGAAGTCGTCGGCAGGGCGGTGCAACAGGGTCACCCGGTCGCCCCAGGGGAACGCCGCCTTCATCTGCCGGACGTGGCGTACGGCGACGTGTGAGAAATCCGTGCCCCAGTACGACTGACACTGTGGTGCGATGCGGGCCACCAGCAGTCCGGTCCCGCAGCCGATCTCCAGCACGTGTGCCGGCTGGAGCGCCAGAATCCGGGCGACGGTCTGCTCCACCCATTCGCGCATCTCGGCGGCAGGAATGGGCAACCCGGTATAGCTGCTGTTCCAGCCGGTGATGTCAAAGGTGATGTCCGCGCTCGCGGCCGAGTGACTGTAGCTGTCCTGAAACACCTGCTGCCAGGCGTTCACCTGCTGAGTCTCGATCGGACTGACCGTCGCGTCCGCCGGTTCCCGCAGGCCCTCAGCGGCTGGGACGACGTAGGCGACCAGGCGTGCATCGCCAGCCTGGTCCTCGCGGGCCAGGACCACGGCATCCCTGACGGCCGGGTGCGCGGCCAGCACAACCTCGATCTCTTCCGGTTCGATGCGGTGGCCCCGGATCTTGATCTGGTGATCGCGGCGGCCCTGGTACTCCAGGTTGCCATCGAGCAGGTAGCGCGCCACATCACCCGTCCGGTACATCCGCGCGCCGGCCGTCGAGCTGAACGGGCTCGGCACGAACCTGTCGGCCGTGACGTCCGGCCGGCCGAGATACCCCCGGGCAAGCCCGTCTCCGCTGATGTAGAGCTCCCCGTAGACGCCAATGGGAACCGGCTGCAGGCGTTCATCCAGCAGGTACAGCCGGGTGTTGGCAATCGGTCGGCCGATCGGCACGGGACCGGGAAACGGCGCGTGGCCTTTCGCATCGAAGACACAGCATCCGACGACGGTCTCGGTTGGACCGTACTCGTTGATCAGATGAACGTCGGGCGCATAGGTCTGCCAGAACGAGAGCTGGCTCCCGAGCAGGGCCTCGCCGCCGATGACGAACGTACGAGCCTGACCGGTCATCGGCTGCGGGGGCAGTAGCTCCCTGAGCAGATCCAGATGCGCCGGCGTGATCTTGACGAGGCTGAAGTCACCTCGCGCCTGCAGCACATCTCGCAAGGCGTCGATTTCCTGGCGCTCCGGTATCAGGATGACCGCGCGACCGACCACGAGCGGGGCAAACAGGCTGGTGATCGTCGCGTCGAAGCTGATGGAGGAATGCACCGGCGCGCCCTGCCCGTCCGCCACGCGGTAGGCGCGCGTGCACCAGCTCAGGTAGTTCACCAGTCCCCTGTGCGGGATCATCGTGCCCTTGGGCCTGCCGGTCGAGCCGGACGTGTAGATCACGTAGGCCAGATGGTCCGGCATCACAGGCACGTCCGGGTCCGTCGCTGGGAACCCGGCGATCGCGCTCCAGTCCGTCTCCAGGCAGATCACCTTCAGTGCGCCGCTGGCAAACAGCGGGGCGAACCTCTGTTGGGTCAGGACGACGGGCATCCGGGCGTCAGCTGCCATGTACTGCAGCCGGTCGGAGGGATAGGCTGGGTCGAGCGGGACGTACGCCCCGCCCGCCTTGAGGACGCCCAGCAGGCCCACCACCATGGCGACCGATCGTTCTACGCAGACACCCACCAGCACATCCGGGCCCACACCCAGGCTGCGCAGGTGGTTCGCCAGTCGGTTCGCGCGGGTGTTCAACTCGCGATACGTCAGGCGTTCCGGACCGGCAACGACTGCCACTGCATCGGGTGTGGATTCGGCCTGGGCCGCAAAGAGCCGCGCCACGGTGGTGTGCTGCTGGTACGGCGCGGCCGTCGTATTCCAGCCCACCAGCAGTTGATGGTGATCGGCCTCCGTCAACAACGACACCTCGGCGACCGGCTGCTCCGGATTGGCCACGATGTTGGCCAGCAGCGTCGTGAAGTTCGTCATCAGCCGTCGGATCGTCTCGGCGTCGAAGATCTCAGCGTAGTACAGGCACGATCCGGTCAATGCACCGGACGGCTCTTCCCAGACATGGAGTTCGATGTCAAACCGCACCGTGCCGGTCTCGAACGGATAGGGCTGCAGGGTCAGCCCCGGGATCCCGACGTCCGAGATAGGCGCGTTCTGGTAGGCCAGCGAGACCTGGACCACCGGCGTGCGACTCATGTCGCGTTCTGGTTGCAGATCGTCGACGATCTGCTCGAACGGGACATCCTGATGGGCGTACGCGTCCAGCGTGATCTGACGTACCCGGCGGAGCAACGTGAGGAAGCTCGGGTTGCCTCGGAGATCGATGCGCAGGGCCAGCGTGTTGACGAAGAACCCGATCAACGGCTCCAGTTCCTGGCGCGTCCGGTTCGCAATCGGCGAGCCGATCAGGAGTTCCTCGACACCGGCGTAGCGCGCCAGGAGGATGGCGAACGCCGACAGGAAGGTCATGTAGAGGCTGGCGCTGGCCGCCTGACTCAACCGGCGCAGCTGCGCGACCAGCTCCGGGGCGATGGAAAAAGCCTCCGCGCTTCCGCGGAACGTGTGGACGGGCGGCCGGGGATGATCGGCGGGCAACTCCAACACCAACGGAGCGTGCTGCAACGCGGCCCGCCAGTGCTGCCGCTGTGCGTCGAGGACGTCGCCCTGCAGCCACGCGCGCTGCCAGGCGGCGAAATCCGCATACTGCACCGGCAGGCTCGGCAGTTCCGGCGTCTCCCCCTGCGACAGCGCCGTGTACAGGATGGTCAACTCGCGGAACAACACTCCCAGCGACCAGCCGTCCGACACGATGTGGTGCATCGTCAGCAGCAGCAGGTGATGCGTCGGGCTGAAGCGGACCAAGGTGGCCCGCAGGAGCGGTCCCTGCGTGAGGTCGAACGGCCGCCGGCTCTCGGCGTACGCAGACGCCCTGGCCGTCGCGATTCGCGCATCCTCCGGCAGCGCCGTGACGTCCTCGACAGCCAGCGTGACGGCGTGTGGCGGATGAACCACCTGTTGTGGTCGGCCGTCGAGGGTGGCAATGGTCGTCCGCAGCGCCTCATGCCGTTGCACCAGCGTGTCGAGCGTGAGGCGCAGCGCCTGCTCGTCCAGGCGGCCATGGAGTTCGATCGCCAACGGCGTGTTGTAGAACGGATTGCCGGGGACCAGTTGCTCGAGGAACCACAGACGTTCCTGCGCGAACGACAGGGGAACCGGCCCGTCGTGTGGTCTCTGGGTCATCGGCGGGGCTGTCAGGCCGCTGTCCGCGGCTCGCAGGCGTTCGATGGCCTCGGTCAGTCCGGCGATGGTGGGGGTTTCGAAGATCTGTCGCAGCGGCAGTTCCACCTGGAAGACTTCGCGGATGCGCGACACGACCTGCGTGGCCAGCAGAGAATGGCCGCCCAATTCGAAGAAGTCGGCGTGCCGGCCGACCATGTCCAGATGCAACACCGCAGCCCAGATGTTCTCCATCACGGACTCGGTCGGGCTGAGCGGCCCGGTGCCGATCTCGGCGATTCCGTCGTCCCATCGACAGGTCTCTGGAACCGGCAAGGCGCGGCGGTCGACCTTGCCATTCGGAGTCAACGGCAGAGCCGGAAGCTCGACCAGCGCGGCGGGCAGCATGTACTCCGGCAGGCGTTCCTTCAAGAACTGGCGCAAGGCCCGGCGGTCCAGGAGCTGCCCGGGATTGAGCGCGACATACCCGATCAGCTCGTGGGTTCCGCCTCGACCGACATGCGGTGTCACGACCGCGTCGCGGACGGCCGGGAATGCGCGCAACGCCGCCTCGATGTCGCCAGGTTCGATGCGAAACCCGCGGATCTTGACCTGGTCGTCCTGTCGCCCCAGGAAGACGATCTGCCCGTCCGGCAGCCATTTCGCCCGGTCCCCTGTCCGGTACATCCGTTCCGACGAGACGAACGGGTTGCGCACGAAGCGTTCGGCCGTCAACGAGGGATCGTTGACATAGCCTCTGGCGATGCCGTCGCCGCCGATATGCAACTCCCCTTCAACACCGATGGGCACGGGCTGTTGCCACGCATCCAGCACGTAGGCCCGAGAACGGCTGATGGGAGCGCCAATGGGAATGGCGACCGCGTCGCCGGGCACGTCCTTCACGACATGGTAGGTCGAGAACGTCGTGGCTTCGGTAGGGCCATACACGTGCACGAGCGAGTCGTCGGACTTGCGATACGGCAACGCCGTCCTGACATGCCGCACGGAGGCTTCCTGGCCGCCGAAGTACAGTCTGTCGAAATGCCGGATCACTTCCGGCGCCAGGTCCACCAGCTGATTGAACAGGGCGGTGGTCATGAACGTGACATTCACGCCCTGGGCGGCAATCAGCGCGCCCAATTCGGCGACATCGTGAACCTGCGCGGCATCAATCAGGTGCACGCAGGCGCCGTTCAGGAGTCCTCCAAAGAAATCGAAGGTCGATCCGTCAAATGCGTAGTTCGAGAGCTGCAGAAGATGATCCGAAGGCCGGATGCTCGTGTAGTTCGTCTGTCGGACCAGGTTGACCACATTGCGGTGCGTGATCATGATCCCTTTGGGCGTGCCGGTCGAACCCGAGGTGTACATGACGTACGCCAAGTCCGTCGGCGTATTGATGGGCACCGGATTCGTGACGTCTTCCCGTGCTATGTCGGCAGCGGCCGCATCCACGAACAGCACGGTGTGGCCGCTTGCGCGTAGCGCCTGCACGACGTTCGACGTCAGGGTCGAGCGGCTGAGGATCAGCGTGCTGCCGCATTCCTGAATCATGCGCAACACACGCGCCGCAGGCATCTCGAGATCGATCGGCACGTACGCGCCACCGGCTTTGAGAATGCCACACATCGAGACCACCATCTCGATGCCGCGCGTCTCGAGCATGACCACAGGAGTGTCTACTCCGACTCCCCTCCGCCTCAGGAATCTCGCCAGCTGATTGACTCGTGCGTTCAGCGCGGAATACGTCAGGCGCTGCGCGCCGTGCACGACGGCGGCACCGGCTGGCGTTCGGTCGACCTGCGCCTCAAGGAGCTCGACGAGGGTATGGTCGCGGGGATAATCCGTGGTCGTTCGATTGAATTCCTCGACGACCAGCCGATGCTCCGCTGCGGTCATCACCGGGAGGTCGCTCATCCGCCGTGCCAGGTACGTCCCACACGCCTCGAGAACGACGACAAAATGCTCCATGAGCCGTTCGACGGTCGCCGCCGCGAACAGGTCCGTGTAGTACAGGCAGCTCCCCGCCAGGCCCCCATCGTCGGCGTCCCACAGGTGGACCTCGAGGTCGAACCGCACGGTCTCCGGAGCGTGATCGTACGGGGTGAGGCGTCCGTTCGTCAGTTCGGCGTCGACTGACGGCAGATTGTGATACGCGAACGACACCTGCGCCAGAGGGTTTCGGCTCAAGTCCCGCGTCGGCTGCACCTCCTCGACGACCTGCTCGAACGGCATGTCCTGATGCGCGTAGGCGTCCAGGACGGTCTGCCGGATTCGCCGCAGGAGATCTTCGACGGTCGGGTCACCGGAGACGTCCAGCCGGAGCGCCAGCGTGTTCACGAAGAACCCAATGAGGGGTTCCAACTCCTGGCGTTGGCGATGGGCGATGGGCGCGCTGACGACCAGCTCGCTCGTGCCTCGGGTCGAGCGCGCCAGCAGGATGGCGAACCCCGTCAGGAGGGTCATGTACAGGCTTGCGCCGACCTGCTGGCTGATCCTGCGAAGGTCGCGAACGGCACCCGGCTCGATGCGGATCGGGATGGTGCGACCTCGAAACGTGTGTAGCCGTGGCCGCGGATAGTCCCCCGGCAGTTCCAGCACTTCCGGCGCGCCGCGCAGGTGCCGCTGCCAGTACTGGCGCTGCCGGCTCAGCACTTCGCCCTGCAACCACGCCCTCTGCCATACGGCGAAATCGCCGTATTGGACCCGCAGCTCCGGCAGCGGCGATGGCTGTCCCTGATTGAACGCCTCGTACAGGACGGTGAGCTCGTGCGCGAACACCCCGACGGACCATCCGTCGGTCGCGATGTGGTGCATGGCGGCCACGAGCACCGATTCGGCGGGAGCCACCGAGATCAGCGTGAATTCAAACAGGGGTCCCGTCGTCAGATCGAACGTCCGCTGGAGGGCGGCGTGAAGGTGGTCGTCAATCGCCTGTGTCTGCTCCTCGGCGGCACACGATTGCAGATCGATGAGGCGAAGCGCGACCGGTGCTGGCGGCTGGATCGCTTGGCGCGGTTGTCCATCGACGATGGTGAAGGTCGTGCGGAGCACCTCGTGTCGGCGGACCACTTCGGTGAGCACGCGCGTCAGTACCGCCTGGTCGAGCGGCCCCTGCCAGCGCACGGCCATCGGGACCGTGTAGAACGGATTGCCCGGCACCAGCTGCTGCAGGAACCAGAGGCGCTCTTGGGCGAAGGACAACGGCAGCAGCCCCTGTCGGTCTGTCGGTGGTATCGGGGGGGTGATCTCACCCTGCGCCACGCTGCGGGCGGCGTCGATGTGCGCGGCGAAGTCCGCGAGAGATGGAGCGTCGAAGAGCGCCTTGATTGGGACATCCAGGTGGAAGACATCGCGCACCCGTGCGAGCACCTGCATCGCCGACAACGAGTGGCCGCCCAGCTCGAAGAAATTCGCCGTCGTGTCGATCCGTTCCAGGCCCAGCACGTGCGCCCAGACGCTCTCCACCAGGGACTGCGTCGGCGTTTGCGTCGCGCTCGGCCCCGAGGTCAGCACGCGCGATTCCGGCGGAGGCAGCTTCGGGCGATCGACCTTGCCGTGCGCCGTCAGCGGAAACGCAGACAACAGCACGTAGGTAGCCGGCGTCATGTAGCCGGGTAGGCGTTCGGCGAGGGCCTGGCGCAGGGCGTCTTCCGCCAGTGACGCCTCGCGCTCCGGAATCACATACGCTACGAGCTGCGGATGACCCGGTTGATCCTCCCGGACCACGACCACTGCGTCGCGGACGCCCGGAACATCCCGCAGCGAGGCTTCGATCTCGCCGAGTTCGATCCGGAACCCGCGCAGCTTGATCTGATGATCGGACCGTCCGAGATACACGACCGACCCGTCCGTCTGCCACGCCGCGACGTCACCGGTGGCATACAGGCGCCCGCCCGGTCCGTCTCCGCGGACCTCCCCGTGAGCGGGCGACGCCGGCGGCGCAAAGAACGGATTGGGCACGAACCGCTCTGCACTGAGATCGGGGCGACCCAGGTACCCTCGCGCGAGCTGCGCACCACCGAGGTACAGCTCGCCGGGCACGCCGGCGGGCACCGGCCGAAAACGCCGGTCCAGCACGTAGACCTGCGTGTTGGCTACCGGGCGGCCAATCGGTACGGTGGGAGCCGCGTGGTCGCGGGCGCACCGCCAGAAGAGGGTGTCGATCGTCGCTTCGGTGGGGCCGTAGAGGTTGATCAACTCCGCGGGGAGGGCGGCGAAGACGCGGTCGCGGAGGCTCCCCGACAAGGCCTCGCCGCCGCAGAAGACGCGGCGCAGCGACGTGCACGCCTCCACCCCGGGCGTGTCCAGCAGCACCTGCAGGACCGACGGCACGAGCTGCAGAATCGTGATCCGGTGCGCCTGAACGGCCTGGACCAGGTACGTCGGGTCCTGATGGCCGCCCGGTCGCGCCATCACGAGCTCGGCGCCGGCCATCAGCGGCGCCCAGAACTCCCACACCGAGGCATCGAACCCGTACGGCGTCTTCTGGAGCACCCGGTCGGTCGCCTGCAAGGGGAACTCGGACGCCATCCACTGCATGTGGTTCGAGATCGCCCCGTGCGGGATCATGACGCCCTTCGGCGCGCCGGTCGAGCCGGAGGTGAACAGGACATAGGCCAGATGCTCGCGCCGCACGTCGGCTGATGGCCGCGTCGACGCGTATCCCGCGATCTCCGGCCAGTCGGCATCCAGGCAGACCGGTCGCGCACGGCCGGCGGGGAGCCGGTCCTGAAGGTGGCTGACGGTCAACGCGACCGCTGCGCCGGAGGCCGTCACCACGGTGCGCATCCGCTCCGCGGGAGAGTCCGGGTCCAGCGGCAGGTACGCCCCGCCGGCCTTCACCACCCCGAGCAGCGCGATCACGAGCTCGACGGAGCGCTCCAGACACACGGCGACCACGACGTCCGGCCCGACGCCCAGGGCCTGCAGGTGCCGGGCGAGCTGGTTGGCGCGGCCGTCGAGTTCCTGATAGGTCAGCACGCGATCGTCGAATCGCACAGCCACGGCATCCGGCGTCTCGTCCACCTGGCCTTCGATCAGGTGATGCAGACACGCCTCGGGCGCGACGTCCTGCGCGGTCTGATTCCACGCGACCAACACGCGCTCGCGCTCGTCATCGGGGCACAACGGCAGCGCGGCAATCGCCTGGCGCGGGTTCGCGGCAATGCCCGCCAGCAAGGTCAGGAAGCGGGTGACGAGGCGTTGGATGGTGGCGGCGTCGAAGACCTCCGCGTAGTACACGACCGGGCCACGTAGCCCGCCGTCAGGTGTGTCCCACAGATGCACTTCCAGATCGAACCGCACGACGCTGATCTCAGTTTCGACGGGTGTCAGGCGCACCCCCGCGAGGTCACACTCCGGCAGCGGCACGTTGTGATAGGCCAGCGACACCTGCACCAGCGGATTCCGCGTCATGTCGCGTTCCGGCTGCAACTCCTGCACCAGCTGTTCGAAAGGCACGTCCTGATGAGCGTAGGCGTCCAACGCCATGTGCCGGACGCGGCGCAACACATCGGTGAACAGCGGGTTGCCGGGAACACTGACTCGCAGCGGGATGATATTGACGAAGAAGCCGATCAACGATTCAAGCTCTTGACGGGTGCGGTTCGCGATCGGCGCGCCGATGACGACATCTTCGACGCCCCAGGTCGAACGACTCAGCAGGACGGCATAGGCCGCCAGCAATGTCATGTACAGACTCACACCCGCCTGCTGGCTCACGACCCGCAGTTGCCGGACCAGCTCCGGCTCGATCGTCAGGGTGACGGCCTGACCTCTGAAGCTGTGCACCGAAGGGCGCGGACGATCGGCCGGCAGTTCGAAGACCGGTGGCGCGCCGCGCAACTGCTCCTTCCAGTAGGCCAGTTGAGTGTCGAGGACGTTCCCGCTCAACCACTGGCGCTGCCAGGCCGCGAAGTCCGCGTATTGGATGGGCAACGTCGGGAGTGGTACCTGTTGCCCGGTGACGCAGGCGTTGTAGCAGGCGGCCAACTCCCGGAGGAACACGCCGATGGACCACGCGTCCGAGACAATGTGGTGGATCGTGAGCACGAGCACGTGGTCGTCGGGCGCCGCCCGGAGTAGGAGGGCTCGCAGCAATGGGCCGCGCTCCAGATCGAACGGACGCTGTGCCTCATGGTGGGCCACACGGACGATCTCACTAGTGCGCTGTGGTTCGGACACGTGCTGCAGGTCGATGATCCCCAGCGACAGCGGCTGGGACGGACGAATGACCTGCTCGGGCGCGCCGGCGACGGTGGCGAACACCGTTCGCAAGGCTTCATGACGATCCACAATGGCGTTCAGGCTCCGTTCCAACGCGTCGGCATCGAGCGGCCCTGTGAAGCGCAGCGTCGCGGGCGTGTTGTAGAACGGATTGCCTGGCGCCAGCTGCTCCAAGAACCACAGACGCTCTTGGGCAAACGACAGCGGGAGGGAGGCATCGCGCGGAACTGGCAGGATCGGCGGCGCGGCGAGGCCCTGGGATAGCTGTTGGATGCCGGTGATCGTCGCCGCCAAGCCGGCAATCGTCGGAGTTTCAAAGAGATTCCAGAGCGGCAGGTCAATCTGCAAGGCCTCGCGCACCCGGCTGATGACCTGGGTCGCGAGCAGTGAGTGGCCGCCCAGCTCGAAGAAGTTCGCCTGGACGCTGACGCGTTCAAGGCCCAGGACATCTGCCCAGATGGTCGCCAGGAGGTCTTCAACCAACGTGCGCGGGGCCACGTACTCGGCTGGCGGCGGAGCGGCGGCGCCCGGCGCGGGCAGAGCCCGGCGGTCGATCTTGCCGCCGGGCGTGCGGGGCAATTCCGGCAAGACCACGAAATCCGACGGGATCATGTGCTCCGGCAACTGCCGCCGCAATCTGCTGCGCGCCTCGTCGACGACGAAGGGCGTGGCCGGCGTGGGTTCGAGATACGCCACCAAGCGTTGATCCTCCGGCCGATCCATGCGCGCGACGACGACCCCGTTGCGGACACCCGGACACTGGCCCAAGGCGGCTTCTACTTCGCCGAGTTCGATCCGGAACCCGCGCACCTTCACCTGGTGATCCACCCGGCCGGCGTATTCAATCGTCCCATCCGGCCAGTAGCGGGCCAGATCACCTGTCCGATACAGGCGGTGGCCGCCCGCATCGCTGGCGGGCAGGCCATCGGGCGGTAGAACGTGGAATGGGTTCGGCAGGAAACTGGCGGCCGTGAGGTCGGGACGCCGCAGGTATCCGCGTCCCACGCTCTCGCCGCCAAGATACAACTCCCCGATGACGGCCGGCGGAACGGGCTGGAGACGGTCGTCGAGAATGTAGGCCTGTGTGTTCGCGACGGGACGGCCCAGCGGCACGACGGCGGAGGCGTCGTCGCGCCGGCAATGCCAGGTAATCGTATCGATCGCGGCTTCCGTCGGGCCGTACAGGTTGTAGAGCTCCGCCGGGAGAGTGGCGAAGACGCGATCCCGCAGCGCGGCGGTCAGCGCCTCACCGCCGCTGAAGATGCGCCGCAGCGACGTGCACGCCTCGATGCCCGGCGTGTGCAACAACACCTGCAAGAGCGACGGCACCAGTTGCAGGATGGTGATGTGCTCGGCCTGAACGGTCTGCACGAGATAGGACGGGTCTTGGTGACCGCCCGGTCGCGCCAGCACCAGTTGCGCGCCGGCCAGGAGAGGGGCCCAGAACTCCCAGACCGAGGCGTCAAAGATCGCCGGGGTCTTCTGGAGGACCCTGTCCGTCGGGATCAAGGGGAACGTCTCCGCCATCCAGGCCATGTGGTTGCAAATGGCGCGGTGCGGGATCATCACCCCTTTGGGCGTGCCGGTGGAACCGGACGTGTAGAGCACATACGCCAGGTGCTCCGGCTGCACGGATAGACCGTGATTCTCCGGCGATCCTGAAACGATCTCGGGCCAGGCGGCGTCCAGGCAGATCACCTGCTTCGCATCGGGAGGAAGGCTGGGCAGCAGGCGCGTGTGGGCCAACACGACCGGCACCGTGGCATCCGCCAGCATGAACGCGAGCCGTTCGCGGGGATATTGGTGATCCAGCGGCAGGTACGCACCGCCCGCCTTGAGAATCCCCAGCATGCCGACCACCAGTTCGAGTGATCGCTCCAGGCACAGGCCGACGATCACATCGGGACCTACGCCTGCCTCGCGCAGGTAGTGCGCGACCTGATTGGCGCGCGCGTTCAGCTCGGCATACGTCAGCGTCGTCCCCTCGCACCGTACCGTCGGCGCGTCAGGCGTCCGGGCGGCGCACGCCTCGAACCACTGATGGAGGAGCCGTTCTGCGCGAACGGGGGCGTCGGTCCGGTTCCAATCGACGAGAATCGTCTGCCGCTCCTCCGAGGACAGGACGGAATGGTCGAGACACGCGCGGTGCGGATCGTCTGCAATCGCGCCCAACGCACGCGCGTAGTAGCCGCCGATCGCCGTCATCTGCTCGACGCCGAACTGCGCCGGGTCGTGGTACAGGGTCAGGTGCAATCGCTGCGAGAACGGATCCTGCTGAAACGTCGCGATCAGCGGGAAATTGGTCTGCTCGAAGAACTGCTCCCCCAGTAACTCGATGTCGCCCACACCGACGAGGTCCTGGTACACGTGGAAGTGGATGAAGTTGAAGGCGGTGTCCAGAACAATCGGCTGCCCGGCCACCTGCTGAATCTCGGCGAACGGAAACCACCGGAAGGGCAACAGGTGTTGTTCCGCTTCGCAGGCGGCGCGTGCCATCTCGAGCCACGATCCGGCAGAGGCGCCGAAGCGGACGGGCAGGGTGTTCAGGAACAGGCCCGCCACGCGGTCGCTGCCTTCGGTTTCGAGCCGGACGTTCGTGACGAGCCCGGTCAACACGTCACGGCGATTCGTCAAGGCCTGCAGGACCCGGAGGTGCACAGCGAAGAGCACGCTCTTGAGCGGCACCCCGGCTGTTTCCGCGACGTGCTTCAGGCGTTCCGAGATGGCTGGCGTCAACGGGACGTCGAGTCTGTTGCCAGCCGGCCGACCCGGAGCCTGGACCATCTGCGGCCAGCGCGGTATCCTGGAGGTTTCGGCACCGCCGAGGTAGGCCGCCCAATGCTGGCGTTGAGCGTCGGATCGCAGCATCCGCTGTTCATGCGCCACGAAGTCGCGAAACTGAGTTGGCCGAAGAGAAGGCAGCGGCTGATCGTGTTGCCCCAGCAACAGGAAGTACTGCTGGAAGAACTCGGTCAGGACCGACGCCAGGCTCCACCCATCCAACAGCGCATGATGAAAACTGATGCCGAGGTTGAAGGTCTCTGCGCTGCGGCGGCAGATGTGCACCCGCAACAGCGGAGCCTGGGTCCAGTCAAACGCGAAGTGCTCCTCACGCGTGACCCATTCCCCAATCCACGCCTCCTGCTCCTGCGCGGTCAGGTGTTGCAGATCGTCGACGGGCACGTCGATCGTCACCTGGTCGTGCACCAGTTGCATCGGCTGGCTGACACCGGTGAGCGCAAAGGAGGTCCGGAGGATGGCGTGGCGTCGGATGATGGCCTGCAGCGCGTTCTGAAACTGCGCGAGATCCAACGGGGCACGGAGGTGAAAACTGAAGACGTCGTGATAGATGGCGTCGGCCGGGCGCAGTTCGGTGTGGAACAGCATGCCGGCCTGCAGGCGCGTGAGGGGATACGCGTCGACGACGTCGGAGGGTAGCAGTTCGCGGTCGTCGGGCGAGATCAGGCCGAACGGCGGTACGGCGGGTTCGGGTTCCGCCGTCGAACTCGCCAACGGAGCAAGCTCGGCGATGGTCTGGTACTGGAAGAGCTGCTGCAGGGAGAAGTCCAGCCCCTGCTGCCGGGCGGCCGCGAGCACCCGGATGCTGCGGATAGAATCGCCGCCGAGGTCGAAGAAGCCGTCGTGAATCCCGACCTGCTTCACGCCCAGCGCCTGCGCCCAGATCTCCGCCAGTTGTTGTTCCACCGGCGTGCGCGGTGCCGCAAACCCCGCGTCGGTGTCGGATCGGGCCTGTTGCGGGAGAGGCAGGGCGCGTGTGTTGAGCTTGCCGTTCGACGTCAGCGGGATCGTATCAAGCGGGACGTAGATCGCCGGCACCATGTAGTCTGGCAGACGCGCCTTCAGGAATCTCCGCAGTTCGAGGCCCTCGATCGTGCTGCCTGGCGCGGCGACGACGTAGGCCACCAGCCGTCTGTCATCGGCCGCCTTCTCCCACGCGATGACGACCGCCTCCCGCACCGACGGATGACTGGCGAGCAGGGCTTCGATCTCGCCCAACTCGATGCGGAAGCCCCGGATCTTCACCTGCTGGTCGCCGCGTCCCAGGTACTCGATCTCCCCGTCTGCCCGGTAGCGCGCCAGATCGCCGGTTCGGTAGAGTCGCTCCCCCGGCCGGTTGCTGAAGGGATCCGGCAGCATCCGTTCCGCGGTCAGGTCCGGACGGCCCAGATAGCCCCGCGCCACACCTGCGCCGCCCACGTAGATCTCGCCTGCCACGCCGGATGGCACCGGTTCCAGCGATCGATCCAGCAGGTAGAGCTGCAGGTCGGGGATCAGCACACCAATCACGCTGGCCGGACTGGTCAGGTCGGCTGACGTCATCGGCCGGTACGTCACATGCACGGTGGTCTCGGTGATCCCGTACATGTTGATCAGCCGGGGGACCTGGTCGCCGTGTCGTTCGAACCAGGGCCGCAGGCTGCGCACGTCCAAGGCCTCCCCGCCGAAGACGACGAATCGAAGCGCAAGCGGCCGGACGCCGACGCTCGCCTCCGCCTCAATCAGCTGGCGGAAGGCTGACGGCGTCTGGCTCAGGACCGTCACCTGCTCCCGATGCAGCACGTCGTAGAACGCTTCGGGGGATCGACTGGTGAGGTACGGGACGACGACGAGCCGGCCCCCATACAGGAGCGCGCCCCACACTTCCCAGACCGAGAAATCGAATGATGGGGAGTGAAACAGCGTCCACACGTCCCGATGATCGAAGCGATACCAGTTTTCGGTGGCACGGAACAGCCGCACGACATTGTCATGCGTCACCACCACGCCCTTCGGTCGACCCGTCGAGCCTGAGGTGTAGATCACGTAGGCCGGATGGCCGGGCAGCGGCCTGTCGAGCGGATTGACCCGGGGCTGGGTGGCCAGCGTCTCCCACTCACTGTCCAGACAGAGCACGGGAACCGACGAGGGTGACGGGAGATTCGGTTTCAGCGCCTGAACCGTCAGGACCGCCGCTACGCCGCCATCCGCGAGCATGAACGCGATCCGGTCGAGCGGATAGACCACATCGATTGGCAGGTACGCGCCGCCGGCCTTCAGAATCCCCAACAGGCCCACGATCAGTTCGCACGAGCGCTCGCAGTACAATCCGACCCGGCTCTCGGGGCCGACCCCGACGCGGCGCAGGTAGTGTGCCACCTGGTTGGCCTGTTCGTTCAGCCGGCCGTAGGTCAAGGATTGCTCGCCGCAAACCACCGCCACATCGTCAGGCCTGCGCGCGGCCTGCTGTTCGAACAGCGTGTGCAGACAGGCATCCGGAACGAAGGTGGCCCGCGCCGGCGTGCCCAGAGCCAGGACCTGGGCCCGCTCCGTCGCTCGGAGCAGCGGCAGCGCCGAGAGGCGTCGCCGTGGATTGCCGGCCACGCCTTCCAGCAAACAGCTGAAGTGTCCCAGCAGGCGCGTCATCATGCCGGGATCGAACAGGTCGGTGTTGAACTCGAGATCGCCGCGGACGCCCTCGCCGGTGTCCTCCAGCAGCATGCTCAGATCGAACTTCGAGGAGTGGTTGTCCACCGCGAGCGGGAGGAGTTGCAGGCCTGGCACCTGCAACGCCGCGCCTCCGGTGGGCTGCAGCGCGCACACCACCTGCGTCAGAGGGGTGTATCGCAAGTCGCGCTCGACCGCCAGGACGTCCACCAACCGTTCGAAGGGCATGTCCTGGTGCGCATAGGCGTCCAGGGCCATCCGCCGGACGCGCTGGAGCAATTCGACGAACGGCGGGTCGCCCGCCAGATCGACGCGCAGGGCGAGCGTGTTCGCGAAGCACCCGATCAACGACTCGAACTCCTGTCTCGTGCGATTGGCGATCGGCGCACCGATGACGATGTCGTCCTGATCGCTGTACCGTTGGAGCAGCACGGCGAAGGCCGACAGGAGCACCATGTACAGGCTGGCACCCTCCTGCTGGCCGATGCGTGTGAGGGTGCGGATGAGCGGCGCGTCGAGCGTGAGGGGCAGCGTTCGGCCCTGAAAGCGCTGTACCGCGGGTCGCGGGTGGTCGGTGGGGAGCGCGATCAACGGTGGCGCGCCGGCGAGTTGTGCCAGCCAGTAACGTTCCTGGGCCTCCTGGATCGCGCCCGTAAACCAGGACCGCTGCCAGAGCGCGAAATCCGCATACTGCCAGCGCAACTCCGGCAACGGACTTGTCGCCTGCGGATCCTGGCAATAACGCGCGTACAGCGCGGAGAACTCCTGCGCCAAGAGGCCCATCGACCAGCCGTCGGACACGATGTGGTGCATCGTGACCAGCAGGACGTAGTCGTCGACCAGCGCAGCCGGCGGGCTGAGACGGACGAGGTGTACGCGCAGGAGCGGGCCGGAATCCAAGGCGAAGGGCGCACGCGCCTCGGTCAAGACGACGGTCTCGACTTCGGCGGCCTGGTGTGCGCTCGGCAGCTCGCTGAGATCGGTGACTCTGAGCGGCACGGGGAGCGCCGGCGCGATGACCTGAACGGCCTGGCCGTCGTGCTCGGCGAACGACGTCCGCAGCACCTCGTGGCGCTGGATGATCGTGTCGAAGGCGCGTTCCAGGGCGTCGAGCCGAACCTGCCCGGTCAGCCGGAAGGCCGCGGGCATGTTGTACACGGGATTGCCGGTGTCCCACTTGTGCAGGAACCAGAGACGCTCCTGGGCGAACGAGAGGGGGAGTCGTGCCGGACGAGGGTGGCGCTCGAGCGCCGGGACATCACGTCCGCCCTCCTGCAGGAGCAGGGCCAGCAGCTCTTCCTGCAAGCGTGTTCTGTCGATGCCCGCCATACTGCGCCCTTCTAGATCCTGCCGACAGAGGCCAGGTGCACCGTGAATTCGTCCTGTCCATCGAGGCGCAACCATCGATCCAGCATGTCTTGATCGTACGCGCCGATCGCGCACGTGCCGGCGTGGATGGCCTCGCAGGCCAGGTAGAGATTCTGGCCCACGTGCCCGACGTCGATGGCGATGGCCTTGTGCGCCGCGAGGCTGTACCGCCACTCCATCCGATACGGCACGGTCGTCCAGATGAACACCACCGCGGCATCGCCAACGAAGGACTGTCCCAAAGTGGCCCGCGTCAGGGTCGCCGCGAGGCCCGGCTCGCAGAACTCCTGGACCAGCTCGTGTTCCACCGGCAGGTACCGATAGACGCCTTCCTCCAGCCCCGCAATCCGCAGGACGGCCAGGTAGGTCTCGATGGCGTGCCGGCATCCCGACGACGGAACGGTGCGAAACGCAGTCGTGGCGTTGACCCGCTGCCGGATGCCCTGCGTGGCCCACAGCAGCCAGGCCAATTCGACCAGATCCAGGGCTTGGGTGGTGTAGCGCCGATGGCTTCGGCGCCGAGCGAGGGCGGAGAAGAGATCACACGGCTGCAGATGCGTCCACGGCTCCTTCGGCAGGACCAGTCGCGCGAGGTTCGGGGGACAGGGCTTCTCGAGCGGCGGCGGCGGCACGCCTCGCGCCTCGTCGGGCGGGGCCTGCTCGACCTGTTGCAGCAGGTCGGCTGTGATCTTCAGGACGCTACGCGATCGACGGATCAGCTCATTCATTCGGCGATTCCTTCGTCTGGCGCAGCAGGCTCTGGAGCTCTTCGGGTGACATCTGCGCGAGCTGTTGATGCAGCCGGGCCACGCGCTCCACGTGTCCGGGTGTCGGCTCGGCTTGGATCAAGGCCTCGACCAGGCCGGCGACGGTGCGGGTGCCGAAGAACTGCTGCAGCGGGAGTTCCATCCTGAAGATCGTCCGGACTCGCGCCGCCACCTTCGTGGCCGATAGCGAATGGCCGCCCGCCTCGAAGAAGTCGTCGTGGACGCCCACCTGCTCCGCGCCCAGCACCTCGCGCCAGATGTCGACCAGGACGGCTTCGACGGGCGTGCGCGGGGCCTGATACGGCGTCCCTGAGACGGCCTGCTCCGGGGGCGGCAGGGCGCGTCGGTCGACCTTGCCGTTCGCGGTCAGCGGCAGCGCCTCCAGCAGGGTGAACGTGCTCGGCAGCATGTAGTCCGGCAGTGCGCGCGCAAGAAAGGCGCGGAGATCCTGGAGGTCCAGTGTCCGTTCTTGTGCTGGCACGAGATAGGCATCCAGCGTCGCATCGGTCGTGGGCGCGGAGTGCGTCACGACCACACAGGTCTGCACCCCAGGGTATTCACGGAGGGTGCTCTCGATCTCTTCCAGTTCGACGCGAAACCCGCGGATCTTGACCTGCTGGTCAAGGCGTCCGAGGAACTCCATGCGGCCGTCGGACAGATACCGCGCCAGGTCGCCCGTTCGATACATCCGCGCGCCAGGCACGTCACTGAACGGGTTGGGCAGGAAGACCTCCGCCGTCAGCTCGGGCCTATTCGTATAGCCGCGCGCCAGGCCATCGCCGCCTGCGTACAACTCACCCCGCACCCCGGCGGGCACAGGCTGCAACCGTCGGTCCAGGATGTACACCTGCGTATTGGCGATCGGACGGCCGATGGGAACCGTGCTCCCGACATCCCGCGCAGCGGTCATAGGCCAGCAGCAGGTGAAGGTCGTGTTCTCGGTCGGCCCGTAGCCATTGATCACGGCGCCTCGGCGTTCCTGTCCGAGGCATCTCAGCACGTGCGGCACGGACAGGACGTCACCGCCGGCCAGGAGCTGCCGCAGGGATGACAGCGCGGTCGGCTGTTCGTCGACGATCTGGTGGAACAGCCCGGCGGTCAGCCACAGTGTCGTGACGCCGTAGCGGGTCAGATACGTCTCGAACTCCGCCAACGACGCCAACCCCGGCGGCATGAGCGCCACACACCCGCCATTCAGCAACGCGCCCCAGATCTCCAGGGTAGAGGCGTCGAACGACACCGGAGCGAACTGCAAGATCACGTCTGTGGCGTCGAAGCTGGCATAGTTGGTGTTGCGGACCAGGCGCACGACGCTCTTCTGCCGGATTTCAACCCCCTTGGGCCGGCCCGTCGAACCTGACGTGAACATCACATAGGCCAGGTGTTCCGGGCCTGCCGCGCTCTGCGCGTTCTCCGCAGAGGATGCGGCGATGTGCGGCCAGTCCGCATCCACGCAGATGACCTCCCCGGACTCGAGCGGAAGCGCGTGGCGGAGGGACTGCTGGGTGAGCACCACGCGCAGGCCGGTATCCGCGATCATGCCTCGCAGCCGCTCGACGGGGTACGTCGGATCCAGCGGCACGTACGCGCCGCCGGCCTTCAGAATCCCCAGCAGCCCGACCACCAGATCCACCGATCGATCCACGCAGATGCCGACCAGGGTCTCCTCCCCGACCCCGCGCTCCCGCAAGTAGTGCGCGAACTGATTGGCGCGCGCGTTCAACTCGCCGTAGGTCCACCGGCGGGTTTCGAAGATCACCGCCGGCGCGGCCGGCGCGGCCGCCACCTGGTCTTCGAAGACTCCAGCAATCGACTGCCGTGGATAGTCCGCATGCGTGCGATTCCAGTCCACGACGATGCGTTGCCGCTCCGCATCGGTCATGATCGGAAGCCGGTGCACCTGCTCACGAGGCGCGGTGACGAGGTGTGTCAGCAGCAGACGGTACGCGTCCAGCCAGCGGAGGATGGTGGTGTCGTCGAACAGATCGGTCTGATAGTCGCATTCAAGCACCAGTGCCGACCCCGTGTCCGTGACATTCAGACTCACCTCGAACGGCGCGAAGGCGATCGGCAGCGCCTGCCACTCTGTGGCCAGCCCGCTCAGTTGTGGTGTCGCAGCCGGCCGGTCCAGGTTGAACGTCACCGTCACCAACGGCGATCGACTGTCGTCTCTGGGCGGGTGCAAGGCGTCGAGGAGCGCCGCATACGGGTAGCCCTCGTGTTCGTACGCGGCGAGTAGCCGGTCTCTGACGGCGGCCAGGTACTCGAGCACCGAGGGTGACCCCGTCAGACGGTTTCGCACAGGCAGCAGGTGTGTGCAGTACGCGACCAGTCCCGCGCTTTCCTCGGTCGCGCGTCCGGCGACGGGCACCCCGACGACAAGATCGTCTTGTCCGGTCAACCGGTGGAGCAACAGCGTGTAGGCGGAGAAGAGCGTCATGAACAGGGTGCAGCCCTGCTGCCTGCTGAACGTGCGCACCTGCTCCGCAAGCTCCGTCTCGATATGCAGGGTGTGCCGCTGCCCCTGGTATCGCTGCACGGACGGACGCGGATGGTCCGGCGGCAGGTCGAGAACCGGAATCAGATCCGCATACTCCTGCTGCCAGAACGCGGCGTCGGCGTCCATGGCGTTCGTCTCGCGCAACCGTTCCAGCTCGCTGACGTACGTACCCAGCTGCATCGGCGGCGTCTGCGCAGACATCTGCCCCTGGACCGTGGCCGAGTACTGCGCGGCGACATCGCGCAGCAGGACGTTCATCGACTGGCCATCGACAATCAGATGGTGCGCGGCCACGACCAGGACATGCCGGTCGGTCGCGAGTTGGGCGATGCGGGCGCGACACAGCGGGCCGTTGGCGAGATCGAACGGCGTCGCCGTTTCCGTGCGGAGCCACTCCCGCAACCGCGCTTCCTGTTCCGGTGCAGTGGGGGCAGTACAGTCGATCAGGAGCACGTTGAGGGGCAGCGCCGGCGCGATGTGCTGCGTGTCCCCCTGCGAGTCAATCGTGGCCCGAAGCGCGTCGTGCCGGTCGACGACAGACTGAATCGCCTGTCGCAGGGCGGGCAACAACAAGGGCCCTGTCAGGTGGACGCCGGAATAGACGTTGTACGCCAGCGACCCGGCTGGTGACACCTGCGCCAGGACCCACAGTTGCTTCTGGGCGTCGGTCAGGGGGAACGACTGGGGCTGTGGGGCCGGCTTGCAGGCCAGGAAGCCCCCCTGCCGCAGGTCCGCCACGCTCTCCTCGATGGCCCGCGCAACCCTGGCAAGATCGTCGTCGGTGTGAGCGGTGGACAGGAAGCACGTCGGGCCTTCCCAGGTGTACACGCCCTTGTCGAGCAAGTGATAGAACAACAGGTCGAGGTTGCCCTGGAACACGAGCCGGAACATCGAGCCGCAGTGCCGAATCCTGATCGGCAGGGCTTCGTCGGCGAAGAACGCGTTCAGCGTGGCCGCGAACTCGTCCGTCCGGCGGTTCAGGCGGGATTGCAGGTCCGGCCCGTGTGTTCTCAGATGCGTCAGCACCGCCCGGGCCGCGGCCATCGCGAGGGGGTGTTTGCAGAACGTCCCGGCGAAGAACGTTGTTTCTGCCTTCGGGTAGGACGCGTCGCCGTACTCCCAGTAACCCCCGTCGATGCCGTCCATGACTCGCGCGCTGCCGGCCACCACGCCGATGGGCATCCCGCCCCCGACGACCTTGCCGTACGTGGCCAGATCCGCGCGGATGCCGTACCAGGCCTGCGCACCGCCCTGGTGTATCCGGAAACCGGTGATCATCTCATCGAAAACAAGGACGATGCCGAGTTCTGACGTGAGCTGTCGGAGCTCGCGCAGGAACTCCGTGGGGCGGAAATCGGGCCTCCGGCTCTGGACGGGTTCCACGAGGACCGCGGCCAGTTCCGGCGCGCGCGCGCGAATCACCTCGAGCGATGCCGGCTCGCCATAGGGCAGCACAACCAGATCTGCCACCAGATTCGGCGTGACGCCGGAGACCATGGGCACGCCGTGGGGCTCCGCCGGACCGCCTCCAGCAGCGCCCAACGTCCCGTCGAAATGGCCGTGATAGGAGCCCTCGAACGTGACGATCTTGTGGCGTCCCGTGGCGGTGCGCGCGAGGCGCATGGCCGTCATCACGGCCTCCGTGCCGGAGTTGCAGAACGCCGCCCGCTCCATCCCCGTCACGTCCGTGAACAGCTCGGCGACTTCGCCCGCCAATTCGGATTGGGGCCCGACCTGAATCCCTTTGCTCATCTGCTCCTGGAGCGCCGCGATCACGAAGTCGGGATTGTGACCGAAGAGGTTCACACCGAACCCCATGGCCAGATCCACGTACTCGTTGCCGTCCACGTCCCGAACATGCGCGCCGCGTCCGGACACGCCGATGATCGGGTAGAGCATCTCCTTGGTGGTGAACCGAAAACCCGCGGAGGTACGGTTGTCCGCCAGCACCCGCCGGGAGTGTTGCGTTCGGCGTTTCGACTCCGCGGTCTTGCGAGTGATCCGCGCGATCAGGCCTTCCAGATGTTGCTGTTGCTGGGCCGTCAACCCCCGGGCGCGCATCTCGTCCGCCCTGGGGGCGTGGAACGGAAGCGCGGATGCGGCGGCGGCACCTGAGACCGGCGTCGCGTCAGGCCTGACGAGGGGTGCCGTCCCGTCCGGCGAGATGGACGCTGGCGACGGCGCCGGTGTCAGGCTCGCTGCGTCGACGGAAATACCGCGCTCGCGCAGGAAGGCCAGTTGCTGCGTGACGATGTGGGTGAGGGCCTGGGACGTGGTGTGGAGCTGATGCGCGAAGAGCCGTGCCAGATCCGGCGGCGTGTCTGCGGGAAGCGATGACGGTTCCATGGCTGGAGTCGGCGGCATTCGAGGCGAGCTCACCGCAGGATCGCCGGCGGCGATCGGCGTCGCCTCCGGAGCGGACGGCACCCTGGCCGCGGAGGTGTCTGGTGGGAGGTGCTGATCCAGATAAGCCGCCAACGCCTCGGCTGTCGTCAATTCGGTGAACAGCTGCCGGATCGACAGCTTCAGCCCGAACCTGTGTTCCACGGCTCGGACCAGTTCCATCATCGTCAGGGAGTTCGCTCCCATCTCCAGGAATGGCACATGGCGGGCTTCGTCCGTCGGAGCTTCCTGCAGCACGTGCGCCAGCAGCTCCATCAGGCCGGCCAGGATGTCGTCGTATCGAGTCGCCCGCGGTAACCGCATGGATCCAGAACTCCCTATCGATACAAGGCCGCCCAGTCTACGGTCCCACCGTTCAGCCACACACGGCCCACGGCCGTCAACAGGACGGCTTCATCGGACTCCGCTGCGTAGGCCGTGCGTGTGACCGGAATGATGGCCCGCACCGCTCGCGCCGTCCGCTTCGCCTGCTGCGCAGCGAAGCTGCACAGCCCCTGTCCCGCACCCACCTCCACGAAGATCCGCCCCGGCGTTTCCAGGAGCGTCTGCACGCCATCCGCGAACCGCACGGTCTGGCACGTGTGATCGACCCAATACTCGGGAGCCGTCGCCTGCTGCTCCGAGATCCACCTGCCTGTCAGATTGGAGATGTACGGGATGCTCGGCTGGCGCAGCGGCGTGCTCCGGAGCACCGCCATGAACTCGTTCTGAATGGGACGGAGGTGAGGCGTGTGGAACGCATGGGTCGCCGGCAGTCGCCGGAACACCACGTTTCGCGCCTGGAGCTGCTGTTCCACCCGGACGATCGCCGTTTCCGGCCCGGCAACCATGCACTGCATCGCGCTGCTCACGGCGGCGACATCGACCTCGGCACCCAACAGCGCACGGATCTCCCCCTCAGGAAGCGGAACGGCCAACATGACTCCGCCAGCCAGAGTCTCGATGAGCTGCGCGCGTCGGGCGACGAGCCGCAAGCCGTCTTCAAACGTGAACACGTCGGCCAGGCTCGCGGCTACGTACTCACCGATGCTGTAGCCAATCATGGCCTGTGGTCGAACGCCCCAGGACATCAACAGCCTGGCCAGCGCATACTCGACGAGAAACACCGAACTTTGACTGCACAACGGCTGATGAAACGGCAGGACCGTCATGCCTGCCTGGGGTTGCCGGCCCAACATCCGCTTCAGGTCGATGGTGCTCTCGGCGTCCGATGGTGTCGGCCGGGCCGCCTCGGGCTCGGTCTCCGGATAGAGCAGAGGACGCGGATCGAAGTGGAATTCCGCCTGCAACAACGCGGCGCCCCGATCCAGCCACTGGCGGAAGTCCGGCTCGCAGGCATAGATGTCCCTGGCCATGTGCACGTAGTGGTCGCCCAACCCGGGGAACATGAATGCGAGAGGCGGCGTATCCGCTGCGCTCGCCCGGGTGAGCAGTCGTTTCGATTCACGGCGCTCCAGCGCAGCCAGCGCGTCTGCCGCGTCGCGAGCCACCAACACCCGGCGGTGAGGTCCACTTGGGTCGCCTGCACGAAGGAGAAGTGCCGTCTCCCGCAACGAATGCGCGGACGGCCTGAGTGGTTCGAGTCGCAAATACGGCCTCGCATCCCGTGCGCTATCGATGGCCGAAGTTGCTCCCGCACCACTTAGTCCTGAGGGCGCAAGTACGTTGCCATGATTGCGCATCGAAGGGCTGAGTTGAGCGGCGAGGGTGATTGTGGCTGTCTCCAGATCGTCCGCCGTCGCCGCCGACCACGCCAGCAGGTGCGCCGGCCGCTCCGCGAGCGGTGCTGGCGAGACTGGCTGCGCTGGTTGGGGCGCTGGCACTCCCGCCGCGACGGGCGGACGACGGGAGTGACGCAAGGCCTCCAACTGCTGCGCCACGAGTTGTGTGAGCGTCTGCGCGGCCACGTCGAGCTGGTGCATGAGTACCCCGCCCAGGGCCGCGTGCTGAGCCGGCATCATGGGTGGCCCGAAGTGACTCGACAGAGCGTCCAGCACGGACGACAGCAGTCGTGGGGGTTCGTCAGGCGGAGGCGGTGGCTGCCGTGTCGGCTCGGGTGGCGCCTGTGCCGGTGTCAGCCAGTACCGTTTTCGCTGAAACGGATACGTCGGTAAGGGAATGCGCCGGTACCGGCTGCCGTGATAGACCCTGGTCCAGTCCACGTCAGCGCCTTGGACGTAGGCCTGCGCCAGGTCCCGCCAATAGGCGCGCCACTGCGCGGCATCCTCGCCCTCTGGCGGAAGTGGCTGCCCCCGTGAGGTTGCCGGGCCGGCCTTGCCGGACCAGATCGACCGGTGCTCACGGCCGGCGAGAAAGGCTGCGAGCCCTTCCCCCAATTCGGCCAGCGAGCTTCCCTCAACCGCCAGCCGGTATGGGAAGTGCGATCGCCGTGTGCTTGCCGCAAGACAGAGATTCCCGGGAGACGAATCCGGGTGTTCGGCGATCCACTGCGCGTAGCGCTGCGTCAAGGCCTGTCGGGCGGCTTCGGTCTTGGCGGATAGGGTCAACAGGACGACGGGGAACTCACGACCGTCGCGCGAGTCCGGCTGTGGTGGTGCTTCCTCGAGAACGGCGTGGGCATTGGTCCCGCCGAACCCGAACCCGCTGACCCCAGCCAGGCGCCTGCCCTGCCCTGCCGGCCAGGGAGTTCCGGTTTTCGTGACCGCGATGGGCAGACGATCCCACGCCATGTGCGGATTGGGCTGGCGATAGTGCAGATGAGGCGGCAGCTGATCATGCTGCAAAGCCAGAACGACTTTGATGACGCCGGCAATACTGGCCGCGCCCTCGAGATGTCCGAGGTTGGTCTTGACGGAGCCGATCAGCAGGGGGGCGGTTGGCGTATGACTGCTTCCAAACACCGCCCCGAGCGAGCCCACTTCAATCGGATCGCCCAGCGCGGTCCCCGTGCCGTGCGTCTCAACGTAGTTCACTTGGGCCGGGTCGACGCCCGCGTCTGCCAGGGCCTTCTGGATCACCGCCTGCTGAGACGGGCCGTTCGGTACGGTCAAGCCGGCCGTTCGCCCGTCTTGGTTCACCGCTGTGCCCCGGACAACAGCCAGGATGTTGTCCTGCGCCGCCATCGCATCCGACAGGCGTTTGAGGACGATCATGCCGCAGCCTTCGGACCGAATGAACCCGTCCGCCGCCGCGTCGAAGGTCTTGCACCGGCCGTCGGCCGCCAGCATCTGCGCTTTGGAGAACGTGATCGTGAGTTCCGGCGTCAAGATGCAATTCACACCCCCGACCAACGCCAGATCGCAGTCGTGCTGCCGCAGGCTCTGACAGGCGACATGCATCGCCACCAGGGAGGACGAGCACGCCGTGTCGACAGCGAGACTCGGCCCCTTGAGGCCCAGCAGGTACGAAATCCGACCCGCGGCCGTGCTGTGGGCGCTGCCGGTCGCCAGGTACCCGTCGATCAGCTCGTTCGGACGGCGGACGGCGAGCTGTGCGTAATCGTTGCTGCACATCCCGATGAACACGCCGGTCGAGGTGTCCATCAAGCTGTCCGGCACGATACCGGCATGTTCCAGCGCTTCCCAACTGACTTCCAGCAGCAAACGCTGCTGGGGATCCAGTGTCTCGGCTTCTTGCGGCGAGATGCCGAAGAAATGGGCATCGAACTCCTGCAGCTGATCGATGAACCCACCGTACCGGGTGGTCATCTTCCCGAGCGCGCTCGGATCGGGGTCGTAGTACTCGTCGATCGGCCAGCGATCGGCAGGGACTTCGGTGATGGCATCCACCCCGTCGTGGAGGAGCCCCCAGAACGCCTCAGGCTGATCGGCCTTTCCAGGAAACCGGCAACCCATGCCGATGATCGCCACGGGCTCGGAACGCATCCGCTCCAAGGCATCAACTCTGCCCTGCATGACCTCCAGGGCCCGAATGGCCTGCGTCAAGCGCTCACGATAGTCGGTCATAGGTACCGTCTGGACTGATCGACCTTCCTGGCGAGCAGGACTTCGAGCTCAGCCTCGGACAGTTCGTCGAGATCCACGGCGGCCGCCGGCTCCGGCGGCCGGGCGGGACCTGCGGTCGCTGCCGGGTTCTCCGAAGGCACAACGTTCAGGAACTCGTGGGCCAGAAACTCGACGAGGGCGGCGAGCGTCGGGTAGTCGAACGCCAACGTAGCAGGCAACGCCCGCCCGAAGCTCGTTTGCAGCCGGTTCCTGAGCTCGACGGACGTCAGGGAGTCCATTCCCATCTCGAAGAAACCCTTGCGCGCATCGAGCGGTTCATCGGGCCGAAGCCCCAGCACCTTCGCGACCTCCACGTGAACGCGAGCCGCCAGGGCGCGCTTCTGCTGGTCGTCCGGCATCCCCGCCAGTTGCCGCAGAAGATCAGCCGGCGCTTCCACCGCGGCTGGCGCGGCGCTTGTGAACTCCGTCAGGAAGGGCGCGGAGCCGAACTGCGTCAGCAGGGCCGGCCAATCGACCGGCATGACGCCGACTTGGACCGGGTTCTCCGCCAGGACCCGTTCCAGCAACGTCAGTGCCTGGGATGTGCCGATGAGCCCAATCCCCTGCAGCCGCGTCTGCTTGTCGGCTTGGCGCAGCGCCGCCGCGCCAATGTCAGCCCAGATCCCCCAGTTGATGCTGAGCCCCGGCAAACCCTGTGTGCGCCGATAGTGGGCGAGCGCGTCCAGGAAGGCGTTTGCCGCGGCGTGGTTCGCCTGGCCGGGCGATCCAAACAACGCCGCCGCCGATGAGAACAGTACGAAATGGTCCAACGGCAGATGCCGCGTCAGCCGGTGCAGGTTCCAACTGCCGATGACCTTGGGGGCGAACACCCGCGCAAAACGCGCCCAGTCCAGCTGGCGCAACACACCGTCCTCCAACACGCCGGCGGCATGAATCAGCCCGCGGAGGGGCGGAAGACTCCGTTCGATTTCAGCGAGGACCCGGGCCAGGTGCGCCTCCTGTGCCACGTCCGCCTGCATCGGGACGATCTGCATCCCGGTCTGGGCCAGCGCTTCGATCGCCCGTTGTACCGTGGGTGACGGCGCACTCCGACCAAGCAGCACCACATGGCGCGCACCCTGCGTGCCGAGCCACTCGGCGATGACCGGCCCCAGGCCGCCGAAGCCGCCTGTGATCAGATAGGTGCCATCACTTCGGAGCTTCCCCGTGGCCGGTCTCGAGGAGGCGACGTCCTCGCCCGGCATGACCAGAATCAGCTTGCCCGTATGTCTAGCCTGCTGCATCGTCCGGAACGCGCGTTGGGCTTGCTGGATCGGGAAACTCTGGCGCGGCAACGGAGTGAGGCGACCGGCGACGAACTGGGGCACGAGCGTGGCAAACGTCTGGCGGACCAGGTCCGGCTGCTGCCGGCACGTCTCTGCCAGGTCAACTTGGAAATAGGCCACATCCGGCCGCGTCTGCGCCACCTTCTCCGCCGACCAGACGTTGACTTTGCCGATCTCGACGAATCGGCCTTGGGCTTTGAGAATCGACAGGCTGCGCGGAATCGACTCGCCTGACAGACAGTTCACGACGACATCGACGCCCTGCCCGTCCGTGTCGGCGAGAATGCCTTCTGCGAAACCCAGCGTCCGGGAGTTGTACACATGCTGTACGCCCAGCGCCCCGAGCGTGGCCCACTTGCCCGGGCTGGCAGTGGCGAGGACGCGCGCCCCAGCCTGTTGGGCCAGTTGAATCGCGGCCTGTCCAACACCGCCGGCAGCGGCGTGAATCAGCACCGACTCGCCGGCCGCGATCCTGGCACAGTGATGTAGGGCGTAAGACGCCGTCAGGAACGCAATCGGCACGGTTGCCGCTTCCTCGGCAGACAGATTCGGCGGCTGGGGAAACACCAGGTCAACTGGCACCGTCAGGTATCGGGCAAAACTCCCGGACGCAATGGCCAGGACCGGGTCGCCGATCTCGAAACCTGACACCTCTGCCCCCACCGCGACCACCAGACCCGCACACTCGCTGCCCGGCTGCCCGGCATCGCCCGGATACAAGTCCAGGACATTCAACAGATCGCGGAAGTTCAGCCCCGCCGCCGTGACCTGGATCTCAACCTCGCGCGGGCCGGGTTGACGGCGCGCAGCCGGTTGCAGCTGCAGATTCTCGATCGTCCCGCGTTCCGCGATGGCGAGTCGGAAACCCGGCGCGTTCGGCAAGGCGAATGGGGCGTCTTGGCCAGTGCCGGGAGATTGGTATCGGGTCAGGCGAGCCACGTACCGGGATCGTCCCCGGAACGCGAGTTGATCCTCGGCGCCGGCTTCCCGGACTTCTTCGACAAGGGCCTCTGCCTCATCGGCGGTGGACTGACAGTCGGGGTCGAGATCCAGCCTGGTGCACTGCAGTTCGGGATGCTCGAGGGCGATCGACTTGCCGAGTCCCCAGACGGCGGATTGCGCGAGGCCCGCGATCGGCTGGTCATCCGTGACCGGCTGGGCGCCCCGGGTGAACAGCCACAGGCGCGGCGGCGCGACCGGTGCCTGGCGCGCCAGCGCCTGCACCAAGGTCAGCGCGCCGCCGGTTGTATCGGCCAACGACGCGTCCAGCGCCGCGGATGGAGCGTTGTCGGTCAACATGCCGTCGAGGTTCCAGAAGTACAGGATGCCGCGCAAGGGCGGCCGTGGCTCGGCGCCGATGGCCGTCAACAGTTGGTGGTAGCCCTCTGTCTCCGATGGATTGACCCGGAACACGCGCCCATTGACCTGGGCATACCGTTCCCCGACGGACACAACGACGGACGGCTCTCCTTGCGCGTCAAGGAGGGCGCCCACCCGCTGACCGACGCCTTGACGATCGGCGAAGACCAGCCACTGGCCCGGCGGCCCCGCCGTCGTGATGGGCCCCGCCGCAGCCTGGGCGATCATCACCGTCTGGTGCGCGGCCACGCCGTCCGCGGCGTGCTCGTCCGACAGCGCCACGGGCTCGGTAAAGCCACATGCTGTCAGGACTTGTTGCCATCCCGACGACGACAGCAACGGGTACGCCGGCCGCAGATCGAGATCGGCGAAACGCCACCACCCATCCGTCAGACCGAAGATCAGGTCCAGCCACCGTGTAGGTCTGATGCCTTCCACGAGCAGCAGCAGGCCGCCAGGCGCGAGCAACTGCCGGATGTGAGCGAGCGTCTGCCGCAGGTCCTTCGTCGCATGGAGCACGTTGGCCGCGACCACCACATCGTAGGAGTGGCTCGCAAAGCCCTGGCTTTCCGGCGTCTGTTCGATGTCCAGGCGCTCGCAGCGCACAAAAGCCCAGGCGCGAAACCTGCTCCTGGCCTGATTGAGAAAGAGCGGAGAGATGTCGGTGAAAAGGTACTCGGTCCGATCCGGGGGCAAGTGCGGCAGGATGTGCGCGGTGGTCCCGCCCGTCCCCGCGCCGACTTCGACCACCCGGAGAGCGCGTCCAATTGGTAAGCGATCCACGACAGCCATCAGTGCCTTCTGGACCAGCGCGTTCAGAAAGCGCGCACCGGGAGAATCCTGATAGAGCGCGGTCGCGCCGTGCAGTTCCCCGTCGGGAAACAGCAATGGCAGCGGATCTTGCTGGCCGGTGAGCACCTGCGCCAACGCCGCTCCGCAGCGCGTGAGCAGCGCCAGTTCTGCCTTGGCAGAGGGGTAACGCGCCAACAGACCGTCTGATTCGGCCGGCGGGTCGATCAGAGGCGGCTCGCGCTGCACTTCCCACTGGGCCTCGTGCTGCCTGAGGATTCCCTCTTCAGCGAGGATGTCCAACAGCCTGACGGTCAGACGATGATGACGGGCGATGATGCCCGTCTGCTCGCACATCGCGGCGGTGGTGAACCGGGTATGCGGCTGGAAGGTCCAGCCCAACTGTCGGAACGCGGCCGCCACATAGCCAACGCTGAGGCGCTCGAGTTCGGGAAGCACTCGCCCGTACGCCACCGTTTCCGGCCGTCCGAGGATCCGGGCGATCTCGGGCTGCAGGGCCTGCGCGATGGCGGACGGTGCCGCGATCGCCGCGGGCAACCCCTGCGCCCGCTGCCGCGCCTGCGGCCGCCACGTGGGCGTGTAGAGCCAGCGTTGCAGCGTGCCCGGGGTGACGTCCAGGATGGCCTCGCGCCGGACCGGCGTGAAGTGGACGCCAATGAGCTCCGCCCAGACATGCCCGTGCGCGTCGGCCACCTGCACGGTCGCGGCGACGCTCCGTCCATGCGTGGAGACCAACCGGCGGACATAGGCCCAGCCCTCGGCCGTGGACGCACGATGCACCGTCGCCTGTTCGACCCGAACCGGGAAGTAGGGCACGTGCGCGTCAGTGGCGGGGAGCCACGCGCCGCAGGCCTGCAGACAGACGTCCAGCAGCGCCGGATGCACTCGATAGTCCGCAGACGACTGGCTGAGGCTCTCCGGCAGGCGGATCAGCGCGAGGGCTTCGGTCTCATTGCACCAGGCCCGGGTCAACCCCTGGAACGCCGACCCGTAGTCCAGCCCGCGCGCCTGGCAGCGCTGGTAGTGCTCGGTCGCCGACAGCTCCGTGGACATCCTGGAACGGAGGGCTCCCAGATCGAGCCGTTCGGGCACGGTGGGTGTGCCGGCAGCACTGACGCGACCGGTCGCGTGCAACGTCCAGACGGCGTCCTGACCGTCTGACGGCCGCGTGCGGCTGAACACCCTGATGCCGATTTCGTGGTTCGCGTCATGCGTGCAGACGGACTGGACGGTGACCGCCGCCTGATCCGGCACGATCAGCGCCTGGTGCATCTGGACCTGCGTCAGCGTCACGGCCGGTGCTCCCGACATCTGCATGCCAGCCGCTGCGAACATCTCGAGATAGGCTGTCGCGGGGAAGATTGCCGTCTCCCAGACGCGATGGTGCGCCAGGAGTTCCGGCGACGACTGGCTGAGCTGCGCCTCGAAGCGGACGTCCGTCGTCTCCGCCAGCGCGAGCCGCTGGCCGAGCAACGGATGCCAGCGGGACGCGGTCTCGCGCGCCGGCGCGGTCCAGCCTTGCGGCACACCGGTCGTCAGATCCTCGACCCAGCAGCGCTGCCGCTGGAACGGGTAGGTCGGCAGGGCCACTTTGTGGCGTGGATGGGGCTGGTCAAAGCCTCGCCAATCGAGGTCTGCCCCTTGCATGTAGAGCTGCGCCGCGCTCGACAGGAACTGTTCCCACTCCGGTTGATGGCGGCGTAGCGACGGCAGGAACAGTGCCTGCTCGGACGTGGCCACCTCGGCGCCGAAGGCTGACAGGGTGGCCCTCCCGCCGATTTCGACAAAGACCGTGGTTTGGTCGGCCAACGCCGTGCGCACGGCATCCGAGAAACGTACGGGTTGGCGGAGGTGGTTCCGCCAGTACGCGGGGGTCGCGATCTCCCCAGGCACCGCCCAGCCGCCTGTCATGTCGGAGATCATGCGCACGCGGGGCGCGGCGAACCTGACCCGAGAGAGAGCGTCGAAGAACGGAGCCTGGACCGGATCCATCAAGGCCGAGTGGAACGCCTGAGACACCGGCACCGTCCGGGTGTTCATCCCGAGCCGGGCGGCTTCGGCGAGGACGGCGTCTACCGTGTCCTTCACGCCGGAGATCGTGACGTTGTTCGGGCTGTTGACGGCGGCAATCGTGATCTGGTCAGGGAAATAGGCGGCCAACAGGTGCCGAACGTGCTCTTCGGTCGCCGCGATGGTCGCCATCGCCCCTTCCGGCGCCAGGGTCTGCATCAGTCTCCCTCGCGTGGCCACCAGCGCGACCGCATCCTCGAGCCTCATGACTCCGGCCGCCCACGCGGCCGGATACGCGCCCATGCTGTGGCCGAGCACGATATCCGGGTTCACGCCAAGAGACTGCCAGAGCTGAGTGAGGGCGTAGGCCAGCGTGAACACACTCGCCTGCCCCTGCAGTGTCGCGTCTGCCAGATCGGGAGGGGTGTCGGGCGCATAGAGCAGACGGCGAATCGACTGGCCGTCGAGGTGCGGCTGAAACAACCCATCACACGCGTCCACCGCCTCGCGGAAGACCGGATGCGTCTCGTACAGCTGTCGTCCCATCCCGGGGTACTGGGAACCGTACCCGGTGAACAGAAAGGCGATTGTGGGATGCCGGGGCGCGAGGCGCCTCGGGCGGTCCGACGCGGCAGCCCGGAGTGCGGCCCGCAAAGCCGGCAGTGACGTGGCGACCACGGCGAGGCGTTCGCCCAGGTGGGTCCGGCTGGTGTTCGCCGTGAAGGCGATGTCGGCCAGGGCCGCGGGCGGGCGCTCCAAGTACGCGTCGTACCGGTCGACCAACGCCGCCAGGCTTGCCGGGGTGTTCGCCGACAGCGCGAACAGGTGGGCCGGACGATCGGCGTGCGTCGCTACTGGCTCGGCAGAGGCATGGGCTGAGCGCGCCGCGACCACTGGCGGTGACTGCAGGATCACGTGCGCCAGCGAGCCGGTGATGCCAAAGGAACTGACCCCGGCATAGTGCAGGGCGTCCTTCCGAGGCGTCAGCCTCGTGATGACCTCGAACGGCAGCTCAGCCCACGGTATGAGAGGATTCGGTGTGGTGAAGTGGAGGCTGGGCGGAAGCGCCTGATGCCGCAGCATCAGGATGACTTTGATGACGCTGGCAATGCCGGCGGCAGCCTCCAAATGGCCGATGTTGCTCTTGACGGCGCCCAGGAAGAGCGGCCTGGACCGCGGTGTGAAGATCTCCGACAGCGCCTGAATCTCGATGGGATCGCCCAGCTTGGTCCCCGTGCCATGGGCTTCGATGTAGTCGATCTGGTCGGGCGCGAGCCGGGCCCGCTCGAGCGCCGCGCGAATCACCTGCGCCTGGGCGAGCGCGTTGGGCGCGGTAAACCCGTTGCTGTGCCCATCGTGGTGGATGGCCGACCCGCAGAGGACGGCGGCGATCCGGTCGCCATCGCGTTGCGCGTCCGTCAAACGCTTCAGGACCAGGACGCCACAGCCTTCCCCGCGCCCGTAGCCGTTCGCAGAGGCATCGAAGGTCTTGCAGCGGCCGTCGGGTGCCAGCGCCTCCAGCTGGCACAGTCCGATGGTGATCTGGGGCTGGAGGATGAGGTTGACTCCGCCCACCACCGCCAGATCGGCGTGGCGCTGCGACAGGCTCTGCGCGGCCAGGTGCAACGCCACCAGGGACGACGAGCAGGTGGTGTCCACGCTCAGGCACGGGCCCTGCCAGTCGTAGAAGTACGCCAACCGGCCGCTCGCTGATGCGAGGCAGCCCCCTGTAACGGAATAGGGCGAAATGACCTCGAGCCGGGGGGTCAGCGTCTGGCGGGCCGCATAGTCCAGCGAGCCGATTCCGACGAACACCCCGGTGCGGCTGCCGCGCAGGGCAGGCATCGACAGGCCCGCGTTCTCGAGAGCTTCCCACGTGACTTCCAGGAGCAGCCGGTGCTGCGGGTCCATCATGTCCGCCTCTTTGGGAGCGAGCCCAAAGAGCTGGTGATCGAACCCTGCAACCTCGTCGAGGAATCCGCCGGCTCTCGTGTACATCCTCCCGGGCTGCGGACCGCGCGCGTCGTAGTAGCGTTCGACTGGCCAGCGCTCAGCCGGGATGTTCCGAATCCCGTCGAACCCTTCGGCCAGCAATTCCCAGAAGCGTTCCGGGGAGGTTGCGCCGCCCGGAAACCGGACGCCTATGCCGATGACCGCCAGTGGCTCCTGGCGCTTCAGATCGGCGACTTCCGCGGCCAGTTCTTCGATCTTGGCGGTCGCGGCGCGCAGGGCCGTTTCGTAGAGGCGGAGCTGCTGGGTAGCCATACGGGCGCCTTCAAGGGGGTGCCGCTACAGCCGCGCCATCGTCGCCTGCAACTGCCGCAAGGCGTCGTCCGTGGCGGCGTCGGCCGGGACCTTTCCCTCCTGTTCTTCCCAGATAAACACCTCTTCCAGCAGGTAGCGAGCGAGGCGTTCAACCGTCGGATACGCGAACACGAACACGTCCGGCAGCCTGACGCCCAAGGCCGTGTACAGGCGGCTCTTCAGTTCCGTGGTCATCAACGAATCCACCCCTTGCTCCATCACCGGACGGGTGCGATCCACCTTGTCCACCGGCAGCTTCAGGATGGCGGCCAGTTCGGTCGCCGCCAGATTCTCCACATACTCCTGACGCTGGCGCGGCGACAGAGAGGCCATGGTGTCCAGCAGTTCCTGGGTCCTTGGCGAGCGCGCCGGTCCTGTGCTCGTGCGGCGGACGACACTCTGGAAGCGCGAGGAGGCTGCCGCCAGCGGCGATTGTTCTGCCCACACCGGCCAGTCCACGTCGAAGACGCCAACCTGGGCGGCTGCCTGTCTCACCGCCAGGTCCAGGGCGTGCAGCGCATCGGCCGTCCGCATGCCGCGAATCCCGGAACGATCCAGCTGCGCCTGAACATCCGCCTGACGGGCCGCCACGCCCGTTTCCGCGAGCGCGCCCAGATTGACGGTCGTCGCGGGCAAGCCGCGCGCGCGTCGGTAGTGGGCGAAGGCGTCCAGAAAGGCATTGGCGGCCACGTAGCTCGCCTGCCCCGGATTGCCAATGATCGACGACACCGACGAGAGACAGATGAAGAAGTCCAACGGACAGTACTGGGTGGCGTTGTGCAGGTGCAGTGCTCCGGCGACCTTCGGCTCCATCACGCGGCGCAACCGTTCGGGCGTCAGATCCCGCAGCCAGGCGTCGTCCAAGACCATGGCCCCGTGCACGATCCCGCGCAGCGGCGGCATGGTCTCTGCGATCCGGCCGATCATCCGGTGCACGTCCTCGGCCTGGCCGACATCCGCCGCGAAGACCGCGACCTCCGCGCCTGCCTGGGTCATGCGCGCGACCGCGTCCCGCGCCTCAGCCGTGGAGGCCCCGCTGCGGCTGACCAACACCAGATGTCGCGCTCCCTGGCCGACCATCCACCGCGCGATCTCCAACCCAAAGCCCCGCGTACCGCCCGTGATCAGATAGGTCGCCTCCGGGCGCACGAGTGCCGCCTGATCCCCTCGAGCGATCCTCACCGGCTGATGGAACATCTCGACGGCCACGCGGCCGATCTGCTTGCTCTCCGCGAAGAGCCGGAAGGCCTCGCCCACCTGCGCGGCCGGAAAGACCCTCACCGGGAGCGCGTGTAGATGCCCCTGCGCGAACCCTTGCTGAATCTCCTGGAGGATCTCCTGAAGCACATCCACCCGCTGTTGGACGAGCTGATCGAGATCCACGCTGGCAAACAGCAGGTTCCTATGGAAGTGACGGAGCGGGAGCGCGGCATTCTCGACGATCTGCTGCTTGCCGATTTCGACATACCGGCCATACGGTGCCAGCAGCCGGACGCTCTGATAGAACGTCTCGCCCCCGACCGCCCCCAGTACGACGTCCACGCCGTAGCCGCGCGTCTGGGCGCGAATGACCTCAGCGAATTCCAGCGTGCGCGAGTCCATCACCGGGTGAACGCCGATGGACTCGAGGTAGGCTCTCTTGTCCGGTGTCCCCGCCGTGGCGAAGATCTCTGCGCCGCGCCACCGCGCGAACTGCACCGCGGCCAGTCCCACGCCGCCAGAGGCCTGATGAATCAGGATCTTGTCTCCCTGGCGCAGTCGGGCCACATGGCCCAACCCGTACACCACCGTCATGAACGGCACTGCCGCCGACGCCTCTGTCACGCTGAGGGACCTCGGCTTCGGCGTGACATGCGTCAACGGAACGGTCACGTAGGACTTGAGATTGCCCGACCTCGCGAACGCGACCACCTCGTCGCCGACGCGGTAGCCCGTGACCCCCGGCCCCACCGCGCTGACAACGCCGCTGGCTTCCGAGCCCAGCGCGCCCTGGCAGTAGGTCCCCTCCAACACCTGTGGGGACAGGACGCCCAGCGCTTTCAACACGTCCTTGTAGTTCAACCCGGCACTGTGCACCAGGACTTCGAGGTGCCCGGGGGGTACATCAGGACGCGCACAGGCGCACCATCTGAGACTGTCAAGCTGGCCCGGAGTCCCGAGCTGGACCTCCACTGGCTGCGCGGCGGTGTTGACCTCTGTTTCCTCTTGTGCCTGTGTCGGCGTCAGCGGCCGGAGTTCCTTCACGAATCGTTCACCGGCGCGATACGCCACATCATCGGCCGGGACCGGCGCCAGAGCCTCCTGCCAAATTACCTGGCCGAGCTGGCCAGCCGACGCAGCATCCAGGTCCACCACCTGACAGGTGACCTGAGGGCATTCGTTGCTGATCAGCCGGGCGAGGCCCCAGAGCGGGGCACAGACCAAATTCTCACCGTGGTCGCCTTCCCGCACGAACTGCCCCTCCTGGGTGACCAGTGTCAGCCGCAGCGCGTCATCTGGACGTAGCCTGGTCAAGGCCTGTACCACGCCGATGACGGCCTGCGTCTGCGCGAGAATCGCCTCAACGGTCACGGTGTGGCTCGAGGACCAGTGGACAAACGGCCATAAATACAGGACGTGCGTCAGAGGGCACCCCAGGGTGGCCTGAATCAGACCACTGAGATGCTCCGCATCCCCGGGCTGCACCTCGAAATGCCGCGGATCACGCTCGCGGAAGGTCCCCCCTGCCGTGACGACCACGGTCTCGACCCCCTGTGACGTCCAATGGGAGACGATCTCGCGGGTTGCGGCCGAATCGTCGCCGAACAGCAGACAGGCCCCAGCGGACGCTCGAGGTGCCGGCGCGGGCTGCGGCTGCCAGGTCGATTCGTAAAACCACTGCGACGCTGCTCGCGCGGCGGCGGACCCGCTCAACGCCTCAAAGGCGACGTCGCGCGCAGCCACGCTCACGCGTCCCTGGTCGTCGCAGAACCACAGGTCGGCCTTGATGGACGTGGCCACGCGCTGCGTCACCTTCAGATAGGCCCAACATGAGGTCGCTGGCGAGCTGTAGCAGCTGACGTGACCGATCCTGGTGGGCACCTGCAGTTGGTCACCGAACACGCCAACCAGCTGCAGGCCGGCATCCAGCAGCGTGGGATGGACGATGTAGGAATCCGGATTGGCGCCGAGCGCCGGGTGTGCGGCGATTCTCGCGAGGACCTCGTCGTCGCCAATCGAAACGGTCTGCACGGTGCGGAAGTAATCCAGGTAGCGCAGGCCGATGTCCTCCAGGTGTGAATAGAGCTGCGCGGAGGGCATGGTCCGTGTGCATCGCGCCTGGAGGCGCGGAAGGTCGAGCGGCGCGATCATAGTGGTGAGGGGCCTGCTCACTACGCGTCCCACGGCATGCGTGGTCCACGCGGTGCCATCGGGGTGCGTACGGCTGGTGACGGCGTAACGCCTGGAGGAGGGATCGAGGGTGGTCTGGAGGATCCGTGTGTCCTGATCGGTCAGGGCCAGGAAGCTCGTGAAGTCAAGGTCTTCCAGGGCATAGGCCGTGGCCTCGGGCTTCTCCGCACGTGCCAGGGCGAATCCCGCTTCGACGTACGCCGCTCCCGGGAACACGGTCAGCCCCTGCACCCGATGGTCATGGAGAAAGGGGAAGAAGAGGCGGTTCAGCTCCACCTCGTAGGTTGGCTGGGCGGCCGGCAGCCGGGTGTTCAGGAACAGGTGCCCCGGCGAACCCAGGCGGTCCTGGCGGGAGCGGGCGGAGTCATGGTAGTAGGCCTGCTTCTGCCAGGGATAGGAGGGCAACTTCACGTAGTCGCCGGGAGGCGCGAGCTGCGTCCAGTCGACCGGCAGGCCGGCGGCGTACAACGCTCCCAGCGTCTCGAGCACCTGCGGAAGTTCTGGTTCCTTGCGCCTGAGGGAAGAGAGGGCCTCACAGATGGTGCCGCCCGCCTGGGCGCATTCCTGCAGCGAGGCGCGCAGCACCGGGTGTGGCCCGACCTCCAAGAACAACACATGGCCGTGGGCGTGCAGGATGCTGGCGACTGTGGTGGCGAATCTCACCGGTTCCCGCACGTTGCGCCACCAGTAGGCTGGTGAGAGGTCTGTCCCCGCCACTTGACATCCGGTCACCGTTGAGTAGCACGGCGTGGCCGGTGCACGTGGGCGGAGGCCTTGCAGCACCTCGCAAAGTTCGGTCTGCAGGGGTTCCATGAGGACGCTGTGATAGGGCACTTCGACCTGTACGTGACGGTTGAACCGCTGTTGAGCCTCGAGCAGTTGGGCGATCTGGCGGAGCTCCGACGCGTCCCCGGAGAGCGTGACGGCACTCGGGCTGTTGATGGCGCCAATCGACACGTGGGGGAATGCCTGGATCAACGTGGCGGCCTCCGCTTCCGAGAGGCCCGCCGCCAGCATCGTGCCCTGTCCGGCTGTCTGTTGCTGAAGCCGGCTGCGGTGGTAGCTCACCAGCAGCGCATCCTCGAGAGACAGCGCCCCGCTGACGTACGCAGCCGAGACCTCGCCCACGCTGTGTCCCACGACCACGTCCGGTCTGATGCCGTAGTGTCGCCAAAGAGCCGTCAAGCCGGCCTGAATCAGGAAGTTGGCTGGTTGGGCAATCTGCGTCTCCGCCATGCGGGAATCCGCTTCGGCGGCCAGCAGTTCGGCGAGGATCGACCATCCCGCGTGCTGGTGGAAGATCCGATCGCACGCCGTGAGCGTTTCGCCAAACACAGGCTCCTGCTCAAACAGCTCACGCCCCATGCCCCACCATTGCGGTCCCATGCCGGTGAAGACAAAGACGAGCGTGGGGCGAGACTGTACCTGTCCGCTGACGACGCCGCGCTCGGCTGCGCCCTGGTGATACCCGGCCAACCGAGCCGTGAGTTGCTCGAGGGAGTCGCCCACGACCGCCAGCCGACACTGATGATGGCTGCGGCGATGAGCCAGCGTGTAGACGACATCCCGCAACGAGGGCTGCTGCTGTCGAAGGAACGCCGCATACTGGCGACACCGCTCCTTGAGCGCCTGCGGATCGCGGGCACTGATCGGCGCGAGGTGCACAGACCGGAGGAGAGGCGGCTGCACGGGCGACGGCACTACGGCCGGAGCATCGGTTTCCCGCAGCACGGCATGCGCATTCGTGCCGCCATAGCCGAAACTGTTCACGACCGCGCGCGACACCTGGTCCTCGGGCAGCGCTTCAGCGTCCGTGGGAACGCGCACACACCGACGTTCCAGGTCCAACTTGGGATTCGGCTCGCGGAAGTGCACATTGGGCGGCACCTGCTTGTGGTGCAGGCACAGCGCGGCTTTGATCACCCCGGCCACGCCCGCAGCCGGCTCCAAGTGCCCGAGATTCGTCTTGATCGAGCCGACCAGCACCTTCTTCCCCGGCGGTAGGTGTTCGGCAAGAACGTCATGGAGCGCTTCGATCTCAGCCGGGTCTCCGGCCTGAGTCCCCGTGCCGTGGGCTTCGATGTAGTGAATCGTGTTGAGATCGATGCCGCTCTCCCGGTACACCTTGCGCAGCAGGGCCTTCTGCGCCTCCGGGTTGGGCATGGAGATCCCGGCGGTCTGCCCATCCTGATTGACGCCCGTCGCCTCGATCACGGCGTAGATCGCATCGCGGTCGCGGAGCGCCTGGCGGTAGGGCTTCAGCAGGACGACCCCCGCCCCTTCGCTGCGGACGTAACCGGCGGCGTCCGTATCGAACGCCTTGCAACGGCTGTGTGGGGAGAGAAACCTGGCCTTCGTCAGTGCGATCAAGGTCTCCGGGCACAAGATCGCGTTGACGCCGCCGACAACAGCCAATGAGCAGTCCTTGCGACCCAGGCTCTGACAGGCAAAGTGTGTCGCGACCAGTGACGACGAGCAGGCGGTATCCATCGAGACGCTCGGCCCCCGCAAATCGAACGTGTAGGAAATGCGGTTCGAGAGAATCGCCATGGTGATGCCCTGGGGGGTGTGCTGGTTGATGACGTCCCGATTCAAGGGGCTGAGCTGCAACATCTTGTGATCGAGAAGGAAGCCGCCGATGAAGACCCCGGTGTCGGACCCGCGCAGCGCCTCCAGCTGCAGGCCCGCGTCTTCGAACGCTTCATAGGTCACTTCCAACAGGAGCCGTTGCTGCGGATCCATGTTCGGGGCTTCACGCGGGGAAATGCCGAAGAAGAGGGGATCGAACTGATCGATCGGTTCCTGAAGGAACCCGCTCTGCCTGACGAACATCTTCCCCGGCTTGTCCACGTCAGGGTCGTAGAACCGGCGGACGTCCCATCGATCAGGCGGGACGTCGATGATGCCGTCGCCTCGGTTCAGGAGGAAGCGCCACAGCGCGTCCGGGGACGACGCGCCGCCCGGGAAACGGCAGCCGATGCCGATGATGGCGACGGGTTCTTCCAGCATGGGTTTCCACCTTCCTCCGAAGGGCCCGAACGTGACGAGAGGCGGCGTTGTCTCAGAGCCGGCTATGGACGGAAGTAGCGCCGCAACCCGTAGCCGGCGATCATCTCCTGCTGGACCTGCGACGTGCCTTCGATGATCTCCAGGATCTTGGCTTCGCGGAAGATCCGCTCAACCGGGTACTGGTTGCTGCAGCCGTTGCCGCCATGCACCTGTACGGCGTCAATGGCCACCTCCATCGCCACCTTGGAGGCGAAGTACTTGGCGATACTGGTTTCGATGCTGGCGTCGTGATGGGCGGCCTTGCGAAGTTCCCCGGCGCGCAGGCAGAGCGCTCGCGCCGCGTGGGTCTTGGTCACGGCGTCGGCGATCATCCCCTGCACCAGCTGAAACGAGTGAATCTTCCTGCCAAACTGACGGCGCTGACGCGCGTACGTCACCATCGCATCCACCGCCGCCTGCGCGAGCGCGACCCCGGCCCACGCAATGCTGTAGCGACCATGATCCAACGTCGTCGCCACCACGTAGGGGAAACCGTTGCCGACCTTCCCCAGCACGTGCGTGTCCGGAACGAAGACGTCCGTCAGGTCCACCTCGGCGATGTGCGCCGCCCTGCCGGCCAAGAGGCCAGTCATGCGCCGGGTCGCAACCCCTGCAGACGCGCGCTCCACGAGGAACGCTGTGATCTGCCCCTCGTGCGAGGCGACGACCAGCAACACGTCGGCGATATCGCCGAACGAGATCCATCTCTTGCGGCCGTTCAGGACGAAGCCGTCGCCCGCCTCCTGGTACGAGGTGGCCACGCTCTTGGCATCCGTGCCGACGTCCGGCTCGGTCAATGCGAAGGCCGCGAGCTTCTCTCCTCGCGCCATCACGGGCAGCCAGGCCGACTTCTGCGCAGGGGTCCCCCAGCGCAAGAGCGTCTCGCCGACCATGGAGGTGTGCACCGTCAGGAGCGCGCGGGTCGACGAACAGCCCTTGCCGATCTCTTCCGTCAGCAACCCGTAGTAGACGGGGTCCAACCCCAGTCCCCCGTACTCCTCCGGGAAGGAGGCGGCCAGATAGCCTCGCGCGGCCAGCTGGTGAATCAAATCGCGCGGCAGCGCCTCCCGCGCGTCGAATTCCGCGGCCCGCGGGAGGATTTCCGCCGCAGCAAAGGCGCGAGCTTCGTTGACGATCTGTTGCTGACGAGAGTCGGTCATCACGGTCCTGAGACGTGTTTCCGGGTCAGCAGGTTGATCATGGCGTCGATCGACCTGAAGTTCGCGAGGTCAATGTCATCATCCGAGAGTTCGAGCCCGAACGCCTGTTGAACGTAGGTGACCAACTGCATGGCGAACAGCGAATTGACGAAACCCTTCTCGAAGATGTTGTCGCTGTCCGAGAACACCGCTTCGTCGTCGAAGACGACGAGATGCCCCTGGATGAACTGCCTGATGTGATCGCGGGCTTCCTTCATGGCGTGACTTCGACTTCCTCGTCGGCGTTGACGCGAATAAAGGGCGGAAAGTCCTGGATCTGCGACAAATCGTTCGCGAGCACCGTCATGCCCTCCCCATCCGTCCCCACCTCGTAGAAATTGGCGAACTTGTAGGTGACGTACATCAGGCGATTGCGATCCGTCTTCTTGAAATCAGCACGAAGCGACTTGCCCGCCGCCTTCGCCTGCTGCATGAGATACGACAGCAAGACCGTGCCCACCCCGCGGGACATCACCCGGCACGACATCAGCAGCAGCCGGATGTGCCAGGCGTGTTCGCTGACTTCGATCAGCGCCAGGCCGATCTTGCCGTACGAGCCGAATCTGTCGGTCAGTTCACAAACCAGGAGCTTGTGATGGGGCGACGTGCGAAACCGGTCCAATTCCTCGTGGCTGTACGTCCGGCCGGTGGCGTTCAGTTGGTTCGTCCGAACGGTCAACTCCTCGGCGCGTTGCAGGTCATGCGCCTGCGCGGCGCTGATCCCGAAACGCATCTCGAGCGACGCCAAGAACTGTTCGGGCGGGCCGTCGAACGCTTCTTCAGCGTTCTTGCGATGCAGATCGTCCAGATACATCTGCCGCCGCCGCCGCGCGTCCTCGGTCACCACCCGCGGATTCAGGGCCGGATGGCTCAGGAGGACCTGATACTGCGCGGCGTCCAGACACCTGATCTCAGGGTGGGCGGCCGCGACTTCCTCACGTTCAAATGGCTGGTCGTCGATGAACAACATCGCATCGACGCCGATGTTCAAGTCGGTCCCGATGCGGCTGATCGAGAGCGACTTGGCGCCCCAGTGAATCTGCGGATACAGGAAGTACGCCACGATGTCGAATCTCTCAAGCTGCGCGAGTGCGTCTTCGGCGTGGTTCTTGCTCGCAATCGAGTGCAGAATGCCGCGTTCATCCAGGCAGCGCAGGATGGTCCCGATGCCGGGTCTGAGCGTGATGGCATCATGTTCCGCCAGGGTGCCGTCCCACAGCGTGTGATCCAGATCCCAGACGACGCACTTGATGTCCTTCCCCGCATCCGGCATAGCTTCCTCGTCGGACTATGCTGAGTACTCGAAGAACCCCTTACCGGACTTCTTGCCGAGCAGGCCGGCATCCACCATCTGGCAGAGGAGCGGACAGGGGCGGTACTTGGAGTCCTTGTAGCTGTCGAACAACACCAACAGAGACCTCAGAATGGTATCGAGCCCGATCAAGTCGGCGGTGGCCAGCGGACCCATCTTGTGCCCGAAACCCAGCCTGAAGATCTTGTCCACGTCCTTGGGTTCGGCCACGCGATCGTGGACCACCCAGATGCTCTCGTTGATCGTGAGCATGAGCACGCGGTTGGTGACGAATCCGGGGAGGTCGTGGACCACGACCGCGGTCTTCTCGAGCGACGCCAGGAACTGCGTGACCACCGCGACCGTGTCGTCGCTCGTGTGATGCCCGCGGATCACTTCGACGAGCGGCTTCAGCGGCACGGGGTTCAGGAAATGAACGCCGATCACGCGTTCCGGCGCGGGCATCAACGCCGCGACGCGCGTGATGGCGATGCAGCTGGTATTGACGGCGTAGATGGCATCCGGGCGGCAGACGTGCGGGAGTTCCTCATAGAGCGCGTGTTTGGCGCGCCAATCCTCCGTAATGTTCTCAATCACCACCTCGGCCTTCTCGAAGCCGTCGTAGCTGGTGGTGAAGGTGATCCGCGCCAGCAACTGGTCGCCCGTCAGGGCCTTGACCCGGGGTTTCATCATCCCCAGGAGCCTGAAATCCGCGGCGATGGCCGCGCGGGCGCGGTCCAGAATGCCCTCGCTCACGTCTTTCAGGATGACTCGGTAGCCATAGCAGGCGAGATCCAGGGCGACACCCGCGCCCATGACCCCGGCCCCGACGACGGCGACCGTGTGAACGGTCATGTGTCCGTGTCCTTCTGGGCGGCCTGTTCCATGTGTTTGCGCAGGCTCAACGGGCGCATGTCGGTCCAGACGTCCTTGATGTACGCGAGGCACTCGGCTTTGAGACCGCTCTTGCCGACGGCTGTCCATCCGAGCGGAATGTCCCGGTCTACCGGCCAGATCGAGTACTGTTCTTCGTGATTCATCACGACGTTGTACACAGTCGTATCTTCATCCTGGTCGCGCATGGTTCCTTTCTCCCTTGGGGCTCATCGCCCGAAGCGTGTCTCCTTCAGTTGCAAGGAAGTCGGGCCCCCGGCACCCGGGCAGCCCACTCAGCAGATCGGAAGGCTACGCCTCGCGGGAAGCCGACGCGTCCAGCCGAAGCCACTCCCGTCGCTTCGTCGAGTGGGCGCAGAAGCCCGAGCTGTTGATCTCCGCGGTGCTGAGGCAGCCAGGTATCCAGCTCACCGCGCCAGCTCCTGCGTCACCTCCCCGACGTACAAGCCGATAGACACTAACCGGGTGGTCCGGTTGCGCCATCTCGAGGTACTGGTGAGTCGTCGGTTGGAGCGGCAACGGCGGTTGCATGGTCGCTGCGTGCAGCACAGGTGCCGGGTGATGTCGTCGCGAGCTGTGAGGGCAGGGGGAAGAGACCGTGGCCGCCATAACGACCGGCACAGCCGTGATTATGGCCGGTCCGCCCTTGCTGTCAAGCGAAATCCCCCGGTAGACTCCCGCGACGCGCCCGTCATCGCGGCGCCGAGAGCCGTCAATCAGGAGGACTGCTATGCGTATACGAGTCATCGTTGCCGGCGGGGCGCTGTGTCTTCTCCCGCTGGCCGCCCAGGCGCAGACTATCCGCTACGAACCGACGGGTGGGGTACCGACCTTCGCCAGGCGCGAGCCGGTGCTGCGCATCAAGCCGGGCACTGTTGTGAAAACCCGCCAGTTCTCGAAACCCGGCGACTACTACGACGTCGAGAAGCCGGGCCCATGGCCTGGCGAAGTCGGGCCGTTCTACATCGAGGGCGTCACGCCCGACGACACTCTGGTCGTGAAGATCCTGAGGCTGGCGCCCAACCGCGACACGGCCGTCTCGGCCATCAACCCTGCCGGAATCAGCGGCCTTATGGCCGACAGCCGGACGCGGCTGCTGAACGACCCGCCGCCGGCGCGCCGCTTCGTCTGGCGCCTCGATCGCCAGCGCAACGTCGGCATCCTCGATCTCCCGAACTCGGCTTCGAAGCGAATCGAGATCCCGCTCTCGCCCATGCTCGGGCGCGTTGCGGTGGCGCCGGCCGGCGAAGAGGCGTGGGGCGGCCTCTGGCCCGGCAACTTCGGCGGCAACATGGACGCCATGGACGTCCGCGAGGGCGCGACGGTCTACCTGCCCGTCTTTCACGAGGGCGCGTACTTCTACTTCGGCGACGGGCACGCCGCCCAGGGCGACGGCGAGGTCGTGGGCTCGGGCCTCGAGACGACGATGGACGTGACGTTTCAGTTCGAGGTGATCAAGGGGAAGAGGATCCGCTGGCCGCGCATCGAGGACGCGACCCACATCATGGTGGCGGGCAGCGTCCGCCCGCTCATCGATGCGTTCCGCATCGCCCACGTCGAGCTCATCGAATGGCTGGTGGCGGACTACGGGTTCGACAAGCTCGAGGCGTTCCAGGTGGTCTCCCAGGCAGGCAGCGCCAGGGTGGCCAACATCGTGGACCCGAATTACACGGTCGTCGCGAAGTTCCCGAAGGCGCTCTTGCCCGCTCGGTAGGCGCGCCTGTCCCCAGGGCTGAAGCCTGGGCTCTACGTCTGCGTCCTGTGTGTTCCCCGGTCCCTGGTCCCTGGTCTTTGTCGCGTTTTTTCTTCCCGCTGTCGTATTTGTGCCTTGAGGAGCCGGTCTAAGTGTCTAACGAGGCCATGCCTCAGACCGCCGAGCATGTTCGGAGAGGCCTGTCAGTCGGCGGTCTGAGGCAGGTCTCGTTAGAAGGTTGGAGTGGGAGGGGAGCCCCTGGGCACAATGGGGGAGTTGCCT
>JBFMFH010000077.1:0-43170 GCA_040752275.1 Acidobacteriota bacterium
GACTGAGCATACTCCCGGTATGTGAGGGAGGAGCAACGCCGCCAGGCGGGATGCCCCGCCCGGGAATTGTGTGAGGCATCACGGTTCCAGGGCACTAGGGCGGTGTATCAACGTCGGGTCCTGCCGCTTCGGCGGGTGCCAATCGTCGCAAAGTGCCTGCCGTTCTCGTAGGATGCGCTCACAGTCGCGGAGAAACGCCTCGATTTCCGTCGACACGACATTCACCTCGTCCATCGTCGAGGTCGCGAAGTCTCCGTAGTCGCTCTTTAATCGCTTCTCGAAGGCGCGTGGAAACACCCGAAACCGATCGGGCGAGATGATGCCGCTCTTCACGAAGTGCCTTTGAAATAGTGCGATGACTCCGGAGTGTTTGCTCGAATCGACCTGCTCGGTCGCCAGCAGGGCGCGCGCGGCATAAAGGGCAGCATAGTACAGCCGGTTCAGGGCACCTCCAGGAGCATTCATCTGGCACAGTCCTCGCGCCTCTGCCAACGTTTCGTAGGCACGTGTCAATCGGTGACCCACGAGAGCGCGCAGATCGTCCGTCACAGATGGACACCCTCCCGCTCGAGGGCCTGCACGAATCCTGTCAGCCGCCAGACGGGGTGGTTCAAGGTGGACCGCGCGATCACGCGAGGCGAAATGTAGACGTCGTATTCCAGATTGACGTCGAACGCGATATCGATCGCCTGATCCTCCATGGCGAGCGTGGCCTCCCCGACTTCGAGCAGAATGTCGATATCGGAATCGGGGGTCGATTCGCCCCGCACCTTGGAGCCGAACAGTCTCACGGCCAGCAGGTTCGACCCGAACACCCGGCGCACACCCGCCAGGAACCTGTCCACGGCGGCGCCTTCACGCGCAGTCAGCAGGTTGGCCTTCAGCATGCGCCTATCCTAGCCCAATCCAAGCCCGAGGAGACGCGGGTCTTCTCGGTTGTCGGCAACTGTGTGCCGCGAGCTTGTTCACCTCCGCGACCGTAATGTCCGGGAGATCGAGGCTGTCGATCCAGATGGCATTCGGGAGCGCGTCGGCGCCGCAAAGTATCTCCAGGGTCTTGTGCCTGGCGTGCGGCGCCCAGGCCGACCACAGTCGCCGCCACGGCACCAAGGCCGGCGATCAGGATGGCCTTCGCATGGCATGCGCCTCAGCGCTACCGTCCGCCGGACGACGCGATCAGCCTGGCGAAGTGCTGCTTCTGTGCGATCGTCGCGGCAGGGTCGACTTCGAGCGCCCACGCCCGCGCCGGGTCGGCCGATCCAGGCTCCAGGAAGCGCAGGCCGAACCAGTCCAGCATGTCGGTATAGTCGAGCTCCTCGGCCGACGTGAGCGTCGTCCTGAAGAACGCCGACAGATCGACGCCCGCGACCTCGCTCATCGTCTGCTGGAACTCCTCGGGCGTAAACCCGCGGGCGCCGGAGTAACGCTGGATTGCCAGCCGCATCCCATCGTCCAGGCTCTTCCGATCGGCGGTTGCGCGCCGGATGCGTGCGTCGAGCATCATCCCGACGACAGGACCCTTGGTGTAGTAGCTGACCGTCGTGTCGCGGTTGCCGCCCATCCCCGAGCTGGACGAGGTGCCGGCGCCGAGCGAGGCCTGCTCGAGCGTCATGACCAGGCGGCCGGGCGTGGCCTGCAGCGCACGAATGTGACCCGACATGCCGGCGAGGAAGTCCTCGGGCGTTCCCACGCCAGAGCGCACCACCGCGAGATCCCCGTAGTACGTCGTCAGGCCCTCGGAGACCCACAGGCTCGGCGTCGACGGCAACTGATCGTAGTCGAAGGGACCGAGCTCAACAGGGCGGAGGCGCTTCACGTTGATCGCGTGGAAATACTCGTGGCTCACGAACTTCAGCCAGCGCAGTGTCACGTCGGGCGTCTCGGGGTTCGGGGCCGACGAGAGGAGACATGAGTTCAGGTGTTCCAGCCCACCCCGGCCGGCGCGAAAGGCGTTGAGAAAGACGTAACGCGTGAAGGGCAGCGTGCCGCCGAGGAAGTGCCGATGCTCCTCGATGATTCGCGCGAGCCTGCCCGCCGCCGCGGCGCCATCCCACCGCCCGAGATCGCCGAAGTCGGCGAGGACGTGCGCCGTGCCGCCGGCCACGAACTCATGGAGGCAGATGGTACCGGCGACGATCGGCGAGTCGATGAACACGTCGTAGTCGGGCGCACGATAGTGATGCGCCTTCCCGTCCGGCGCGGCGTCGAGCGAGGTGATCGACTGCTTCCAGACGGACGGAAGCTCCAGGTGAATCTCGTGGGGGCGTTCGGCCCTTTCGTCCAGGGTGATGAACATCGACGGACCGTTCATCACCGCATACTCCGCGCCGACCCAGCAGCCGGTCACGAACGTGCTGCGGCAGAGCAGCTTGTAGGACAGTACGATGACTGGCGCACCGCCCGTCGTGACGACCCAGTGATTGGGCGTGGGCTTCTCGGTGGTCAGCACCGTGCCGTCGAGGGCTCTCGCCGTGAGCTCACGCACGTTCCGGGCGTAGTCGCCGAGCGCGTAGTAGCCCGGGGACCAGACCGGCAGCATCAGGTCGACACGCGCGCGCCCCTCGGTTGGAATGCGCGCTTCGATCTCGGCGATGTTCGTCTCGGGCGCCGGCGCTCGAAGCGTGTAGACGACGGGATCGAGCGTCGCGGTCTGCAGGCGCCCGGCCGTGGGTGCGACGAGCAGGAGAACCGCAGCCGCCGCGCCGCTCGGCAGTTGCCGCACGCACCAGGTTCGCATGGACGCATGCTATCGCGATCGCCCGGCGGCCGACCAGCCCGGATTGCGGCCGGCGCGGCCTACCTCGTCGGACGACGGAGAGCACAACGCCGCGTGGGCGGACTGTCGAGCTCAACCCTCAATACCGATTCCTTGATGTGCGTCCGTAGACCTCGATGTTCTTCGAGGTTTCGAGCCTCACGCATCACAGCCCTATCACAATCTCGACTGTCACTTACCGTCCTCGGTCGGTGTCGCTCGTGACCGACCCGCGACTGTGCCGGGCGAACGCGAGGCCGCGCCCGCGCAGATCGACCCCACCTTCAGGGCTCCCGCGCCAGGCCATCGAGAGCAGTCACTGCTCGGTGCGAGAGCTGCGTTGCCAACATCAGGGCTCTGACACACACAAAGAGGGGTTTAGTTGACGAGGCGATCAGGAGCCCTGGCGCAACGACGAAGCTGGCTGAACGCCAACAGGAGGACCTGTTCCGGCGCGTCGCTGAGTGGGCCGACCGCCTTCTCGACATCACCCGACTGGCGCTGACGCCCGAGCCTGGCGGTCGCGGACATCTTCACGGCACGACGGCGTGCCTGAGCGCGCTCTACACGGCCGAACGCTACGACGACCTGCACGCCCTGCTCGCGGCAGAGAACTTCTGGCCGTACAAGCGCTGGACGGTGCGAGCGCTGGCGGCGCAGGGCAGGAACGCGGAGGCGGTTCAACTCGCCGAAGCGAGCCGCAGTCCGTGGGCGAGCGATTGGGATATCGACCGGCTCTGCGAGGAGATCCTGCTTTCCTCGGGTTTGGTCGATGACGCGTACGCCCGCTATGGACTGACGGCCAACCGCCGAGGCACCTACGTCGGGACGCTTCGAGCCGTTGCGCAGAAGTACCCTCACAAGGCTGCCCGCGAGATCTTGGCGGACCTCGTCGAGACGACGCCCGGCGAGGAAAGCAAGTGGTTCGCGGCCGCCAAGGACGCCGGTCTCTACCGTGAGGCGCTGCCCCTGGCTGAGCGGACGCCCTGCGACCCGAAGACCCTCACGCGAGCGGCCCGCGACCACGGCGATGACCAGCCGGCCTTCGCGCTGGCCGCTGGCCTTCTGGCCATCTACTGGCTGGCACTGGGCTACGGTTACGAGATCACCAGCGCCGACGTGCGGGCCGCCTACGCGACGACCATCGAGCTCGCGGAACGGATGGGCCAAGCTGACGGAACACGGTCGGACATCCGCAGGATCGCGGCTTCTGTCCAAGGCGGCGGCAACCTCGTCGCACGCATTCTCGGCCGCGAGCTCGGCTTGCCATGAGCAGGCCCACCGACGTCGAGGGGGCGCATGGCTGCCTGGCCGGCCGAGCAGCCAGTCGATCCTCCATGCCAGCTCCGTCGAGCCCTGGACAGGCGGCCTCCGTGCCTGACCTTGGTGGCCACCCCAAGAATGTGGGCGTCGGCGAGCAAGACAGCTTTATACTGGACGACTCGGGGGCGAGCGATCTGTTCGGTGGCCGTGCCTCCCGGTCCGCAAGTGATCGCGGCACATTGGAGGACTTATTACAATCGACGGAATCCCGATTGACGCACAACCGCAAGTCGTTGATGCTAAACGGAGAGATGACCGAGAGGCTGAAGGTGCACGCTTGGAAAGCGTGTGTAGGGGAAACCCTACCGAGGGTTCGAATCCCTCTCTCTCCGCCAGTTTCAGCGCACAGAGTGACACTGTCCGAGGTGCCGTCGTTATGACTCGGACGCGTCGACGCGTCCCGGAAGGTACGCCTACTGCTTCCAGGACTTGCATCCTTGTCAGAAGTAGGAGCCTGTCTTTCTGACATAACACCCACGGCCGAGCGTCGCCTCGGCGATTCGCAGGAGAAGGACCGCAGCAGCTTGACCGCCGAGGGCCTGGGCCGACGGCAGCGATGATGTTGACCAGATCGTGTCGATGCCCGCGATCTGCGTGAGGCCCACGTCCGTGTGGTGCGTGGGGCTTCTTGGTAGGATCGCTTCAGGAAGAATGTGTGAAGGTGGTCACTTGTTGACTTGCCGTTCCAGTTCGCCGATCGCAGCGATGACGTCGTCGAACGCCGGGACGTCGCCGAAGACCATGCCGGCCATGGCGGCATAATCACGCGTAAGGGTATCGAGCATCGGTGGTGTCGGCGCCAGCGCGAACGTACCAGGTCCGGCTCTTTGCAGGAGGTCACGCACGACGGGTTGCATCCATGCCGGGAGCGTCGGGAGTCCCGTACGAAGGTCTTCCTGGATTGCCGAACCTCGTGTCGGGTCCCTGAGAAGTGCGTCCAGCCTCGCGAGGATGTCATCGCCGTCTGTGGCGAGGATGTCCTTCAACCAGTGCAGGGCCTGGACAACCCGCATCGCCGGCCGACCGGCCCAGTACAGCTTGCTCGGCGCCGTGAGCTTGAACTGGATCGTCAGCTTGCCTAGCGGAATCGACCGTCGACGCGCGTCGGTGTGGACCACCACCCGGGCCGGGACGGCCGTGGTCAGGCCGAGGTCGTTGGCGGCGGTCAGCCCGTCAACCAGCATCCGCAACTGATCACGCCGCGCCAGCGCGTCGAGGACTTTGCGGTAATCTGCCGTGACGAGTTGCTTGGTCAGGGCGCTGGTATGCGGACGGTCATAGAGGCCTCGGTCAATCCGCCGGAGCGTGCCGTCGCGTGCCAGGCGCTGAAGTACCTTGTCGACGGTGTCGCGGGCGCCGAGGTCGAGGAAGTCGACGGGCGTCCAGACGGTTGTCGGCTCGGCGGCCTGGATGCGGGCACGGATGGCGGCAGCGACGTCTGGCATAAGATGTCCGATATTTGTACACATACTTCGGACATCTGTCCAGCGGCCGACAGCCTCCAGAACTCGGGCCGGTGGCCGGCCAGTGTCCGATATTTGTATACATTATTCGGACATCTTCGTCCGCCTGGCCCGGCGCCTTGGGTGCCACGCCGAGCGATGTCGCCTCGGCCATCCGGAAGAGAAGGATAGTGGCAGCCTGACCGCCGTCTCCAATATGTCTCCACGACCGGGGAAGAATCCTGAGGACTGCCGGGGACTGCCGTGCACAGCTCGACGCCAGTAACTGTCTGAGACCAGAACCCTTAGAGCCAGAAGTCGCGCGCCATCAACCACTTAGAGAAACGCGTTTCTAGGGTTCGAATCCCTCTCTCTCCGCCATCCACCTTCGCTCGCCCATGGATGCCCGCGAGCTACGGCGCGATGGCTCCGCTGCAGGATGAAGTCCCGCCATAGCGGCGGGAGGAACTGCGGCCCGAGGCCATCAATATCTCACTCCTTGTAGAGCGCCGCGCCGGCGGCCGCCGCGACGAGGAGCTCGACCAGCCCCCACACCAGCGCCACGGCCATCGAGCCCGCCGAGAACATGCCCATGGCCACCATGCCGACGGTCGGGTACAGGTACGCGAAGAGCCAGACGGCTGCACCGGCGCAGAGTGCGGTTCTCGGGCCGGGGCCGAAGCGCGGCCTGATCGCGGCGTACAGCCAGATCACGGCGATCCCGAGAACGAAGCCGCTCACGACGAACGTGGCGTTTGCCATGCCCCCGATGGGAGACAGATTCATCCGCGTGATCGCTGCTTCCATGTCCCGCCCGAGCACGGCCATGTACAGGATGAACTCGCTGATGTTGATCACGACGCCCGCCACCAGACCGCCGACGATGACCTTTCCGGTGTTGATGGTGCCCATGACGTCTCCTCCTCTCATGGTGCGGCGTACCTGCCGGCCACGCCACCTTGCGCGAGCGACTCGAGGTGCCGGACCTGCCGTCAATCCGGTCGTGGGGTGGCTGCCCGGACGATCATGCACAAGGCCCGGCTCCTGAGCAAGCAGGTTGACGCGCCAGCGTCGCGGATTCGTCTTCCCGATTCCTGCGCCGTCGACTGGCGCGGGGATTGCAACGTGCCCGACCCCTTCCTGCTATGATCGCGCCCCATGCCCATCGACCTCCGCAGCGACACCGTGACGCATCCCACGCCAGCCATGCGCGAGGCCATGAAGTCGGCCGAGGTCGGCGACGATGTGTTCGGGGAAGACCCGACCGTGAACGGCCTCGAGCAACTGGCGGCGGAGATCACCGGGATGGACGCCGCCCTCTTCGTCACCAGCGGCACCCAGGGCAACCTGGGCGCGCTGCTCGCACACTGCGACCGGGGGCGCGAGGTCATCGTCGGCGATCAGTCGCACATCTACCACTACGAGAACGGCTCATCGTCCGTGCTCGGGGGCCTCGTCCTTCATCCCGTGCCGACGAATGCGGACGGCACCCTTCCGCTGGAGGCGATTGAAGGCGCCATCCACTCGCCCGACCACCACTATCACTACTACCATCACGCCCCGCCAGGCGTGATCTGCCTCGAGAATACGCACAACCGCTGTGGCGGCCGCATCCTGACGCCGGAGTACTTTGCCGAGGTGGCAACCATCGCAGCCCGGCACGGCCTGCCGGTGCACCTCGACGGCGCACGGCTCTTCAATGCGGCAGTGGCCACGAATCGTCCGGTCACCGACTGGACGCGTCAGGTGTCGTCGGTCCAGCTGTGCCTGTCGAAGGGCCTCGCGGCCCCTGTCGGGTCGATGATCTGCGGATCCGCCGCATTCGTCGATCGCGCCCGTTGGATGCGGAAGATGCTGGGGGGCGGCATGCGCCAGGCCGGCGTGATCGCCGCACCGGGCGTCCTCGCCCTCACCGATATGGTCGCGCGCCTCGCCGAGGATCACCGCAACGCGAAGGTCCTGGCCGACGGCCTCGCCTCGCTGCCGGGCATCACCGTGGAAGGCGGCGCCGAAACCAATATCGTCGTCTTTCGCGTTTCCGGACCGGAGCAGGCCGACGCCTTCTCGGCCGCGCTCGCGCGCGAGGGCGTGCTCGTCTCCAATTTCGGCGGAGGCCGCCTGCGCCTGGTCACGCACTACGGCGTCACGGATGACGACTGCCGGAGAGCGGTCGATGTGATGCGGAGGGTGTGGAAAGCGTCATCGTGATCGCGCCAGGCAGGACGGACGGAAACGCACGCTCGTTCGAGACGAGGTTGTCCGACTGGAAGTAGCCGCCCGGCTCCGAGAACTCCGAGAACAGCCGCCAGAACGCGGCATCATCGAGCCGTTCGGTCGGGCTCGAGCGTCGTGCATCGAGCCCAACCCCTGGCGGCAGCAGGAGCAGAAGCAGAACGGCACCGGTCAGCCCGACGACGCGGCGCATCAGCATCGGGGTCTCGTCGCTTGTCCCGAAGACAGTCTATCGTGTCTTCGAGGTCTCCTGCATCAGCTTTGCGAACGCCTCGTTGTCCGTCCTGAAGCCGCGCGCCACCTGTCCCGCCCGGATGATCCGTACCGAACGGATGCGGTCTCCCTTCTTGAAGGTTCTCAGAAGGTCCTCGCCCGCGATCACCCGCCCGATGGCCGTGTACTTCCGATCGAGCCCGGTGTTCCTCTGGAGGGTCAGGTAGAAGGCATTCGGCCCCGACACGCCGAGCACGCCCGGACCGTCATGCTTCAGCGCCGGGTTGGACCGTCCGGGCAGCCTGGGCATGGCCACCGATTTCTGGACGTCCGACACGATGTTGGCGCTCACCACGCCGCCCTTCACATCGAGAATCGTACCGATCGGCGGCACGTCCGGCCCGGCGCCGCCACGGCCTTGGCCGCCCATGCCGGGAGGAGGCCCGCCGCGCCCGCCCCCGGCCTGGGGCGTGCTGCCTTCGGCAATGCGGATGAAGTTCGCGGTCTGCAGCGGGGCATTGACGTAGTCGAGGCTGGCCATGATCCGGGTGCCCGATGCCGTTGTGAGATCCGCATAGATGCCATCGTCCAGGTACACCCCCGCGCGCGTCAGCGGCGTCTCGAGGTTCGCCACTCCGTAAGCCACGACAGCCGTGACGAGGGCGGAGTGCTGCTGGTGCTTGGTGAACGGCACGAGCTCGGAGTAGAGATCGTTCAGCGTGTGCCAGGCCCGGCTGTAGGTGTATTCGCGCGTGACGGTGAAGTTCAGCGTGGGAATCCCGGCCATCGCGAACGACGATGAGTCGGTCCCCCCTGGGCGCTCCGGTCTCGCGCTCGGATAGTCGTTCCGCGCGAGTCGGAACGGCCACGTCGGGTTCAGGTTCGCGAGGGGTGCCACAATCGGCTCCATCGCGGCGTACCAGCCGCCCGGAACCGTCGCCCCAGTGATGGCGCTCGGGCTGCCATCACGGTTGATCATCGCGACGATCTTCGGCTGGACGTCGGGACGCTTCCGCAGCCACGACTGCGATCCGACGAGGCCATTCTCTTCGGCGGCGAACAGGATGATGGTGATCGAGCGCTTCGGCCTGGCTCCCGACTGCGCGATGAGCCGCATGGCCTCGATGTGCGGCGACGAGCCTGATCCATCGTCGACGGCACCGGTGCCCGCGTCGAAACTGTCGAAGTGCGAACCGATGATGATGTGCTCGTCCGGGTAGGTCGTGCCGCGCAGTGTTGCGACGATGTTGTGGTACTTGACCGGCCCCATCTTGAACCAGTTCCGGATGTCGAACTCGAGCTCGACGGCGTCGCCCTTCTCGGCGAGCGCCCTGATCTCGTCGTACTGGGTGTCGAGCAGCTTGATGTCGGGCAGAACCGGCAGCTTGTCCCACGCTGTGGCGTAGCCATCGAGGATGTTGTAAGGGGCCTTCATGCGCTGGATGGTGCCAAGCGCGCCAGCGGTGACGAGCGCCTGTGTGAGCGGGGGCATGAGTGTCGCGTCGGCGTACTCTGGCGTGTTGCGGCGGCCGTCACGTCCGAAGCCCGTGCTGTCGCCCGCGATGAGCACCCACTTGTCCTTGAACGTGGCCGGGCTGGCCGTGATCTCCGCTATCGCGGCGTCGACAGCGACACGCTTCTTCTCGACGTTCTCGGCGCTCGCATTGCGGCCGGGGATGGAGTAGGGATCGGTCCTGAGCATCGCGACGCCGCCCCGCTGAACGCCCTTGGTGCCGGCGGTGAAGGTCGGCGTGCCGAAATACAGGGTCTTCTCGGCAGGTTTGACCATCTTGCCGAACCACGGGCCTCGGTTGAATCCGACCGGCACCTCGCCGACCTCGTCGAGCTCGGCCTCGAGACCCCACTGCGTGAACTGCCACAGCGCCCACTGTGCCGCATTCGTGTAGGCGTCGGATCCCGTGACCCGGCCGCCAAACCGATTGGTCATGATGTCGGCCCAGCGCATTGCCTGGTTGTCCGCGGTACCCATCTGGATGATCCTCTGGACGACAGGATCCTGCTCGGCGACCAGCGCGTACACACTCACCAGCGCGACGACGGACAGACACAGAGCCAGCGCGGATCGTACGGATCGATTCACCATGATGCCCTCGGTCCTCTCGCGAGGAAATGAACGACTGACGTGGTTCGAGGCGCGCGCCCCAGACCTGGATCCTCGCTGGCGGCGCCGCGCGTAGCATACGCAGGTCGGGCCCGGCAGGCAACCGGCCGATCGGCTCCAACGTCCGTCACCATCCCGCCGGTCCGGGAGTACACTCGGCATGTGCCCGCGCCGGACATCCACGAGACGGGAGGGACCGGGCATGATCCGTCTGCTGTTCCTGCTGCTCGGCACCCTCCTCCTGGGGCTGCTCGTCTGGAGTCTCGGTCCCTCCGAAATCCTGCGCGTGACCGGCGAGCTCGGGTGGCACTCGCTGCCCATTCTCCTGTGTTTCAGCGGCTACCAGCTGATGCGGGCCGTCGCGCTGAAGCTCTCGATTCTGCGCGGCCGGCAGGTGCCGTTCCGTGATGCGCTCTGGATCCGACTCTCGGGTGACGCGATGCAGTCGCTCACGTTCTCGGGGCCGTTTCTCGCCGAGCCGACGAAGGCGTGGTTGCTCCGGCGGCGCGGCCTGACGCTTAGCGAGGGGTTCGCCGCGACGCTCACCGAGTATCTGGCCAATCTCTTCGTGGGCGCGGCGATGTGCGGAGCCGGCCTGCTCTACATCCGGAGCTACGGCGTGCTGCCGCCGTCCGCCGCCGGCGCAGCCATGGGCCTGATCGTTGCGAGCGCGGGCCTCCTGATTGCCGCCGCCACGGCCATCGTGACGCGGTTCTATCTCATTGGCACGGTGATCGGGTGGTTGGGGCGTCTGGGCGTGCTGCGGGGCCGGCTCAAGCCGGATGTCGCGGCCATCAATAGGATGGAGGATCTGCTGCTCGGCGTCCTGCACGACCGGCCCGCGCGCCTGGCCACCGTCCTGTTCGTGGAAGCGGTGGCACAAGCGGCCCTTGTGCTCGAGGTGCTATGGGTCCTGCGGGCGCTGGAGTTTGCCGCGCCCGCCATCTACCCCCTGGTCATCGAGGCCGCCACGAAGTTCATCGGGCTGGCGTTCTTCTTCGTGCCGCTGCAGATCGGCGCGGCCGAGGGGTCGTATGCCGTCATCTTCACGGCATTGGGGCTCCCGGCTGCAGCCGGATTCTCGCTTGCGTTCGTACGCCGGTGTCGCAGCCTCCTCGTGGCCAGTGCCGGTGTGGCAGCCCTCAATGCCCTGACCAGCGCGGCTGCGCCTCAGACCACCGAGAGGATGTAGGAGTGGCTCCGCCTCGCTGGGTCTAGCGAGGCTGCGCCTCAGACCGCCGAAGCGTGTGGTAGCGGCTCCGCCTCGCTAGTTCACAGTGTTGGCTTTGCCCCGCCTGCGGCGGGGCGAAGACGTCTTGAAGGCAGGGGACGGAAACTTGACTCATCCGCATGAGATTCGGGCCTTCAAGACGTCTAGCGCGGTGCAGCCGGGAGAACCACCGGTTCGAGCAGGGCCGCCAGTTCGTCGAGGGTGGCGCGGGCAGTGGCGGCACGGTTCACCGCGTCAATCAGATCGCCGTCGTTGAAGGCGTTGAGCGCGGCGGTCCAGCGTCCATTGGCCTCGGCGAGCCGGCGCCGGGAGGTCTCGGTCTGTTCGGGGGTGATGAAGGTCGGTGGCCTTCTCATCAGGGACAGCGCAGCCAGCTTCTCCGCGATCGCGTTCAACAGGCCGGGCAGAATGTCCCGCAGGTGGTTCCAGCGCGCCGTCATGTCGGTCCTGGCCGTCTCAGCCGCCTGCTGCACTTCCTGGGCACGGGCCGGCAGCGCAGAGGCGAGCTGGCGCGCGGTACGGTAGTCGCCGCGATCATAGGCCGCCCTGGCCGATGCCGCTCGTTCGACCAGGGAGGCGAATTCGCCGGGAACGTACTTCTCTGCTTCGGACCTGACCCGAAGGACGGCCTCGTCACTTGCCAGGAGGGCGGTTTCCGCCTCACCCTTGCCGCAGCCTGCGGCGAGCAGGGGAGCGAGCACGGCCCACACCACGCATCGTCGTCGCATACATCTCCTCGGGCCGACCCGGGGACGGTTCCAGCGAGGCTGCGCCTCAGACCGCCGAGGCACGTGGGGGCGGCTCCGCCTCGCTGGTTCACAGTGTTGGCTTTGCCCCGCCTGCGGCGGGGCGTAGACGTCTCAAAGACCGGAGCGAAACTTGACTCATCTGCAACGGATCTTGGCCTTCAAGACGTCCAGGGAAGCATATGCGAATCGGGGAACGGGGGGATCCAGGATTCGAACGGATTCCGGTCGAGCACGCGGAGGTCGGCCAGCCCAGGGGGCACGTGGGGTATCGTATGGGGAGCAAGGAACCCGAGGCCCCCCGTTCGCGTCCATTCCACCAAGTGTCGTCGAAGGGGAAGCATATGCGCACCCTCCGCTCGCTTGCCGTGCTCGCTCTCGTGGGCCTGGCGTGTGTGGCACCCCTTCAGGCCGCCGAGACGCTGTTGCCGCTTCGCACGGCAGCCCCGCCGGCGATCGACGGCGATCTCAGCGATGAGGTCTGGCAGTCGGCCCCGACGGTGTCGGGGTTCAAGACCTGGTTTCCCGACTTCGGCAAGGACATGCCCGACGACACCGTCGTGTCCTACGCGTACGACGCCGAGAACATGTACTTCGCATTCCGGGCCTTCGACAGCGAGCCTGGCCGGATCAAGGCGTCGGTCGCGGCTCGCGACAACATCAGCACGGACGACTGGGTGTGCATCAACCTCGACTCGTTCGGCGACCAGCAGTCCCTCTACGCGCTGTACGTCAACCCGCTCGGCATCCAGGGGGACAGCCGGTACGCCGCGGGCCGCGAAGACACCGGCTTCGATGCCGTCTGGTACAGCGCCGGGAAGATCGACGACCGGGGCTACACAGTCGAGGTCCGGATTCCCTTCAAGAGCCTGCGCTACGGTGATACGAGCCCCGTCCGCATGGCCGTCATCTTCGAGCGACGGATCACGCGGCGCAACGAGATGGGTACCTACCCGGAGTTGGATCCGAAGATCGGGCCGAACTTCCTCATCCAGAACATCCCTCTCGAGTTCGCCGACATCAAACACTACCGGCTGTTCGAGGTGTTGCCCGATGCCGTCTACACGCACCAGTTGCAGCGCCGCACCCAGGCGCTGGAGCGTACGACGAACGGCCCGGAGTTCGGGTTGACGACGAAGTACGGGGTGACGGCGCAGCTCGTATTCGACGGAGCGATCAACCCGGACTTCAGCCAGGTGGAGGCCGACGCGGGTCAGATCGATGTGAACCGCCGGTACGCGCTGTTCTTCGCGGAGAAGCGGCCGTTCTTCCTCGAAGGACGCGAGAGTTTCAACTTCGCCGGCGCCGACTACGGCCCGCTCCAGTCGGTCGTGCACACGCGCACGATCGTGAACCCGATCGCCGGTGCCAAGCTGACCGGACGGCTGACCGGCGCCGACACGATGGCGGCCATCTACGCCGTCGACGAACAGCCGGACGCCAGCATCGATGCTGGCGGCCCCGAGCACGCGCAGGCGGCAATCATCCGCTACAAGCGATCGCTCAGCGGTGATTCGTATGTCGGCGGGTTCTACACCGGCCGCGAAGCCGGCGGGTCCTTCAGCCGCGTATTCGGTGCGGACGGCTCGATCCGCGTCACCCAGGCCGGCGCCCTGGGGTTCCACGCCTTCCGCTCGTCCACCCTGGGTCTCGGCGGCGACGCCACGACGAGCGGCCACGCCGCCCTCGTGAACTACGCGCACGACAGCCGCGACATGAGCCTGTACTTCCAAGTGCTCGACATTGCACGAGGGTTCGACACCTGGACAGGGTTCCTGACCCGGGCAGGGATCTTCCAGGCTTCGGCGGTGTTCAACCCGCGCATCCACACTGGCCGTGCGACAGTGCGCCGGATCGAACCGTCGTTCGTCACCGACTACGTGCGCGACGCCGAGAGCGGTCTGTGGGAGAAGTGGAACGAGGGCGGCCTCACGGTCCTGATGTCGCGCGCCTCGCGCGTGCAGGTGAAGTACCACTGGTCCACGGAAGTCTTCGCCGGCCGGGAGTTCGAGACGTCCGGCTTCCAGGCGGCCACCAGCGGGCAGTTGACCAAGGAGTTGCGCGTCCAGGCGTCCGCCTCGCACCAGGACGCGATCTTCTATTCGACCGACCCGTTTCCCGGGAAGTCGACCTCAGCCGCCCTCGCGTTGATCTACCAGCCTTCGGAACAATGGCTCGTGGATGTCAGGGGGACGTATGCCGGGTTCTCGCGGAGGAGCGACGGTGAACGCCTCTACGACTACGCGATCTTCCGCGGCAAGACGACCTACCAGTGGAACCGCTACCTGTTCTTCCGGGCGATCGCCGAGTACAACTCCTACCGTCAGCAGCTGGTGACCGACTTCCTGGGTTCCTTCACCTACATTCCAGGCACGGTGTTCCACGTCGGCTACGGGTCGCTCTACGAGAAGGTACAGTGGCGGGACGGTGGATTCGCACCCGGGCGGGACCTCCTCGAAACGCGGCGAGGATTCTTCATCAAGGCGTCGTATCTCTGGCGCATGTGAGACCGGCGTCAACGACGTCCGAGCATCCTCGCGATTTCGGCCTCGAGCGTCGTGCCCGGCGGCGTACGCTCGACGAATCGTCCGACCTCCTCACCATGGCGCAGGAAGACCATCGTCGGTACCCGCGTAATGCGCCACTTTTCGGTCAGCCCCTCAGGGTCCTTCTTGCTCCTGTCCACGCCGATCATCGTCAGGCCCTTGTCCCCGATGCCGGCGGCGTCCATGATGGCGAAGTAGCGCGGTACCTCACGTTTGCTGTCAGGGCACCACGTGGCCACGATCATCAACACCGTCAGGTCTCGTGCGGCGCCCTTGATGGAGGCGGCGGCGGCGGTGTCCGGCTCGTAGGTGGTCGTGAAGAGCGGCTGCCAGGGCGGGTAGTGCTGCAGGTCGGCGCGCGTGAGAGGGCCCAGCAGCGGTGGGGGAGAGGAAGGCCTGGCCGGGGGAGGTTGCGGAGCGGACGGCGACGGTTGAGCTGGAGCTGGCGCCACCGCAGGCGGGTCGTTGCGGGCGCATGCGGCGGCCAGCGTCAGCGTTCCCAGAACGGCGGCAACGAACAGCGCAGAACCGCTGCGAACGAGATGGTGAGAAGGTGCCCGTCGCATGGATCCGTCCTTCCGGGGGCGACGTGGGCGGAGCATACCACGGCACGCGACAGGCGACCCCTCGACTTCGCCGGGGGACTTCGCTCGGGTCAGGGAGGTAACGCCACCAACCCCCGAACCCCGACTCCCGGACATCGTCTCCTACCGTACTCCGCCCGTCCCCGCCCTCACGATCGTCGCCTTGACCTCGAGGCTCGCCGTCCGGTTGCGGCCAGGCACGGGATCCGATGACTGCGCAACCAGAAGTGGCTTGCCGTCTTCCAGCGTGAGCGTGAGCGACTGCGAGAAACGGGCGAACGAGGGCGGCCCGGAGGACGCTGCCGACCTGAGGCCTTCCTGACTGGCCGCCTTCTCGTCGACCGGGTTGTACTCCACCGCCACGCGCAACCGGATGAGCGGACCCTGAATGTAGACGTCTTGCACGTCGAGGCTGAGTCCGACATCCCTGTACTGGAACGACGTCAGCGGCTGCTGCCTGGGAGCTCCCTCCCCGCCGGCCGGCGTGAAGGTCGTACTCGGGACCGGAATCGTGACTCCGGACCGGACCGACCCACGGTGACCTTCAGCCACCGTCAAGCTGATGGACTTCTTCGTCGTTGTTCCGGCTCCACCCTCGTCCGTCAAGGTGACGTCCACTCGGACATTGGCTCCCGTCAGCGGTCGAGGCTCAGGCGGCCGCGGAGCCGCCGGGGTAGCCTTCGGCGCCTGCGGCGCCGCCGGAGACGCCGGCGGCGTGGCCGCCTGGGGCGGCGCCGGCGGCTGGGGTACCACTGGTGCCACGACGGCCTGGGACAACGAGCGCGGCGCGCCGGCGTGTTGGGCCGAGACGGCCGCCATCGGGATCGCCGACAGCAATGCTGTCAGGCCAAGAACGAGAGGTCGTATGCGCATGGTCTCTCCTGTTGACATCGTGCTCTGTCATCTGGCCGGGTCACGCCACGGATCGACGGGCTCGATCCGTAGTTCCGGAATGCTCAGGCTCGTGATCACCACCGGTGCGATCGAGAGCGGATCGATGGCGATCGGGTCGGGTTCCGGGATGGGCTCGATGATGACCCACGGATCGGTGTCCGTTGGATCGAATGCAGCCCGGGTAGCGGCCGGCACGTGGGCCGCCTGGATGGTACGCTGTCCTGCAGAGCGGCCGGCTCTGCCAATTGGATCGCGTCCAGAACGAGGGTCGCCACTCGCCTCGATCTCTGAACGTGCGGCGATGCTCGCCTCCGGCTGCCTCCTGCCGGAATCGGCCGCGCCCTCGGACGCCACAATCGCCACTGGCTCGGTTGCCTGCCGCGGCCGCCACACCCACACGGAGCCGGCGACAGCCAGAACGAGTACCGCGGCAACGCTCATCCACGTCCAGGCCCGGAGTCCCGTCCACCGCAAAGCGGGAGGCGACTCGATCTGCTCGATGACCCGCGTGCGCAGCCACGCCGGCCCCTCCACGCCCGTCATCTCCCGCGCGACGAGGTCAATAGCGGCCTCCAGATCGGCCGCCGTCTGGATTGAGGATTGGGGATCCGGGATTGGGACTGTCTTCCGGTCCCCGGCCCCCGGTCCCTGGTCCCCGTGCAGGTGGTCAGACATGCGAGTACCCCTTGCTGGCGAGCCGCGTCTTGAGCTGGCGCCGCGCCTCGGCCACTCGCCACTTGAGTGTGCCGACCGGGATATCGAGCATGGACGCGATCTCGCCGTATCCATAGTCGCCGGCCGCGGCCAGCAGGAGCGCATCCCGGAACTTGGGCGACAGGCCGGCGATCTCCCGTCTGAGGACACGCGTCAGCTCGCGGCCAATGAGCGCATCTTCCTGGGTGTGGGTCGCGTCGGGCACCTGCCACTCGAGGTCATCCCTGGGCGGGACGAACCGCCGGAGGAGCGCCCGCACGTTCCTGCGTTTGGTCAGGGCCTTTCGCCAGGTGATCGACAGCAGCCAGGTCTTGAAGCTGGCGTCTTGTCGAAAACCCGCGAGGTGCCGGTGGGCTGCCACGAACGACTCCTGTGCCACTTCTTCGGCGTCTGCCTTCGATCCGAGGGCGGCCACAGCCGCCCGGAAGACCGCCGACCGGTGCCGGTCGACCAGCGCCCCGAACGCGGCGGAGTCGCCCCGCCGGGCTCGGTCGACCAACTCCAGATCGCTCACACCTTCAGTAGACACGGGTCGTTGTCGGATGGTTGGGACATTATCGGCCAACAGGGACCTGGGACCGGGGACCGGGTGCCGCACGGCACAGATGCGTTTCCTGGGTTGGTGCGTGGGCTCAGTCGCTTGTGCCGGGACTTGTGCCTTGCGCGAGGAGAAGTCGGAGGGCCTCCTGGCTCCCGACTCCTGGCTCCTGACTCCCGACTCCTGACTCCTGACTCCTGACTCCCGACTCCTGACTCCCGACTCCTGACTACCGTCCTTCCCGGACGATGCCGCTTTGGCGGAGCTTGATCAGCTCCTCTGGCGACAAGTTCTTGAATCCACGTTCGATGGCGCGCTTGATGAACGACGGGGTGACGCCATGGTCCCGCAGGCGCACCAGCGACTCGGCCGGCAGGCTCTTGTAGCCCAGCGCTGCCAGCTCCTTGACGAGGTCCGCATCGACGCCGTGATCGCGCAATCGTACGAGCGTCTCAGCCGGCAGTCCCGAATAGCCCACGTCGGCGAAACTCCGCACGTAGCGAGCGCTGATGCCGCGGCTGCGCAGGCGGACGAGCTCGTCCACCGACAGTCCCTTGTAGCCGAGCTCGGCGAGCTCCCGGATGAGGGACGGCGTGACGCCGTGATCGCGCAATCGGCGCAGGTCGTCCAGCTTGGGCAGCGCGTAGCCGAGCTGCTTCAGCTCGCGGGTGAATTCGGGCGTGACCCCGTGATCCCGTGCGCGAATGACCTCCTCGATGGGCACCGAGGTGTAACCGGCTTCCCGCAGCGCATCGACGAACGCCTTGGACACCCCGTGATCCCTGGCCCGAACGAGTTCCTCCAGGGTCAGACCCTTGTACCCCGCGGCCTGCAGTCCCCCGATGTAATCGGCGGTCACTCCATGGTCCCTCGCCCGGATCACCTCCTCGAGGGGGCGGCCCTTGTATCCGGCCGACTGAAGGGCGGCCAGGTAGTCCCTGTTGACACCGTGATCGCGGGCACGAATGACCTCTTCGATCTGGAGCCTTCCGTAGCCGAACGCCTGCAGGTCGGCGATGTACTCCTTCGTCACCCCATGGTCGCGGGCTCGAATCACCTCATCTGCGCCGAGCCCTGTATAGCCGAGAGCCTGGAGCTCCCTGATGTAGGCCGTGTCAGCGCCGTGCGTCCGCATCCGGATCAACGTGTCGAGCGGCAGCCCGGTGTACCCGAGGCCCTTCAACTCGGCCACGAACCGGGGGCCCACGTCGAAGGCGGCGAGCCGGAACATCTCCCACGCCGAGCTGTCCACGATGGCATAGCCGAGCTGCCTCATGTCGCCGACATACGCGGGGCGTGGGACGAACGTGAAGAGGCCCGCGCCGCGGCCGTTGCGAATGCTGCCCCGAAACTGGAACACGCCCGCATCACGGCTCACGTCGAAGCGGACGTTGTCAGCGGTCAGCGCTTCCCCGGCCCCGAGGCCCGCGAGCTCGCTGCGCGTGAAGGTGCGCCCGAAACTCCAGTCGCCGCCCCGGCCCTTCGCACCGGGCTGCTCCTCCCGGGCCACGTGGAGCTGGACGTACACACTCTGGCCCCGCATCCTCGCCGTCCATTCGCCCTCCACATCGCCCGGTCCCGTCTGGGCGGTGACGGGCGCCGAGAGGGCCAGGCCCAGCACTGCGAGGGCGACCATGGTGTCCTTTGACATGATTCCGCCGCCTTTCCGTCAGAATACATCTGCTACCGGTTAGATGGCCGGCCGGGCGCAGAAGGTTGGACCTTCCAACCCAACGCGCGCCTCTCGGCATCTAATCCAGGTGGGTGGACGTGCGCCGGCGCGTCCGGGGCACCGGCGAGCGAGGCGAGCCTGACCGACCAACATCATGCGATTGGAGCTTCGGATGAGCTGACCCTGGTCGCGAAGGCACGCGGCGGCGACGGGGCGGCCTTCGAGTCCCTCTACCGTCTCAACGTGGCACGCATCCATGGGCTGGTCCGGCGCATGGCGAATATCGCGGAGGTCGATGACCTCACGCAGGACGTGTTTGTCCGGGCTTGGGAGAAGCTCCACACGTTTCGGGGTGCCGCGAGCTTCAGAACATGGCTGCACCGTGTCGCCGTCAACGTCATTGTCGAGCGTCACCGTGTCGCGTTCCGCGTGGCGGGCCGGTTCATCTCCGATGACGCGGCGCTGGAACGGGCGGCGGTCCGGGACGGCGACGGCGACTTCGCCATCGACTTCGACGCCGCCGTCAGCCAGCTCCCGCCCGGAGCCAGGCAGGTCTTCGTCCTGCATGACGTCGAGGGCTACCAGCACGAGGAGATCGGGAAGCTCATGGGGATCACCAGCGGCACGTCGAAAGGACAGCTCCACCGGGCTCGCATGATCCTCCGGCGCTGCCTGGCCGCCGGAACGCGTGGGGCGCCGGGGCTGCCCGCACGGGCGGCGAGTGGCGGACGTGACACATGATGACGCGCGAGAGACAGGACCCGTGGACCGGCCGTCTGTCCGAGTACCTGGACGATGAACTGAGTGCGCTCGAGCGGCGCCGGCTCGACCGTCACCTTGCGGCGTGCACTGAGTGTCGAGCAACACTGGAGGCCCTTCGGGAGATCGCCCGGAAGGCGCCCCACCTGGCGGTGGACACCGAGCCGGCACGCGATCTGTGGCCGGGCATCGCGGCGCGGCTGACCGCCCGCCGCGCTCCCTGGTGGCGGCGCGTCCTGCGCCCGCCCGCGCTGTCGCCCGGCCGTCTCGCGTATGCGGCCACCGCGATCCTCGCCATCGTCGCGATCGGAGCCATCGTGTTGTGGGTACGGTCGACCCAGGGCACCTCGGACGTCACGCGCCAGGCGGCTGGACCGGCTGGGGCACCGGCTGCTCCGCCGGTGCCGGCGGGCCGAGCCTATGACGACGAGGTCGCGAACCTCCGGCGAATCGTGAGCCGTACGCTCACCGCGGATCCGTCCGTGATCGCCGTGCTCGATCGGAACCTCGACTCGCTGGATGTCGCAATTGCCGACTACCAGGACGCGCTGGCTCGGAATCCCGGCGACCAGCGGCTGCGGCAGCGCCTGGCTGCGGCGCGGGAGCGCAAGCTCGCCATGCTGCAGCGGATCGCGACCCTGGCGGAGAGCGGAGCGAACTGAGCAACGGGAGAATGCGCGTGGCCACCATTCGCTGCGGCCTGGTCGTGCTCGTCATGGTGCTCGCCGTGCCGTCGAGCGGCCGGGCAACGGAGTTCGACCGCACGCTGCCGGCCGCCCCCGGCATGCGACTCGACGTGCGCCTGTACGGAGGCGAGGTCGTTGTACGAGCCTGGGACCAGGATGCGGTCCGGGTGCGCGCGATCCACTTCCCGACCGACGTGATCGAGTGCACCGCAATCGGCACGGAGATCCGGGTCCGGGCGCGCACAACGGCGGGCTCTCTGCACGGCATCGATCTCGACATCGACGTTCCAGCCTGGATGGCGATCGGCATCGTTGGGCCCTATGTTGATGTGGCCGCGAACGGCACCCAATCGGGGGTCACGATTGAAACCATCCGGGGCGACATCCGAGTGGGCGGCGGGAACGGGACCATCCTGCTCTCGTCGATGGAAGGACAGATCGCGCTGGAGAACGCCCGAGGGACCGCGCGGCTTCGGGCGGCGAACAACGGGGTCAGGGTGTCCGGCTTCGCCGGCGACCTGCAGGCGGAGACCGTCGACGGCAGCGTACGGCTGCGGGGTGTCGTGGCCTCCAGGGTCGAGGTCAGCACGATGACCGGTGACATCCTGTGGGAAGGGCCGCTGGCCGAGGACGGACGCTCCCAGCTGATCTCCCACTCGGGCGACATCGATGTGACGCTGCCACCCTCCGCCAGTGCGACCATTGCCGTTCACGGCCTGGACGGCAATCTGAGATGCCAGTTCGCGGCGCCCGCGGGCAGGGGAGCTGACGGCGGCCGTCTGCTCGTTCTTGGCTCGGGCCGGTCGCGGCTCGACCTCGAGAGCTTCAACGGCATCATCAGCATTCGGCAATCGGTCCGGTAAGCCAGCCAGCCGGCACGTCCCCCGCTGTCCGTCCCGGCCCGTTCGGGCTGCGCTCGCGCTATGGGCTCCGGCCCGCCCCATCCACTTCTGTCTTCTGACTCCTGTCCGCGTCGTGCCCGTGGCCTACCGCCCATCGCCTGGATGCTGGTACACTGTTCCGTCAGGCCGCGCGACGCTCGCGCGTGCCTCGCGGATCGCACTGCGGCCCGGACCCTGTGCAATCTGTAGACTGTGAACCGTGTCAGGGCCGGAAGGCAGCAGCACTCAGCAGACCCTGCGATGTGCCGCAGGACAACCCGGGCCGCAGTGGGATCCGCGAACGGTATTCTGTCTTCTGATCGATGTCCTACACAGTCATTGCCCGCCGGTGGCGTCCGAAGACGCTCGACGAAGTCGTCGGCCAGCGCCACGTGACGCAGACACTGCGCAACGCCCTGGCCAGCGGCCGCATCGCCCAGGCCTTCGTCTTCGCCGGCCCCCGCGGCGTCGGCAAGACCACGACGGCCCGCATCCTGGCCCGCATGCTCAACTGTGACCGCGGGCCCACGCCGGATCCCTGCGGCGTGTGCGACGCGTGCCTGGAGATCGCGGAAGGCCGAGATATGGACGTCCTCGAGATCGACGCCGCGACGCATACCCAGGTCGACAACATCCGCGACGTCATCATCTCGGGCCTGGCCATGCTGCCGGTGCGCGACCGGTTCAAGGTCTTCATCATCGACGAGGTCCACCAACTGTCGTCGCACTCGTTCAACGCCCTCCTGAAATCCGTCGAGGAGCCGCCGCCACACGTGACCTTCATCATGGCCACGACGGCGCCGGACAAGATCCCCGACACGATCGTGTCGCGCTCGCAGGTCTTCGAGTTCAAGACCATCGCGAGCCGGGCGATTGCCGACCAGCTCCGGCGTATCGCAGACACCGACGGGATCCAGGTGTCCGACGAGGCGCTGGCCCTCATCGCCCGGGCGGCGGAAGGCAGCATGCGGGATGCCGAGACGGCGTTTGACCAGGTGATTGCCTTTGCCGGCCAGCAGATCTCGCCCGAGGATGTCGCCTCGGTGCTCGGTCTCGTGGGCCGCGACCTGCTGTTCGACGTCATGACCGCCGTGGCCGACGAGAACGGCCCCGCGGCCTTCGAGCTGGCCGGGCGTGCGGTCGAGGCCGGATACGATCTGCGCCTGCTGTGCCGTGAGCTCTCGCGTCTCACGCGTGACGTGATGGTGCTGGCCATCGATCCGTCCCGCTTCGACGACGCCGACGTCGCGCCCGAGCCGGACCGCGGGCGGCTGCGCGAACTGGTCGATCGCTTCTCGCGCGAGGATCTGCTCCGGGCGTTCGACCTCCTCACGCGTGCGGAAACGGACATCCGAGCCGCTGCCGAACCTCGCTACCACCTCGAGATGGCGCTCCTGCGCTGGATCCACGTGCGCAAGCTGACGCCCTTGTCGGATTTGATCGAGCGGCTCGAAGGAGGCGGTTCGACAACGCCGCCGGGAGGCGCCCGCCAGCAGGCAGGTGGCCGGCCGACGCGACCGCCGGCGACAGGGTCGTCCGCGCCGGCGTCCGGCCTTCCGACCGCTTCGGCGGCCGTGGTACGTCCAACCACTGCGAACGCCGCTCGGCCGGCTACGACTGCCGTGCCGGACGATTCGGCGATCTCGCCGGCAGGCGATCTGAAAGCGGGTCTGCTGGCCGAGATTCGGCGGACGCGGGCGGTCTTCCACGGGACGGTCGTCGCCCAGGCCCGTGCCATTGTCGTGCGGGACGATTGTGTCGCGTTCAGCTTCTCACAGGCTCATGGGCTGCTGGCCGAGCAGGTGGGACAGGCGAGGAGCTGGCTCGAGCCGTTGTGCGAGAAGGTGGCTGGCCGCAAGATGACCATCGTTGTCGAGCTCGTCGACGGGACCCCGGAGCGTTCGCGGTCCCAGCGGCCGGGCCACCCGAGACCGAGCGCGCGCGACGCGCGCGCCGAGGCGTTGGCCAGCCCGGTCGTGCAGGCGCTGCTCGAGATATTCCCGTCCGAAGTGAAGGACGTCACGGAACTGAAGGGCTCATGAACATCCAGCAGATGATGAAGCAGGCGCAGCGGATGCAGGAGCAGATGCAGCGCCAGATGGCGGAGGCACGCATCGAGGCCACCGCCGGCGGGGGAATGGTGACGGTCGTCATGAACGGCCTGAAGCAGCTCCAGTCGGTTGCCATCGATCCCGAGGTGGTGTCGAAGGAGGACGTGGAGATGCTCCAGGATCTGATCCTGGCGGCCGTCAATGACGCGGGCCGCAAGGCCGACGAGGCCATGGCGGGCCAGCTCGGGGGCATGATGGGCGGCCTGAAACTGCCCGGGATGTTCTGACGATCCGACGATGTCGCAGCCTGAGCCACTGACCCGCCTGATGGAAGAACTGCAGCGCCTGCCCGGCGTCGGCCGGAAGAGCGCCCAGCGGCTCGCCTTCCACGTGCTCAAGTCGCCCCGGGACGATGCCGACCGCCTGTGTGATGCGATCCGCGATGTCAAGGACCGGATCACGTACTGCTCGGTCTGCAACAACGTGACCGATGTCAATCCGTGCCTTATCTGCACCGACGCGTCCCGCTCCCGCCAGCTCATCTGCGTGGTCGAGGAGCCGCCGAACGTCCTCGCCGTCGAGCGCAGCCGCGACTACAACGGCACCTACCACGTCCTGATGGGTGCATTGTCTCCGCTCCAGGGCATCGGCCCTGACGAACTCCGCATCAAGGGTCTGCTCACCCGTGTCGACGGCGGCGGCATCACCGAGGTGATCCTGGCGACCAATCCGACGGTCGAAGGCGAAGCGACGGCCATCTACCTGGCCAGGCTGCTCAAACCGCTGGGGGTCAAGGTCACGCGCATTGCGATGGGCGTGCCGGTCGGCAGCGACCTCGAGTATGCCGACGATGTGACGGTGCACAAGGCGATTGAAGGACGACGGGAGGTCTAGCATGTTGCCGTTGTCGCTGCAGGTGCCGGCATCCCTGGTGTTCCTGGCGGGAGGCGCGGTGGCGTGCTTCGCGGGCTACCGGCTGTTCCGCTTCGTACTCGGGATGTACGGGTTCTTCCTGGGCGCCCTCGTCGCCAGCTCGATGGTCGGCACCGAGGCCGGCTGGTCGGTGGTGCTGGCGGCGCTTGCTGGCGGCGCGCTCGGAGCGCTCGTGCTGGTGGCCGCCTCCTTCGTGGCGGTCGCGCTCCTCGGCGCAGGGCTGGGGGCGTTTCTCGCCAATCTCCTGTGGAAGCCCCTCGGCAACGAACCGCACGTCGCCGCGGTGATCATCGCCGCGGCGCTGGGCGGATTCGCGGCCATGGCGGTCCAGCGCCACGTGATCGTGGCCGGCACGGCCCTCGGCGGGGCGTGGACGATGCTCGTCGGCGCTGCGGCACTGATGTTGGGCAAAGGCGTCAAGGCCGGGTCGGCGGCGGGCGACTTGTGGGTGGTGTACCCGAACACGACCGGCCCCGACCGGATGTGGGTCTACCTCGCCTGGGTCGCCATCGCCCTGGCCGGCATCTTCATCCAGCTCAGGACCGGGGGCGGAAAGGCGAAGGGCAAGAAGCCGTCGTAGGCCCCATCCATCCCACGTTGCGGCGATAGCGCCTGCCCGCGGCTGAGGTGTGCGAAAATGTCCGAGATGGATGCCCGGCGGGGTTGCCGCCCGAACGTCGGCGGAAGCGTTCGATGGACCGGCGAGGGATTCGAGTGGCGTGGAGCACGGAATGAGCAAGCGTAACAACCGGGCGAATCTTCCGAGGCCACCGCCGTTCGACATCCAGGCGTTTCTCGAATCAGGCGGTGTTGCCGGACAGGTCATCGAGCGGAGCCGCGATGAGGTCATCTATTCCCAGGGTGACCCGTGCGATTGCGTCCTCTACATTCAGCGCGGCGGCGTGAAGCTCCGTGTCACGTCCCATGCTGGAAAGGAAGCGATCGTCGCGATGCTGGGGCCCGCCGACTTCTTTGGCGAGGGGGCCTTGGCCGGGCAACCCGTCCGCATGTCGACCGCGATTGCCACCAGCGCGAGCACCTTCCTGGTTGTCGGGACGCAGCAGATGAGCCGGCTGCTTCACGAACAGCATGCCCTGTCGGATCGGTTCCTGGCCTACGTCCTGGCGAGGAATGTCCGCGTGGAGGCCGACCTCGTGGATCAGTTGTTCAATTCCAGCGAGAAACGGCTTGCCCGAATGCTGCTCCTCCTTGCTCGCTACGGCAAGCGTGACACCCCGCACCGCGTGCTGCCCAAGATCTCGCAGGAGATGCTCGCGGAAATGGTCGGCACGACCCGCTCGCGGGTGAACTTCTTCATGAACAAGTTCAGGAAGCTCGGCTTCATCGAGTACAACGGCGGCCTCAGGATCAACGACTCCCTCCTGACCATCGTCCTGCACGATTGAGCCGCTGTCGAACGAACTCACCCCGGACTGTCACGCCCCGGTTTCCGCTCCCGGTTTGGACCCGCAGGCGGGCTCAAGGGCTCAGCGGATGCGTGTGGTCGCGGCAGCGTTGCGAAGGTCACTTCTCGGCGAACGGCCGCCGATCCCGGAACATCTTCAGTAGGAGCAGAATCAGCGCTGCAACCAGCAGAACGTGGATGAAACCTCCCGCCGTGTACGACGTGACCATCCCGACTAGCCACGCGATAACGAGGACCGCGATGAGCGCCGTGAACATCCTGACCTCCCGTCAAGCGCCGCACCCGTGCGGCGCGCCAGTGGGGCGATGCCCCTGAGGGCATGCTGAACGCGATTGCCCAGGGCGTCTGTTCAATTGTGAACACGAGTCTGACGAAATGAGGGTTCCGCGGTGTCTGTGCTCCGCGGGGTGTTCTGTTCTGAACATCGTGCCGCGCGACTCGCGAGCGATCATCGCGACATGGGGTCCAAGAAGACAACTGACGCCAAGACCTTCGACGCACAGACCTTCCTCGACTCGGCCGGCGCGGCGCGAGAGGTCGTTGAGTATCCCCGGTCGGAGATACTCTTCTCGCAGGGCGATGCCGCCACAAGTGTGATCTACATTCAGAAGGGAGGTGTCAGGCTGTCGGTCGTCTCCCACGCCGGCCGGGAGGCCGTCGTGGCCATGCTCGGACCAGGCGATTTCTGCGGTGAGGGAGGCCTGGCGGGGCAGAGCGTCCGGACAGCGACCGCGACAGCGCTCACGCCGACCACGGTGCTCGTGATCGCCAAGGAGGAGATGATCCGGGTGCTCCACGCCGAACACGCCCTGTCGGACCGCTTCATCGCGTACATGCTGGACCGCAACATCCGCATCGAGGAGGATCTGATCCATCAGCTCCTGAACTCGAGCGAGAAACGGCTCGCCCGCGCCCTCCTGCTTCTCGCCCACTACGGCAAGCAGGACAAGCCGGATCGGATCCTGTCCAAGATCTCGCAAGCGACGCTCGCCGACATGGTCGGCGCGACCCGGTCGCGCGTAAGTGTCCTCCTCAAGAAGTTCACGCGGCTGGGGTTCATCGATGTTAGGCCCGCCGGAATCACGGTCAACCGATCCCTGTTGAGCGTCGTGCTCCACGAGTGACCGGGCTGTCATCAGGCGAATGGCGGATCTACACAGGCGGCCGGCAGGTTGCCCCGGCCCAGGCCTCCGGCGGGACCCGCATCCCAGATGTCGCGCGAAGCCAGCCGCGTCGCACACTCGCGGCTGAAGTTCGCGTAGGTCCCCCGGTTGAGGACCAGATTCCTCCGGTACGACAGGCTGCCAAACAAGGTGATCAACGGCTGTCGGCGGTGCCACACATTCTTCCACACGCGGGCCAGAATGCACGGCATCGAGTAGAAGCGGCGGTCGCAGGCCATCATCTCATCAACGGCCTGATCCTGGGACAAACCCGTGTAGCGGGCGACAGGGAAGGTCAGCGTGTAGTACTGCCAGTCTTGCGGGAAACGGTCCAGGACAACGCGGCCCTCCATGCTCATCCGGTCCCACAGCCGGGTGCCCGGCAAGGGCGTGAGGAACAGCGTGTTGAGGCTGTCCACGCCGTACTGGCGGGCCGCCGCGGCCGTGCGCCGGCCGATACCAGGAGTATCCACATCCAATCCGATGATGAACGACCCCACCACCATGATCCGGTGCCGCTGGATCCGCGCCACGGACGCGGCGAGGCTTCGCTTCCTGAGCAGGTTGAACCGCTTGCCGACCTCGGTCAGCCCCTCGGCCGTCGGCGATTCGAATCCGATGAAGACGCCCGCGCATCCCGCCTCTGCGGCCAGTGTCAGCAGTTCCTCATCGTCGGCAAAGTTGATCGTGGCCTGCGCAATCCACGTCTTGCCGAGGTTGGCGGCCGCCAGTGCCCGGAACAGGTCCTTGGCGCGCGCGATGTGCTGGTGCGTGGTGCCGACCAGGTTGTCGTCCACGATCAGAACCCGCTTTTCGGGGATCGACCGGAACTCGCCCACGACATCCGAGATGGGGCGCTGACGGTAGCGGGCGCCGTTGAAGGCCGTGACGCTGCAGAACGTGCAGTTCATGGGGCAGCCGCGGGTCGTCTGGATTGCCCCGAAGGCATAGTCGGCGGTCAGGAGGTCGTGGCGGGCCGGCCGGACTCTGTCCATCTTGGCGAGGCCTCCGTCGTATCGGCGCTTCAAACGCCCGCGCGCCGCGTCCTCCAGTACCTGCGGCCAGACCTCGTCGGCTTCCCCCGTGACCACCGAGTCCACGCGCGGCATGACCTCGTCGACGCACATCGTGGCGTGGATGCCGCCCATGACGACGGGCACGCCCTGGCGACGGACGCGAGCTGCGATCTCATAGGCCCGAGGCGCCTGCGACGTGAACGCCGTGATGCCGACGAGGTCCGGACGCGGCACGTCCTGGCCCCGCGACATCCTCACGTTCTCGTCGAGCAACGTGACGTCCCACTCGGGCGGGGTCAGGCCGGCGAGCACCATCAGGCTCAGCGGCTGCCACACGCGATACCGGTTCCACCGGCTCTCCTGGAGCCTGACGATGCTCACGATCGGATTCGACGGGTTGATGAGATGGAGCCGCAAGGGACACCTCGCCCGGCTGCAGAGTCGCGGCCCCGCGGGACCTTGTCGTTCACACAGTGTCCCAGATGCCGCACGCGAGTATACCGGCGTTGCCGACGGGGTACTGTTCACTTCTGCACATTCGCGCGTCACGATCGAGTGCGGCATCACGAGGCCAGACGACCGCAGCGGATTCGCCCAATGGACGCCGCCCGCCCGGTTGCGGCCCACACGACAACAACGCCGCGACAGGAATCAGACCGGTGTGCGCGCTGAGCCGGTGCCGCGCAAAGGTGCCGCCCGCCCAGGTTCCCGCAACGAGTCCGGCAGCCGCGCCTGTGCACTTGTGTACAGCCGCCACCGGCCCGCCCGCGCTAGAGTGCTTCGACTCGTGAGTACGGCCACGTAGAGCCCTGAGGCATGTTGCGCAGCACGATCACTCGCAGGCCGGACGTGTCGGCGGCCCTCACCGGCCACGAGCCGCCGCTGCGCGCGGAGCTCTTCAGCCGCGAACAGATGGCGCAGCACGGGAAGGTACTGGCCGGCGCTCACCGGCTCAGCGCCATGCGCGGCTCCGACGAACTCCTGGCACGGCTGGCCCAGAACGAGACGCTGCTCGTCACGGTCCGATCGCTGTTGACGGTGGCGGTGGACGACGACCGTAGGGTCACGCCGGCTGGGGAGTGGCTGCTCGACAACTTCTACGTGATCGACGAGCAGATCCGAACGGCCCGGCAGCACCTTCCGCCCGGGTACAGCCGCGAGCTGCCGTGTCTTGCCGACGGCCCGTCAGCCGCGCTGCCGCGTGTCTACGACATTGCCCTCGAGACGATCGCGCACGGCGATGGCCGCCTGGATGGCGAGGGTCTCGGCAGCTTCGTCTCCGCCTACCAGACGGTGACGCCCCTGACGATGGGCGAACTGTGGGCCATCCCCATCATGCTGCGACTGGCCCTGCTCGAGAACCTCCGCCGAGTGGCGGCCCGAATCGGGGCCGACCGCGTGGATCGGAACCGCGCGAACCACTGGGCGGATCAGATGACGGCGACGGCAGAAGAGGACCCGAAGAGCCTCATTCTGCTGATCGCCGACATGGCGCGGTCGGACCCGCCGATGGTCGGGTCGTTCGTTGCCGAGTTCGCCCGTCGCCTGCAGGGCAAGAGCCCGGCGCTGGCCCTGCCGCTCACGTGGATCGAACAGCGGCTGTCGGAAGACGGCCTGACGATCGAACTCCTGGTCCAGTCGGAGAACCAGCAGCAGGCCGCCGACCAGGTGTCGATCAGCAACAGCATCAAGAGCCTGAGGTTCCTCGGCGCCGCCGACTGGCGCGACTTCGTCGAAGCCAAGAGTGGCGTGGAGCAGATCCTGCGAGGGGATCCGGCCGGTGCGTATGCCCTGATGGACTTCGCCACGAGGGACCAGTATCGCCACGTCGTGGAGACCACGGCCAGGCGGAGCGGCCGAACGGAAGGCGAGGTCGCCAGCCTCGCGATCTCCCTCGCCCGGGACGCCGCCGCTGCCGGGCGTCTCGACGCCAGGGCCGCCCACGTCGGCTTCTACCTCGTCGACCGAGGGCTCTCTCAGCTCGAACGCACAGCGCGAACGCGCTTCTCCCTCGTCGAGACGGTGCGCCGCGCGGGTCTCGGCCACCCGCTCGCGCTCTACCTCGGAAGCATCGCCGCCCTCACACTGCTGGCCACGGCGGCCCTGATCGTCGCGGTGCGAGGGAGTGGTCTGGATGGCTGGCTCCTCGGGCTCTTCGGGATGCTCATCCTGCCGTGTGCCAGCCAGGTGGCCGTCGCCCTCGTCCACGCCATCGTCCCCAGGCTGGCAACGCCACGGGCCCTGCCGAAAATGGATCTGTCGGCCGGCATCCCGCCGGCTTCGCGGACCCTGGTCGTCGTTCCAAGTCTCCTCACGAGTCCGGAGAACGTCGAGCACCTGGCCGAAGCCCTCGAGGTGCGCTTCCTCGGCAACCGGGACGACCACATTTCCTTCGGCCTCCTGACGGACCTGGCCGACGCGTCCAGGGAGACCCTTCCGGAGGACGATGCCCTGGAACGGCTTGCCGAGCAGCGGATCAACGGGCTCAACGACAAGTACGGCGCCTCGTTCTTTCTCTTTCACCGCCCGCGCCTCTGGAATCCTGAGGAGCGCATCTGGATGGGGTACGAGCGCAAGCGCGGGAAGCTCGCGGACCTGAACGCACTGCTCCGAGGCCGATCGAACGGCGTCTTCTCCCGCGTCGTCGGCGATGCCGGGATCCTCCGGCACGTGAAGTACGTGATCACGCTCGACGCAGACACGCAACTGCCGCGGGACGCCGCCCGGCAGCTCATCGGCGCCATGATGCATCCGCTCAACCGCGCGCGGTACGATGAGACCGCCGAGCGCGTGACCGAGGGGTACGGCATCTTGCAGCCGCGGGTGGCCGCCAGCCTGCCCGGCGCCAGCCGGTCTCGCTACGCTCGCCTGTGGACGAGCGACCCAGGCATCGATCCCTACACCCGAGTCGTATCCGACGTCTACCAGGATCTGTTCGGCGAGGGCTCCTTCATCGGCAAGGGCATCTACGACGTCGATGCGTTCGACCTGGCCGTGAGCGGCCGCTTCCCGGAGAACCGAATCCTCAGCCACGACCTGCTGGAAGGATGCTACGCGCGCGCCGGGCTCGTGACCGACGTGCAGGTGTACGAGGAACACCCGTCCCGGTACGAAGACGACGTGCGGCGGCGGTACCGCTGGATCCGCGGCGACTGGCAGTTGTGGCGATGGATGCTCCCGGCGGTTCCCGGTCGAGACGGGCGGCGCACCAGAAACCCGCTCTCGGCGCTGGGCCGATGGAAGCTGTTCGACAATCTCCGCCGCAGCCTCGCGCCCGCGGCGCTGGTGGGTTTGTTCCTCGCGGCGTGGGCCGCGCTCTCGCCCGTATGGGCCTGGACCCTTGTCGGCGCAGGCTGCCTGCTGGTCCCGGCCCTGGTCGCATCGCTTCCCGGTATCGTCCGGAAGCCGGCCGACGTGCTGCTCGCCCGGCATCTCGAGAGCAGCGCGCGCGCGGTCGGGCGACAAGCTGCGCAGGCTCTGGTGACGCTCGCGTGTCTCCCGTACGAAGCCTCCTTCAGCCTTGCTGCCGCACTGCGCACCGCCGCGCGACTGTTCATCACGCGCAGACGACTCCTTGAATGGACGCCGTCCGGCGACGGGACGCATCCCGGCACGCGCGGCCTGACTGGCGCGTGGGCGAGGATGTGGATCGGCCCCGCGCTTGCCGTGGCCGCGGGGGTGTATCTCCTGCTGGCGCGGCCATCGGGACTCCTTGCCGCCGCGCCGATCGTCATCCTCTGGCTGGGAGGCCCGGCGATCACCTGGCACCTCGGCCGTCCGCCCACCCGGCGCGGCGCGCGGTTGACGACAAGCCAGTTGCGTTTCCTGCGCGCCGTCGCGCGCCGGACCTGGGGCTTCTTTGACACCTACGTCGGCCCCGACGATCACTGGCTGCCGCCGGACAACTACCAGGAGCTGCCCGCGACAGGGATTGCGCATCGCACGTCGCCGACCAACATGGGACTTGCGCTGCTGGCCAATCTTTCCGCCTGCGACTTCGGCTACATCTCGGCCGGCCGGCTTCTGGATCGCACCGCGCGCGCCTTCGAGGCGATGTCGAGGATGGAGCGCTACCACGGGCACTTCTACAACTGGTACGACACCCAATCGCTCGCGCCGCTCGAGCCCCGGTACATCTCCTCGGTGGACAGCGGCAATCTGGCCGGCCACCTCCTGACGCTGCGACCGGGGCTGCTCGCGCTGGAGGGCGAGCCGATTCTGCCGGCTCGCGTGTTCCAGGGATTGCGCGATACGTTCGCACTCGTGGCCGACACCTGTGTGGGCGCGACCACGCCTGCCCTAGCGCGGCTGCAGAGGGAGCTCGACGCGGTCTGTCAGTCCGGGCCGAAGACGATCCCGGATGGCCGGGTGGCACTCGAGCGTCTCGCCCGGGAGAGCCGTGCGCTGGCAATCGCGCTGGCCGCTTCTACCGAGCGGGTAGCTGGCAGGTGGGCCGCAGCCGTGGCCGCCCAGTGCTGGGATGTCCTTGACGATCTCGGGCACCTGGCGCCGTGGACGTCGCTCCCAGCCTCGGCCACGCCGCAGGTGCATCTTCCAGGGTTCACCTCGATTCCGACCTTGGGCGAGCTGGCAGCGCTCGACAGCGAGCCTGCCGGACCGGCCAGGGCGCGGGTCGCAGCGTTGGGCCGCCTGGCGGCGCAGGCCGCCGATCTTGCGGAGATGGAGTGGAGCCTCCTGTTCGATCAGACCCGCCAGCTCCTGTCCATCGGGTACAGCCTCAGTGAGCGCCGGCGCGACGCCAGCTACTACGACCTGCTCGCCTCCGAAGCGCGTCTCTCTACGTTCGTCGCGATTGCGCAGGGGCATCTGCCTCAGGAAAGCTGGTTCGCTCTCGGCCGCCTGCTCACGTCGGCAGCGGGCGAGCCGGTGCTGTTATCGTGGAGCGGCTCGATGTTCGAGTACCTCATGCCGCTCATCGTGATGCCTGGCTACGATGGGACGCTGCTCGACCAGACGTGCAAGGCGGCGGTCAAGCGGCAGATCGAGTACGGCAGACACCGCGGGGTGCCCTGGGGCATCTCCGAATCTGGCTACAGCCTGATCGATGTCCGGCTCATCTACCAGTACCGGGCGTTCGGCGTGCCGGGTCTCGGCCTCAAGCGGGGCCTCGCCGACGATCTCGTCGTCGCACCGTACGCGTCGGCACTTGCGCTGCTGGTCTCCCCAGAGGCGGCCTGCTCGAACCTCCAGCGGCTCGCGGCAGAGGGCTTCGAGGGCAGCCTCGGCTTCTACGAAGCCATCGACTACACGCCGGCGCGCCTGCCGCACGGCCAGTCGCATGCCCTGGTCCGCGCCTACATGACGCATCACCAGGGGATGACGTTCCTGTCGCTGGCGCACGTGCTTCTCGAGGGACGGATGCAGGAGCGTTTTGCGGCCGACCCGGCGTTCCAGGCGACGGCGCTGCTGCTCCAGGAGCGGATCCCTCGCGCCCGTGCGCACTACCTGCCGGCGACCCCGGTCACCGACGCCCGCATCGCTCCGGCGGGCTCCCAGATCGCCCTGCGGTCGATTCACGGGCCCGACACAGCGGCACCCGAAGTGCAGTTGCTGTCGAACGGACGCTACCACGTGGTGGTAACCAACGCAGGCGGCGGGTACAGCCGCTGGAAGGACCTTGCCGTCACACGCTGGCGCGAGGATGTGACCTCGGACAACTGGGGGACGTTCTGCTATATCCGTGACGTTGCAGACGGCGCGTTCTGGTCCACGGCGCACCAGCCGACCCTGCAGCCGCTCGATCGGTTCGAGGCGGTGTTCTCGGACGCCCGAGCCGAGTTCCGCAGCAGGAGTCACCAGATCGAGAGTCACGCCGAGATCGCCGTGTCGCCCGAGGACGACGTGGAGCTTCGCCGCGTGCGCCTGACCAACTGCGGCCGCACGCGCCGGACGATCGAGGTGACAAGCTACGCGGAAGTCGCGCTCGCGGATCCGGTGGCCGACGCGTTGCACCCGGCGTTCAGCAACCTCTTCGTCCAGACCGAGATCGTCCCGGAGCAGGGCGCGATCCTCTGTACGAGGCGTCCCCGTTCGCGCGGCGAATCGTCGCCGTGGATGTTCCATCTCCTGGCGGCGCATGGGGGCGGCCATACCGGTGTGCTGTCCTACGAGACCGACCGGCTCCGCTTCCTGGGGCGCGGCCGGACGCCCGCCGACCCGAGCGCGATGCGCGTGAGGGGCCCGCTGTCCGGCACTGAAGGATCGGTGCTCGATCCCATCGTGGCGATCCGCGGCTGCTTCGTGCTCGATCCGGACGAGTCGGTGACGGTTGACGTCGTGTCGGGCGTGGCCGGCACGCGTGGCGCCGGCCTCGCCCTCGTGGGCAAGTACCAGGATCGGCGCCTCGCCAACCGCGTGTTCGCGCTCGCGTCCACGCACGCGCAGATTGTCCTGCAGCAGCTGAATACCAGCGAGGCGGACGCGCAGCTCTACTGCCGCCTGGCCGGGTCGATCATCTACGCGAACCCGTCGCTGCGCGCGGATGCGGCCACGTTCGCGGCGAACCGGCGCGGGCAGTCTGGGCTGTGGGGGTACTCCGTGTCCGGGGACGTGCCGATCGTCCTCCTCCAGATCGGTGACGCGGCGCACATCGAACTGGCACGTCAGCTGGTGCAGGCACACGCCTACTGGCGCTTGAAAGGTCTGGCGGTGGACCTCGTGATCTGGAACGACGATCGCGCCGGCTACCGGCAGGTGCTCCAGGAACAGATCCTCGGTCTCATCGCGGCCGGCGTCGAAACCAATGCGTCGGCCCGCACGGGGGCGATCTTCGTTCGCCCCGCCGAGCAGATCTCGACCGAGGACCGCACGCTGTTCCATGCGGTCGCGAGGGCGATCATCTCCGACAGCCGCGGCTCGCTGGAGGACCAGATCGACGGCCGTCCGGCGGAGCCGCTGCCTGCGACCGTCACGTCAGTTTCGACCAGGCGTCCGCCAGTTCCAGCACAGATTCCGCCGCGAGACGACCTCGCGTTCTTCAACGGGCTGGGTGGCTTCACTCCGGACGGCCGCGAGTACATCATCACGACCGGGTCCGGGGCAGTCACGCCGGCGCCGTGGGTGAACGTCCTGGCGAATCCCGGGTTCGGGACGGTGCTCTCGGAAAGCGGCTCCGCCTACACCTGGGCGGACAACGCGCACGAGTTCCGCCTGACGCCGTGGAGCAACGACCCGGTGACCGATGGCGGCGGAGAGGCCTTCTACCTTCGTGACGAAGACAGCGGCCACTTCTGGTCGCCGACGCCGCTGCCGGCCGGAGGCGACGCGCCGTACACGATCCGGCACGGATTCGGCTACAGTGTGTACGAGCACACCGAGGCCGGCATCGCAACGGAGTTGTGGGTGTATGTCGACCTGACAGCGCCCGTGAAGTGGTCGGTTCTCAAGATCAGCAACATGTCCGGCGGTTCACGCCGGTTGTCCGTCACCGGCTACGTCGAGTGGGTTCTTGGCGACCTGCGTGCAAGAGCGGCGCCGCACGTCATGACCAGCGTCGATCCGATCACCGGTGCCGTGCTCGCCGAGAATACGTACAACGCCGACTTCGCGGGGCGCACGGCCTTCTTTCATGCCGGCGATCCGATCCGGTGCATGACGGGCGATCGCACCGAGTTCATCGGTCGCAACGGAACACTCGCCAAGCCAGCTGCGATGCGGCGATCGACACTCTGCGGCCGCACGGGCGGCGGGTTCGACCCCTGCGCAGCGATCCAGGTGGCCTTCGAGTTGCCGCCCGGGCAGCAACGCGAGGTCGTTTTCCGCCTCGGTGTCGGCCGCGATACCGATACGCCGGTAAGCGTGCTCAGCAGCAACCGGGGACCCGCTGCGGCGCGCGCGGCGCTGGACGCCGTCTGGCAGCACTGGAACCACGCGCTCGGGGCGGTGCACGTCGAGACACCCGACCGGGCGCTCAACATGCTCGCCAACGGCTGGCTGCTCTACCAGACCATGGCGAGCCGGCTATGGGGCCGCAGCGGCTTCTATCAGTCCGGGGGCGCCTTCGGATTCCGCGATCAACTGCAGGACGTCATGGCGCTCGTGCACGCGGAACCGCGGCTCGTACGGCAGCACCTGCTGCGGTCTGCGTCACGTCAGTTCAGGGAAGGGGACGTGCAACACTGGTGGCATCCGCCGGCGGGCCGCGGGGTTCGCACCCATTGCTCCGACGACTACCTCTGGCTGCCGCTCGCCACGTGCCGCTACGTCGAGGCGACCGGCGACATCGGGGTCCTCGAGGAACAGGTTCCCTTCATCGAAGGCCGACAGATCAGCCCAGACGAGGACTCCTACTACGATCTGCCCGCCACGTCGGAGGAGTGCGCCAGTCTGTACGATCACTGTACGCGCGCGGTCGTGAACGGTCTCCGGTTCGGCGAGCACGGTCTGCCGCTCATCGGATCCGGCGACTGGAACGACGGCATGAACCTCGTCGGTGCCGCAGGGCGCGGCGAGAGCGTTTGGCTGGGATTCCTCCTCTACGATGTGCTGACGAAGTTCGCTGATATCGCCCACCGACACAACGACCTGGCCTTCGCGGATCGCTGCCGGTCCGAGGCCGCGGCGCTGCAGCGCCACCTCGAAGATGCCGGGTGGGACGGGGCGTGGTACCGGCGCGCCTACTTCGACGACGGGTCGCCGCTCGGCTCGTCGAGCAACCCGGAGTGCCAGATTGACTCGATTGCGCAGAGCTGGTCGGTCCTCTCCGGCGCCGCCGGTCTGACGCGTGCTCGCGCCGCGATGAACGCCGTGGGCACTCGGCTCGTCCGACGCGACGACGGGATCGTTCGCCTGCTCGATCCGCCCTTCGACACATCCGATCTGGACCCCGGCTATGTTAAGGGGTACGTCCCGGGCGTACGGGAGAACGGAGGGCAGTACACCCACGCGGCCGTCTGGGCGGCCATGGCGTTTGCCGAGCTTGGTGACACAACGCACGCATGGGACCTGTGGCGTCTGATCAACCCGATCGCCCACGGAGCGTCACCGGCCGAGATCGAGACGTACAAGGTCGAGCCCTACGCGGTGGCGGCCGACGTCTACGCCCTGAGTCCGCACGTCGGGCGAGGCGGGTGGACGTGGTACACGGGATCCGCCGCGTGGATGTACCGGCTCATCGTCGAGTCGCTCCTCGGCTTGAGGCTGGAGGGCAACCGCCTGCGGATCGCGCCGTGCCTCCCCGAGGATTGGACAGGTTTCACGGTGCACTACCGCTTCCGCGAAACGGTCTACCACATTGTCGTGCATCAGACAGCGCAGACAACCGGTGAGGAGCGTGTGAGCATCGACGGGCGCGACGCCGTCGGTGTGGCTGTTCCGCTCCTCGATGATCACCTGGAGCACCGGGCGGAAGTCTGGGTGCGCGCCGTCGGGCGATCTGGGGAGGTCGGGTCCAGCGGTACGCGTGGAGAGTGAGCGCAAGCTCCGATCAGATCCTCATCTCAACACGTACAGCGGCATCCTCGGAAACGCGAACGTCCCGGCGACATCGTCGACGATGTTGACCTGGCAGGTATAGAGCCCCGGCTCAAGAACGCCCGGCGGCACGTTCACCTCGAAGGCGACCGCCCGCCGATCCTTGACGTTCAACTGCTCGGCCGAGACCAGTCCGGTCTGGTACACGCGCCGGATGCCCTTGTAGAACGCGACGTTCGACAGCACACGCACAGGCGACTGGACGTTCGGGGACTTCGAGGATGCCGGCGTACCCGGCGCACCGGGTGGAGGAGCGGGCGGCGTGCCGGGATCGTAGATCTCGTAGAAGAACGTCAGCGGCTGGTTGCGCTGCACGACCTTGGTGACGCTGCCGACGAGTTCCTGGCCGCTCTGCACGAGGGGATTCGTACGCTTCTTTGCCGCGGGCATCCGCTGCGCCACCATGATGACCGAGCTCAGCTCGGGCTTCTGTTGCGTGACGTCCGGGATCACCAGCGTCGTGTCCAGCGAACCGATGGTGCCGTCCTGGTTCTCGCGAATGACCACTCGCAGGTGGTATCTCCCCGGCGGCAGCTCGAAACTCGTGGCGTACTGGACGTTCTTGCGGCGGACCTCCTTCGTGGCGTCGACGTTGAGCTTGACCGTGTCCTGGATGAATGCCACGGGCCGCTGCTGCTGGTTGCGGACGACGCCTAGGACGTCGAGGGTGGCGCGGTCCTGGTTGCGCGATGTCGAAAACGGCACCTCCGAGCCAGGGACGACGAGCCACAGCGGGACGTAGTACCGGTTCTCGCCCACCCGGAAGTAGCCGACGTCGGCGTGGATGGGCAGGTCGGTTGGCGGCAGGCCCATCAGAAGGAACTCCTGCATCTGCTGGGCCCGATCGTCGCGGCCCGAGTGGGCGAAGTCCCGCGGCGCGAAGTAGCCGGATCGGTACTCCAGCTTGAGATCGGGCCGGTTGACACGGACCCTGATGCGGCGGTAGCGGCCGTCCTGGGCGGGATTCGTGCTGCTGTACCCGAGCAGGTAGTACGCCGTCGTGTCCTTCACCACCTGCGCGAAGACCTCTCCGAAGTCGTTGCGATCGAAGAAGGCCTTGCCGCCGGTGTCCTCGGCGAGGGTGGTGAGCGTGTCCTGGGAGGCCGAGAACCGATCGCGGGCGCCGGCCATCCCCCGGCCGGAGAACGCGCTGGCGCCCCCGCGTGCGCTGGCCTGGCTGGCATCGCCTCCCGGCACGACTGCCGAGAGGCCGCGGGTATCGGCCGCGTAGATCGACACGTTGGCGCGGACGGCGTGGTCGATGACGAGGCGCAGCGACGCTTCGTTGTCGAGTCCACTCTGCGTCATGCCGCTGGAGAAGTAGATGACGGACTTCTTCTGCTCGATGTCCGCCAGCGTGTCGGCGAGGGCGCGCAGCGCCTCGAGCCGCCGATCGGTGTTGAAGATGGTGAACTCCGTGTCGTCGGGCGTGTAGGCGGCGCCCGTGTCCGGCGCGTCCTCCCCGCTCGGCTGTTCGGCGAACGCCGAGCCTTCGACGGGACTCAACCGGTTGAGAGCCGCGACGAGCTCCGCCTTGTCGGAGGTGAAGTCCTGATCGACGGCGATCGACGTGCTGAAGCTCACGATGGCCATCGTGTCGGCCGGCGAGAGTTGGTCGTTGACATACTGCCGCGCCGACTCGGCCGCACGCCCGACGTCTTCCGGCTGCATCGAGCTGAGGTCGAAGAAGAGCACCATGATCCGCCGGTCCTTGAGGGTCACGGCAGGCTTCGGCTCAGGGGCGGCCGGCTTCCCGGCGGGCTTCGCCGGCGCCGGCACGGCTGGCTTCAGCTCTTCCTTCAGCGACGGCATGACGGGCGCGACAATCGTCGTCGCGACGTTGTCGAGCTCCTCGAAATCGAAGGTCGAGATGGTCTGCGGCTTGTTGTCCTCGAGGATCGTGAAGTCCTTCATCGTCAGGCCGCGGACGAGATTGCCGTCCTTGTCGCGCACGACCACGTTGACGATGACTATCTCGAGGCCGGACTTGAACCTCGGCTTCGGCTGTGGCGCCGACTGCGATGCCGCCAGCCGGGGTGAAGAGGCCCACGCTGAGAGGATGCCTGCCAGGACGACCAGAACGGGGAGACGACGCAACATAGGACGACCTTGCCTTCGCGAGACCGGGCTAGAAGGCGAAGCGCGCCATGACCTGCACGCTGCGCATGGACCGCATGGACGTGATCTGACCGAAGGTGGGCGAGTTGATGACCGTATCCACAGATCCCCACCTCGGCATGTTGAACACGTTGTTGGCCTGGATGCGGAGATTGACGTTCCGTGCGCCGGGCAGCGGGAAGTTCTTCGCGAGCGACATGTTGACGTCGAAGGTGCCTGGCCCCGGAATCGTGTTCCGCCCCGCGTTCCCGTACGTGCCCGGGGCGGGCACCGAGAAGGCCGCCGTGTTGAAGAACACCCGCTGGGTCGGGTTGTCGAGCGCTATGGGTGCACCGTTGTAGTCGGCCCGCAGGGTACCGTTGGTGCCACGCGCCACGTCCGCCGCGCTGCTGAGCAGCCGGGCGGTCAGGGGATTGCCTGTCGCGAGCGTGACGTTCGTGTTCCACGACCAGCCCCCGAAGACGTAGCCCCAGAAGCCCTCGCCGTTCAGCCAGGGCCGGTTCGGACCGAAGGGCAGCTGGAGCGAGAGATCACCGGACAGGCGGTGCCGCTGGTCGAAACTCGAGAGGCCCCACTCGGCGGCGAGATTCTGGTCGTCCTGCGCCACGACGGCGCCGCCGCCCCCGATCGACGAGGCGTCGTCCATCGACTTCGAGAACGTGTAGGTGACGCCGCCCCCGAAGCCCTTCGCCGGGCGCTTCCGGAAGCGCAGCGTGAGGGCGTGCATGATCGAATGGCCGCTCGACTGCTGCCACAAGAACGGCTGGACGTCTGGCAAGATGGGCCCGTTTGCATCACGGTTTGGCGCACGCTGGACGTCGAGCGACGATCCCCGCGTGCCTGTGTACGCCACGGCAACGTTCATCGTCCGCGTCAAGTCGCGCTGGACGTCGAGATTCCAGATCTGCAGCACGCCGAGGCGGTACTGGCGATCGACGCCGTAGTTGTTGGTCGTCTCGGCAATTGTCGGGCCGGCGAGCGCGGTGGCGATCGTCAGGGGATTCCCGACCGTGCCCAGCCGCGTGTCGGTCACGGCGAAAGGCGGCTGGCTGGCGAGGTTGCGCACGATGGAGACGTAGGTCGGCGAACTGTAGTTGATCCCGTAGCCGCCTCTGACGACCGTCCGCTGTTGAGCCCGCCAGGCGAAGCCCACCCTGGGCGCGATGTTGTTGCGATCGGGCTCGATCCCGCTCGAGGGGAACACGCCGGTGAACGGGCCGGCCTCGCCCGCCACGACCGGCGCGACGGCCGTGAAACCCGGCGCCACGTCGAGGTTGACGAGGCGGTTGTTGGCCTCCCAGTACGGTGAAAGGTACTCGTAGCGCACGCCGGCGTTGATCGTGAACGTGCTCCGGATGCGCCAATCGTCCATGAAGAAGGCGTTCCAGGAGCGGGCGCGGTACCGCTGGAGACCCGGTCCGTACTGGAGGCTTGCCTGCTGCGTGTACCCGAGCAGGAAGTCGGCAAAGTCCAGGCCGGTCCTTGCAGAACGAGCCGCGCCGCCGCCGGTGTACAGACCCGTGAAGACGAAACTGCCCCAGGGATTCGAGTCCGCCCAAGTGTCGTTCTGCATCGTGCGGAACCCACCGCCCCAGCGCAGCGTGTGGCTGCCCCGCTGCTTCATCTGCGTGACGTCGACATTCACGGTCTGGTCCGTCCGCTGGGACGGAGTGACGTCGCGCAACGCCGAGAAGGTCGAGAACGACAGCGTCGGAATGCCCCACGACCACGGATCGGTGGACACGCCCTCGATGCCCGCATCGCCGGCCACGTTGACGACGTTGGCATAGAGGTTCGTGGTGGCCGACCGGTTGCGGCTGTACTGCACGCGCAACGTGTTGAAGATCGTCTTCCACTGGAACGTGAAGTTCACCGGGACATTCCAGGCCGACTGCGTGCGCTCCCCGGATGCGGTCGGGAACGACGACAACTGGTCGCTCGTCGAACTGCGGTAGCTGACACCGATCATCAGATTGCTGCCGCCCCGCCCGCCGCCCCGCCCGCCGCCGCCAACTCGAGCCGCCGGCAGGCCCTGGCCGCGGCCGCGCTGTGCGGTCCCGAACGACCGGATGAAGCGGAAGTTGAGGTCGTTCGACCGCGTGTTCGACGACGTGACGTAGTGGAAGTTGCGCAGATCACCGCTGAGATTCGGCAGCGGATAGTACTGCAGCAGCGAGGCGGCCACCGAATCGATGCGGCTCACCGGGATCCGGTTGCCCGGGAACGGCAGCCCTGTCGCCGGGTCGATGACGGTTCCGCCGTACTGGGAGAGGTCCCCTTGACGGACCGCCTCTGTCGGCACGGTCGAGTAGCGATCGAAGAGTGTGCTCCCGTAGTTGCCGTTGTAGGTCAGCGTGAAGGTCGTCTGCGCACCCATGTCGAAGAGGCCCGGGATCCTCACCGGGCCACCCGCGGTCGCGCCGAACCGGTGCTGGCTGTAGGGAGGCCTGTCCTGCGCCTGGCCTGTCAGCGAATACGGAGCGGCGTCGAGCATCGAGCCGCTCAGGTTGTAGTTGGCCTGGACGCGCACCCGCTGCTGCATGCCGCGGCCGGCCATAGCCAGCCGGCCGGCCAGACCCTCGGCAAGGCCGCCGCCACGCCCGCCGCCTCCGCCCCCGCGACCCCCGCCCATCGGACCCGCCCCTGGGCCGCCGCCGGGTCCTCCAAAGCCGCCCGGGGCGCCACCCTCGCCCCGTCCTTCGGCACCGGGCGCGTCGAACATCCCGCCGGGACCCATGCCGCCGGGGCCCATCCCGGACTCTCCCGGCGGCCCGAACTGCAGCATCGGATCGATCAACCCGGCACTGCCGGTGGCGATGATCGCGTCCGCCGAGTTCGCCAGGGAGAACCCAGGGGGTAGGCTGAGCTGCGCGATCGCCACCGCCGCATCGGCCTGTTCCTGCTCGGTTGAAGCGGTTGTTGCGGCGGTGCCGGACGGGACTGGGCGAGCCGGCTGGCCAGGAGCCCCGCCCGCCACGGCGGGACGTTGGTTAGGGGCGGCCTCCGCCGCGGCTGGCTGCTGCGGGCGGGCCGCGGCTGCCGGGGGCCGACCTGGATCCGCCGGCGTTTCGGCCGGTCTTGCCGTATCCGGAGTCTGCGCCGGCCTCGGCGCACGCGACTGCAGGATCAATTCGAGGTCGACGAGGCTCTTGCAGCCCTCGTCGACAAGCAGTGCCCGTGACAGGGGAGCGAAGAACACCATGTCTGCGGCGATCGTGTAGGCGCCGGGTCCCGGCGCCGGGAGCGAGTAGCTGCCAAGATGATCGGTGGACGCCGCCGAAACCACCTGCCCGTCAGCGCCGAGCAAGGAGACGACCACGCCCGGGAGTCTCGTGCCCTGGGCGCTGACCGTCCCCGTGACGACGCACGCCGGCTGGGCGGTGCCACCCTGCGGCTTCCTTTCCGGAGCCTGGGCCGAGCCCGTCCAGGTGAGAGCGAGCCACAACAGAGCCCCGGCAGCCGGGCTGATGAGGTTCACGGGGAATCTTGAAGCCAGCACGGGCACACCTCGCTAGACGTCTTGAAGGCCAAGATCCGTTGCAGATGAGTCAAGTTTCGCTCCGGCCTTCAAGACGTCTACGCCCCGCCGCAGGCGGGGCAAAGCCAACACTGTGATCTAGCGAGGCGGAGCCG
>JBFMFH010000078.1:0-2057 GCA_040752275.1 Acidobacteriota bacterium
GATGCCTCACACAATTCCCGGGCGGGGCATCCCGCCTGGCGGCGTTGCTCCTCCCTCACATACCGGGAGTATGCTCAGGCGTCGCGCCTGGCCAGCCGGGCGCCGCGCTCCGGGACTTCTGCAAGGCATCACGGTTCCAGGGCACTAGCTGGAACCGGGATTCCGACGCCACGCCCCGATCCCCGCCACAGAAGCCGTCGGGCGAGCACGTACATCGTGAGGCACTCCAGGGCGAAGGCCGGGAACCCCAAGAAGCCCAGGACCGGCATCTCGAACACTTTCACCTCGGGCAGGATGGGAACCGTGTAGATCCACTTCGTGCGGGCCCAGTAGTTCCAGCACTCCCAGAGCAGCCCGCAGACGAACCCCGAGGCCAGCAGGTTTCCGGCGCGATCGAACCGCCGCTGCCGCAAGTCGCCCGCGAGGGATTCGAGACCGAGCCGCGCGTTGATCGGGTCCAGCAGGAAGATGAAGCCGAGGAACACCGGCGCAGCGAGGTACGGCGCGGGCCAGAGAATGGGCCAGACGAGCATCAGGGCGCCTGCAGCCACCGACCACGACGTCCCCCTCGGCCATCGTGTCACCGTCCCGGGGGCGGCAGCCTCAGGCTGGCGTCGACGGATCGTCCCGACCAGCTCCGCGGTCAGAAAGATCGCCGGCCAGATGGTTGCGAAGGACCACGCGTAGCCGATGTTCCGCAGCACGGGGTTCTCGGGCAGATTGATGTAGTACCAATTGCGGATGAGGAGGTTGTAGCCCTCGAAGACCAGCCACAGCGGAAACGAGACGGCTGCCATGAAGGCGAACTCGGCGCGGGCGTCCGACAGCCACGACGATCCGCTGCGTGTCTTGACCAGGGCGTCGACGAACAGGATGTAGCCGGACCAGGCGATCGGCGTATGCCACGACCAGAAGGGCTCGAGGGCGGCGAGCATGCCGATTTCGGAGCCGGCCATGACGGCGAGGCCGAGCCAGCCGTACCGCGGCATCGAAGGGCGAGAGCCGTTCACAGGTCGGATTCTACCGCCCCGGGGCAGCACCGCGGATCCCCGGTCCCCGGTCCCCGGTCCCCGTCTCTCGAGAACACCATCACTTTGTGCGTCGTGCCGATGCCGCCCGGCACGAGCAGGGACTTCAGCATGAGCCGGTCGTGCAGATTCGCCGAGGAGGCCAGAGAGGCCAGCACGTCCGCTCGCTCAGCGATACTGAGGAGGAACCGCGTCTGGTCGGTGACCGTCACCGTGTGCAGGCCCGCAGCCTGAGCTTCCCGCCGGATCGACGTCAAGTCGATGTGCGCCGTGAGGTCACGCTGGCCGGGGTCGGCCAGCCACGGCGGCGTGCCCGGGGAGGGCGGATCCGCCATGTGCCGCCGAAAGCTGGTAAGCGTTCCCGCCGGGCGTTCCGTCGAGTAGAGATCGGCGGCCTCGTGTCCATAGTCGATCAGCACAAGGTAGCCGCCGGACAGACGGCGGGCCAGGTCGCGGATCCAGGCCAGCGCTTGCAAGTTGATCTCGGCGCGCTGATTGCGGGACACGACAATGCCGAGCGCGTCCAGGTACGCCGACAACGCCGGTGTCGAGAGCGGACCGATCCGCTCGACCAGACAGCCGTCTCGCGTCGCGTCCACGTAGATCTCCCGGAGGCCCTGCGGGGTGCCGATCACCAGGTGGATCGGGAAGGCGTCGAGCAGTTCGTTGGCCACGACAACGCCTGACATCGCCGGAGGGAGCGCCCTGGTGGACGAGGCGAGGCGGCTCGCATGGCCGGAGAGGATCGACCGATGTTCCGCGCGGGCGACCTCGCTTTGCTCGACCAGATGCACGGCGACCCGATCGTAGAGGTCCGGGGCGGACGCCAATAGGGCGTCCAGGAGATCTCGCGACAGCCGGCCGTCTCCCGCGCCGGCTTCGACCAGGTCCCAGCGGCCGGCTCCGGCCTTCGCGGCGTCCATTCCGCGCACCCAGGCGCCGATCTGCGCGGCGAGCAGCCGGCCGAACCATGGTCCCGCATCCACGCTGGTGAAGAAGTCGCCCGTGGCGCCCCCACACCCCCCCCCC
>JBFMFH010000078.1:2067-24208 GCA_040752275.1 Acidobacteriota bacterium
CGGTGGCCCCTCTCCCCGGGTGTTTAAGCGGTCGCGGGGGCGCCCCCCCCCCGGCCCCCCACGGGCGTAGTAGCCGGCGCCGGGCGCGTAGAGCGCCAGCGCCATGTAGTCGGCGACAGTCAGGGGGCCCTGCTGCCGGATGCGATCGACAATGAGCGCCCGGCAGTCGGTGGACATCAGTGCCTACTGCTTCGTCACTGGGACGAACGTCTCATCTCCCTGCCGCAGAATGAGGAACCCGGCCAATCCGCCGGATCGGATCGCCTGAAGCGCCCGGCTGGCCTCGGCGACGGTCTCGACCCGCTCGCGGTTGATTTCGAGGATCACGTCGCCAGGCCTGATGCCGGCCCGGGCCGCTGGCCCATCCGGCTCGACGTCCGAGATGAGCACGCCGCGCCGGCCGGTTGGCACCTGCAGCCGGCGCGCCATGTCGGGGCCAAGGGGCGCCAGCGTGACCCCGAAACCACCGGTCGTCACGTCCTCGCTGCCGCCGCCAGTTCCGCTCGATTCCTCATCGAGGTTCAGCTCCTCGACCGTGATCGAGAGCGTCCGCTCCTGCTTGTCGCGCAGGACCCTCATGCGGACCGTCGTTCCAGGCGCGGTGTTCATGACGATCTTCACCAGGCCGTTGCGGTCGGAGACCGGCTTGCCGTCGAACTCGATGATGACGTCACCGGGCTCGATGCCGGCCTTGTCGGCTGGCCCGTTCGAGGTGACGGAGACCACCAGCGCGCCCTTGCGCTCCTTCAGGCCGAAGTCCACCAGCGTGTCACGGGGCACGTCGCGAACCTGAATGGCAATGCGCCCGCGCACGACTTTGCCCTTCTCGAGAGCGGGCAGGATCTCGCGGATCGCGTTGATCGGAATCGCGAAGCCGACGCCGATGTTGCCCTGCCGCGACCCGTCGGTGAAGATGGCGGTATTGATCCCGATGACCTCGCCGCGTAGATTGAGCAGCGGCCCCCCGGAGTTGCCGGGGTTGATCGCCGCATCGGTCTGGAACACATCCTCGTACCGACCGTCGGCCACCGGCAGCGGCCGGCCAAGGGCGCTGATCACCCCGACGGTCACCGTGTGGTTGAAGTTGAACGGGTTGCCGATGGCCATCACCCAGTCACCCGGCTGGACGGTCGATGAATCGCCGAACTTCGCCTCGGGGAGCGGCTGCGAGGGCTTGTCAATGAGTTGGAGGAGCGCGCTATCCGTCAACTGGTCGCGGCCGATCACCTTGGCCTGGTAGACATGGTCCTCCTCGCCGTAGAGCCCGACCTCGATCCTCGTGGCGTTCTCGACCACGTGGTTGTTGGTCAGGATGTACCCGTTCTTGCTGATGATGAACCCCGTCCCGGCCGACTGCGTGATCTCCTCGCGAGGCTGACGCCCGCGCGGCTGAGGGAACTGGAAGAACCGGTCGAATGGGCTGTCACCGCCGAACGGGTCCGTGATCCGGCGCCGGGTCGTCGTGGCGATGTTCACGACGCTCGGCGACACGGCCTTCGCGATCGTCCGGAACACCTGCGAATCGAGCGAACCGCTCACGGGCTGGCTCGATCCCACCTGCGGAGCGATAGGCTGCGCCTCACCCCGCGGCGCCAGGTCCAGCCGCGACGCGAGTACCATGCCGACCGCGAGCGACGCGACGGCCACCAGAACCACGTAGAACAGCGTGGTCTTTCCTCTAGACATTTCCGGACTCCTCCAGGTGCACCTTATCGGGATTGAGGGCGAGGGATGGGGGATTGGCTCTGCTCCGATCCCTGGTCCCAGGCCCCTACCTTCCAGTATACGATGGCCCGCAGGACGGTCGTTCGGGCCTCGTCTACTTTGACGCGGGTTGGTCGCAGGTAGTTTGAGTGAGCCATGCCCTACGAGTTCTTCCCCCATACCGCCGACATCGGCGTGCGCGTGTGGGCCGACGACCCGGCCTCGCTGTTCGCTGCCGCCGCGGAGGCGTTGGTTGAGGTCCTGACCGACCCCGCCTCGGTTCGCGCGGCCGACATGGTCACCGAGACCTGCTCGGCCGAGTCGATCGACCTCCTCTTCCACGCGTTCCTCAGCGAGGTGCTCTTCCAGTTCGATGCCCGCCAGCGCCTGGTCGCCGAGGTGTCGGCGGTCGTTCGCCGGGAGGGCAGCCTCTTCGTCGCGGACGTGACAACGATGGGCGAGCGCCTGGACCCGGCCCGCCACCGGATCAAGGTGCTCATCAAGGGCATCACCTACCACGAGCTGGCCGTGACCGAGCGCGATGGCCGCTGGGAGGCAACGGTGGTGTTCGATGTCTGAGGAGCTGTCCCATGCACCCTGAACGCCTCGACGCCTACCGCTGGCGACTTCCCCGCGAGGGGCAGATGCGCGTTGACGGCGTCGTCTATGCCGACGACCGGATGATGGCCGACATCCGAAAGGACCAGAGCCTCCAGCAGGTCTGCCACGTCGCCCACCTGCCCGGCATCCTGCGGGCGTCCCTTGCGATGCCCGACATCCACTGGGGCTACGGGTTCCCGATTGGCGGCGTGGCCGCGATGGACGCCGACGAGGGTGTCGTCTCACCTGGAGGTGTGGGCTACGACATCAATTGAGGGGTCCGGCTGCTGCGCTCAGGTCTGAGCCGCACGGACGTTCTTCCCAGGCTGCGCGACCTCGTCGCGCGGATGTACCAGTCCGTCCCCAGTGGCCTCGGCTCGAACCGCCGGGACCTCCGGTTGTCCGCGAAGGAACTGACTGCTGTGCTCGAGGACGGCGCGGCCTGGGCGGTGACACGCGGCCTTGGCGAGGCGTCGGATCTCAAGCACATCGAGGAAGGCGGCCGCCTGCGCCTGGCAGAGCCGGAACTCGTATCCGCCCGCGCCCGCGAGCGCGGGCAGCCACAGCTCGGGACGCTCGGGTCTGGCAACCACTTCGCCGAGATCCAGTACGTCTCGGAGATCTACGATGAGACCATTGCCCAGGCGTTCGGCCTCTCGCGGGAACAGGTGACGGTGATGATCCACAGCGGGTCTCGCGGCCTCGGGCACCAGGTGTGCGAGGACCATCTGCGGATCATGGTACAGGCCTCGCGCAGGTACGGCATCGTACTGCCCGATCGACAGCTCTGCTGCGCGCCGATCCGCTCGCCCGAAGGCCAGGCCTACCTGGGCGCAATGGCCGCCGCCGCGAACTATGCCTTCGCCAATCGCCAGGTGATGTGCCATTGGGTGCGCGAGAGCTTCGCGTCGGTGCTCGGTCTTCCGCCACGCCACCTCGGGCTCGACGTCGTCTACGATGTCTGCCACAACATCGCCAAGTTCGAGACCTTCCCGATCGACGGCGTCGAGCGGCGGGTCTGCGTCCACAGGAAGGGCGCGACGCGGGCGTACCCGCCGGGCCACCCCGACACGCCGGCGGCGTACCGTGACGTGGGCCAGCCGGTGCTGATCCCCGGCGACATGGGCCGGTACTCCTACGTGCTGGCCGGGACCACCCGCGCCTTCGACGAGACCTTCGGGTCGACCTGCCATGGCGCCGGCCGGCGGATGAGCCGGCACGAGGCCAAGCGCGCCGTTCGAGGGCGGTCGCTCATCGACGAGCTGGAGCAGCGGGGAGTGGTCATCATGGCCGCCGGCATGGGGACCGTGGCCGAAGAGATGCCGGAGGCCTACAAGGACGTCGCCGAGGTCGTGGGCGTGGTGGCCGGCGCCGGCATCAGCACCCGCGTGGCGCAGTTGAGGCCCATCGGGGTCATTAAGGGATAGATCCCCCGGGTGCGTCCTTCCGGCATTCCCAGGCGTCTATAATCGAAGAGCCTGCCGGCTGACACGTGTTCACGCGGGCGGTCTTCTGCCCGAAGACGGCCCATCCAGGATGACAGACGTGCGAACTTCAGTACTTACCGTGACGTTCCTGGCGCTCGTGGGCGCCGTCGCGATCGGTCAGACGCCTCAGCGCCTGCCCTCCGGCACCTCGCCGCCGCCGCCCGCCCAGCAGGGGCAGGCGCCCGCAGCTCCGCAGCGGCAGTCACGAACGGTGCCCGACGCCCAGATGCCGCCGGTGACCTTCCGGGCGGAGGTCAACTATGTCGAGGTCGACGCCGTCGTCCGCGACGCGTCGGGCCGATTCGTGCCCGACCTCACGAAAGAGGACTTCCAGGTCTTCGAGGATGGCAAGCCGCAGGCGGTGACCGCCTTCTCGCTGGTGCGCATTCCCATCGAACGCGACGATCGCCCGCTATTCATGACGCGGCAGGTCGAACCGGACGTCTACAGCAACGTCGGACGTCCCGAAGGACGGCTCTACGTGATCGTGCTCGATGATCTGCACACCGACTTCCGGCGCTCGACGCGCGTTCGTCAGGCGGCCAGACGGTTCATCGAACGGAACCTCGGCGCGAACGACCTGGCGGCGGTGCTCCTGGTGAGCGGGCGCACGAGCCAGGATTTCACGAACAACCGCCGGCTGCTCGTCGAGGCCGTCGACCAGTTCATGGGCCGGAAGCTCCGCTCGCCGACCCTGGAGAAGATGGACGAGTACACGCGCACGCGCCTCCTGCGGCAGGCCGGAGACCCGCTGAAGGACCCCACCGAATTCGAGCGCGCCTACAACGCCCGATCGCTGCTGTCCACGGTCAAGAACCTCGCAGACTGGCTCTCCGGCATCCACGGGCGGCGCAAGGCCGTCGTGCTCGTGAGCGAGGGCATCGACTACGACATCTACGACTTCATGAACAACGCCGACGCGTCGACCATCCTGGACAGCACCCGCGACGTGATTGCATCGGCCACGCGAGGCAACGTGCAGCTGTACACCATCGACCCCAGGGGGCTGGCGACCATGGGAGATGAGCAGATGGAGATGCAGGCGCCCATCACCGACGACGCGGAAGCCAGCAAGCTTGGCGTGTCGTCGCTGTTCGGCGAGTTGCGTCTGGCCCAGGACAGCCTGCGGGTCCTCGCCGAGGAGACGGGCGGGTTTGCCGCCGTCAACTCGAACGAGTTCGAGTCGGCGTTCTCACGCATGGTCGAAGAGAACAGCACCTACTACGTACTCGGCTACCACCCGTCCAACGACAAGCGCGACGGACGGTACCGGAGGATCGAAGTGAGAGTGGCGAGACCGGGCCTGGAAGTCCGTGCCCGCAAGGGCTACGTGGCGCCCAAGGGGAGGCCCCCGCCCCGGGGTGTGGTCCCGGCCCGCGCGCGCCCCGCGGCGCCCCCACGGCGGGCGCTCGAGAGCCCGATCCAGGTGACCGGGCTCGGCATGGCCGCGACGGCGGCGCCGTTCCGTGGCCCGGGCAACGCGGCGGCCGTCGCCCTCATCGTCCAGCTCGATCCCGGCACGTTCGCCTTCAAGGAGAAGGACGGCAAGCTCGCGAACACCCTCGAGGTGAGCTACGTGGTCGTCGACCAGACCGGCAAGGTGAAGGCCGGCAACCGCGAAACCGTGACGATGGGTCTCAAACCCGAGACGTTCAAACGCTTCATGCAGGCCGGCTTGAGAGTCCAGTCCCGCTTCGAGGCGCCGCCGGGCCGGTACCAGGTGAGAGTCGCCGCCACCGAAAGCGGGGGCAGCGTCGGGACGGTGCTGGTGGAGCTGCTCGTGCCCGACTTCACGGCTGAACCGCTGACGATGAGCGGGCTCATCGTCTCGTCGGCCTACGCCCGCGCGGTGCCAACGACCGGCGACGTGGCGGAAATCAAGGACGTCCTGCCCGGTCCTCCGACGACGGCGCGGAACTTCGCGCATGCTGACGAGCTGGCTGTGCTGACAGAGATCTACGACAACCGCGGCGACCAGCCGCACAGCGTGGATATCGTGGCGTCGCTCCTGGATCAGTCCGGCAGAACCGCGTTCTCGCTGTCCGAGCGGCGGTCGAGCCGTGAGCTGGGAGGCCGGCGCGGCGGCTACGGCTACACGGCCCGGATTCCCCTCAAGGACCTGGCGCCCGGCCAGTATGTGCTGAGAATCGACGCGCGCTCCTCGCTCAAGGACGGGGGCAGCGCGTCGCGCGAGACGTTGATTCGGATCCTGCCGTGAGGGAAGGTGCCGGCAGCCCGCCGCGGGGGCGGGCTACCGCACGGCAGGGCTGACGATGGCTAGAAACTCTTGACCTGCTTCGTCTTGATCTTGCCATTCGCGTGAGCGAACACGTACTGATCCCTGAACATCTTGGGGTCTTTCGGAATCTCGAGCTTCAGCTCGGCAACCTCGCCCGGGAGAAGCGGCTTCGGAAGCCTGGCCCTGGACCCCGTCACGAGTTCGTTGGCCTTGTCGTACCAGTACCCGTCGACCCTGAGACCGGCGATCGACCCGGCCGTGGAGATGTTCTTGACCTTGATCGTGGTGACCACCATATTCGTCTTCGCGTCGACCTTGGTGACCGTGGGCAGGACGGCGATCTCCGCCTCTCCGCGAATCGGAGGCACGAACTTCGACTGAGCGACGATGGTGCCGACGCAGAGCGCGAGAAGGACAATCACTGAGAAGACGACCTGAACGAGGCGTGTCATACACCCTCCAAGGGGCCGGATGAAAGGTCGGATCGAACCGACGCGGGGATTATAGGACGTGAGGTCGCCAAACCTCAAATGGACCCGAGCCCCTTGCGCGCACCCTCAGACCTCACCGCTCCAGTCCTCCGGTTCCGCGTTGGCCGAGCGATAGACGTCCAGATGCCACTTGCCGCCGCCCCAGGGTTCGATGACCTCCGTAACCACAACATCCACAAGGATTTCGGCGAACGTTCGGAACTCAGAATCGCCTTCCAGGTGGTACGCCTGGTCGTCCCAGCCGAACGACGGGTACAGGATGAGTGTGAGGAAGAGGTCGAACCCATCGTCGATGACGATGGCCTGGCCGCACGGACGCTTCTGGGTGGAGTGGTAGACGAGATACTTCTCGGCGCTATGGGCGCGGATGTAGCGCTTCAGCACGAACTCCTTGGCGACAATCTCCTCGACCGCGATCTTCTTGTCCCAGCAGTCTCGGCAGTAGCGCTCGTCGCCACGGGGCTCGGAGACGTCCCTGGCTCCACAAAGCGAGCACTTCGAGCGGTCAGCGGACTTGCGTGCCATGATCTGCGATTCTACCCCGGGTGGTCGTGCGCACTGTCCCCCGCCGCCTGTCGCTATCGCCCGTCGCCTGATCCCTCCCCTGTCGCCCGTCGCCTGTCGCCCAGCGCCTGCAGGTACATCTCCTCCATGTACTGCTTCATCATCCGGCGTGTCGAATAGGTGGGCAGCACCGTCCGGATGGCCTCCTTGACGGTCTTCAGCCAGCGGATGGGGACATCCTGCGCATCGCGGTCGTAGAACGCCGGCACGACCTCCTGCTCGAGGAGACGGTAGAGGGACTCGGCGTCGGCGGCGTCGACGGCCTGGTAGTCCTGGCTCGGGGCCTGACCTTCGATGAGCCAGCCATTGCTGCCCGTGTAGCCCTCGGCCCACCAGCCATCGCCGATGCTGAGATGGGGTACGCCGTTGAGGGCGGCCTTCATGCCGCTCGTCCCGCTGGCTTCCATGGGCCTCCGAGGGTTGTTGAGCCAGACATCGCACCCCTGCACCAGGTAGTGGGCGACGTGAAGGTCGTAATCGTCGAGGAACGCGATGCGCCCGCCGAACACGGGATCGATGGCTCGCCGGAAGACGTGCTGCAGATGGTGCTTGCCCACGTCGTCGGCCGGGTGGGCCTTCCCGGCGAAGATAATCTGCACGGGACGACGGAACGCCGAGAGGATGGCCGCCAGCCGCTCGGGATTCTGGAGGACCAGTTCAGGCCGCTTGTAGCCGGTGAAGCGTCGTGCGAAGCCGATCGTCAGGGCATTCGGATCGAGCAGCGTGCCGGCGGCCACGACCTGGGTTGCGTTCAGTTCATCGTGGGTCCAGCGATGGCTGGCTCGCTCTCGGATGAACCGGAAGAGCTCGGCACGCGTGGCCTGCCGCGCCTTCCAGAGATCGGTGTCCGGAACATCCAGCATGCGATCCCAGAACTCCACTTCGTCGATCCGATCGCGCCAGTCGGGCCCCAGGAACGCGTCGAACAGCTTGGCCATCGGCGCCGCGAGCCAGGTTCGCGTGTGCACGCCGTTCGTGATGGATCGGATGGGCAGTTGCTTGCGCGGCGTGTCCGGCCAGACGCTGGCCCACATGTCCTTGGTGACCGACCCGTGCAATCGGCTGACGGCATTGATGCTCCCGGATGTCCGCATCGCCAGGGCGGTCATGTTGAACTGCACGCCGGATCCGTTGTCGAACGAGCCAAGGGCCAGGAATCGATCCCGATGGTCGCCCAGCGTGCCGAGCGCGCCGGCCAGGTGCTGTTCGACGAGCTGGAACGGGAAGGCGTCATGCCCGGCCGGCACCGGAGTGTGGGTGGTGAACACGGTCGTCCGCCGGACCTCGGCCAGCGCCTCGTCGAACGCGGCGCCCGCATCGACACTCGCCTTGAGGCGCGGCATGGCCACAAACGCCGCGTGCCCTTCGTTGAGGTGCCAGACGGACGGTCTGATGCCCAGTTCCTCGAGTGCGCGCACGCCCCCCAATCCGAGGACGATCTCCTGCTGGATGCGCATCTCCTGGTTGCCGCCGTAGAGCCGCGCCGAGAGGCCGCGGTCCCACGGCGCGTTCTCCTCGAGGTTGGTGTCCAGGAGGAAGACCTGCGCGACGCCGATCCTGACCCGCCAGATGGCCGCCTTGACCGTGCGATTGCCGAGTGGAACCTCGACGACACACCGGGACCCGTCAGGCCGGACGGCGCCCTCGATGGGCGCGTCTTCCCAGTCGATCTGCTCGTAGGTTTCCATCTGCCAGCCGTCGGCCGAGACCTTCTGGTGGAAGTAGCCCTGGGGATACATGAAGCCAACGCCCACGAACGAGAGGCCAAGGTCACTGGCCTCCTTGCAGATGTCTCCGGCCAGGACGCCGAGGCCGCCTGCGTAGATGGGCAGTGAATGGTGCAGGGCGAACTCCGCCGAGAAGTAGGCGACGGTCCGATCCCGGTGCTCCGGATGCGTGCGGGCCCACCACGTGTCGCGGCCCTCCCTCGCGGTTCGCAGCGCCCGGAGCATGTCGTCGTACAAGGCCAGGAACGTCCGATCCCGCGCCACCTGCTCCAGCCGCTCGTGAGGGATGGTGCGCAGGACCCGGACGGGGTTGTGATCGGTGACCCGCCAGAGCGGGTAGTCGAGACGCCGGAAGAGGTCACGGGCACGGAAGTTCCAGCTCCACCACAGGTCCGACGCCAATTCACCCAGGTCCTTCAGCCGTTCCGGGAACAGGGGAAACGAAGGTGTCATCGCAGAATGTCGTCCAGATTGAAAGAGAAGTCGCCATCGTACCGTTGCGCGCCCCTGGCGTCAACGCTTGCGCGCGGTTTCCGCGCGCCGAGGTCTCTCCCTGCGTGGGGCCGCAGGGCGTTCATGAGATAGAATCACCGCCGGATCCGATCCTTCGAAGGAGCACTCGAGATGACCATGAAAGTCAACCGTCGCGAATTCGTGCTGACCGGTGCCGCCGCCGTCGTGGGTGCGTCGGCCGTCCGTCCCGCTGCGTCCGGGCACGCGCCGCAGGTCATGGTGAAGAAGGCCGTGAAGCCGGTCGTCGTCTCGTCGGCCAATGGCAATCGCTTCAAGAACGGCGGCCCGGTCACCTGTGTCGAGAAGGCGTTCTCCATGATGGTGGCCGGCACCGACGTGCTCGACTCGCTCATCGCCGGCGTCAACCTGGTCGAACTGGACCCCGAGGACACCAGCGTCGGCTACGGCGGGCTGCCGAACGCGGACGGCATCGTCCAGCTCGATTCGTCGGTCATGCACGGGCCCAAGAAGCGTGCAGGGGCTGTCGCGTGCCTCGAGGGCGTCAGGACTCCGTCACTGGTGGCGAAGGCCGTGATGGAGACGACGGATCATCATCTCCTCGTCGGGCAGGGGGCGCAGGTGTTCGCGCGGAATATGGGGTTCCCGATCGAAGGCGATCTCAACACCGATCGATCGAGGAAGATCTGGCTCGACTGGAAGCGCCGGGTGGACCCCCTGCACTACCTGGACCCGATCAAGCGGTTGGAGGCCTACCATCAGGCCGGGCTCGACATGGTCCGCGAGGGCATCATCGATCCCGACCACCTCTACGGCACCATCAACTGCGATGGCGTCAGCCCCAAAGGGGAGATCTGCGGCGTGACGACGACGAGCGGGCTCGCGTGGAAGATCCCGGGTCGCGTGGGCGACTCGCCGATCCTCGGGGCAGGGTTGTACGTGGATGGTGAGGTGGGCGCGGCCGGATCGACCGGGCGGGGCGAGGCGAACCTCTACAACCTCTGCTCGTTCCTGATCGTCGAGAACCTGCGGCGCGGCATGCACCCCAAGGACGCAGGCATGGAGGCCCTGAAGCGCATCCAGGCGAACACGATCGAGAAGCGGCTGCTTGATTCGAAGGGCCGGCCGAGATTCGGCATCAACTTCTACATCGTGAACGCCGACGGCGAGTTCGCCGGCGTGTCGATGTACGACGCCAAGTACGCCGCGTGCACCGAGAACGGCCCGCAGACCCTGGACTGCGAGCCGATGTACCCGGGCAGGCCGGAAGGGGGATAGAACCCTACGGCCACCGCCACATGGCGAGCAAGCCGATCAACGTGCCGACCAGGCCGACGAACAGCGCCACGGGGGGAATCAAGGCCGCGAACCACTGCTTCACGGTCCAGACGCGTTCCTGCGTCAGGCGCTTGGCCAACTGGCGTTTGCCCTCCGGCGTGAGGTACCAGAGGTCGTGTTCCTCGTCGTGTTCCCACCACTCGCGGGGCATGTCGATGCCGAAGCGCTCGGCTTTGCGGCGCCATGCCCGGCTTTTGATCGTCTCGAGCCGGAGGTCGGGCAGCCGCGTGGCGTTGAGGTACGCCGTCATCACCGCGTCGAAGTCGTTGCCGGCCTGGGACTCCTTGAACCGGGCTTCGAACTCGCGGCCGATGCGGGTCTGGTCGTGGCGAACGGCGCGACGGTACGCCTGTTCGAACCGGAACTCGCGCCACCAGCGCGACACATGCATGGTGCACCTCTCCTGGCAGGTCCCGTGACGTCTCGCGATTCTATGCGCCCCTCGCCGCGCAGGCAACTCTCGCGCCCGGAAAGGGGTAACCGTCTCCGCGTCCGGCCGGCGACACGCCCGCGGCGGCCGAACCAGGGAACGTGTCGCCTTTTCGGGTACCATACCGCCCATGGCAGACGATCGTGGTGCGTTTGGCGTGCTGGACCTCTGGCGGGAGATGTCGCCCGGCGAGCGGCAGGCCGTGGCGGCCGCCTTCTGGAGCGACGCGGAGTCGGTCGGCCAGCAGGTCGAGGCGATTCACGCGATGGCGACGCAATTCAAGTTCCGGCCCCAGAGCGTACTGAAGCTCCCGCCCGACCGGCGCGCCAGGCAGCTGTCGGCCATGTCGAGGATCCCCGAGAGCGTGGCGTCCCGGGCCCTCGTGGTCTATCACCTCGCCGAGAAGCGGGCGATGCTCGGGGCGTTTCTCGACGCCCTCGGGATCCGCCACGACCACGGGGTGATCGAAGAGGTACCGGCCGAACCGCCGGGCCTCGACCGATTGGCCTCCGCCGTGGCCGCCATCTCGGCCGCGTTCCCGGCGAGTGACGTGCGGCTCTACCTGCGCACGCTCGCGGCCCAGGATCCCGGCACCTGGCGCCACCTGCGTGAGCTCGCTCCGGCGCCGGCTCACTGACATGCCGGACCACCGCTCCGCCGCTCATGCGGTGCCGGTGTTGGGACGACTGGATGAGGCGATCGTGGCCGACGTTGCGCTGCCGCTGACGCCCGCGCTGCTCGCCTCGGCGTACCGCCTCGGCTTCTTTCCGATGGCGATGGATGAGGGGCAGATCCGGTGGTTCTCGCCCGACCCGCGGGGAATCCTGCCCCTCGACGCATTTCGCGTGCCCAGGCGCCTGCGCCGTGTCATCCGAAGCAGGCGCTTCTCGGTGACCGTCAATTGTGCCTTCGGCGAGGTCATCGCGGGCTGCGCCGAACACCGGGAGGACGGTACGTGGATCAGCCCAGAGATCGTCGACGCCTACGTGCGCCTGCACCGGGAGGGGTTGGCTCATTCGGTAGAGGTCTGGCACGGCACCGGCCTGGCCGGCGGTCTGTACGGCGTCAGCCTCGGCGGGGCATTCTTCGGCGAGTCGATGTTCCACCGGGCGACGGACGCCTCGAAGGTGGCCCTGCATGCACTGGTGGCGCGGCTCGTGGACCGGCGCTACGTTCTGCTCGATACCCAGTGGCTGACGCCGTTCCTCGAGACGTTTGGCGGGATTGAGGTCCCGAGGGAAACATACCTCACCCTCCTCGGGCGGGCCCTGCGGCTCGAGCGCCGCTTCGACGATCGAACGGGTGCGTGATTTACGTGCGCCCGGCGTTCGTACATACTGCATCCGGTCCCGAACCGGCATCCAGCACGGGAGGTGATGATGTTGCTGCGCAGCGTGTACCACCTGGGCATCGAGGCGGAGTCCATCGAACGCGCGAGTGTGGCCGTGCTCCCCGGGGACCCGGGCCGGGTCGACATCATCGCGCGGACGCCTCCGCTCGAGGGCGGGCGGGAGCTGGGGTTCACGCGCGAATACCGGACGTGGCTGGCCTTCTGCCACGGCGTTCCCGTTGTCGTCACCTCGACGGGGATCGGTGGACCCTCGGCATCCATTGCCATCGACGAACTCGCTCAGCTCGGCGTGCGCACGTTCCTGCGGGTGGGCACGACCGGTGCGATTCAGCCCGACGTGGGCATTGGGACGGTCATCATCACGACCGGTGCAGTCAGGCTTGACGGGGCCTCGACGCACTACGCCCCCATCGAGTTCCCGGCCGTGGCACACCCGGACGTCGTCGAAGCCGCGAGGGCCGCCGCACGCGAGCTGGATGTGCCGCACCGCGTCGGAGTGAGCGCGTCGTGTGACACGTTCTACCCGGGACAGGAGCGGTACGATTCGTACTCGGGCTACGTGCCACGGCGCTTCCAGGGGATCACCGAGGAATGGCGCAGGCTGCACATCCTCAACTACGAGATGGAGGCGTCGACCGTGCTGACGCTCACCGCGGCCATGGGCCTGCGGGGCGGCTGCGTCGCCGGGGTGGTGATCAACCGGACGCGAACCGAGTCGGTGACCAGGGACGGACTCGAGGCCGGCGAGACCAACGCCGTGCGCGTGGCGGCGGCTGCCGTCGCACGCCTCGTGGCATGATCCGCACGACGGTTCACTTCCTCGGGACCGGTGACGCCTTCGGGACCGGCGGACGGCTGCAGTCCTGCGCCCTCGTCGAATGCCTCGATACTCGGGTGCTGGTGGATTGCGGCGCATCGGGGTTGGTGTCTCTGCGGCGAGGGGGGATCGATCCCAACACCATCGACGCCGTCCTGCTGACCCATCTGCACGGCGACCATTTCGCCGGTGTGCCGTTTCTGCTGATGGATGCCCGGTACGCCGGCCGGCGCACCTCCCCGCTGATCGTCATTGGGCCGCCGGGCGTCGAATCGCGTGTACGGTACCTGCACGAGGCGCTCTTTCCCGGGGCGAGCCGCCTCCCGGTGCGATTCGACCTGCGGTTCGTCGACATCGCGCCGGGCGCACCCGCCGAGGCGGCCGGGTGGCGCGTGAGCGCGCACCCGGTTGAGCACTCCAGCCACACGGCGTGCCACGGCCTCCGCCTCGAGCGCGACGGAGCTGTCCTGGCGTTCTCCGGCGACACCGGATGGACCGACCACGTCGTCGATCTCGCACGCGATGCCGACCTGTTCGTGTGCGAGTGCTACGCATGGGACGCTGCACCGCCGGGACACCTCGACTACCACACGCTGATGACCCACCGCGCGGACCTGTCGTGCCGGCGACTTGTCGTCACGCACATGGGCGAGGAGATGCTCCGCCGCGCCCCGTCTCTCGAAGTCGAGACCGCACACGACGGGATGATCGTGCGGCTGTAGACGGCGCGGCTGTTGCCGGGGCCCCAGGGCTGCCTTCGACTTCGCTCAGGCCGGGAACGCCCCTGGGTCTATGCATGCGCTTCTTCACATCGCCGCTCTCAGTGCCTCAGCCAGCTCCGAGCCGGTGAGCGGAACCGGGTTGCCCTTCATGCTGCTCGTCTGCCCGGCCTGCGCCACGATCTCGGCTACCGACGCCTCAGAGATCCCGTAGCGGGACAGCGGGGCGATCCCGAGGTCGCGGCACGTCTCGAGCAGCCAGTCCGCCGCATCGTCGGCGGTTGCATCGACGCGGCCCGTGACGAGGCGTGCGATCTCGTCGAGGCGCGGGCGAGCCGGGTGTGCGGGGCCGAGGGCGCGGATCGCCTGCAGGTTGGCGCGGAACACGTGTGGAACGAGCGCGGCGCACACGGCGCCGTGAGGAGCGGCGAACATCCCGCCGATCGGCGCGGCCAGGCCGTGTACGGCTCCGAGGCCGGCGTTGGCGAGCGCCATCCCGCCGAACAGACTCGCCAGCGCCATGTCCTCGCGTGCGGCGAGATCGTGACCGTAACGGTACGCGCGCCGGAGCGATCGGGCCACGAGCGGGATGCCTGCGCGGCAGAACGCGTCGGTCACCGGCGTGGCGCGCGTCGAGAGGAACGGCTCGATGAGCTGGGTCAGCGCGTCGAGACCCGTGCTGGCCGTCACGGCCGATGGCAGGTCGTCGGTCAGTCCCGGGTCCACGATGGCCAGACGAGGCAGCATGAGCGGGCTGCGGAGGCTGACCTTGACGCGCCGGCCCGGAACCGACAGGACCGCGTTGCGCGTCACCTCGGAACCCGTCCCGGCTGTCGTGGGGATGGCCACGAACGGCAGGGGCACAGTCTGGAGTGCGTGGCCGCGGCCGACGACCTCGAGGTAGTCGAGCGGGTCGCCGGGACTTGTCGTGAGAGCGGCGATGGCCTTCCCCGCGTCGAGGGCGCTGCCGCCGCCCGTCGCGACAACGACATCGAACCCGCGGGTCCGGGCGTACTCGGCGCTTCGCGACACGAAGGCGACGTCAGGTTCGTTGCAGATCGACAGCAGGCGGCAGTCGGCTCCCTTCGCCTCAAGCGCGCCGACGAGCCAGGCGGCCCGCGCACTGGTCGCGCCCGTGACGACCAGCACCCGGCGGCCCAGATCGAGGACCAGGTCGGCGGCGCCCAGGGCCGTCCCGCGCCCGAACACGATCCGGCCGGCAGTAGCGAAGTCGAAGGGTGCCATCCCTACCACCCGTCGTCTGCCGGGTAGGCGTTGACGTACTTCACGCTCGAGCGCGCCTCGGCCATGAGCGGGGCGACCGTCTCGCGCCACGCGAGGTAGTGGGCGGTCTCCTTGTGCGCGGCCACGGCCGCCGCATCTCGGTAGACTTCGACCAGCACGAACCGCGTGGGATCATCCTGCTGCTGGATGACGTCGAACCGGGCAACGCCAGGCTCACGGGCGCTGTGACGGGCATTCTCCGCCGTGGCGTTCCGGAACGCGTCGACCGACTCCGGTGCCACGTGTGCGTGGACGTGGATGATGATCATGGGGGGATCTTACCGGGATTCGGGATTTGCGCCGCACCTGCGGCCGTCCCCGCGCGACAACGTCGACCGTGCCCCGTGCGAAGCTGACCTCCTCAGTCCTCGACTCTGAGGTTTGCGTGTCGGCGAGTCGTCTTGCTGGTCGTGCAGGGGAAGGGCCGGCCGGTCCCGCCACCCTTTGGCGGAACCGGCCCCGATGATGCGTCAACCTAGAACGAGAAGCGTGCCTGCAAGCGGATGCTGCGCTGCCCCTGGAACGAGTTCGGGACCATGTAGAGCAGTTCGTCCCGGACCAGGGCGCCGGCCGCCCGGCGCTGCGCGACGAGAGCCGCCGGCTCCCACGGCGCTCCGAAGTAGACGGCATCCGACAGATTCACGCTGGTCCGCCACTGGCGGTACGAGTAGTACCGGATGCGCGTCATCTGGTCGAAGACGTTGTCGATGTTGGCGAGCAGCGTGAGCCGCCTGCTCGATCCCAGGTTGAAATCGTGCGACACCTGGAGATCCAGTTGCGAGAAGACCGGCGAGCGGCCCAGGTTGCCGCGGCCGTTCGGATACACCGGGTAGCCCTGGAAGGTGAACTCTTCGGTTTCGACCAGGCCGGACTCGATGATCCAGAACGCCCCGAGCGACGTGCCCCACGGCGTCTCGTAGACGCCCGAGGCCTTGAAGACGTGAGGCCGGTCCGTGTGCAGCGGGCCGTAGGTCGGCTGCTGGTTCTTGTCGTAGCTCATGTAGAGCGCGTCGAAGTAACGGTTGACGTTGGGACTGGTCCGGCCGCCTTCGTCCGAGCTCGCCAGGCCGCTGTAGTTGCCCCACAGCCGGCTCCAGGTGTAGCCCAGGTCGGCCTGCCAGTTGTTGGCCATGCGCCGGCGGAAGCGTACCTCCACCGCGTCGTACTTGCGGGTAGCCTTCGGCGTCACGTACTGCGGGAACTCCGGAATCATGACCTCCGTGAGCCCGAAGCCAGGGTTGCCGTGAATGTAGATCTCGCCGATGCCCGGGAAGAGGATGCCGACATCCTCGATGGTCCGGTCGAGCCACTTGTGGACGTAGCGCACGCCGAGCGACATGACGCGGTTCAACTCGCGGTCCACGCCGAGGGTGAACTCGCCGGTCCTCACAGGCTTCATGTCCGGATCCACGCCGGTCATGGGCCGCCCGAAGTACGCGGAGAGATCCGGGTCGAACTGATTCGTGCTGCGCCGGGCATCCCACTGTTCGTAGAAGGTGCCGGGGCACCCCGTCGGGCCCTCGCCGCAGCTGATGCTGGCCCAGTCGTAGGTGTCGAGCGACCAGTAGTAGTTGATCCAGTGGTCGCCGCCCCACTGGCCGATGGGCAGTTCCAGCTTGGTGATGTCGTAGAACCAGCCGTAGCTGCCGTACGCCTTCCAGCGGCCGTCGCCCCTGATGTCATAGGCGAAGCCCACTCGTGGCGCGATCTTGTCGGCGAAACCGAACTTGACGTCGATCGCGTCCTCCGTCTTCTTGTAGGACGGGATGTGCTCGGTTTCCGATCGGATGCCCGCGTTGATGGTCAGCCGGTTGTTCACCGACCAACTGTCCTGGAACCAGATGGCGTAGTTGTTCGAGACGACGTCGCCGACCGTCCCGGTCTGGTTCACCGTGTAATAGCCGTACGTCCCTCTGAGGACGCGGCCGTCATTGGCGTTGTAGGTCTGGCCCCAGTTGAGCGTGATCGTCGGCTTCGTATTCCCGTAGAAGAGGTCGTTGGCGAACCGCTCGAACCGGAGCCCGGCCTTGAACACGTGTTGTCCGCCCAGCGACTTGAACCAGACGGTGTTCGCGTTGAAGAACAGCCGATCGAACAGGTTCCGAACCGTACCGTTCGTCGACTTCTTGTCCACGTACCCGCTCGCCTGTTGATACGCCACCGGCACAGTCGGGAAGCCCGCCTTGATCATGGCCGAATCGGAGTTCGAGCTCCCGAAGGAATGCCGGAGTTCCGTCCCGCGGAATTCCTCGGGGGTGGTGCTGTTGGTTCGGAAGAACCCGCCCGTGGCGTTGACGAAGAAGGTCGAGTTCACCATCCAGTCGAAGTTGCCAGACCAGGAGTGGTTGATCGAGTCCGAGCCCGAGTAATCCCATCGTTCCTTGAACGCCTGCGGGTCGGTGTCGAAGGTCGAGGTCGTGATGCCCATCGACGATCGGCCGTCCGGCATGACCGAATTCTCGGGCTGCAGGCCCGGCGCCGTCTTGCGGCTCCGGTTGTACTGCTGTGCGCCGGCGAAACGCAACCGCATCCTGGAGCCGAGCTGCGCCGTCACGTTGTAATTGGGGTACACCGCCCAGCTGCCCCATTCGAAGTGGCGCACGGCCTTCGACGGGTCGGTGTAGAAGATGGCATCGCGGTTGTAGCGGTTGCTCGTGTAGCCAATCCCGACGTAGTACCAGAGGCGGTCCTTCAGGATCGGACCGCCGACGTCGCCGATTGGACTCAGATACGTCCATGGCGTTTCGGTGCTCAGCATCCCCGTCTCGGTCTTGTACTGATCGTACGGGTAGTAGCGGACGGACGGGCGCCGCGTGCCCGCACTGCCCAGCGCGGTATTCTGGAAGTAGAGACCCGCGCTGCCGCGAAGCCGGTTGCTCCCCGACTTGGTGACGGCGTTGATGACGCCGCCGAGGGCGCCGCCGAACTCGGCGTTGTACCCCGACGACTTGACCTGGACCTCCTGCAGGAAGTCGACCAGCATCGTCTTGCCGGACGTCCCGTTCCGCAGGCTGGTCGTGTCCATGCCGTCGATGATGAACCGGTTCTCCGAGCCGGAGGACCCGTCAATCTGGATCCCGCCGTTGCGGGACTCGGCTTGGGCGCCGGGCGCCGTTTTCACGAGGTCCGTGTAGTCCCGACCCTTCGGGATCTTCGCGATGGTCTCCTGCTGAATCGTCGCAAAGGTGGCGTTCTGCTTGACGTCGATCAGGGGCGCGCCGCCCGTGACCTGGACCGACTCGGTGACCGGGCCGACCGTCAGCGCCAAGTCGATCCGGAGCAGCTGGCCCAGTGCCAGGACGGCATCGGCGACCTTCGCGGACGTGAAGCCGGTCAACGAGGCGGTGATCTCGTAGGTGCCCGGCGGGAGTGCCGGAAAACGATAGCCGCCATGCCCGTCGGTGACGGCCGAGCTGACCCCCACCAGTGCCGGACTGCGGGCCTCGACGGTCACGCCGGGCATGACGGCCCCGGACGAGTCCCGCACGACGCCTTGGATCGAACCCGTCTGCTCCTGGGCCACCGCCGTCCCAGCCGCCACCAGCCAGACGACCAGCAGGACCCATCCCCCCACGACGTGTCGAGATCCCATGCGCTCCTCCTCTGCGAAACACGAGGCACAACCCGGCCGTGAACCCACGGCCGAGACAACACGCCGGACTGGGCGAACCAACCGAACCCTGGGGGCGAAGGGTTCGGCTCCTGAGCGACCTCTGTTGGTTGACGTGGCGATGATAGGGTGAAGACCCTACCGATGGCGGATGATACGACCGGCACCGGGGAGAGTCAACACGCGACTTCAGGCGTCGGCACCGCGCCAGCCGGCGATCAACGGGCGAACATGTCGCGGGCGCCCAATCGCCGGTTCGAGGGACTACGACGCCGGCTGGCGAGACCTCCGACCAGGCCGCGCGTCGTTCAGTTGCCGAGGCCCGTCATGCTCCGGATGAGCGTCAGCAGCATGCCGATGGCCACGGTGTTGTGCCCGCCCTGGGGAACGATGATGTCGGCGTAGCGCTTGCTCGGCTCGACGAACTCCAGGTGCATCGGCTTGACGGTGGCCTGGTACTGCTCGATGACGGATTCCATGGTGCGGCCGCGCTCGGCCACGTCGCGCCGTAGCCGCCTGATGAACCGGATGTCATCGTCCGCATCCACGAACACCTTGACGTCCAGCAGCGATCGGAGCGCCGCATCCACGAAGATCAGAATGCCTTCGACGATGATCGCACTGCGCGGGTTCGCGGTTTCGGTCGGCCCGGGCCGGACGTAGCGGGCGAAATCGTAGACCGGCACCTCGACGGGCCTGCCGGCGCGCAGGTTGTTGACGTGTCTGACCAGCAGGTCGGTCTCGAGGGCGTCGGGGTGGTCGTAGTTGAGCGCGGCCCGCTCCTCCAGCCGCAGGCTGCTCCTGTCGCGGTAGTAGCGGTCGTGCTCGAGCAGCGTCACCTGATCGTGGCCCAGACTCTCCATGATGCGGCGGACGACGGTCGTCTTTCCCGATCCCGACCCACCCGCGACACCGATGACGACAGGCCCCGGCGGCATGGCTCTCTCCTATGCGCGCCTCAACCGCCCGGCGGCCTTCTCGAGGGTTTCGTCCCGCTTCGCGAAGCAGAACCGCAGCACCCGTGGCGCCTCGCTGGCGTAGAGGAACGCGGACGTTGGAATCGACGCCACGCCGTGCTCCTCGAGCAGGCGCCTGGCGAACGCCGTGTCGGGTTCGTGGCTGATGGCGGAGTAGTCGAGGATCTGGAAGTACGTGCCCCTGCAGGGGACCGGTGTGAACCGGGAGCCCTCCATCAGCGCGAGGAAGCGGTCGCGCTTGGCCTGGTAGAACGCCGCCAGGTCGTCATAGCTGGTCCGCGCCCGCGTGAACTCGGCATACGCCACCTGCGCCGGGGTGTTCGTGGCGAAGGTGACGAACTGATGCACGCGCTGCACCTCCGCGCTGAGCGCCGCCGGCGCCGCCACGTAGCCGACCTTCCATCCGGTCGTGTGATACGTCTTGCCGAAGGAGCTCACGACACAACTGCGCCCGCGCAGGCCGGTGTGCCCCGTGAAGCTCTCGTGTCTGCGCCCGTCGAAGACGATGTGCTCGTACACTTCATCGGCGAGCACAACGACGTTCGTCCCGTCCAGGGCTCCGGCCAGTTCATCGAGATCGGGACCATCGAGGACGGATCCGGTCGGATTGTGCGGCGAGTTGATGATGACGAGGCGCGTGCGCGGCGACAGCACGCGCCTGAACGCATCCCAGTCGATCGCGTAGCACGGGGCGCACATCGTGACGAACCGGGGAACGCCGCCGCACAGGCGGACCGCGGGCACGTAGCTGTCGTAGCACGGCTCGATGAGGACGACCTCGTCGCCCGGATGCACGAATGCCGTGATGATATCGAAGATGGCCTCGGTGGCGCCCGAGGTGACCGTGATCTCCGTGGCGGGATCGTAGCGGGTTCCGTAGAGCCGCTCGATCTTGCCGGCGAGCGCCTCCCGCAGCGCCGGCACCCCCAGCATCGGGGCGTACTGATTGTGTCCGGCCGCCATGTGCCGGTGGACCGCAGCCACAAGCGACGCATCGCAGTCGAAGTCGGGGAAGCCCTGGGAGAGGTTGATCGCCTGGTGCTCAGTAGCCAGGCGGGTCATGACGGCGAAGATGCTGACGCCGACGTCCGGCAACCGCGAGTCGACGCGCACGGTCGAGTTCATGTGACGTACTCCAGTCCAACCTGCTGACAGACATACACTTGTACATCATCTACCCGCGCCGGCGGAACCGCGGTGTGCCGGACGGCCCGTTCCCTGCCCAAACCCCGAGCATGCGCAGCGTTCTCTGGAAGGCCGCCGGCCATCCCACGTGCCGCCCGTCCGGCGCGTCCGGCGCGAGGTGGGTTGACGCTCTCGTGCCCGGACACGTAGAGTCGGAGAGCCGTCTCTGCCGAGGTGCCGCCATGTCGCCGACGAATCACTACGCCAAGCTCGACTACCGCAAGCTCATCGCCTGGGACAAGCGTCTGGCTCGGGAATGGGCGTTCCTCCAGAAGCCATTCTCGTCGGCGCCGTCCCGCCGGGTGCTCGATCTGGGGTGCGGAACGGGTGAGCACGCGCGGTTCTTCGCGGAGCACGGCTTCGAGGTCGTGGGGGTCGACGTTTCCGAAACCATGCTCAGCCGCGCGCGCGAGAGCGGAGTGCCGAGAGGCGTCACCTACATCGAAGGCGATCTGGCGCACGTCGAGAGGGTGGTGCACGGACCGTTCGGCGCCGCCGTCTGCCTTGGCAACACCCTGACGCACATCACGAGCCGCGAGGCCCTGGTCGATCTGTTCGAGGGCGTCCGCTCGGTACTCCTGCCCGGTGCGCCATTCGTGGTGCAGATCCTCAATTACGAGCGCCTCGTGCACACAGGACAACGCTGCCTGCCGCTCACGTTCGTCACCGACGACGAAGGCGACGCGATCTTCATGAGGGTCATGACGCACAGGCCCGACGGTGCCCTGGTGTTCACGCCGACACTGCTGCGCTACAGGCCGGACGCGGAGCCGGCCATCGAAGTGATCACCTCGCACAACGTGGCGCTCCATGGCTGGACGCGCGAGGACCTCGAGACAGCGCTCGCGACGGCAGGTTTCGAGATGCGGGAGGTCTACGGAACCATGAGCGACACGGCGTACCAGGCCTACGAGTCGACCGACGTGGTCATCGTCGCCCGTTGAGAGAGGCTGCGCTCCACAGAGACGATCCCGCCCGGCAGAGTGGACGGCGGCTTCCCCGTTGCCGCCGGCGCGTTCGGCGAACGCGACCTGCCGGGCCGTCGGTCCTACGCTTCCTCGTCCCGCTCGGCGGCCTCGTCTCCCTCGTCCCAGGGTTTGGGTTGGGGTCCTGGTACGATGTGACTGAGATCCTCGAGGCCCGACTT
>JBFMFH010000079.1:0-20949 GCA_040752275.1 Acidobacteriota bacterium
TCCAACTACTCCGCGGGCTCTCAGCACCATAGAACAACCGACCTCTGGTCCAGCCTCGGCCGTCACTTTACCTCGTTTCATCGCGATGCGGGTCCGGCGCAGCCGGGTGGGGAACTACTCCCGCTCTCGCCCCGCTCTCGCTCTCGCCCCGCTCTCGCCCCGCTCCACTCCCGCTCTTGCCCCGCCCTCGCCCCGCTCCACTCCCGCTCTTGCCCCGCTCTCGTCCCGCTCCACTCCCGCTCTTGCCCCGCTCTCGTCCCGCTCCACTCCCGCTCAAGAGCGGGTGTGTTCCCCGAAATCCCCGGGGAAGATGCCCTACCGGACCGCCCCGGTCTCCTTGGCGAACGCCACGAGCCGGTTGAGCATTCGCTCGGCGGTCTCCGGGTTGCCGCCTGCCACGTTGTGGCGCTCGAACGGATCGTTAGTCAGGTCGTAGAGTTCCGGAACCGGTGTCGAGAATCCCTTTTTCCATTCGACCTTCAGCTTCCATTGCCCCTCGCGCAACGCCTCGAGCCGGCCGTCGTTGAAGTAGAAGAGGTCCTGCCGCGGCGACGGCCCCGAACCTTCCAGCAGCGGCATGATATCGAGTCCGTCGAGCGGCACGTGCGCCGGAAGCGCCGCTCCGGCAAGCCTGGCGAGCGTTGGCAAAAGATCGAGCGCCGATGCGATGTCGGCGCTCACGAGGCCCGGGTCGATCCGCCCTCTCCACCGCGCGATGAAGGGGACGCGCACGCCGCCCTCCCAGGTCGTGCCCTTGCTTCCCCGGAACGGACCCGCCGTGCCTGCATCGGTCAGCCGGATGCGATCGTCGACGAGCATCCGCGACGGCATGTTGGTCCAGGGCCCGTTGTCGCTGGTGAAGATCACAAGCGTCCGATCGTCCAGCCGAAGCTCGCGGAGCGTGTCGAGGATGCGGCCAACGTTCCAGTCGAGCTCCTCGATCACATCGCCGTAGCGCCCGCCGGCCGACTTCCCCTCGAACGCGGCGGACGACCCGATGGGCACGTGGGGCATCGAGTACGCCAGGTAGAGGAAGAAAGGCTGGCGCCGCTGCTCCCGGATGACGCGGATAGCCTCTTCCGTATACCGCGTTGTCAACGTGCCCGAATCAACCTCACCGGGCTGCTCAACTGCGCCCCGGTAGAGCCGCAGCGGCTTCTTGGTCTGCACCCAGGGCGGCATCATGTCGTTGCTGTAGAGCAGGCCGAAGTAGTCGTCGAAGCCGTGCTCGGTTGGCAAAAAGGCCGGCCGGTCACCCAGATGCCACTTGCCGACCAGCGACGTGTGATAGCCGGTCTCCCCGAGCAGTTCGGCGAGCGTGACCTCGGATGACGGCAGGCCCTTCTCCGCGTCGGGGCCCAGCACCGCGTTCATGCCAGAGCGAATCGGGTAGCGGCCCGTCAGGAGCGATGCCCGCGACGGCGTGCAGGCCGGCGATGCGACGTAGAACGACGTGAGCTTCACGCCTTCGGCGGCAAGCCGGTCGAGACGCGGCGTGTCGATGGTCGGGCTGCCGAAGACGCCCAGGTCACCGTACCCGAGGTCGTCCGCGAGAATCAGGACGATGTTCGGATGGTCCTCCCGCGTGGCCTCCTGGGCAGGGACCGCAGAGGTCATGAGCGCTGCGGCGAAGACGACCACGGACCCGAGTGTCAGCCAACGCCGCCTCTTCATGGTGAATCCCATCTGGTCGGACTCGGGACCGCCGCCCTTCCTGCCGCGCGACGCTGGCGACCGGTACGGGTCGCTCGCCATCAACGTGCCTCGAAACTCTGCCTCTCCAGCGGACGGCCAGCCAGTGGGCAGCACAGGCGCGCGCCGGCCCGCGCTGGCCAGTGTAACACCACACGCGGAAGGTACCAGGCCGTGCAGGGCGTCCGTCGTCGTCGCGTTCGCCCGAGCGCTGTCAGGCCACCCCAGATGCCACTCGAGCTCTCCGCGCTCTGGCTGCCGGACGAACCGGAACAAACACCGGCGTAGCTGCTACATCGCGGCCTTCACTCGTGCCGGCGTCATCGGCATGTGCCGCACGCGCGCGCCGGCGCCATCGAAGATCGCATTGGCGATCACCGCGCCGATGGTGACGATCGCCGGCTCGCCGGCGCCCTGCGACGGCAGGTCGGACGGCACGAGGACGTTCTCGACCACCGGCACCCAGGAGAACCGCGGCAGCTCGTAGCTGCCGAAGTTCTTGTCGAGCACTTCGCCGTTCTTGAAGCGCACCTCTTCGGTGAAGGCGTAGCCCAGGCCCATCGTGACACAGCCTTCCATCTGCTGGAGGGCCCCTTCCGGGTTGACCACCAGACCCATGTCCTGCGCCGTGACGACCCGCACGACCCGGACCTCGCCTGTGGCCTTGTTGACCTTCACTTCGGCCATCGTGCAGACGTACGTGCCCGCGTCCGTGCCGCAGGCGACACCCCAGCCGCGGCCGCTCGGCCCCGGCCTTGGGGTCCAGCCGAACGTCTTCGCGGCCTCGGTGAGGCAGCGGCGCATGCGCGCGTCGGAGAGGTTCTTTAGGCGGAAGTCGACCGGGTCGATGCCGGCCTTGGCCGCCATGGTGTCGATGTGCGACTCGCGCGCGAAAGCGTTCGAGTTGGCGGCGGGCGCGCGCCACGGTCCGATGGCGAAGGGATGGAGGCCCGGCGTGTTGGCGTTCCAACCGCCACGCGTGACCGTCCGGTGATGCGGGATCGCATAGATGTGTTCCGACCCGCGCTCGCCGGCACCGATGACCAGGTAGTCCCAGAACGTGATCAGACCGGCCGTGTCGATGCCCGACCTGACCTTGCTGACCGCCGCCGGCCTGAACGTGTCGTAGAAGAACTCTTCCTCGCGGCTCCAGATCACCCGGACGGGCTTGCCGACGGCCACTGCCAGGCGCGCGGCCTCGATGGCCTGGCGCGAGGCGCTCTTGCCGCCGAAGCCGCCGCCGAGGTAGGGCGTCATCACACGGACCTTCTCTGGCGGCAGGCTGAGCGCGTTCGCGAGTTGCGACTTCAGCGGGAACGGCGTCTGCGTCGAGGCCCAGACCGTCACCTTGCCGTCCTCGACCGTGGCCGTGGCCGAATGGGGCTCCATCGGCGCGTGAGCGACGTAGGCGTTGTAGAAGGACTGCTCGAACATCGTGGCCGCCAGCTTCTCGCCGTCGGCGAGTGCGCCGCCTTCCCGGATGGTCCGTCCGGCCGGGGCCGTCTTCTCGAGGTGCTCGAAGATGTTGGCGTTGTCGAGCGTCGATGGTGAAGGCGAGAAGGTCGCCTTCACGAGAGCGAGCGCCTTGTCGGCTTCGTCCCAGTGCGGATGCAGCACGGCGATGAGGTCCCCCTCGCGGACCACGCGGACGCCGGGAAGCGCCTCGGCGGCCGACGTGTCGGCGCTCTGGAGCGTTGCGCCGTGGGCCGGCGGGCGCAGGATCCGCGCGTGCAGCACGCCGTCGCGGGGGATGTCGCCTGCGAACAGCGCCTTGCCGGTCACCTTCTCGACGGCGTCGCGGCGGGCCGCCGTCCTGCCGACGACGGAGTACGACCTGGCGGGTTCGAGTTCGGGCTTGCCTTCGATCCGGCGCTCGATCCGCTTCCCTTCCGTGAGCGCGCCGTAGGTGACGCTCCTGGTTGTGTCGGTCCTGTGCCGGACGGTGCCGTTCTCGACCACGAGGTCGGTGGCGGGGACCTGAAGGCGTTCCGAGGCCAGGTGGGTCAGCGTCGCACGCGCTTCCGCCGCTGCCAGGCGCAGGACGGGTCCGAACTGCCGGATGCTGAGCGATCCGTACGTGCCCATGTCCCACGGGCACACGTCCGTGTCGCCCATGACGATATCGACCGCGGTGAGGGCGACATTCAGCTCCTCGGCGACGAGCTGGGGCAGTGAGGTCATGGTGCCCTGACCCATCTCGATCTTGCCGACGAAGCACGTCACGCGGCCGTCGGCGCCGATGTGCACGTAGGCGTTGGGATCCGACGGATAGCCGCCGCCGCGTCCCCCCTGGGCATCCTCGGCCCGGAGCGCGAGGAGCGGTTCGACGACGACTGAGACGAGCAGGCCTGTTGCCGTCAGCTTGAGGAACTCGCGGCGGTCCATGCTCGTGACGAACCCCCAGCCGTCCGGGACTTCCATGAGGTCGTCGTACCGGTTCATCGCGCGCCTCCCCTCATGGCAGAGGCGGCCGTCTCGACGGCCTTGACGATCCGCACGTGTGCGCCGCAGCGGCAGAGATGTTCGTCCATACCCCTGACGATGTCAGCGCGCGAGGCCTGAGGGTTCTTCAGGAGCAGGGCGTAGGCGCCCATAATCATGCCCGGCGTGCAGTAGCCACACTGGTAGCCCAGGTGATCCACGAAGGCCTGCTGAAGCGGGTGAAGTGCGCCGTCCTTGGCGAGGCCTTCGATCGTGAGGACCTGCTTGCCCGCGATTTCACCGACCGGGAGCGCGCAGGAGCGCACGGCCTGGTTGTTGACGAGGACCGTGCAGGAGCCGCAGACGGCCTCGCCGCAGCCGAACTTGGTGCCGGTGAGGCCCAGGTCGTCGCGCAGGACCCATAGCAGCATCCGGGTCTCGTCGACCGTGATGCGCGTGGCTGCGCCGTTGAGGGTGAAAGCAATCGTGCGCATAGGCAGGTCTCCAGCGGAGTACTTCGACTCTCGAGAACGGCCACGTGTTGTGCTCGTTCGGCGTGGCCTGATCTGCTCGGCACTCAGTCCCGAGGGCGCAGGCCTGTCGCCGTACTTGCGCATCGAAGGACCTGGGGGGTCCGAGCCAGTCTCGTTGCGGCCGCAGTGTAGCAGAAGGACGGGGGATCGACCCACGCAATCGCTCGAGACGAGGCAGAGCCCCGCCCACATGACGATGTACAATGCATCCCGTGCCGCGTGTCCCGCCGTTCGATCGCCCCGCGACATACGCGGATCTCGAGGCGCTGCCGCCCCACGTGGTGGGGGAGATCGTGGATGGGGAACTGCACGCGTCGCCGCGACCCGCGTCCCCTCACACCTACACGTTCGGCCGGCTCGGCGCCCGGCTGGTCCCGGCGTTTGACGAAGGCCGCGGCGGGCCGGGCGGCTGGGTCATTCTCCAGGAGCCCGAGCTGCACCTGAGCACACAGATCGTCGTGCCCGATTTGGCCGGATGGCGACGGGCGCGCATGCCCGTGGTCCCCGACGTGGCCTGGTTCGTCCTGCCTCCTGACTGGATCTGCGAGATCCTGTCGCCGTCGACGGCGTCGTTCGATCGTGCGAAGAAGCTCCGCGTGTACGCCGCCGATGGCGTCGGTCATGCCTGGCTGATCGATTCCAGGCTCTGCACACTCGAAGTCCTTCGTCTCGAGGGCCGTCACTGGGCCATCGTCGAGACGCACGTCGGCAACGAGGTGGTGAGGGTGGAGCCCTTCGAGCAGATGCCCCTCGAACTCTCCGCGCTCTGGCTGCCGGAGGAACCGGAGCGAACGCCGGCGTAGGTCCGGACGTGCCGGAGGAGCTCAGTGCCGACGTGCCATGGGCGGGCATCGAAGCCGGGCCCTGGCTGGCCGCGACCGCCAGACGCGTCGTGCGGCGTCCCATTGCGCGTGCGGGTCAACGGTTCCGTGACGAAGCACCCACAGAAGGTCGTTCGAGGTAGAACGTCGTTCACGCATGCGTGCCCTCACGAGTGCCGTGAGCACCCTCGCCCTGCCGACCGGCAGCGTCAACAACGTGCGTCCAGCATCATGCCGACGATCTGGTGTCGGTCCGCCGTGCGGAGTAGGCGCCGAACGATCAGCCGAGCACCACAGGATGTGATCGGCATCCAAGTCTGAACAAGGATGCCTCCCCGGCGGCAGACCGACTTGTCTTGCCGACCTGATGTGTCGACAAGAAGGCGGGACAACCTCAGCGGTCCGGATTCCGTCAAATGGAATGACCCTCTGCTTCCTTCGCATCCGCCCCCCGGAGTTGTCCCATGAGTGCTGCTCGAACCGTCGTCGCCATGCTCCTCGCCCTCCTGGCGGTGCCTGCCCTCGCCGTCGCACAGAGCAGCGGTTCCAGCACCACCCCTCCACCCCCCGCGCTGGAGGCGGTGAGACTCGAGACTGCCATCACCGTGGACGGGCGGTTGAACGAAGAGGCCTGGCTGAAGGCCCCGGCCGCGACCGGGCTGCGTCAGTATCAGCCGAACGAGGGCGATCCAGCATCCCTCCCCACGGAAGTGCGATTCCTCTTCGACGACCGGGCCCTCTACATCGGCGCCCGCATGATCCAGCCCAAGGGCGTCATCGCTCCCCTGGCTCGGCGGGACCAGCTCCTCGACGCCAGCGGCGACAACGGGTCCTTCAACTCACTGACCACCGACAAGCTCATCGTCCGTCTGGACCCGTACCACAACCACCTGGACGACGCCTGGTTCGAGGTGAACCCCAGCGGATCCAAAGGGGAGAAGTTCAATGGGGATCCGTCCTGGGATCCCGTCTGGGACGTGGCGACCCGCGTCGACTCGGAGGGATGGACGGCGGAAATGCGCATCCCTTTCAGCCAACTCCGTTTCTCCGCCGATGCCCTCCAGACCTGGGGCCTCCAGATCTGGCGCTATATCGACAGCGTGAATGAGCAGGACATGTGGTCGTTCCGTCCGCGGGACGCCGCCAGCGGGCCTGCCTTCTACGGTCACCTGGAGGGGCTGGCGATCCCCAGACAGCCCAGGCAGCTCGAGGTGCTCCCCTATGCCGTCACCGGAAGCCGGTTCGATGGGGCGGCCAAGGGGGATCCCTACGGTACGGCACGGGAGTCCCGCTACGATGTCGGCGGGGATCTCAAGTACCTCCTCACCACGAACCTGACCCTGGACGCGACCGTCAACCCGGACTTCGGGCAGGTGGAGGTGGACCCCTCCGTGCTGAACCTCAGTGCCTTTGAGACCTACTACGACGAGAAGCGTCCCTTCTTCGTGGCCGGGAGGAGCGCTTTCAGCTTTGGCGGCATGCGCTGCATGTTCTGCAGCAACACCTCCAGCCTCAACGCCTTCTACTCACGGCGCATCGGCCGGCCGCCCCAGCTCGCCACGTACGCGGAGGGCATCTCGGATCACGCTGACGTTCCGGAGAACACGTCCATCCTTGCGGCGGCGAAGATCACGGGGCGCACCTCCGCCGGCTACACCATCGGGATCCTCAACGCCGTCACCGGAGAGGAGACGGCCCACTACCTTCCCGACGGCAGCGGTGGCGAGGCGTCCCAGGTTGTGGAGCCGCGCACCAACTACTTCGTGGGGCGGGTGAAGAAGGAGTTCCGGGATGGAGCCACGACCGTTGGGGGCATCGTGACCTCGGTGGTACGGCGGACCGGGGACCCCGTGGTGGAGGCTCGGCTCCATCGCCACGCCGAGACGTCGGGGATGGACTGGTACCACACGTGGCACGGGCGGGAGTACTCCTGGATGGGGAGCGCCCTCTTCACCAACGTGGCCGGGTCGCCGGAGGCCCTCGAGCGGACCCAGCGATCCAGCGCCCGCTACTTCCAGCGGCCTGACCGGGAAGCTGCGCGAGACGGAGTCTTCGAGAGCGGCTACGACCCCGATGCCACGGCTCTGCAGGGCTATGGCTTCTTCACCCGGGTGGGAAAGGACAGCGGCGGCATCCTCCGGTGGGAGCTCATGGCCAACACGCGGAGCCCAGGTTTCGAGAACAACGATCTGGCCTTCCTGGACAGGGTGGACTACCTGTGGGTGAACGGCAACGTGGGGGGGAGCTTCACCACGCCCACGAGCGCGTACCGGAGCATCTTCGCCAGCATCGGCGGGGCGGCGGAACGCAACTACGATGGGGACCTCACCCGGGCTTCCATTCAGGCCTACTACGGGATGGAGTTCCTGAACTACTGGAACCTCCGGACGTTCTGGATCCACGAGGAGCCAGCCCTCGACGATCGCCTCACGCGGGGCGGCCCCGTGGTGAAGCGCACCGGTTATGACTTCGGGCACTTCCAGGTATCCACCGACGCCCGGGCCCCGGTGGTCTTCGACGTCCAGATTCGGGGCTCCCGGGGGATCGGTGCCGATACCCGATCCTTCACCTTCGCCCCAGGCGTGGCGCTGAAGCCCGCCTCCAACATCTTCGTCCAGCTCTCGCCCACGTTCGCCTACAACGAGAACGAGGCTCAGTATGTGACGTCGGTGGAGGATCCCACGGCCGCGGACTTCTTCGGAAGCCGATACGTCTTCGGGGCCATCCGGACCCGAACGATCTCCGTCAGCACCCGCCTCAACTGGACCTTCACCCCAAACCTGACCCTCCAGCTCTTCGCCCAGCCCTTCGTTGCCAGCGGGGACTACTCCTCCTTCCGGGAATTCGCGGCGCCCCGGACCCTCGAGAAGCTGATCTACGGGGTGGACATCGGGACCATCGAGTACAGGAAGGGGGACGACAGCTACGTGGTGGATCCGGACGGCGCGGGACCCGCCGCCCCCTTCTCGTTCGTTGACCCGGACTTCACCACCGGGGCGCTGCGGGGCACCGCCGTCCTGCGCTGGGAATACCGGCCCGGATCGACGCTCTTCTTCGTCTGGACCCAGCACCGGTCCAGTTACGATCGCGCCGGCACCCTTGGCTACGATCGGGCGCGGAATGCCATCTTCGGCCAGCGGCCCGTGAACATCTTCCAGGTGAAGCTCACCTACTGGATCGGGCGGTAGGAGGACGCTGTCTCCCGCGGCCGGGGGCCTTTGAACGATGCTGGCGCCACATGGCAACCCTTGGAGAGTAGCATGGATTGAAAATCCTTGCTTGCATAGACGATTTTCAATAATAATTGCCGTTGAATGGTCGAACGGCCGCTCTACATCGACCGCATCCGCCGGACGTTCCAGGTCCATCCGGTGGCTGCACTGCTCGGTCCTCGCCAGTGCGGGAAGACGACGCTGGCGAGGATAGTGGCCGCGCACGAGCCGACCACCTACTTCGACCTCGAGGACCCGGCCGATCGAGCCCGGCTTGCCAACCCGATCCAGGCGCTCGGTCCCCTCAAGGGCCTGGTCGTCATCGACGAGCTACAGCGCCAGCCCGGCTTGTTCGAGGTTCTGAGGGTGCTGGTTGACCGGCCGGATTCCGAGGTGCGGTTCCTCGTCCTCGGCTCAGTCTCCCCGTCTCTCATCAAGGGCGTCACGGAGACCCTCGCCGGGCGCGTCGGGTTCATCGACATGGGTGGATTCGGCCTGGGAGAAGTGGGGGAGGGGGAACTGTCGCGACTGTGGGTTCGAGGCGGGTTTCCGCGGGCGTTTCTCGCCGCTGATGACGAGGCGAGCCTCGCATGGCGCGCGGGGTTCGTCCGCACGTTCCTCGAGCGCGACATCCCTCAACTCGGCATCACGGTTCCTGCCGAGACGCTGCGCCGCTTCTGGACGATGACCGCCCATTATCACGGGCAGGTCTGGAACGCGGCCGAGTTCGCCCGCTCGCTCGGATCGGCCGAGAGCACCGCGCGGCGCTACCTCGACATCCTGTCGGGCGCCTACATGCTTCGTGTGCTCCCGCCGTGGTTCGAGAACCTCGCCAAGCGCCAGGTCAAGGCGCCGAAGACCTACCTGCGCGACAGTGGCGTGCTCCACGCCCTGCTTCAGGTCGACAGCCTGCATGCGCTGCTTGGTCACCCCAAGCTCGGGGCTTCCTGGGAGGGATTCGCGCTGGAGCAGATCCTGGTCCTTCTGGACACCGAGGACGCCTATTACTGGGCCACGCACGCTGGCGCTGAGCTGGACCTGTTCGCTCGGATTGGCGGAAAACGCTACGGATTCGAGTTCAAGTACACGGACGCGCCCCGAACCACCCGTTCCATGCACATCGCCATCAGCGACCTTCGGCTCGACCACCTCTGGGTGGTTCACCCGGGAACGAAGTCCTGGCCGGCCGACGAGCGCATCACCATGTGTCCCCTCGGCGAGATGGTGTCTATCGTGAGGGCGTTCGCCGGTTTCCGCGGCAGCGATCTCAGTCGTGCCTGATCTTTCCGCCGCCTGCCTTACGCGCGACCTGGGCCTGGGCCCGCGGCCGAGACATGCAACCTGGGTTTGATGGGCGGGGCGGCGGAAGCGCTCGACTCATCGCCGCCGTGGAGCCAGGGTCACGATCCGACCCTGCGCCATCTGGCCCCGGGCCCGCGGCCGAGGCACAAGACCTGTCCCTCACGTTGCTGGTCCTTGAGTACGCGCCGGATCATGTCGAGGCTGACGGCCGGGCACGTGCGAGCGAGCTCTGACACACTGAACGTTCCGGGAGCCCTGCCGATGGCGTCCAGTACTGCCGCCGTCTTCGTTCCCTTCGGTTCCGCAGCCTGACCCGCGCGCCGCTCGAATTCGGCATACGCCGTCCGGAGCACGTAGAGCAGGTAGTTGATGTACGGCCAGGGATCGTGGCGGTGGTCGTGCCAGCCTGTGGAGGAGATCTCGAGGGTCTCGTAGTAGCGATCCTTGTGCTCTTCGATGACCCGTTCGAGACTGACATATCGCCCCACATCGAACCCGGCCCGATACGTCTGGAGGAGCAGGAGCAGGCGAGAGACTCGCCCGTTCCCGTCTCGGAACGGGTGAATGCGGAGGAAATCGAGGTTGAAGGCGGCCGCGCACAGCAGCGGCGGAACCCAGTGCCCGTCCTCCAGGCGACGAGCGGCCGCGATGAGCCCCTTCATGGCGCCAGGTGTCCTTCTGGCGCTGACTGTGCGGAACCGGACGCGGGTTTCCCCCGTAGCCAGCCGCTCCATGATGTCACTCTCGACTCTCTTGTACGAACCGGTGTCACCCGACCCTGGCCGACAGAGGCGGTGCAGCCTCAGGATGGTTTCTTCGGACAGACCCAACTGTGCGTGGCGCTCGTGAACCAGGCTGACTGCGTCGCGGTAACCTCTGACTTCAGCCTCGTCGCGGTCTCGCAAGCGAGCCCGGCTTCGAAGGACCGCCGCGTGGCGGTCGGGGGCGACGGTCACGCCTTCGATGCGAGTCGACGAGATCGCGCTTTCGATGACCGCGTGCTCGCGCAAAGCCTTGAGCCGCTGGGCGGACTGGCGAGTGTAGAGCGTCTGGCGCCCGCGGAACTCCCCGAGTTCCGCCAGCAGCCAGGCAACCGAGACCGGGACGTCCAGCCTGCCGGCGTCAGCGTCGAGTCTGAACCGGTCGAGCGTCATGCCAGCGTCCTTTCCTGAACCAGCGCGCGAAGCAACAACAAAGGTGATGTTGCCTGAATTATTACCTATTTACGAGAACATTACCTGATTGCTGCGGCGCCCCGGGGGAGATTGCCTGTGTCAGCTCCCCGCCTTACGCGCGACGCTGCGATGCTCGTCGACCGGGTAGCGCTGCTCATTCCGGTCGATCTTGCGCTCGATCGCCGCGGAGAGATCGACGCCGAGGTCGTGGGCGAGCATGACGGCGAAGATGGCGACGTCGGCCAGTTCCTCCTCGACCCTCCCGAAGCGTTCCTGATCCGCCCGCACCTGCGTCGCCGACTCATCCGGCTTCCAGAGGAACAGCTCCTGGAGTTCGGCTGCCTCGATGGCGAGGGCAGCCGCGAGTTCCTTGGGCCGGTGGAACTGCTCCCAGTCGCGCGCGCGCCGAAAGGCCATCAGCCGCTCAACGCAGCCGGATAGATCCCAAGGACCGTGGCTCATCGTGTTTCCCTTTGCGAGGGCACTCTCGCGGTGGACGCGCTGGCGCCACCAACGGGCCTGTGTCAACGACGCCCATCCAGCGTCAACGCTCCTGCCAGCAGCCCCGATGCACCGGCGATGAGCCCCACCCCGAGGGTCACACCAAGGCGTGGGATGCCGAAGACGCAGAAGAAGAAGCCGGCCGCGCTACCCGCGGTGCGGACTCACACGACTCGCTGAATCGCGAGGATCTTGCGGCGAACTGGTTCCGGGAATTCGACAAAAGCGAACTTCGACCGTTCGAAGAGGTAGTCTTCACCGCTCTCGTCGATGATACGGACGAGACCCTCCCTCGCTGCACGGGCGTCCGGGATGATGCGGTAGACCTTGCCAAGCACGAGGGATGCCTCGTTGCCGGCATTCTCCAGACACAGCGCGAATTCCTTCGTCAACCGCCTCATGGTGCATCCACGAACTTCTTGATCTTGAGATCGCGTCTCCCGATTCCGTGCGCTTCGTACCAATGTAGCTCCACCCGCCAGAGATTGCCATTAGGAAGGCGCACGGTCGCACGCCCTTTGCGCTTGCGCCAACGTCCTGGACCGTAGGCCCTCTTCAGGAAGGCCCGTACCTTCAGACTCGGCCCGACCGCAATGGTCTCGGCGTCTTCGATCGCGCCGACAAGTTCGAATCTCATGTGCCCTGGAGAGACTGAGCCGGAGCCGGACGCCTCTCGTGCGCCCCCGAAGCTCCCTCTCGCCCACACCGTCTGCACGAATCGGGCCGGAGGGGCGACCAGACGACCTGGGCCGATTCCGCCCGTCTGAGGACTCCCGATGGCCTGATGGCAGATCGTGGTGGCAAGTTCTGCCAACTGCGAGGCCGACCGGGTACGCACTTTCCGCATCCGGGTCTGCCCGAAGCAAGATTGGGCGCAAAGACCAGTTGATCGGCAGGCCGTCGCCAACCAGCAGCGTCAGCGACGTGCGTCCAGCATCATCGCTCTTGCCAGCAGCCCCGAGGCCCCGGCGATGAGACCCACATCGAGGGTCACACCCAGGCGTGCGATGCCGAAGACTCCATAGAAGAGGCCGGCCCCCGCGAGCACGAGCGACCAGCCGCGGTCGCCCAAGCCGTCGGCGGCGAGAGCGATCCCGATCATGACCGCCAGCGTCGGACAGGGGACAAGACCTGTCGGCGCCGCGTAGAGATACGTCAACCAGGACTCCACCTCGACGAAGTGAGGATAGACGAGTCCGAACACGACCATCAGGCCGCCGAGCGCGATCGCCCAGGCCGGTGCTCGCCCCAGCGGGCGCGCGGGCAACCGAAGGCCGAGGAAGCCGAGCGTCGCGGCCAGTGCCGTGAACACCGCGCCGTTGAACGGGTTGCCGTACGTCCAGGCCATCACGGCCACCGACGCGGCAGGCAGAGCCAGAAGCATGCCGACGACGCGACGGGTGGGCCGCCAGCCAAGCGCGACGCCGGCGATGGTTGTAGATGCGAGCAGGTGCCAGACGATGGCAATCGGGAGTACATCGTTGGCGATGGCGTGAAGTCCGGCAAGGATGTGTTCTGGTGCGGGCACGACCGTCTCCGAAGTGGCAGCGCACGAATCCCAGACTGAGGCATGATGCGACATCCCAGTGCGTGGCGCGCCGGTCGTGGACCCGAAGAAGCTGTACGGATACTTGCTCTCCGTTCACCATCCAACGGGGCGGTTCAAGGCGAGGTTCTTTGCGAGTTTGGGCTATCGAGTGGACCAATGGCACGAACTGCAAGCCGACCTGAGAGACCTGGCGCGAGACTGCGAAGCGCACGCGCTCGGCGGCCCAACGGCGTATGGCCAGAAATATGCAATCCGCGCTACTCTGAAAGGGCCAAACGGTCAATCGAGCGTCGTGGTGTCTGTATGGTTGGTGCGCAAGGGTGAAGACTTTCCCCGGCTTGTGACCGCTTACCCGGGAGGTGCCCCGTGACGTTTCGTCTCCTGGACGTCGTCGTGCTCGATCGGGATCTCCCTTCCGACGGTCTTCGCCGTGGGGACCTGGCTACCGTGGTCGAGGTCCACGACGACCAACACCTGGAGCTCGAGTTCATCACCGCGTCAGGAAAGACCAAAGCCCTCGTGACAGCTTCTGCAAGAGACGTCCGGCCGGCTCGTGCCGACGACCTGGTATCAGTCCGCCGGACAGCATAGGCACCGACGGTTCCTACGGCCTGGCTCAGGACGAGCGCCCAAACGGGTTGCTCGCCCAGCTCTGGAGCCGACTCCGCCGTGGAGCGAGTCCCGAGCTGCGCGGGGCGAGTGCTCCCAGTGGAAGCGTTGGGCTGTGCTGGTCCCGTTGGGGGTATAGTCTTCCGTGTCGCTCCCGGGGCTTCGCCATGGAAGGCTGGATCGCCGTCACGCACAGCCACTGGTTCGACCACCTCGCTCAGCGTCCGCAGTGGGACGAGGTCAACTTCTGGTCTCCGTCAGACTATTACGCGTTCCACGGAACGCCAGGCGCGCCGTTCTTCTTCAAGCTGAAGTCTCCGCGAAACGCCATAGGCGGCTTCGGCTACGTCTCCGCCTTCGCGAGGCTCCCCGAATGGCTGGCCTGGGAATGTTTCGGCGAGGGGAACGGCGCGGCGACGTTCGCCGACCTCAAAGGGCGGCTGGACCGTCTCCGAACACAGGACCATCTCCGAGGCCGCGGAGGCCTCACTCAGATCGGCTGCATTCTCCTGACCGACGCGGTGTTCTTCCCACGCGACATGTGGATTGCGCAGCCCACAGATTGGGCCCGCCAGAATCTCAGGTACACAAGATACGACCTGACCCGCGGCGAAGGGCTGCGCGTGTGGGAGGAGTGCCAGCAGCGCACATCAGATCTCCGCACTCCGGCAACGGGCTATCCGGTTTCGAGCATCTTCGACCGCGGGGAGCGTTATGGCCCGCCGACCCTCTACAGGCCCCGGCTCGGGCAGGGCACGTTCCGTGTTGCCGTAACGGAAGCCTACGGCCGGGCCTGCGCGGTCACTGGAGAGCACTCGTTGCCAGTGTTGGAAGCCGCGCACATTCGGCCGTACGCCGAAGAGGGCCCCCACGATGTCCGCAACGGTCTCCTGCTTCGCTCCGACCTCCATCGCCTGTTCGACAAGGGCTACGTCACTGTGACCCCGACGCTGCACCTCGAAGTGAGCCGCCGCCTTCGTGAGGAATATGAGAATGGACATTCCTACTATCCACTCACCGGGCCGATCGCTCATCCGCCGCAGTCTGAGGTGGCCCGACCCTCGGCCGAGTTCCTCAGGTGGCACAACGAGCATGTCTACCTGGGATGAGTGATTTCGTGCTCCACGACATTGACGCCGCGGTTCGGACGGCAGCGTTCGGCTTCCTCGACGCCGAGACGCGTCGGGCTGGCACTGACGTCCTGCTTCACGGGCTGCTGAAGCAGGGATTCACGTTCGACGGCAGGCGAGTCCCGATCCTCGGCCCCCAGGGTATCTTCAAGCCGGCGGTGCTGCCCGAGATGCCGCTCAGCATCACGACGGTGCCCGTTGAAGAGGGGAAAGAACCGCCATACCCGGACGCCGTCGGCAGCGACGGCCTTCTGAGGTACTGCTATCGCGGCACCGACCCGGCGCACCGCGACAATGCAGGCCTGCGGCTTGCGTGGCGTCGCCAGGTCCCCCTCATCTACTGCCACGGCGTGGTCTCCGGCCGATACTGCGTCGTGTGGCCGGTCTACATCGTTGGGGATTCGCCTGCGGACCTTACGTTCACGGTGTCGGTCGACGACCGGCGGCTGGCTGTGTTCGGCGTCGAACCGGACGATGCCGAAGCCGACGGCCGTCGGCGCTACATCACGCGGCAGACACAGTATCGACTTCACCAGGAGGGATTCCGGCAGCGCGTTCTCTCGGCCTATCGGACGCACTGCGCCGTGTGCCGTCTTCGCCATGCGGAACTGCTGGAGGCCGCCCACATCCTGCCGGACGGGCACCCGCTCGGCGCCCCTGTCGTGCCGAATGGCCTGGCGCTCTGCAAGCTGCACCATGCGGCCTTCGATGCCGACATCCTGGGGATCAGTCCAGACTACGAGGTCGAGATCCGCTTCGACGTGCTCGAGGAGACCGACGGACCGATGCTTCGCCACGGCCTCCAAGGCTTTCACCACCGGAGCCTGTGGACACCGCGCTCGCCTCGCCTGAAGCCCAAACGGGAGTTCCTGGAAGAACGCTACGCCCAGTTCCGCAAGGCAAGCTGAACCATTTCCGCCGCCTTGTCTCGGGACGTGGTCCCAGACTTGCTTGGGCGAAGCGTGTGTCGGCACCGTGGGGTCACAGAAGCGGGCCGGCGAAAGGACTCACAATGGCTAGGAATGTTCCGATACCCATTGAGCCGCTGATCGTCACATTGCGAGGGCAGCGGGTTATCCCGTCACCGGATCTCGCGCGAGTCTACGGGGTCGATACACGCGTGCTCAATCAGGCGGTCAAGAGGAACCCAGACCGGTTTCCGACAGACTTCGCCTTCCGACTCACCAGCCGAGAGGCTCTGGAGCTGCGGCGTCTAAGATCACAATCTGTGATCTTAGAACCAGCCTCGCACTTCAGGTACCCGCCCCTCGTCTTCACGGAACATGGAGCCTTGATGGCGGCCAACCTGCTGAAGAGCCCGCGAGCGGTGCAGATGAGTGTGTTCGTGGTGCGGGCGTTCGTGCGTATGCGTAGTCTCATCGTCAGCGAAGCCCCGCTGGCGGAGAAACTAGCGGAGCTTGAGCGCCGGGTTGCTGGCCACGATGAAGGGCTCAAGTTGCTTGTTCGCGCGGTTCGCCAGCTTCTCCAGGCGCCTGAAAGGCCGCGTCCCAGGATTGGGTATCGCGCGTAGCCGCGTACGCAGAATCTGCACCCGCAACACGTGTCGTGTGGCAGCGCTTTCTGCAACTGCCGCTCCCGATACCCTTCCCCACAGCCGCCAGCTTCCACAAGCGCACACTCCCCCTTGACACCACCCGCGCCCGCCCCGCATCATCCGGGCGTCCGTGCCACCAAACGACCTCCTCCCGTCCACCGGCGAAATCGTTCGCGTCCGCTCACGGCGATACCTGGTCGGCGACGTGGTTCCAGCGCCTGCACCGGGCGACCAGACGCTCGTCCGCCTGGCCTGCCTCGAAGACGATGCGGAGGGCGAGGAACTGGAAGTCCTCTGGGAGAAGGAAGTCGACGCGCGGCGGATGAACGAGGCGGACTGGTCGAAGCTCGCCAAAGGCGAGTTCGACCCGCCGAAGTGGTTCGCGGCCTACTACCGCACGCTCCGCTGGAACGCGGTCACCTCGACCGACCCGAAGCTTTTCCAGGCCCCCTACCGCGCGGGCATCCGCATCGACGCCTACCAGCTCGAGCCGCTCCGCAAAGCCCTGCTCCTCCCGCGCGTCAACCTCTTCATCGCAGACGATGTGGGCCTGGGCAAGACGATCGAAGCGGGCCTCATCGTCCGCGAACTGCTGATGCGCCAGCGCGTTCGCCGCATCGTCGTCTCGGCGCCGCCGTCGGTGGTCCTGCAGTGGAAGGAAGAGCTGGATTCGCGCTTCGGCCTGACCTTCGTGGTACTGGATCGGGAGTACGTGCGCCGCATGCGCCAGGAACGAGGCTTCCAGACGAACCCCTGGACGACGCACTCGCGGTTCGTGATCTCGCACCGGCTGCTGGCCGACGAGAACTACGCCAAGGAGCTGCGCGACTGGCTGGGCCCGTTCGGCCCGGGCAGCCTGCTCATCCTCGACGAGGCGCACAACGCGGCGCCGGCGAGCGGGGCGCGCTACGCCATCGATTCGGAGTTCACCCACGCAATCCGCGAGCTGGCCCCCCGCTTCGAGCACCGGCTGTTCCTCTCGGCCACGCCGCACAACGGCCACTCGAACAGCTTCGCCGCGCTGCTGCACATCCTCGACCCGCAGCGCTTTACGCGCGGGATTCCGGTGGAGAGCGCGAAAGAGCTGGAGCCGATCATGGTCCGCCGCCTGAAAGGCGACCTGCGGCGACTCCAGGGCGGCTTTCCCATCCGCCACATCGTCGAAGTGGCCATCGACGGGCTCGCGCCAGACAGCCCGGAACTGCTGCTGCCGCAGCTGCTCGACGAATACAGAGTAGCTCGCGACGACCGGCTGAAGGCCGCGCCGAAGTCGGTGCAGACGACGGCCGCGCTGGTCATCTGCGGACTCCAGAAGCGGCTGCTGTCGTCGATCGAGGCGTTCGCGTCGACGCTTCGTGTCCACCGGAAGGCCTTTGAGGCGCAGGTCGAGAAGCTGACAGCGCAGGCGGGCGCGAACGCGGCGCACACCACCGCTCCCGCCGCCGCCCCCGTTTCCAGGGCCACACTCCGCCTCCTGGTCGACGCCCCGGACGCAGACGACGACCGCGCGGAACAGGATGAGGAGACCGTCGGCGAGGAGAGCGATTCCGCCATGGCCGTGGCAACGGCGAGTTCGATCGACCACGCCGAGCCGGCCGACGCCTACAGCCGCGAGCGCGCGATTCTCGCCCGCATGACCGAGTCAGCCGAATCCGCCCGTGGTCTGCCCGACGCGCGCGTGAAGCACCTGGTGGACTGGGTGAAGGCCCACGACCGCCGCGTGCTGATCTTCACGGAGTATGCCGACACCAAGCGCTACCTCGAGAGGCAGTTGCGCGCCGCGCTGACGCCCGGCCGCGAGGCGGACCCGATGATTGCCTCCTTCCACGGCGGCATGACCGACGACGCTCGCGAAGAGGTGAAGCGCGCGTTCAACGCCGACCCGGCCCGCCACCCGCTGCGCGTCCTCATCGCCACCGAGGCCGCCCGTGAAGGCGTCAACCTGCAGAACCACTGCGCCGACCTGTTTCATTTCGACGTGCCCTGGAACCCCAGCCGCCTCGAGCAGCGGAACGGCCGCATCGACCGCAAGCTTCAGCCGGCGAAGGAGGTCCGCTGCCACTACTTCGTCTACGCCCAGCGTCCGGAGGACCGCGTCCTGAAGGCGCTGGTCGAGAAGACGAAGACCATCAGGAAGGAACTGGGCAGCCTGGCTCCCGTGCTCGAGCGCCAACTCGAGGATCGCCTCGCCCGCGGGTTCGCCCGCCGCGACGTCGACGCGCTCGCGAATGCGATCGAAAGCGAGCAGGTGGACCCTGAGCGGCAGAAGGCCGTCCAGCTCGAGCTCGAAGCCGGCCGGCGCCGCGAACAGGACCTGAAGCGCGACATCGACGTGCTGCAGTCGCTGCTGGGCAAATCGCGCGAGTGGCTCCGCCTCGAGGCGCACGACCTTCAAGGCACCATCTCCTGCGGCCTCGAAGTGCTGGGCGAACGCGCGCTCGCACCGGCCGCCGCCCCCGGCAGCCTTACGCTCCCCGATCTCGAGCGCCTCGGCCAGACGGATCCCTCGTGGCTTCACACGCTCGACACGCTGCGCGCGCCCCAGAAGCGCGGCCAGCCGGTCTGGGACTGGCGCCGCCAGCAGCCGGTCCGCCCGGTCGTCTTCGAGGACCAGGGCACGCTCGACGCGCCCGCGGTCCACCTGCACCTCGAGCACCGGTTCGTGCAGCGCCTGCTCGGCCGGTTCCGGTCGCAGGGATTCGTCCACAACGACCTTGCCCGCGCCTGCATCGGCGTCAGCTCCGATCCCGAGCCGCGGGTCATCCTGCTTGGCCGTCTGTCGCTCTACGGCGATCGCGCGGCGCGCCTGCACGATGAGATCCTCGCCGTTGCCGCCAGGTGGACCGACGTGGATGTCCGCCAGCAGCCGCTCAGGCCCTACGCCGAGCGCACGCTCGACAAGACGCTGGCGCTCCTCGAGACCACCCTCGGAGCCGCGCAGCCGCGCGAAGTGCCGTCAACCGTTCGGATGCGCCTCGCCGCCGGCGCCAGGCGCGATCTCGACGAGCTTCGCCCGCACCTCCAGGCACAAGCCGACGAGCTCAGGGCGGAGGCCGAACAGCAGCTCACCGACCGGGGCGACAAGGAGGCGGCCGACATGCGCGCCATCCTCGAAGCTCAGCGCACGCGCATCCAGGCCAGCGTCGCCGAACGCGAGAAGCCGCAGGCGATGCTGCCCTTCGACGCGGCCGAGCTGAAACAGATCGAGGCCGACCGCCGCCACTGGAACCGGCGTCTCGACGAACTCGAGCGCGAGATCGACGCCGAGCCCAACCGCATCCGCCACAGCTACATCGTCCGGGCCACGCGCTTCGAGCCCGTCGGGCTCGTGTACCTCTGGCCGGTGACCGGATAATGGCCAGGCTCTCACCCGAACTCGCCGCGCACCAGGAATGGCTGGGTCAGATCCAGCCCGTCGGCCTGGTCGTGTCGGCCAGCGTTCTGGTGAAGCAGAACGTCTTTGTCGATCGCCAGGAGGGGACCGAACGCCAGCTTCGCCTGCGCGAACTCATCGCGGACCGCGATCCCGTCTCACTCTCGTTCGCCGAGCTGACCCGCGACCTTCTCGACTGGCCGGAGTCCCTGCTCGCCGGCTCTCCGGGTGGACCTGAACTCCCCGAGGCGCTCACCGTTGCCCTCCCGGAGTACAACGATCATCTGTCGCCGACGTTCGCGCTGCCGAATCCCGACGCGCCCGGCGAATCGGACGCGCAGAGCGACGGATCCACCTTGCCATCGGCCGCCCGCGGGAATGACTGGCTGGCGCTCATCGTCTGCGTGCCCGACGGAGCCGACCTCGATCGTCCGCGGGCCGAGCAGGAGGGTTGGCGCGCGAGTCCGCACTCGCGCCTCGAACGGCTCCTGCGCGAGACGGGCGTGCCGGTCGGCCTCCTCTTCAACGGCACCTCCGTCCGCCTCGTCTACGCGCCGCGCGGCGAATCGTCGGGCCACCTGACGTTCTTACTTGCGCACCTTGCCGCCACGCAGGGCCGTCCGATGGTGAGCGCCCTTTGGGCGCTGCTCGGCGTGCAGCGGGTGACGGATGTTCTCCCCGATGACCAGCGCCTGCTCGCTCTGCTGCGCGAGAGCCGGCGGTATCAGAACGAGGTCTCGACTGCGCTCGCCGGTCAGGTGCTCGAGGCGCTCTGGGAACTGCTGCGCGGGTTCCAGCGGGCTGACGATGCCAGCAAGGGAGACCTGCTGCGCGAACTCCTCCGCGAAAGTCCGCACGAGGTGTACGGCGGCCTGCTCACCACGCTGATGCGGCTGGTGTTCATCCTGTACGCCGAGGATCGAGGCCTGATGCCGGCCGGCGACGTCTATCAGGGCAACTACTCCCTCTCCGGCCTCTTCAGCCGTCTCCGCGAGGATCAGTCGCGCTATTCCGACACCATGGACGCGCGCTACGGGGCGTGGGCCCACCTGCTGACGCTCTTCCGGCTCATCCAC
>JBFMFH010000080.1:0-47432 GCA_040752275.1 Acidobacteriota bacterium
CGGCACTTCGCGGTAAACGCACAGGCCGCCGCCATGCTGATGGCGGAGTTCGTCCGTCGATTCAGGCAGCGAGACGGGACCGACGGCCGGATCATCAACGTGAGCACCGACGCCGCGCGCGCCTTCGCAACTCAGATCGGCTACGGTGCGAGCAAGGCTGCGCTCGAGGCGCTGACGCGCAGCCTCGCCATCGAAGCCGGGCCGTACGGGATCACGGTGAACGCGATCGCGCCCGGTCCGGTGCAGACCGGCTATATCGACGCCGACCTCGAACGCCGGGTGCTGCCGGATGTTCCCCTGGGTCGGCTGGGCACGCCCGACGACATCGCGGACGCCATTGTCTTCCTGGCCTCGGCGCAGGCCCGCTGGATCACCGGTCAGGTCATTCAAGTCGCCGGCGGCCACGCGCTGTAGCGTCTGTCGTCCGCCATCCGGCGCCACGCTGGTGCGACGTCGATCGTGGCGCCGTCCTCGACGAAGCGGCCCGCCCGATCCAGCGTGATCACTGGGCCCGGCCCAGGGTCCCCGCTCCACTCGCAAGGCTGCTGCGATCGACCAGCCGGGAGGGCCGGTGGGACCTGACCTGGGGAGAGAGAGCCGCAAATCGCCCCTTCGGATACACATCCGACTTGACAAAACAAGATTCACATCTATTATTAGACGACGGTCTGTGTATTCTACGGAAGTCGACTGATGGTGCCCGAGCGAGGACTTCGCGAGAGAAAGAACGCCGAGGTCAAGCGGGCCTTCTTTGAGGCCGCGATGGCACTCTTCCGGCAGAAGGGCGTGGAGCGGACATCGGTCGATGAAATCGCCGAGCGCGCCGGGTTCAGCCGCGCCACCTACTTCAACCATTTCGGCACCAAAGAGGGTGTGCTTCGCTACTACGGGCAACGCCTTCAGGAGCGCATGGAAGAGCTGCTGGCCGAGGCGGCGCCGGGAGCCTCCCCCCTCGAACGGATTCGCGAGATGCTCCACGCCATGGCACGCGAAGCCGACCGATGCCGCGACGACCTGAAGATCGTCTACCTTCACAGCCTGCGCGATCCGGACTATTTCACCGGCCCGACATCGGCTCGCCAGCGCGTCTTCGAGATGGTGTGCAACCTCGTGGCGAAGGCGCAGGGAGGCGGCGAGATACGCCAGGACCTCTCGGCCAGAGAGATCGCGTTTCACCTCATGTCCCTCTACAACGGCGCGGTGCTGGCGGTGGTCTCCGGAGTGCGGCCAGCCGAGGCCATGCTTCGATCGGCCTGGCTTCTCATTGTCGATGGAGTGCGCGGTGGCGATCTGCAGGCTCGCAGAGCTTGACCGTGCCGACGCGGCATCGTTCGGAAGCAAGGGTGCCAACCTGGGAGCGCTGACCAGGCTGGGTCTGCCCGTGCCGCCCGGCTTCGCCGTGGCCGCCTCCGCTTGCGCTGAACATGCTGAACGCTGCGGTCTGACGAACGCTCTGCGTCCCCTCATCGAACAAAGAGACTGGGGTGGCGCCGAACGGATGGCGCTCGCACTCATGTCGGCCCATCCGATGGAGGGGGCGTTGACCGCGGCGCTGTCGGATGCCCTTCGCTGCCTGGAGGCAGAGGCGGTTGCCGTGCGCTCCTCTGCGATTGCCGAGGACCTGGCCGAGGCGTCGTTCGCCGGTCAGTACGACACGTTTCTGGATGTTCGCGGCGAGGCGGAGGTGCAGCGGGCGATCGGAGCGTGCTGGGCCTCCTTGTGGAGCCGGCGCGCGCTCGAGTACCGGCACCGGCGATCCATCGATCACGATGCCGGTGGCATGGCGGTCGTGGTCCAGACGATGGTTCCGGCAGACGCTTCGGGTGTCCTGTTCACCGTCGACCCGGTGGCTCAGCGCTCCGACCGCATCGTGATCGAGGCTGTGTCGGGTCTCGGCGAAGACCTGGTCTCCGGAAGGACGAGAGACGCCGTCTACCGCGTGGACCGGGCGAGATTGGAGCTTGTCGATCAAGAGGGAATGGTCGAGCTGCTCCCGGCCGGACAGATGGCGAAGCTGTGCCGCCTGTCCCTCGAGGTCGAACGGCATTTCGGCTGCCCACAGGACATCGAGTTCGCTCTATCGGGGGAGACGGTCTTCCTGCTGCAAGCTCGTCCCATCACCACGCTGGGCCGCGCGATCGCCGAACCGCTCGAGCCGCCAGGGAGACCGACCATCACCGACCGGACGATGAAACCCCTGGTGTCGGATCGGTACGTGATCGCCCCGCGGCCGCTGGACAACATCACCTACACGCGCTGCGTGGGAGCGGCCATCGACGGCCTGCGACGCATCGGTGGGATCGTCACGACCGAAGACGAGGCCGCGTTCCAGAGACAAGTCTGGCACCAGGCCTACCGGTTTCCCCGCCACCGCCTGACGTGGCGAGTCCTGTTCGCCTCCTGGCACCAGATGCGGCTCTTGAGGGAGGACTGGCTGTCGTGGTGGGAGCAGGGCCCGCGTCCTGCCCTCCGCGCCATGTCCAATCCCGTGGACCTGGCCGGGCTCTCAGACACGGCCCTGTTCCAACGCGCGGATCACATTCTGGCGACCTGGGAGGAACCGCTGAGAAAGCGGATGTACGTCGCGAGCGCCTATCGAACCGAGATCTGGCTGAGAACGCTCGTCACCCTTGCCGTTGGCTCGCGCAACAGCGCACGCGTGCTGGCACAACTGTTGGGCGGCCTGCGACACCCCACTCTCGACGCCAATGCCGCGCTCTGGGAACTGTCGCGCCGGGCGACACGCGCACCGGTTGTCAGGAGCGCGGTACGTGGCCTCGCTCCCGGCCTCCTCGAACAGACAACCGACGGCCGGGAGTTCCTTCAGGCGTTCAACGGGTTCATGGAGACCTATGGACACCGGGATGGTTCCTGCTGGTACCTGTCGACGCCGACGTGGCGCCGGGAACCGATGCAGGTGTGGCGCCTTCTCGCCAGCATGATGGACGTCGAGGAGCCCCCCCGAGGAGTCGAGCAGGCGAGTTTGGACTACCGGAACGCGCGCGCGTTGGTCGAGCGACGCCTGCGCTTCATCCCCGGTCTGCTTCCACCCTTCCGCTGGTTGCTCGACGCGATCCGGTCGCTGACGGCGTTTCGAGAGCACAGCCACTTCGACCTGACCCGCCCCCTTTCAGCCCTGCAGGACATCGCAGCCGAGTGGGGACACCGCCTGGTGGAGCGAGGCGTCCTGAGAGACCCGGACGAGGTCTTCTACCTCACCCACAAGGAGGCTCGGGACTGGATTCTCGGTGAAGCTCCCGAGGTAGAGGAAGTTCGTGAGCTCGTGCAACGCCGGCGTGCGACGTATCAGCTCGCCAACACGCGTTGGCAGGCGGAGCGTTCCGATGGGAGCGTCAGGGGCGCAGCGTTGAAGGGTATTGCCACCAGTCCGGGGGTAGTACGGGGCCGAGCGCGAATCGTGCGCGGTGAACACCAGTTCGAACTCCTGCGGCCGGCCGAGGTCCTGGTCTGTTCGTACACCAATCCCGCCTGGACACCGCTCTTCGCCACGGCCGCGGCGGTCGTCACTGAGACCGGTGGCGCCGCCTCACACGCGGCGATCGTGGCCCGGGAGTACGGGATCCCCGCTGTGATGTCCGTTCAGGACGCGACACGGATCCTCGCCGACGGGGACGACATCCTCGTCGATGGGGATCGAGGTACGGTTCGGCGGGTGCGGGAGAGCTGAGTGAAAGACAAGGAGCGGCGCCGACAATGAACGGCGGCACGACCAACCTTCTCGCGGATGTTCCCGAGGCCGAGCGCGCGAGGCTGGCGAGCTTTGAGGCGGCCCACCCGGTGCGTCATGTCGCGCGCGGCGATCGCCGCGTGGACTACCTCTCGGGCGGGCGCGGGCCGCACGCCATCCTCATCCTCACCGCCGCGCATGCGACACCCCGGCAGGTCTACGACACTGCGCTTCGGCTGGAGCGCGAGTACCGCGTCGTCGTGATCGACGTTGGCGAGGCCTCGAGCCTGGACGACCTCGCCCGGGATGTCGATGCCGTCCTCGATTCGGAGCGAATCTCGCGGGTGGTGGCGTTCGGCCAGTCCGTCGCTGGCATCCTGGCGCAGGCCAACCTCATGCGGCGCCCCGCCCGCGTCGAGGCAATGGTGTTGAGCCAGACCGTCGCGCCGAGGCGTGAGAACAACAAGCTGGTCGCCCTCTGGATCCTGCGCGTCCTGCCCCAGCCGCTGCTGCGCGCGCTGCTGGTGCGAAAGCTCCAGCGCTTGACCGCGGTCGACCTGCCGCCGGCCGGAGCGGCCCGGCTGGCGATGTCGCGCGCGCTGCTGCGGGACACGGTGGGCACTGTGCTCACCAAGAAGCGCATCATGGCCACCCTGCACCTGCTCTTCGAGTTCAACCGCGAAGAGGACTACGGCGCCTCGGCGCACGGCGGCTGGCGGGGACTGGTGCTGCTCGTGACCGCCGAGGACGATGGTGGGTTCCGCGATGTGGAACGGGTGTCGGCAGCGCTGCCGCGCACCGAGGTCCTCGTGCTGCCGACGGGAGCCGGGCATCTGGCAACGCTCGTCCACGACGGCGTCTACTTCGCACGCGTCGAGCAGTTTCTGAGGTCTGTGGCAGATCGGGGGAGAAAGTGATGAACGACCCGGCCGCCGTCGAGCGGGAGCTGATGCGCCTCGAGGACGGGGCTATGGAACGCTGGCGGCGAGGCGACCCAATGGGCTGGGCCGAGATCGCGGCGCCCGAGGTGACATACGTCGACCCGGGCCTGACGCGGCCGATCGTCGGCCTCGAGGAGTACACGCGGTACCTCGAGGGCCTCAAGGGCAAGATCCACTACGACGGCTCCGACTTCATGCAGCCGAAGGCCGCGGTCTACGGCGACGTCGCGATCCTGACCTTCACCTATCGGGGCTACACGAAGAAGCCGGACGGCAGCGTCGAGTGGAACCTGGCCTGGAACACCACCGAGGTCTACGCCCGTCAGGACGGCCGGTGGAAGATCATCCACACCCACTGGTCCTACGTCCGACACGACGCCCCCGATCGAGTCGACGTGCCGGTCCCAGTCGTCCGCGTGCCTCAAGAGCCCGCCGGAGTCCTCGGCGAGCTGATGAAGCTGGAATCAGCCGGCATGGAACGCTACCGCAAGGGCGACCCCCTTGCCTTCTGCGCGATCAGCCTCCCGTCCGTGACCTACTTCGACTCGGGCACGCCGCGCCGGGTCGAAGGCCTGGCCTCGCTGAAGGAAGAAATGGCCAAGCAGGCCGGCCAGACCTCGTACGACGTGATGGAGTTCATCGAACCCATCGTCCAGGTTCACGGCGGCACGGCGGTGCTGTTCTACCGGTTCTTCTCCACCAGCTTGCGTCCGGACGGCTCAACCGCCGACCGCCAGGCCTGGAACTGCACTGAGGTCTTCACCAAGGCCGACGGCCAGTGGTGGATCGCCCATACCCACTGGTCGTTGATCGGCGGCCAGCCCGCGCCGCGTGCGACGGCTGGGCCAGAGACCGATCCTGTCTGAGCGCGCGCCGGCGAGGACGGACGCGAGTTCCCGTGGGCGGCGTGGCCCACGACGTCGTGTCCGACGGCACCAGGATCTACGTGGCGGCCCCGCCACGGGCGTCGTGGTGCCGGAACTCGATCCCGAGAGGTGAGGAGGCGGTGACCATGGATGAGACGATGGACCTCCACGCGTGGGCGTACCGCGGGGTGCGCGCGGCGGTGATCCTGCACGAACGGGAGCTGCGGCGGTTTCTCGACACGTGGAAGGTGGCCAAGGCGCGACGCACCTCGCTGGCGGGAACGTTGTACGAGCCCGGGAAGACGCTCGAGGACATCCTGGTGCACGTGCTGCACTGGGCACGGGACTACATCGTGTGGTCGTGCGAGAAGCTCCAGCTCCCGGATCCCGGATGCGCACCGATTCCCGCCGTGAGCGATGTGGAGCGTGAGGCGGACGACTACGTCGAGCACCTGCTCGGGTGCTGGAAGCAGCCGTTCCGCTCGCTGCCGGAGGATGCGTTCTACGAGCCCCAGTACCGCACCCGCTGGGGGAACTACTATCCCGTGGAGGCCCTCCTCGAGCACGCGGTGGTCCACCCCATGCGCCATCGTCTCCAACTGGAGGACCTCATGGGGGACGCCGGGGCGGGACCGCCCGCCTCCGCTCTGACCATGTGCGACAGATGAGGCGCGTCACCAGGCCCGAGTCCGTACGCTCGTTCTTCGGCTGACCGTGAATCGAGCGCCAGAGGCGGCGCCGTGGCGCGTGCAGGGCAGCACCATGCAGAGTTCTCTTGCATTCGTGTCGTTTCAGAGTCGGCCCCAAGGGCTACTGGCAGATCTCCTGGTCCGCTGCTACGTCCCGTTGCTCCAGCAGCTATGCGCCGCGAAAGCGGCCGGCCTGCGGCGCGAGTGGACCGACTATGACGAAGCGGTACACGCCGAGCCCGAGACAGTGGGCAGTGCCGGGTTCTTCAGCCTGCTCGGCGATGAGGTGGTTGGCTTCGCCTCTTGGGATCCACGGGGATGGCCGGACATCGGCAGAGTCGGCCACAACTGCGTGGTTCCCGAGCATCAAGGGCGCGGATTCGGACGATGCCAGATCGAGGAGGTGCTGGGTCTATTTCGACGCCTCGAATTCTCCTGCGCGCAGGTGCGAACGGACGAACATCCCTTCTTTGAGCCGGCCCGGCGCATGTACCAGGGATGTGGCTTTCAGTTGGTGGGACGCGAGCCCGGCACGTTGTTCGACGGATCGGCCATGCTCGTGTATGAACGGCAAGTCGGCGGCCCTGCCTGAACCTGGCGCCGTCGCGCGCCTGTTGTGGCCCGTCCTCCTATGGAGACGACAGTGACGTGGAGGAGCTCTTGATGAAGAACGTCTGCGGAGTTCTTGGACTCGCCATGATGGCGGCAAGCTGTGGAGGATCAGCCGCCGGCCAAGCTCGCCAGCCGCAGTGGCACGTCATCTACCTGCACGGTCGAATCGTGCAGGAGCAGCAGGACCCGCGTCCTCGCCACCCGGACTTCGGCATGTACGAACTGGAGAGCATTCTCGAGGCCCTTCGTGGGGCCGGGTTCGTGGTGTCCGGGGAGATCAGGCCACGTGCGGTTTCCGTCGAACAATGGGCCGACCGAACGGTGGACCAGGTCCGCGGTTTCCTTGGCCGGGGAGTGCCTGCCTCTCGCATCACTGTGGTCGGAGCGTCCATGGGGGGAGGCATTGCGCTCCAGACCGCTGTCCGGCTCCAGAATCCGGACGTGCGCTTCGCCGTGCTGGGAGTGTGCCTATCGGCGCAGGTTCCGCGACTCGTTTCCCAGGAGGGCAAGGGGCCGGTCGGGCGAGTGCTCTCGATCCGCGAGGCCAGCGACGAAACCACGGAACCATGCGAACGCTGGACGAGCTCGTCCGCCGGGTCCGGCTTCAAGGTCCGCGAGCTGGTCCTTCGTACGGGACTCAGGCACGGCTTCCTCTACCGCCCCCTGCCGGAATGGGTGCAGCCGGTTACCGAATGGGCGAAGACGCCCGCGCCCTGACGCGCATGCCCGAAGCCGTCCAGGTCATCGCGGCCCCGCCCGGTCTACTCCTCCGTGGCAAACGAGAAGTGCTGCTGGACGATTACCCATCGGCCGTCCCGTTTCTCCAGGACACCAGTCCACCGGGTGTCTTCCCAGCTTGCAGGCTGGCCCTTGTAGGTGTTCACGTGACCGGTGGCTACACGCTGTGGCTGACGGTGACGGACCGGCGCGTCGGCGAGGTGGCGCTCTACCAGCGCTTGTTGGGCGGCGGGGTGAAAGTGTCGCCCGGGCGGGCGTTCTTCGCGGCGCCCCCGCGCGGGGCGGCATTCCGGCTCTCGATCGCCTGCGTCACGGATGAGGAAATCGCCGAGGCGACCAGGCGCCTGGGCCAGGCGCTGGCACGCGCGCTCCACGAGTGATCCCGGACGCCTTGTGGCCGTCGCCTGCAATGCCTTGCGCCGCCCGGCCCGGAGGGCAACGTCAGGGTTCCCATGGGTTGACGGTCCTAGCGCCTGCTGCCCGGGCTCCGGACTCGTCGCGCGTGACCACGACCGCGTCGATGGCCAGCGCCGAGGCGGCGATCAGCGCGTCGATGACGGATAGAGGCTCACCGCGCCGGACGGCCTGCCCGGAGATCTGTCCCCAGATCAGCGCCACGTTGTCCGTGATGGCGACGATGCGGCCGCGAAACCGGTTCGTGAGGTCGCCGTCGAGCCAGGCTTGCAGCCGGGCCTTCCTGCGGCTGTCCGGCAGCGGAGTGATGCCCTTCTGGATTTCGCCGAGCGTGAGGACGCTGAGGTACAGATCGTCTTCCCGCTGCTCGGCCAGCCACGCCGACACCCTTGGCGATGGACGCGGCTTCACGAGCTCGGAAATCAGGCAGGTGTCGAGGAGGTACTTCACAGGTCGACGGTCCGTCCGGTGTCGCCATCACGGGCCAGGCTGAGCTTGGCCCCCCGCAGCGGGGATTTCGCGAAGAACTCCACCAGGCTGCCTGTGGCCCGTGTCAGCGCCCGATAGGTTTCGATGGGGACGACGACGACGGTGTCCTCGCCGCGGCGGGTCACGACCTGCGGCCCGGCTCTGAGGGTCGTCTCGACGAGCTCGCTGAAACGGTTCTTGGCCTCCTGCAGCTGCCATCGTCCCTGCATGCTCGCCTCCGTCCTGGATCGGCTCCAATCTAGACAGTCTAGATAGATCATACCTGCGCGGCGGCTGCTGGTCAACCCGCCCGTCCGGTGGTGCTGCGAAGTGCTCGCCTCTGAGTCAAGTTCCTCATGGACGGCCTTCGAGGCCCGCCCTGCCGGAGGCCTGATCGACCTCAACGGCGACGGGAGGTTCACCAGGGGCCAGGCGCTTGACGACCGCGCTATCATCTGCACACACATCAGTTCAGCCGTGAACCTGTCCCTCGCGCGCGGCTCCGGACGATTCCTCCCGACGCACCTGCAGCTCGCCTCCGCCGCGGGCCGGTCGGCGCCGCACCGCTCATGGTCAGCCTGGATCCGCCTTCTTCGATGGCCGTGGCCGTCCCCGCACATCCGGCCCCCGCGCGGCCTCCGCCGGGTGGAGGCGGTCGAGTCGCTCGGCATCGGGATCGATGCCGAACAGCAGCTTCGCGAAGACGACGACACGCTGAGGAACATCGTGGCTGGCCTGGACCGGCTCGAGCGGCGCCTCGACCGGGCCGAGTTCGTCGCCGCGGCGCTCGCGCGCGGCTACTTCACGCCCGACGAGGAGGACCTCATCCGCCAGGCGATGCTGGCGTACCGGAACTACCGCCTCGGCGCCTACGAGATCATCTTCCGCTACCGCCGCTACGCGGCCATTGAGGCGCCGTACCTGCAGCTGCGCTGCTTCCTGCTCGGCTACGCGGCCGCGCTCACGCTCATCGCCAAGTCGCTGCGGATCATCGAGTGGGCCGAGCACGTGCCCCTGCTGAGGGCCGCGCTGAATGCGCCGGACGCCGCCTGGGGCCTGCCGCGCGGGCTGTTCGACGATGTGCTCGCGGGGTTCGGGTCTTTCGGGAATCTCCGTGTCATGGCCCGGGCCCACTGGTTCTGGCGCTGGCACCGGGGCCGGCTCCCCGAATACGGCCTGACGATGGCGAAGGGCTGGCGCGACTGGGTGCGGCTCATCAGGCGGCTGAGGCGCACGGTCCGGTACCGGGTGGCCCGAGTGCTCTGGGCGAGGGCCCGGCACGACTGGCGGTGGTTCTGGAGGCGGCTCCGACGGCCGGTGCGCAGGGCCCGGCACGGCATCGAGTCATTCATCGGCGAGCGGATGGCGGCCGCAAATGCCGCGGCTGCGGCCGGCGTCTCGGCGCTGCGGGAGGCGCTGCCGCAGTTCGGATCCGACTTGAGAACCGGGGACATCCTGCTGACGCGCACGGAGCAGAGCGCCGCCGCGTCGCTCGTGCCCGGCTTCTGGATCCATGCGGCCATCTATATGAAGTCGCGCGGCGAACTCGAGGCCCTGGGCGTGCACGAAGCGCCCCCTCTCGCGGCGCGGTGGAATGGACTTCCGATCCACGACCATCCGAACGGAGTCGTCATCGAAGCGATGATGCCGCGTGTGCGCATCGTGCCGATCGAAACGTGCCTCGCGGCCGACCACGTCGCCGTCCTGCGCCCGCGGGTGTCCGGCCGCGAGCTCGGCGCGGCGCTCGGCGCGGCGCTGACGCACCTGGGCAAGCCGTACGATTTCGAGTTCGACTTCACGAGCGATGCGCGGATCGTCTGTACGGAGCTGGTCTACCGGGCCTATCACCGGCGGGGCGCCGTGGCCTTCGGCCTGACGAAGCGCCTCGGCCGGTTTACGCTCACGTGCGACGACATCATGGACTCGGCGTTGCGGACCTGGGCTGTGAGTGGCACCGGTTCCGAGGCGCCGTTTTCGGTTCCGGTGGCCGTGCTCTCGCGATCTGGTGGACCGGCAGTCCTTCGCGGTCCCGAGGCGTACGGCGAGTGCGCCCGCATCCGGGATGGCTGGCGGCCGACGTGTGCGAGGGGGGCCTGACGACGCCTGCCAGGCTCGATGAGACGGTTGGCGGTGATTGGCGAGGCGGCCAGCCGCGTGCCCATCACTCGTTGTCACGCGCAGATTGTGCGGCAAGCCGATCGCGAAGCGCGGCCAGGAACGCAAGCAGGTCCGGCGGGCCATGGCGGGCCGCGCGGTGCACCCGCGCCATGTCCAACGCTTCGTACGCGTGGGCGACGGTATTGCGAAATCCGGCCGCGCGGACCAGGCGGTCGGCGAGGGCATCGTCGATAATGCCAGCCGCCTGCAGCCGCCTGAAGGCATCGGCATCGCCGTTCGGCGTGCCGAGCTGCTCGTGCACGCACGCCGCGAGCGCGAGGTCGATGACGAGTTGGGTGGCCTGCCACAGGTGCAGCACCACCGCGTCGGACGCGTCGGTGGCGGGCATCAAGCCGGAGGGGTCCGGCGGGAGTCGATCGGCGACGCGCGCGAGGTGGCGACGCACCGATTGGGTCTTCTCCGCCAGGACATCGCGGTCGAGCGCGCTCATCGGGCGAGCTCCGACAGCGCACCGTCGTAGGCGGCGCCGAGGACGGGCGCGGCATCGCACCAGAACGACACGGCGTCCATCCAGAAGCGTTCCCACTCGCCTGCGGGCCGGGCGTACAGCGTCACACCGTCTCGCGCGACGCGGTAGCGCAGCTGCCCGCTGGCCGTTCGGAGGTCGGCGAGATCGATGCGATCCGCGCGCAGCCGCGACGCCAGATAGGCGAGCAGGGCGTCGGGATCGAACGTCGTGTCGGCCAGATACGCGAAGTCCCAGTCGGAGTCCAGCCGGGCGTCGGCGCGGGCGCGCGAGCCGTGCAGGACCAGCAGTCGGAGTCCGGGCGCCTCGGCGGCAGCCTCGCGAATGGCCGTCCGGTCGGCGGCGCTGAGGGTCTCGAGCACGGCACCATTCTACTCGCGTGACGCCGAGACGAAGAGGGGGCTCTCGTGAGCGCCGGGACTCAGCGGGCTACGCCCGGATTCTCTCGTCTTCGTGGGTCGGACTCACAGTTCTTCACAAGGTGGCACCGTCTTCTCAGCACAAGAGGATTCCCGAGCGCGTAGACTCTGTTGAGAAGCGCGCCCGCTGTTCGGCGCGCTGATCGGCGCTGGCTTCGGGCTGATCGCCGCGCGGGCCAAGTAGGCCCGTCGGGAGAGCGGCGATCGGGCCCGTACATCGTGCTCGGCGTGCCGGACGAAGGCGGGACGGGAATCGTGTATCAGGCTGAGCAGAGGTCGAGCGCCGCGGGATCGACCTCCGCAGGATTGGAGAACATATGACACGTGCGATGACGTTGATCGTGACGGTCGCGGCCGCCATTCTGCTCGGCGGCTGCTACGTATCGCTGCATCCCCTGGTGAGCGACGAGGTGCGGGTGTACGAACCCGGCTTGGTGGGCACGTGGGTAGCCACGGGGGACAAAGACGACACCTGGACGTTCAGGCCGGCTGGCGCCAAGTCCCCGACCGGCTATGACATCGACATCGTCGAGGACAGGCGCACGGCGCGGTTCTCGGGAACGCTGGCGCGCATCGACGGCCTGCTGATCCTCGAGATCAAGCCGGGCGACAACGGGGCGCAGTGCGCGCTCCTGGACGAGCACGAGTGGTTCCAGATGCACGTCATCGGCGTCCACAGCTTCATGCGGATCGGCCTCGGCGGCGACCGCCTCAGGCTGCACCTGGTGGACGCGGAGTGGCTCGATGCGGCCATTGCGGCGAAGAGGATCGCGATCGCCCACGAGCACCTCGATGACGACGATCCCCACGCGCCGGGTCAGCCCGATGTTCACTCCGACCGCGACCGGCTGCTGTTGACCGCACCGACGAGCGACCTGCAGGCGCTCGTCCGCGCGCATGGCAAGGCGGGCCTTTTCGACGAGGACGATCCAGGGGAGTTCACCAGGCGCCGGTGAGCCGCGGCTGGCGTGATGGCGCGCGCCGGCCCGCGTGGTATTGACGCCGGCGGCCGCCGGCCGGATACTCAAGCGATATTCTGCCAAGGAGCGGTTCCCTCATGCGTGCTGTGAGACTCGTCGAAGTCGGGAAGAACGTGGTCATGCAGGACGTCGCGGTGCCGAGGCCGGGCAGGCGGGAGGTGCTGGTCCGCGTGAAAGCGGCCGGCATCTGCCACTCGGACGCGCACTACCGCTCGGGCGTGACGAAGACCGGCCCCCTGCCCGTCACCTTCGGCCACGAGGTCGCCGGCATCGTCGAGGCGGTGGGTCCGGACGTCGTGGGGGCGGCGCCGGGCGACCGGGTGGCGGTGCACTACCTCGTCGCGTGCGGTGACTGTCATCACTGCCGGTCGGGCCAGGAGCAGTTCTGTCCGACGGCGCAGATGATCGGCAAGCACCGGGACGGCGGGTGGGCGGAGTTCATCTGCATGCCTGACCGCAACCTGTTCATCCTTCCGGCGAACCTGTCACTCGAGCACGCCGCGGTCATGATGTGCTCGTCGTCGACGTCGCTGCACGCGCTCAGGAAGGCGCGGCTCGTGGGCGGCGAGACGGTGGCGGTGTTCGGCATCGGCGGGCTGGGCGCGTCGGCGGTGCAGCTCGCGAAGGCGATGGGTGCGCGCGACGTGTTCGCGGTGGACGTCAATCCCGTGAAGCTCGACCTGGCGGCGAGCTTCGGGGCCCATCCGGTGAGCGCGGCGCACGGTGATCCGGTGGCGGAGATCCGCCGCCGGACCGGCGGCCGGGGCGTCGACGTTGCGGTGGAGGTAGTGGGCCTGCCGGTGACCATGCGCCAGGCGGTGCGATCGCTGGCGGCGATGGGCCGAGCCGCGATCGCGGGTTTGAGCGACCGCGCCTTCGAGATCGCGTCCTACAAGGAGCTGCTGGGTCCCGAAGCCGAGGTGATCGGCGTCGCCGATCATCTCGCGCAGGAGATGCCCCTGCTCATGGACTTCGCCAGCCGCGGCGCCCTGGATCTCACCCGAGTGATCACCCGCCGCGTGCCGCTCGATGCCGCCATGATCGACGGCGTCCTGGATGAGCTGGATCGCTACGGGGACCACGTTAGGACGGTCATCGTCCCCGAGTGAGCCGCGAGCGCAGCGCCGGCGCTGTGGCCGGGGTGCCGGGCCGCCCGATGCCGCGCTGGCGGGCGGCCACGCCATGAGCCTGTCCCGCAGCCGCCTCTCCGAACGGTCGACCTTCCCGGTGTTCTCGGGCTGGCGTTCAGCGCGCCGCAGGTGTCGACTTGAGAAATATGGTCAATCTGACTATAATGACCATATGGAATACCCGCTGCCTTCAGGAGCGAGCACCGTGGCCGTGGCCGAGGCCAAGGCGACGTTCGGTGAGTGTCTCCGGCGTGCCGAGCGCGGCGCGTCCGTCGTCGTGACGCGGCACGGCACGAAGGTGGCCGCCATCGTGTCGGTCGACGACTACGAACGGCTCATGCGCCTCAAGGCCGCGGGACCACCGGGCGGGCTGGCCAGCGTTGCAGGCGGATGGAGGGACACGGACGATCTCGTCGACGCCATCCTCGGCGTCCGTCGGACTCGGTCCCGCCGGTCGCGCAGGATGGACCGCTGACGCCATGGCGTATCTGTTCGACACGGACGCGCTCTCGGAGCCCCTACGACGACGGCCGTCTCAGCCGTACGTCACCTGGCTCGCGTCAGTGCCGCGCGAGGACCAGTTCACGAGCGCCGTCTGCATCGGGGAGATGTTCAAGGGTGCATACCGCGTGGCCGACGCAGCCCGGCACCTGAGGAACATCAAATCGCACGTCCTGCCTGCCGTCACGGTCCTCCCCTACGACGTGGCGGTCGCAAGGGTGTACGGCGCGCTCGAGGCCGCCCTTGCCGGTGAAGGCCGGGGTCTGGCGGATGCTGATCTGCAGATTGCCGCGACGGCGATCCATCACGGCCTGGAGTTGGTGACTGGGAACGCCAGGCACTTCGCACGCGTGCCCGGGCTTCGGCTTCGTCCGATGACGGACCGGCGCTGAGGCGCGTGGGACCCCGCCAGCCCGACCTGCAGCAGACACGCCCCGGGGGGAGTTCGGCCGAACCGGGTGTGCCGGCGATAGGCGCGGGCTGTTGGCGAGGGCGCACCTGTTCGCCAAAGGGGGCGGGCTGTGACGACCAGCAACCGGACGGTGGAGCTCGAGACGCGGGGACAGGGCGACGTGCGCGACCTGACGGCGGCGCTGAGCGGCGCCATCCGGGACGCGGGCGTGAAGAACGGCCTAGCGACGATCTTCGTCGTGGGATCGACGGCGGGCATCACGACGCTCGAGTTCGAGCCGGGGGTAGCGGCCGATCTCGACCGGGCGTACGAGCGGATTGCCGCGCGGCGGGCCGAGTATCAGCACCACCTGCGCTGGGGTGACGGCAACGGTTCGAGCCACGTCCGAGCCGCCATGCTCGGCCCATCGCTCACGGTTCCCATCGTCGACGGCCGGCCGACGCTGGGCACGTGGCAGCAGGCCGTCCTCGTCGAGTTCGACACAGGACCGAGGCGCCGGGCCATCGTCATCCAGCTGCTCGGCGAGTAGCGTGCCGCGGCGGCGTGGCACCGGCATCGAGGACCGAGGCGATGTGCGGGTGATCCATCAGGGCGAGAGCCTGGCGCTCGGCCTCGAAGCGCACGACGACCTCGCGCGTATCCATGCCGAGCTTGATGACCTTGAGGGCGACCTGGCGGCGGATGGGATGGCGCTGCTCAGCGAGGTACACAACCCCCATGCCGCCTTCGCCCAAGGGGTGGAGGAGGTGATAGAGGCCGATCGTCCGGGGGAACGCCGAGGAGGGACCGTCGACCGCGGCCGTCGCGAGGCCGGTCGGTGCTTCCGGGGGGCTTCGCGGGTGCCCACGTCGCGGGTCTGGCTGGCCCACACTTCGGCTGCACGATCGGCGCGGGCGCGGGGCTCCTCGTCGCGATCATCCGCTGAAGGGTGGCGATGAGGAAGCAGGCCTGGTGTTCCGCGTGTCGTAGGCACTTGATTGTGGTACCTGGTGGCCCAGGTGTCGCAACCGGCGGTCGGGAAGTCGAGCGGGGTAGTCCCGCTCCCGTACCTGCAGGACCTGCTCCGCCGGGCCGCGGCGTAACGCGCCCGCGGTCGACGACGGTCCGCCGCGCCAGTAGTCCGGCGGCAGTGCTTCCGTCTTCGTCTCGCCGGTCCAGCGAGCGCCGGGGTCAACGGGCGACCGTGAGCTTCGTCCTCGATTCGAAGGCGGAGATGATCGTCTTGTAGTTCCTGGAATCCAGGTGCAGGAGGGTCTCGCCGCTTCGCGTCTCCAGTGTCAGCCAGTGGCTCGTTCGCTGCAGGATCAGCCGCTTCCAGCGCGAGGGCCGTGCCTGCGAGTAGCTTAGCGACACCAGCGCTCTGTAGGGCACGACCTTCGGCGCGATATCGGGGTTCTTGGGCCGGACCCTGACCGAGTCGCGGCGGAATTCGAGTACGACGTCGGTTTCGTCCTTGCCGTCGCCCTCGGCCACCACCCAGCGCACGCGGTCGTAGCTGGCTTCGGCCGCCGTCGAGGATTCGTGTGTCTCAGCCTCGCTGGTGCGGGGCTCGCTCGCGGCCGCCGGCGGACGAACCTCGGCTGGCGGACGCGTCCTCGGCGGCGGAAGCACGTCGGCTGGCGGAGGGCGCGGCGCAGGCTCACGCGGGGCGGGAACGCCCTCCAATCGCGGGCCCGCCGGTGGCGGCTGGACAAACACCGGCCTGGGCTCCTCACGCGCGTCTCCACTGGGCCCCTGCTCCGTCGACGGCGCCTGGACGGGAGTCGACTGAACCGGCACACCGGGTTGCGGCGAGCCCACGTTCGCGTCCGGTGGGGGAGGGCGGCGTGAGAAGGTGATGCCCAGCGCCACAGCGGCGATGACGATCGCCGCGGCACCGGCCCAGTGGCGCCAGCTCATCCGCCAGAGAACCGAGACTGCCGCCGGCCCGGCCGGCCGGCCAGACTGGCCGGATCCTGGCGCGGTTCCCTGAGACGGTTCCAAGCGAGTCTCCTTGACGGCCAGCCTCGTCGGCGGCGGCTCCGGCAGCGGCGCCAGCCTCGTCGGCGGCACGATGGTCTGCCAGCCTCCGACAGCGTCGGCCCCGGCTTGACGGGCGACGAGCTGGACGACCCTCGTGTCCTCGGCGAGCGCCGCGTGCTGCAGGCCATCGACCAGCACGGTCTGGAACTCGGTGGCGCTCTGGAACCGGTCGCCGGGGTCCTTTGCCATCGCACGCTGCACCGCGGCGTCGATCCAGTCGGGCGCGTCGGGAAGGACCGAGCGCAGCAGCGGCACCGGGGAACTGACCTGTGCCGTCATCAGGGAGAACTCGTTGTCTCCCACGAAAGGGGGCCGGCCGGAGAGGAGTTCGAACAGGACGGCGCCCAGCGAGTACAGATCCGTTCGCGCGTCCGCGTCTTGACCGCGGATCTGCTCCGGCGCCATGTAGGCGGCCGTCCCGATGATGCGGCCGGTCCTGGTCTTCCGATCCTGGCCGAGAACGCGCGCGATGCCGAAGTCGGTGACCTTGACGGTCCCTTCGTCGGTCACCATCAGATTGGCGGGCTTGATGTCCCTGTGAACGACGCCCTTCCGGTGCGCGTACTGCATCGCGTCGAGCACCTGGCGGCACCACGACACCGCCGTCCCGGTGGCGATCGTCCGGAGCTGCTCCAGGAGCCGTTCGATCGTGACCCCGCGGACGAACTCCATCACCATCAGGAGCTGGCCCTCGTCGCGCGCCAGGCTGTACAACGTGGCGATGTTCGGATGCTGGAGCCGCGCCAGCGTGACGGCCTCCGCACGGAAGCGCTCGATGATGTCCGGCTCTCCGGCGAGCTCCGGCCGCAGGACCTTGACGGCCACGTCCCGTTCGAGCATGAGATCCACGGCCCTGTAGACGGATCCCATGCCGCCCTCGCCGAGCTTCTCGAGAATTCGACAGCCGCCGATCATGCGACCGGTCATGCCTGTACCACTCGTGTCGTCCTTGCGTCCTCCGGCGCAAGGGTGGTCTGGGGTCCGATTCTCACGATGGCCACGGTGATGTTGTCGGGCCCGCCCCGTGATCTGGCGAGCCCAACCAGCCGCTCGCACGCCGACACGCCGTCCCCGGCGCAGACGATCTCCCTGATCTCATCATCGTCAACCACATCGTGCAGACCATCGGAACTCAGGACGAAGCAGTCGCCGATCCGAGTCGGGAACGGCTCCCGCCACGTCGTCACCTCGACGGTCGGATGGGTGCCGAGCGCCCGGAGGATGACATTGCGGTCGGCATGGTGCGCGGCGTCGCCGGCGCTCAGAAGGCCGCGGGCAACCAGCGACCGGACGGCGGAGTGATCTTCCGTCATCCGGTAGATGCGCGATTGACGCACCAGGTAGAGACGCGTGTCGCCGACATGGGCACACTCGGCGGCATCGCCCCGGAGGACCAGCGCCGTGCAGGTGGTTCCCATCCCCGAGAACCGGGCGTTGGTCCGGGCGTGCTCGTAGATGGCCTGGTTCGCCCGGTGCAACGCGTCCGCCAACGTCGGCAAATCGCTGTCCGGACCGCCGTAGTAGGCGTGGTGAATCGTGTCGACGGCGAGGCGGCTGGCGACTTCTCCAGCCGCGTGTCCACCCATCCCGTCGGCGACCACGACCAGACAGCCACGGCGGCGGCGCAGTCCGGGGTCGTGCGGCATGACGGAACGCACGCAGTCCTCGTTGACCGTCCTCTGACACCCGACATCGCTCGACACGTTGACGGTGATCTCGTAGCCGTCGGCCATAGCGTTCCTGCGCCCATCGGGGCCGGTCAGTTCCGCTCGTTCTTCCGCTTCATGGCAAATGTCCAGACCTTCCCCCGCGCGATGTCGAAGGTCTCGCGGACATCGACGAAGCCCTCCTGCTTCAGTTCGACCGTGATGACGTCGTTGGGACGGGCCAGGTCGTCGTACGGCGTCGTCCCCTTCAGGACGCCGTTGATGTACACCTGTGCGGTGCCCTCGGCCACATCGATCCTGTAGCTCGACAACGTCTCGTCCGCCGCCTGCGCGCTGGGCGCCCCGGCCGCATCGCCAGGCGCTTGCGAGGGCTCCCGGAGCGACCACCAGGCCGCGATCACCGCCACCAGGGCGGCGAAGGCGAGGTATGCCCAGCGGCGCCCGAGGAAGTCCAGGATGGTCCATGTCCGCGGCGCCCTGGCGCCGCTCCGGAGCGCTCGCGCACCGCCAGCGATCCGGCTCCGCCAACGTTCCATCTGCTCTCGTGCGGATCGGACCAGGATCGCGGCGGCGTGCGCCTGGTGTGATCGGACGACCCGGGCGGCGAGTACCCGAAACCGCGCTGGCCACTCCCGCGCGGAGCCGAGCCGGGCCGCCGGCGAGCTGGCACGCGCGAGACGCGCGCCGCCGTCCACGCGCGAAAACGCCGCCTCGACCTCCCTCACCATGATCCCCGCGCTCTGGTAGCGCTCTGCCGGATCGCGCTTCAAGCAGCGAGAGACGACGCGGCTGGCGTGTCCCAGCAGTGGGGTCTCTTCCGAATCCGCGGCCGGGCGCAATGTGGGCAGATCCACGTACCGGCCTGCCTGGATCTTGTCGATCAGCTGACCGACGGTCGGCGCCTCGAAGGGCACGCGCCCGGTGAGCATCTCGTAGAGGAGGATACCGAGCGCCCACACATCGGACCGCGCGTCGGCAGGCTCCCCCTTCAACTGCTCGGGGGGCATGTACATGAACGTGCCCACCACGTTGCCCACCTGAGTGAGGGCCGGCGTGGCGCTGCCTTTCGCGATGCCGAAGTCCAGCAGCTTGACGACGCCCTGCGAGCTCACCCGGATGTTGGCAGCCTTGAGATCGCGGTGGACGATGCCCTGGTCGTGGACGTACGCGACCGCCGAGAGCACCGCCTGGTAGATCCGCCACGCCTCGGCTACGGGAAGCCAACCCGCACAGCGGATGCTATCGGCCAGCGTCTGCCCGTCCACATACTCCATGATGATGCACGGTCGGCCGCCGAGCTCGAGAAGGTCGTAGAGCGTCGCGATGTTGGGATGGTGGAGGCGCGCGTGGACGCGGGCCTCGTTCAGGAAGCGCTGGCGGAACTCCGGCGTGGACGCCGTCAGGATCTTGACCGCCGCGACGCGGTCGATCTTCGCGTGGATGGCGCGGTAGACTTCACCCATCCCCCCCGCGCCCAGGAAGTCCACGAGGCGGTAGTCGCCGACGACCGAATTCACGAGCGAAGCGGAGGCCACGACTGCGACCGGATCTACTTGATCACGGCTCCAACCTGCATCAGCTCCAATCCGTAGCGAATCGGCGTGGCAAACGAGATCTGCGCGTCCGTCCTCCTGCCGGCCGTGTAGATGGCGATCACCCGCCCGCGATCGTCGAAGACGGGGCCGCCACTGTTGCCTCCGCCGGTCGCGTTCACCGTCAACTGATACGAGTCGCCCCATTCGCTGAAGTACTCATTCTCCCGGGCGCCGGTCGGCTTGACCTCTCCGCGCAGGACCCGGCCGATGGCGCCGGGCGTGACCGTCGGATCCGGGACGGTCCGGACTTGTGGGGCAGGGTTGAACCGATCCTGGGACCGGGTCAGCACGGCCACCTCCGGCGAGACGCCGGGGTACCCCATGACCGTTACGGCCAGACCAGGCTGAGCCTCCGCGTAGTTGTCCAGCATCTCGACCTTTCGGAGCGGCTGCGGCATGTCGATCTTGATCAGCCCCACGTCGTGGCGATCCGACACGCGCGCCAGCTTCGCCGGGGTCCGCAGCCGGCTCTTGGCAAACGTCACGTCCATGTAGTCGTTGCGGCCTTCGACGACCTTTCCGCTCGCCGGCCTGCCGCCCACCTGTTTCGCGCCCGCCGGGACCCACTCGGCCGGCGCGCCGTCGATCTGCTGCAGCTTGTTGCCGACCAACAGCACACCGGGGCCGGAGGGCAGGTCGTACCTCGTCTCCCACGCCGCGCACACGTGCCGGTTCGTCAGAATGAACCCGTCGCTCGTCACCACGAATCCCGAGCCGGAGTGCCGTCCGCCGATGGGCTTGTTCTGGCTGTACTGGCCCTCCTGGAGCGTCAGCGCCGGTTCAATCGATCCATCCTCCAGTCGCACGTACACGGGAAGAGGAGGCACCTCCTCGTTGTCCTTCTTCAGCCGGTTGCCCTGCCGGTCTTTCGGGACGTAGTACTCGTGGTAGATCTGCCCGCCGGTCTCGGTATGGATGAGCTTCCACCCGACTTCGATGTAGACGGTGGATTCCGCATTGGCGGCGGCGATCTGCTGGGGTGTGAGCGGGGCGGCCTTCATCGCCTCGTCCAGTTGGGTCCTGGTCTCGGCAATCTGCTGTTCCTGTCCGGTCGTCCGGTAGTACAGGTACGCACCGACTGCGACGGCCAGCAGCGCCACCGCCGCCAGGCCCGCAATCAGGCTCCTGCGCGTCTGGGTCCTGGCATCTGCCACGATGCGCTCGACGGTGGCCTTGCCGACCGCGGTCTTGGGAGCTCCGGATGGAATCGTGCCGGCGGGCAGGCCGGCCATTCGGGTTGCGGGCACGTCCGCGCCTGCCGCCGGAGCCAGACGCGTCGCCCGCACGAACTGCGCCGGGAGCGGCTCGATCGTGAACTCAAACTCAGGTCCGCCGGCGCCGAACTGGATGATGTCACCCGGCGCGACTGCGGCGCTGCCCACGATGCGCTGACTGTTGACGAAGGTGCCGTTGCGGCTGTTGAGGTCGGTCAGGGTGAATCGATACGGATCTTCCGGGTCGCGCGTCAGCCGGGCATGCTGCCGGCCGACCAGGTCATCCCGATCCGGGTCGTACCTGACCGTGGCGGCCGGGTCGCGGCCGATGACCACTTCGCGGAAGTCCGCGAGAGGGAACTCCTCTACCTGGTTCGACTTGGACCCGCTGATGTGTCTGAAGATGACGCGCTCCATGGCGACCTCCCTGAATACGCCGGACTCGGGACACCGCACCGTCGAGCGGACGATCTGCGCGTTCGGTTCACGCGTTGAAAGGGGAGGATGACGCGGAACCGAGCGACGCGGCCCGGCAGCAGGACGCCCCAGACCAATCGTGCGGAGTATAGCGCAGAAGGCTGGCGGCGGCGCGATGTTGAGGGACCCCGTGGTGGGTGGCTGCCGTCGTGGACCCGAAGACGCTGCAGGTCTCCGGGAGAATCGAAACCGGTGCCAGCCCGGACGGGATGGCCCGGACGCAGTAGCAGGGGCCGCCGCCCGCTCAGCGTGCGGCGGCGGCCTTCTCGGCCTCGATGACCGTCACGCCGTTCGTGATCCACGCCGGCGCTTCCTCCCCCTTCAAGTAGTGGCCGAACCACTGGAGAATGCGCCGGTGGTAGTCGATCTGGTTGGGCTTCCGCGTCGCGCTGTGGTTCTCGTCGGCGTAGACGAGCATCACCAGTTGCTTGCCGGCTCGCCGGGCGTAGTTGTACATCTCCACGCCCTGCCGGAAATCCACCGTCCCGTCCTTGTCGCCGAAGAAGATGAGCATCGGCGTCTTGAGCTTGTCGATGGCAAGCGTGGACGAGTTGCGGATGTACGCCTGGAGGTCGACCCAGAATGGCACCTCCATCCGCGCCTGGCCGGTTTCGAAGTGCTGGGGCTCGGGCATGCCCTGGTTCCAGTGGATGGCCCCGTAGAAGCTCAGCAGGTTCGTGATGGGCGCCCCGGCCACCGAGGCGGCGAACAGGTTCGTCTGCGTCGGCACGAAGCTGGCCTGGTACCCGCCCCACGAATGGCCGACGAGTCCCACCCGCGAGGGGTCGACCATGCCGCCCGCGAGCACGCCCTTGACGGCCGCCGTGATGCACTCGACGGACGAGAGGCCAGGGTCGCGTGGGCGGAACACGATGTCCGGGTTGAGGACGAAGTAGCCCTGCGAGGTGAACACCGCCGTATTGTAGGGCGATCGTTCGGAGGGGACGACGAAGTTGTGGAGGTTCTGCGAGAGCCGCTCGTAGACGTACACGATCATCGGATACTTCCGGCCGGCGACGTACCCTGCCGGGTAATAGAGCGCCCCTTGCAGCCGCTCGCCCCTGGGCGTCTTGTAGTCGATGAGCTTGGCCCTGCCCCACGCGTAGTCGTCATGGAAGGGACTCACGCGGGTGACGGTGGAGGCGGCCGAGAGGCCGGGGCCCGCGGCTCGCAGGGCTGGCGGATCGTCGAACGCCTGCGTGACATAGGTATACACGTCAGCGTGACGCGCCTTTGCCAGGCGGCTCACGCCCCGGTCGAGCCAGACGAGCCGCTCGACGGCGGGTGACGCCGCCCCGGTCCCAATCGTCGCGCGGGCGTAGCCTGACTGCTTGGTCCATCGCCCGTAGAGGCTGAAGTACGACGGCACGGTGGCGTCGATGCCGCGCTCGCTGCTGTCGAGCTGTACGCGGCGGTGCTGGATCGATGCCTCGGCGCCGCGGGTGAGACGAACGCCACCGGAGCCATCAGGTGCGACGCGCCAGATGTCGAACTGGTCGTAGAGCAGCACGGCGTCGTCGCCGGCCAACCATCCGCCCGTTCCGGACGGCGGCCGCTGCACGCGCACGGGCGTGTCGTAGTCGGGATTGGTCCAGACGGCCCTGAGGCCGGCCGTGATGTTGGTGACCTTGCCGGAGGCCACCTCGTACGTCCAGTACTGATCGCGGATGAAGTAGAGCAGGTACCGCCCGCCGGGGCTCGCGCCCCTGAAGTGCCACACGCCCGTGACGGCTCTCGTGCGCGCGCCCGAATTCAGGTCGACCACGTACACGTCCTGCCGCCTCGTGTCGAACATGTTCTCGGCAAGATAGGGCTTGCGATCCGTCTCGATGGCGTAGCGGTCCCCATCGAGGATCGTCACCTGCTCGAACGTGTCCGTGCCTATCTTGAGCCACCGGCCGTCGTCGATCCGCCACATCGAGGCGTAGCTGCGCTCCAGGTCACGGTTCTTCTCGATGCGCTGCATCGGAGGAATGCGCTCGTCCTTCGTGTGCCACACGTCGACGGCCGCCGGCTTCTCCTTCGACGCGGGCTTCGTCTCCTTGTCGTCGGCCGCCCCGGGGCCCTTGGAGGGCTTCTCCGGCTTGCGCGTCCACTCCTGGACGCCGAAATACAGCGCCAGCCCGTCCTTCGCCCACTGGAGGCGGCGGCTCGTGACGATGCGCATGCCGGCAGGGAAGGAGGCATCGCGGCTGTGGTCGTAGGAGTTGTGCGCAGGCGCGGCGCCGCCGGGCGCGGTCAGGCCGCGCCAGGCGAGCACGATCTGCGTCTCGCCCTCGAACGCCTCGTCGGTTCGGGATCGGAAGCACGCGAGGTCGTCGTCTTTTCTCCGCCAGGTCAGGCCGGTGAACACCGCCTCGCCTGACTCGAGCACCCGCAGCTGTCCCGACTGCGGATCGAAGAGCTGGACCCCGTTTCCAGCCTTGCCCTCGGCATCGATCGTGAACGCCAGCAGCCGCCCTTCGTCCTGCCACGCGAAATCGGAGACGTTGCCGAACGACGTGACCGAGCCACTGGCCAGATCGCGGACGAGCAGGTCCGCGCTCGACCGCTTGGAGCCCTCGGGCGCGTAGCGGAGCGCCGCGAGGTAGGGGGCCGCCGGCGCGAACGCGAAACGGCTCACGTCCGACACGACGACCGGTTCCCTCTTCGCGGCCGTGGTGTCGAGCCGGAGGAGCCCGAGTTTGTCGCGGGCGGGCTTCTTCTCTTCCTGCAGCTTCTCGCGCTCGCTTTCGGAGAACCCGATCCGGTACGCGACCCAGCGGCTGTCGGCCGAGAAGGCCGGGGCTCGGCCTTCCGGCGCCGAGTAGTACGCGGGGCGCGCGTCCTGGCCCGCGGCTTCGCCCGCGCCTTCCGGAACGACGATCCGGTGCACGTCCAGCCTGGCCGTGCCATCCACGCGCGTGACCGGGATCGCCGCCCACCCGCCGTCGTCCGCGATGACTCCCGCGCCCAGGGACTCCCACTTGCCGTAGTCGGCTGGCGTGACGGGACGCTTCTCGACAGCCGCCGCCTGGGTCCCGGCCGTCGGCGGCAGTGGCGTCCGGGCGTCAGGGTTGGCGATGACGAGCAGGGCGGTCGTGATGATGAATGGGACCGTACACGCGACGGGGCGAAGGCGGACTCGAATCACGGCGTTTCTCCTTGCGCTGCCGCAGTATCCACCAACTCGAGGCGAAAGGGAACGACCGGCAGCACGGCGGACTCGGAAGTCCAGAAGCCACGTGTTCAGCAGTGCCCTACGGGAGTACGTCGCCCGGCACAGTCCTGATGAGGTGACGGAGGCGATGGATCGGGTGTGCGAGCAACTGGGTGCGCACGTCGAGAGAGCGTGGCCCTGGCCGAGATCAAGGATGATCTGTCCAAGTACCTGCGTTTGGCGACCGAACGTCGCGGACCATAATGGAAGGGGGCAGTCCATGTCGAGGGTGAGCCTGGTGATCGTCCTGGGTGTCGCAGCCGGTCTGGGGATGGCGCTCGCCCTGTTCATCACAGGTGCTATCGCCGCAAGACTCATCTACGGACCGCAGATGGTACCCGAAGGGAAGTTCACAGCCGACCAAGTCAGCGCGGGATACTTCCTGTGGACGAAGCTGCTGATCGGCGTGTTCTTTGGCGTGGTGATGTCCGCACTGTACGAGATGCTTCACGGCTTGTGAATCGCGGATTGCGGACCGGCTGGCGCCGGCCTGATCGGGTTCAGGCCGTCGAAGCTCCAGCAATGCCGGCCGGCACCGTGGTTCCAGGCGACGTCGCGCACATTCTCACGTGCCTGCCCGAAGGTCGCGCAGACCCGAAACGTCGTGGTCCCGCTGACCGCGTATTCGTAGGGCCGACCGGTCTCTGGATCGGCAATGCGTGGCCGGATGTTGACGGCCCGCCTCGCGATGTCGTCCAGCGACCCTGGTAGCGGCGCCACCTGCTTCAGCGGGACCGACGGATCCGTCCATGCCGGGCCGAAGCTCAGGCGCATCGCCTCCTGGTAGATCAACCGCACATCGTCGACGCGACGCGCGTCGAGCTGATGGATGCGCGCCGAGCCCGGTGTGCCGGTGAGCGCGATGCCCGCGATGACGAAGACGACCGTCGCGATCGCGGTGGACCACCCGTATCGCCTGTGGAGCGCCGTATGTGCCAGTTCCTCGGGCGACATGCGGAGCGCCACGAAATAGTAGTAGAAGCCCGCGCCGGCGACGGCGAACACCGTCAGCACCTTGAGCAGGAACCGCAGCGACATCTCGCCACCGAGCAGGCTCCAGACGAGCGTCATCAGGTCGACGCCGATGGCGACGGCCGCGAAGAACAGCGTCAGGTAGGTCAGCCAGCGCCGGATCGGGCTCCGGACGCGCTCGCTCGAACCCCGCATCTCGCCGAGCAGCATCCACGACAGCCAGATCAGCACCGGGCACGACACAACGAGCGCCGCGATCTCCCAGCGGATGGCGGAACGCTCGAACTCGAGACGCGCGCTGGCGTACTGGGTGATGGCCATGTCGGGCAGCGTGAGATTGACCAGGCTGAAGACGAGCGACACGCCCGCGACAGCGGCGGTGTAGAGGGCCGCGAAGGCCACCAGGTGGAGGAAGGCCTCGCGCGCGCCGCCCACGTCCGGCGGCGCCGGGATGGGCATCTCGAGGCCGTGTTCGGTCATCGCCCGGGCGATGTCCTTCTCCTTCCATCCGGCCGACAGCAGCAGCATCCGAATCGTGGTGTGATCCATGCCCTTCGATCGGGCGTGATCGATGAACTCGACGATGGGGCGATCGGCGGCGTTCGTCACGTTCGAACCTCCCTTGAACACCGGGGCGTTCCTTCCGGCATCGCCCATAAGATACGCCTTCGCCGGCCGGAAGGCCTGAGGCGGCCATGAGGAACGGTGAAAGCTCGTGCCGGCCGCCCTGGGGGCCCCCATCCGGCCCAGGCGGGGCGCGGCACTTCGAGAAGCGCTACGCAATCCCGGGTCAGGTGGGGAACTGCGCGTCCGATCCAGCCGCCTTCATCGCCAGGGGCGCCGAGCGTGAGGCCCACGCCCGATAGAGGCTCAGCAGCAGGCCCGCGAAGGTGCCGATCCACACCGCCACAGCGATGAACATGAAGTACCTCGGAATCACCAGCAGGAACGGCAGATTCAGGGCCGTGAAGAGCTGGTAGCTGCCGGTCGTGTACATCGCCAGCGGGAAGGCCATGCCCCAATAGGTCGGATCGTACAGCAGCGGAAACCGCATGTAGACGTGCCGCCAGACCATCAGCACGAACAGCAGCGGAATCCACCAGGTCGCGCTCACCCAGAAGAACAGCGTCCAGCCGAGCAGGAACGGCTGGATATCGCGCAGGAAGGACCACTCGCCGGCACGCAGGATCAGCGTGGCCCCGGCGAGTGTCGTGATGGCAACGGCGCCCATGTTGATCCAGTAGGGCGGCGCCATGGTCTGCGGCGTGAGACGGACGAAGGTCAAACGGTAGAAGATCAGCGTGATGATGGCCAGGTACAGCATGCACCCGATGAGGAACATGCACAGCGTGACGAAAAGGACGAGATGACGGCTGTTCCCGAACGTCGGAGCGAGCAGCGACCCCAGCACCGACACGGCCTGTGTCGCGACGGCGGCGATCAACCAGGCGCCGTTGATTCCGGTTTCGATGGTGGGCTTGCGATCGCGAATCGTCACCGCGGTGAAGAAGCTGTACATCACCGTGACCCAGAGTGCGAGGGCGGCGATCCACAGAATCCTGGCCACGAGACCGTTGTTCGCGACGACCCAGCACTGCGACCCGAACACGCACGTGCCCGCCACGAGGGTGAAGAACCCAGGTCCACGGGCGTGGTCGGTCAGGTCGGCCACGATTCTGGGGAAGAAGAGCGTCAAGCGGATGATCGTCAGGACCCACAGCGTCACGAAGGCCGCGACGTTGACGACGAGGAGCGGTACCGAGATGACTCGCAGCCCCTGCAGGTTCGCCGCGATCGACAGGGCGCCGGTGGCCATCACCACGGCGAAGTAGCCAGGGAAGAGATCGCGCGCGGCCGTCAGGAACACGTTGGAAGACGCCTGTCCCCGATCGCCGCGGCGGGACGGGATGCCTGGCCTGATGCTTCCCGACTCAGTCACGGCACCACCCCTATCCGGTCTTCACCTCAGGCACGAACCACTCGGCGTGGCCCTGGAGTACGAGCAGGTTGACGATGAGGCACGCGAGAGCGAACTCCGAGAGGAGCATGAACCCGATGGCGTACGACCCGGTGGCATCGTGGACGAAGCCGAGCACGAGCGGCGGGAAGAAGCCGCCCAGGCCGCCCGCCGCGCCGACGAGGCCCGCGACGGTGCCGGTTTCCGCGGGAAACAGCTCCGCGACGAGCTTGAACACGGCGCCGTTCCCGACGCCCAGGGCGAACGCGGATCCGAGGAAGCCAATTGTGAGGCCCACCATCCCGGGCTCGAACGCCAGCAGGACGGCGAAGGCCGCTTCGGTCACGAATACGACGGCGAGGACGAAGGTGCCACCCCACCGGTCGGCGAGCCACCCGCCGAGCGGCCGCGCCAGCGTGGCCATGATGACGAAGCCGGCTGTGCGGGCGCCGGCGTCCCCAGCCGACAGGTGGTACTCGGAGACGAGCAGCGCCGGCAGGAACGCGCCCATCGCCACGAAGCCTCCAAACGTGACGAAGTAGAAGAGGATCAGGACCCACGACACGGGCCGGTCGACCAGCAGCCGGAGGCGCGTCATCAGCCGATCCGCCCGCGGAGCGAAGGCGGGACTGTCCCGCCCGGTCAGATAGACGGCCGCCGCCACCGCGACGAGCAGCGGCACCCACATCCAGAACGCCCAGGCCCAGCCGGCGGAAGCGGCGACGCGGGGCGCCACGAGGGCGGCTGCGGCGGTGCCGATGTTGCCGGCGCCGTAGATGCCCAGCACGAGTCCCTGGCGGCGCGGCGAGAACCATTGCGCCACGTACGGAATGCCAACGGCAAACGACGCGCCGGACGTCCCCATCAGGAAGGCGGCTGCCAGCAACGCGGCAAACGACTGCGACAGACCCGCAACCAGCACGGTGGGGACCAGCAGCAGCAGCAGTCCCGGGAACACGACGCGCCCGCCGTAGCGGTCGGCCAGCATGCCTGCCGGGATGCGGAGAACCGCCCCGAGGAGGACCGGCGTGGCGACCAGCAACCCCACCTGGGTTGCAGACAGCGCGTAGCGCTCCCGGACGACCGGCGCAAGCGGCGAGACAAGGCCCCAGACGGTGAAGCACAGGGCAAAGGCGAGCGTCCCGAGGAACAGCGTCCAGAAACTGCGCGGGGAATCGTGGTGCGTCATCGACGGTGCCGATCCGTGTGCGTCACGAGTGGTAGTGCAGGCTCCGGGCCAGACCTGGATCCCGGGTCGGGACGAGCGGCGCGCCGGAGAGAGATCGCCAGATGATCCACGCGGTCGCGCCGGCGAGGCTGACGAGCGATACCAGCTCCCACGTCCCCAGCGGCGGCGCGGAGGGCGTCCGGGCGGCGATGGGTGGCGCGACCATCAGGTACAGATCCAGGCACCGTCCCGCGAGGACGACCAGAGCAGCCTTCGAGAGGATCTCCGGCCGGCGCTTCGGCGATCGACCGAGCAGGACCGCAAAGGGGATGGCCCAGTTGAGCAGCATGTTCAGCAGGAAGAGCGGCTCCCAGATGCCCCGCGTTCGAACGGCGAAGTAGGAGGTCTCCTCGGGCAGGTTGGCGTACCAGATGAGCATGTACTGGCTGAACCAGATGTACATCCAGAACGTGCAGAAGGCGAAGAGCAGCTTGCCCAGATCGTGCAGGTGCTCGTCGCTCACCACGCCCGCCAGCGGCCCGCGGCGAAGCCACACCGCCAAGAGGACGATCAGCGCCAGCCCGCTCGAGAACAGCCCGGCGAACTGGTATACGCCGAAGATGGTGCTGTACCACTCCGGTTCGAGCGACATGATCCAGTCGAAGCTGGCGAGGCTGAGGCTCAGGGCCAGCACGATGAGGGTCGCGACAGACAGCCGGATGTTGCGCCTGGTGTAGGCGGCGTCCCCGTCCGCGTCCTGCCGGCGCGAGTTCGACACGAGGGCGCGCGCGAACGCGGTCCACACGGCGACAGAGGCAATGCCCCTGGCCAGCAGGAAGGGCCACGACAGCCAGACGGCCTTGAAGGCGAGACTGCCTCCATGCCCGTGCAGCTCGTGCGTCCACGGATACGGGCCGGGCCTGATGAGGACGAGTGCCAGGACGGCGATGCCGCCCACGGGAATCGCCGCCGTCATGGCCTCGGGGATCCGCCGCAAGGCGACGGCCCACTGCGCGCCGGTGACGTACTGGATGGCCATGAACGTGAGGCCGGCCAGCCCGACGGTGAGCACGCCGAAGCTGGCGATCAGCCAGCCGGCCCAAGCCCGGTCGTCGCCTGCGGCGATACCGGCGATGAGCATCGCGGCGGCCAGTGCCCCTGCCGTGCCGGCCAGCCGCGCGCGGCGTGCCGTGCGCGCGTCCGTCACTGCGGGGGCCCAGGCGCCGGTGAGGGCGTCGTGGGCGCCGATGCCTGCAGCCATCGGACGTACAGAATCACCCGCCATCGATCCTCCCTGGAAAGCTGCGCCGCGTAGGACGCCATGTTCGCCTGGCCGTAGGTCAGGATGTGGAAGAGCTGGCCGTCCTTCAGGGCCCGGGCGTGCTCGGCCAGGAGCGACGGCGGCGGCGGCACCCCCATCTTGGCCGCCGGCCCGTCGCCGCTCCCGCCTGCCCCGTGGCAGGGCACGCAGAAGGTGCGGTAGACCTCTTCGCCGCGAGCGCGCGCGGCTTCGTCTTCCGGCCTGAAGGGACTTGTGAGTTCGTCACCCGCGCGGACCGCGTCGGCGGGCGTGGCCGCGTAACGCAGCGGACGCACGTCGCGGGCAATCGTGCCGGGAGGCGGCGGCTGCAGCGTCGAGCCGCCCCGCAGCACGGGATTGGGGGCGAAGGCCGAGTAGCGCGGCGCATGGGCCATGTCGGGAAGGAACTCGACGTTCGGCTGATGGACGTCGCGCCGAGACGCCCACATCAGGGCGAAGGAGGCGACAAACGCCGCCGCGAGCAGCGTGTTGAGGCGGCCGGCGGACATCAGGGGACCTCCTCGTAGTCCCGCTCGCACACCTCGGTGGCGTGGTGGCGCTCGAGCAACCGGCGCACCCGGGCCACGTCGAAACCCGCGTCGGTCTGGGCGAGCAGCAGCACGAAGCGGTCGTCGGTGACGCGCGGGTGCACGAGCCTGGGCCTGCGCCACGGGCGCAGCCTCGCCACCAGGAAGAAGGCAACGACGGTGCTGACGCCGGCGAAGAGCACCATGACCTCGAAGGTGACCGGGACGAAGGCCGGCAGTGAGTCCCAGGGCTTGCCTCCCACGTTGATGGGCCACGCGACCGCCGTCGTCCAGTACTCGAACCAGACCTTGAACGCCGCCCCGCCCAGCCCGAGCAGGAAGCAGACCCGTGGCAGTCTCGACCTCTGCAGCGCCATCGCCGAATCGAGGCCATGCACGGCGTAGGGCGTGTAGACATCGAGAATCGTCAGGCCTTCGCGGCGCGCCGCGCCGGTGGCCTCGAGCACGTCCTCTTCGCGGGTGAAGACGCCCGCCAGGGTTCGCTGCGCCATCGCTACAAGTCCTTCCCGGGACGTGCCGGGGTGCCGACGACGCTCTTGATCTCGGCCATCGCGATCACGGGCACGAACCGGCAGAAGAGCAGGAAGCAGGTGAAGAACAAGCCGAAGCTGCCGGCGAGCGTGGCCACTTCGATGGAGGTCGGCGCGTAGCCGGCCCAGCTCGACGGCAGGTAGTCGCGGTGCAGGGACGTGACGATGATGACGAACCGCTCGAACCACATGCCGACATTCACCGCGAGCGACAGGACGAACACCAGACCGAGGTTCGCGCGAACGCGCCTGAACCAAAGGAGCTGCGGCACCAGGACGTTGCACCCCACCATGGTCCAGTAGGCCCAGGCGAAGGGGCCGAGCGCGCGGTTGCGGAACACGAACTGCTCGTACTGGTTGGCCGAGTAGAGCGCCATGAAGAACTCGGTGGCGTAGGCAAAGGCGACAATCCCGCTCGTGAAGATGACGAGCTTGCACATCACGTCCACGTGGCGTCCGGTAATGTAGTGCTGCAGCCCCATCGTCGATCGGGCCACGAGCATGAGCGTGAGGACCATGGCCATGCCGGAGAAGATGGCGCCGGCCACGAAGTACGGAGGGAAGATCGTCGCGTGCCAGCCGGGGATGACCGAGGTGGCAAAGTCCCAGCTCACGATGGTGTGGACCGAGACGACGAGCGGCGTCGCGAGGCCCGCGAGCAGGACGTAGACAATCTCGTAGCGCAGCCACGTGCGATACGAGCCGTTCCAGCCGAGGCTGAGCCACTCGAGGATCCGGCGGCGGAAGCCCCGTCTCGTCCGGTCGCGCACGGTGGCCAGGTCCGGCAGCAGGCCGACGTACCAGAACACGAGCGAGATCGTGAAGTAGGTGCTGATGGCGAAGAAGTCCCAGACGAGCGGCGATCTGAAGTTGATCCACAGCGAGCCGCGGGTATTCGGGTACGGAAACATCCAGAAGGCGAGCCAGGGCCGGCCCATGTGGATGACCGGGAACAGGCCCGCGCACATGACGGCGAACAGTGTCATGGCCTCGGCGGCCCGGTTCACCGACGTGCGCCAGCGCTGGCGGAAGAGGAACAGGATCGCGGAGATCAGCGTCCCTGCGTGGCCGATGCCAATCCAGAACACGAAGTTGGTGATGTCGAAGGCCCACCCGACCGTGCGGTTGAGACCCCACACGCCGATGCCGACGGCGATCTGATAGCTGACGGCCGCGACGCCCAGGCCAAGGAGCGCGAGCGACGCCAGGAAGCCGGCCCACCAGAGGGCCGTGGGCCGCGCGTCGAGCGGCCGGCAGATGTCTCCGGTGACCTCGGCAAGCGACTTGTCGCCCAGGATCAGGGGCTCGCGCACGGGAAGCGCCGCCGCGTCAGACATGGCCGGCCTTTCCGGGATCCGCGTCGCGGTTCCGCACGACGGCGAGATACCCCACGCCGGGCCGCACGTTCAGGTCTTCGAGCACCTGGAAGTACCTCGGGTCCTTGGCAAGCGCGGCGACCCGGCTCGCCGGATCGTTCAGGTCGCCGAGCACGATGGCTCCGGCCGGGCACGACTGCTCGCACGCCGTCCGGACATCGGTGTCGCGGGCCGGCTCGCCGCGGGCCCGCGCCGAGATCCGCGCCTCGAGCAGCCGCTGCGCGCACAGACTGCACTTCTCCATGACTCCTCGCGTGCGGACGGTCACGTCCGGATTGAGCACGAGGTTCTCGACCGCATCGGCCCGCGCGTAGGTGAACCAGTTGAACCGGCGCACCTTGTAGGGGCAGTTGTTGGCACAGTAGCGGGTGCCGACGCAGCGGTTGTAGACCTGCTGGTTCAGGCCGTCCGCACTGTGAACGGTCGCCAGCACGGGGCACACCGTCTCGCACGGTGCGTTCGCGCAGTGCTGGCAGAGCATGGGTTGGTGGACGACATCGACGCTCTCGTCCGCGTCGGTGAAATAGCGATCGATGCGCAGCCAGTGCATCTCGCGCTGCCGGCGGACCTCGTCGCGTCCGACCACCGGGATGTTGTTCTCGACTTGACACGCGACCACGCAGGCCGAACAGCCTGTACACGCATTGAGGTCGATGATGAGCCCCCAGCGCCGTCCGCTGTAGGGGTGATCGTCGGGCCACAGGCCGCGGCCTTCGCGCGTCGCGCCAGGCGGCGGCTGCTGGGCCGACAGTGCGGAGACGGGCATCTCGCGCACGATCGGGCGGGAACCGGCCGAAGACACCTGGCGCGGCTCGATGATGGAGTGGTGGCGCTGCGTGGTCGCGAGTTCGATGCGGCGTCCGGTCGGAGCGATGCGGACCGCCCGGCCGCCATAGCGCAGGGTGCCGCCCTCGAAGACGATCAAGGGCGCGGCGTTGATGCCAACCAGCCCGTTGGGTCCGACGCCGGGCTGGGATTCGAGCCAGTGCGGACCGGCGCGCGTGAAGCGCTCGGTGCTGGCGCGCCCATAGCCGAGCGGGATGGCCACCGCCCGATCGTGCTGCCCCGGCTGGATGTAGACCGGCAGCTCCAACGCCGCGGCGGCAGGCGACGGTCCGCCGGTTTCGATTCGCACGACGTCTCCCTCCCGCACGCCCAGCGAGGCCGCGGCGTCCGGCGAGAGACTGGCGCAGTTGTCCCACGTGACCTTCGTGATGGGATCCGGCAGCTCCTGCAACCAGGGATTGTGGGCGTGGCGCCCATCGAGCTGTCCCACACTGGGATACAGCACGAGGCTCAGGGCGCCTTCAGGCGGCGCCGCGCCTGCCGCCACCGGATCCGGGAGGGGCGCGGAGGTTCCGGATGCGGCTGACTCGCGCGGCGCCACCTGCAGCTCTACGGCCCCGTCGTGCACGGCCGTATCCCAGAACGTCTCGAACGGCTCCACTGGAATCCGGCGGGGGAACAACGCCGATTCCCAGTGCGCACGCACGAGTTCGTAGGCCGGCCGCGCATCGTCCATCCACCTGGCGAGACTCTCGACGATGGCGCGCGTCCCGCCGATGGGCGCGAGAACCGGCTGCGTGATGCTGGCGCACCCGGCCGCGGGTTCGGCGTCGCTCCACGCCTCGAGGTAGTGGTGATCGGGGCACACATAGCCGGCGAGAGCCGCGGTCTCGTCCGGCGAGCCGGCGAAGCTGACCAGAAGGTCGACGCGGCGCGCGAGCGTGGCGAAGTCCAGATCGGCGGGGAGGTCGTACGCGGGGTTCGCCGCGGCCACGAGCAGCCCGTCGACGGCGCCGGCGGCCAGCTCGGCCGCCAGTTCGCCCAGCGCCGCGTCGCATCCGCCCCGCTGGTACGACGGCCGGTTGATGTCGATCGTCCGCCCGTAGTTGCCGAGCAGGTGATTGACGAAATTGCAGATGACCTGGACCGCGACATCCTGGCAGCCCGAGACGACGAGGCTCGCGCCACGCGCAGCCCACAGGCGGCCGGCCAGATCGTCCAGGGGCGCGCCGGGCACCGGTGGCATTCCCACGTCCCCGGCCGGCCAGGCCAGGCCGGCCCGGCGGGCGACGCGCGCCGCAAGCTGGGTTAGCACGGGCCCCTCCTCGCCTGGCGCGATGCGAGTCCGCCAATCGGCCTTCGTGCCTGTGATGGTGAGCCCAGATTCGAACTGGGCGTGGTACGAGCAGCGGGGTGGATTGCCCTCGAGCGATCGGCCATCGCGGTACCCGCGCGTGAACTCGACGGGCGAGATCCACGTTCCCAGGAAGTCGGCGTCGACGCCGGCGATGACGGCTGCCTGGCCAAAATGGTAGCGGGGAAGGGCCCTGCGGCCGTGCGTGCGCTCGTGCGCGTCGAGGATGGCCGACGACGAGATCGCGTCGTACACCACGTGACGCGCATTCGGGAAGGTGGCCATGAACCGCCCGATCGTGGCCGACAGTGTCGGACTCACGATCGTGCCCGTGAGCAGGCGCAGCGCGCCGCCGCGATGGCGGATCGCGGCGAGGGCCGAGACGATGTCGGCATCGACATCGGCCCACGAGGCCGGCTGGCCGCGCTTCAGGGGCCCGCGGTGCCGCCATCGATCGTACAGGCCGAGAAGAGATGCCTGACCGACGGCGCACAGGCCGCCGCGGCTGAGCGGATGCTGCGGATTGCCCTCCAGCTTGATCGGACGGCCGTCGCGGTTCTTGACGAGCAGCCCGCAGGCGGCGCTGCAGGCGCCGCACGTCGTGGCGTACCACGTGGCCCGGCCCGGCATCACCTCTTCAGGCTGGTTGAGGAACGGGATGGCTTTCGAGACGGGCCCTCGCTGGCATCCAGCGGCGAGCGTTCCCGCCAGCCCAAAGCCGGCGGCCTTCAGGAATCCGCGCCGGCCGAGAGTGCCCGGCGCATCGGGAAGAACTGCCAGCGGCTCGGGGAACTCGTCCCTGTCCGCCGGCAGCCAGTCCTCGCCGCCATCCCGCTCCTCGATCGACTTCCAGTAGCGTCTGCTCATCACGCCCACTCGTCGTCCGCTAGCCGTCTTGAAGGCCTCGCTAGAAGTGGCACGACACACAGTCAATCGACGCGTTCGCGCTCCGATCCGCGACGCCGCGTCTGGTCGCGTCGCGGTGGCAGTTCACGCACCACCCCATGGTCAACGCCTGCACCTGCCGGACGCGCTCCATCGTCTCGACGGGCCCGTGACAGGTCTGGCAGGTCACGGCGGCGGCGACGTGCGGGCGGTGGTCGAAGTACACGAAATCCGGCAGGTTGTGCACCGTGATCCACGCCACCGGCTCCGGCGTCCTTGCCGGATCGGGCGCCAGATTGTCGCCGAGGCCGAGCGCCCTGTAGATCTTGGCGATCTCCGGCGAGACGATCCTCAGGGGCCGGCGGTTCTCCTTCACGGCGAGCACGTCCTCTGCGCGCACCGCCCCGATCGGCGCCGTCACGAACCGGTGGCAGTTCATGCAGACATTGAGGGGCGGGATGCCGGCGTGGCGGCTCCTCTCCGCGCCGAAGTGACAGTAGAGGCAGGCGACCTGCAACTCGCCGGCGTGAACGCGGTGGGAAAAGGCCACCGGCTGCGCCGGCTCGTAGTCGGTGTGATCGCCGGGCAGCCGCCAGTTGGCGATGCGGGGCGCGACGGCCAGCAGGTTGTAGCTCAGGCCGACGAGCAGCACAACGGTGACCAGGCGGCTCGACATCGGCTCCCTCACACAAGACGGCTCGTGGCCGATGGCCGCCGGTACCAGCGCACGACCTGGGGCCGCCGCCACAGATAGGGATTCGGCACGACCAGAATGTGCACGAGACGGGTGAAGGGGAAGAACAGGACCAGCAGATAGGCGTTCGCGATGTGCAGCTTCACGGCCATGGGGAGCGCGCCGATGGCCCCGAGGTCCGGCGCCAGCCGCACGAGCGACCACAGGTAAGGCGCGGCAATCGACGCGAACCAGGACGAGCCCCAGGGATGGACCAGCGCGACATACACGCCGCCGGCCACCTGGACGAGCAGCAGGGCGAGCACGACCCAGTCCGCGATCGTGGTCACGGCCCGGACCTTCCTGTGCTCGGCGCGCCGCGTGATGACGAGCAGCAGGCCGACAAGCGTGAGAATCCCGAGCGCCAGCGCCGTCGACTCGAGGATGTACAGCCGCAGCGGCCGGCTGTTCCAGAGAAGGATGCTGCGGGGCACGAGGAAGGCCACCACGTGCCCGGCGAGCACGGTCAGGATGCCGTAGTGGAACGGCACGAGGCCGAAGAAGTGCTGGCGGTTCTCGAGGAACTGCGATGACAGACTCGAGTAGGTGAACGCCTGCCCCCGGTAGCGCTGGATGGTGACCAGCAGGAACGTGACGATTGCCACGTACGGCAGGACGCCGAAGAGCAGGCCATCGATCGGGTTAGGCATGGAGGGACTCCCGCCCGGCGGGCATGCGGGCTGCCAGGAGGTGCCGGATCGCCGTGACGAGGGGCAGAAACGGGCTCTCGGCCTTCTCGATCGAGCCGAGCATCTTGTCGAGGGCCGGGAGGAGCGCGTGAACGGTCAGCCGCGCGGTCTCATCGGGCTCGAGGCGGGCCGCGAGCCGCAGCATCGACGCCAGGTGATCGGGAAGTTCGCCGTCCTCCGGTATGCCGTGGTCGCGCAGCGCCTTGCGCATCCGGACCAGGAACGCTCCGCGTTGGTAGTCCTCGCCATAGAGGTGCCACCCGACCTCGAGTGCGCACAAGGGGTTGAGATCGAAGGTCCGCGTGTAGAGCTCCTGCAGATCTGCGGTCGAGAGGCCGTCGAGTCGCTCCGCGAACCGCTCGAGGTGCCGCACCGCCTCCGGATCGTCGCCGGCGAGTCCTGCCAGCAGCGCGTCGAGGCGCGTCCGGTAGTCCCCATCCGGATAGCTGACGAGCGACCCCAGATGGGCCAACGCTTCGCGGGGTGCCATCAGAGTCCCCTCCGCGGCCCGGTCAGGAACCCGAAGCCGGTGTTCTGTTTGTGGTCCAGCGGGTCCTCCAGCATCTCGATGGCCTGCTCGCGATGCATGGGCGGAATGACGAAGCGATCCTCGAAGCGGCAGAGCGACGTGAGGCGGTAGATGGCCTCTGCCTCCTCGACCGGACAGTCCGCCTCGCGGAGCATGCGCTCGGCCGTGTCCATCGTCACGTCGCCGACCGTGAGCGCCCTCCGGTACCAGCGCACGGCCTTCTGCTTGCGGAGCGCGTACCGCACCTTGCCCTCGTGCCCCCCGCCGAAGAGGTTCGCAAGGAACTTCATCGGGACGCGGGCCTCGTCGATGTCGTGGAACAGCTCGTCCGAGACGTGGCCGACGATGCCATTGGACGAGTGCGCCATGACGGGTGACATGGGCGGCACGTAGAAGAGCATGGGCAGTGTGCGGTACTCGATGTGCGGGGGCAGCGCGATCTTCCAGACCTTCACGAACTGGTAAACGGGCGACCGCCGGGCGGCATCGATGACCGAATCGTGGACGCCGTTCTTCCGGGCGGCCGAGACGATGGCCGGATCGTGCGGATCGACGATGAGCGAGCGGTGCGCGTCGACGAGTTCCTCGTCACGCGCCGATGCCACCTCGCCGATGCGCGACGCGTCGTAGAGCAACACGCCCAGGTAGCGGATCCGCCCGACACAGGAATGGAAGCACGCCGGGGCCTGGCCGGTCTCGAGGCGGGGGAAGCAGAGGATGCACTTCTCGGACTTCCCCGTCGACCAGTTGTAGAACGTCTTCTTGTAGGGACAGGCCGGCACGCAGGCGCGCCAGCCGCGACAGCGGTTCTGGTCGAGGAGCACGATGCCGTCTTCGCCGCGTTTATAGAGCGCCCCGGACGGGCAGGCTGCGACACACGCGGGGTTCAGGCAGTGGTTGCAGATGCGAGGGAAGTAGAAGAAGACGAGCCGCTCGATGGCGAAGAGCTGCCGGCGCTGCTCGGGCGTGAGGCCGTCGAGATTCGGGTCGTGCTCGCCGTAGACGGGAGACCCGCCCAGGTCGTCGTCCCAGTTCGGGCCGGATTCGATGTCGACGTGCTCGCCCGTGACCATCGAGATCGGACGGGCGGTGGGCTGGTCGGGGCCCTCGGGCGCGTTGAAGAGGTGCTGGTAGTCGTACGTCCAGGGCTCGTAGTAGTCGTCGAGGGTCGGCAGGTGCGGGTGGTGGAAGATGTTCGCGACGATGCGGGCCTTGCCCGTCGACTTGAGGCGGGCCGCGCCGTTGTGGACCTCCCAGCCGCCCTGGTACGCCTCCTGATCCTCCCACTTCGTCGGGTAGCCCGTGCCGGGCTTGGTCTCGACGTTGTTCCACCACATGTACTCGGCGCCCTTGCGATCGGTCCAGATGTTCTTGCAGGCGATGCTGCAGGTGTGGCACCCGATGCACTTGTCCAGGTGGAACACCATGGCGATCTGGGAACGGACATCCATCACGCACTCCTCGCGCGGCCCGGAGGCGGCGCCCCTACCACGTCAGCTCGGGCAGCTTGCGCACGAGCACGTGCGTGTCGCGGTTGCACCCGATGGGACCCCAGTAATTGAAGTGGAACGTGAACTGGCCGTAGCCGCCCGCCATCAGATTGGGCTTGAGGCGGGTGCGCGTCAGGCTGTTGTGCCCGCCGGCGCGCCGGTTTCCCCTGAGCGGCGACTTGGGCACCGAGAAGGTCCGCTCCGGCGAGTGGTACTGAATGCAGACGCCGCGCGGGATCCGGGCGCTCACCACGGCCCGGGTGACGACAACGCCGTGGTCGTTGTGGATTTCGACCCAGTCGTTGTCGTTGACGCCAATCTCGGCTGCGTCCTTGTCGTTCATCCAGAACGGCTCGACGCCCCGCGAGAGCGTCGTCATCCGCTGGTTGTCGCCGTAGGTCGAGTGGATGTGCCACTTGCCGTGCGGCGTCAGGTAGTTGAGCATCTTGGTCGGCCCCACGAGCTGGCTGACCCGGATATCGGCGTACTCGGACGGCTTCGGCTTCGGCTTGTAGCAGGGCAGGTGCTCGCCGTACTGCAGGTACATCGGGTGGTCGAGGTAGAAGTGCTGGCGTCCGGTCAGCGTGCGCCACGGCACGAGCGCCTCGACGTTGTAGGTGAAGGGCGAGTAGGCGCGCCCGTCGGTGACGAGCCCCGACCACATGGGGCTGTTCACGAACCGCATCGGCCGGGCCTGCAGCCCCTTGTAGTCGATGCGCACGTCACGGCTCTTCTCGACGAGGTGGGCGAGGGGCAGTCCGACCTTCTGCTCCATGTTGCGATAGGAGCGGTACGCCAGCTCGCCGTTGGTCACGCTGGCGAACATCAGGATGATGTTGCAGGCGTGGTCGTCGTCGGCCAGCGACAGGTAGGTGCGGCCGTCCCATGAACGGGTCGGCAGCGTCCGGAGCGCCTCCTCGTAGACGTCCTTGATGTGATAGTGCGTGCCGTGGGCGCCAAGGCCGCTCTCGCGGGCGAGCGGGCCGAACGACTCGAACTGGTTCAGCACGGACTGGTAGTCGCGCGTGACCACGCGCAGGCCCGGCATCGTCCTACCCGGCACCGCGTCGACCTCACCCTTGCGCCAGTCGCGAAGGTCCGGCTGGGCGATCTCGGCCGCCGTGTCGTGGGCCAGCGGCGTCGCGACCAGGTCCTTCACGGGCTCGGGGAAGTGCTTCTGCGCCAGCTCGGAGAACTTCCGCGCGATCGCACGGAAGATCTGCCAGTCGGACTTCGACTCCCAGCACGGAGGCACGGCCGCCGAGAGGGGATGGATGAAGCTGTGGAGGTCGGTCGAGTTCAGATCGGCCTTCTCGTACCACGTGGCTGCCGGCAAGACGATGTCCGAATAGAGCGCGGAGGTGTCCATCCGGAAGTTGAGATCGACGACCAGGTCCATCTTGCCCGTCGGAACCTTGTCGTGCCACGTCACGTCCTGGACCGCATCCTTCGCCAGTTCCTCGGCGATCAGGTTCGAATGCGTGCCGAGGTAGTGCTTGAGGAAGTACTCGTGGCCCTTCGACGAGGACATCAAGGCGTTGCCGCGCCAGATGAACCAGACGCGCGGCCAGTTCGCCTCGGCGTCCGGATCGTCGACAGCGAACTTCATGGCGCCCGCTTTGAGCTGCGCGACCGCGTGCGCGACCACCTCGTCGGCGCTCGTGGCGCCCGCCGCCTCGGCCTCGCGCACGATCTGGATGGGGCTTCGGTCGAACTGCGGGTAGAAGGGCAGCCATCCGCCACGCACGGCGCGGGCCTGGATGTCGATGGTGTGGCCCTTGGCGAGCGTGTCGGCCGGCTGGCGCCGCGGCACGGTGTGGTAGTCCGTGAAGTCGCGCTCGTAGCGCCACTGGTCGGTGTTCACGTAGTGCCAGCTCGGAGCGTTCTGCTGGCGCGCGGCCGGGTACCAGTCTCGGGCGAAGGCGATCGACGCCCACGATTCGCCCGGCGCCAGCTTCTCCTGCCCGACGTAGTGGGCCAGGCCGCCGCCGTTGACGCCCACGCAGCCGCAGAACATGAGCGCGTGGATACCCGCGCGGTACATGAGATTGGCGTGGTACCAGTGGTTGACGCCCGCGCCGATGACGATCGTGCACTTGCCGCCGGTGCGCTCCGCGGTCGTCGCCCACTCGCGGGCGAAGCGGATCACCATCTCGCGGCCCATGCCGGTGTACTTCTCCGCCCACGCCGGCGTGTACGGACGCGTCTCATCGTCGTAGTCCGCCGGATAGTCGCCCGGCAGGCCGCGCCCGACGCCGTACTGCGCCATCAGCAGGTCGTGGACGGTGGCCGCCACGATCACGCGGCCGCCGGCACCGCGCAGGTGCTTCACGGGTACGCCGCGCCGTGACGTCGTTGCCTCGCCGAAGTCGTCGAACTCGACATCGGCGATGCCGTCCGCGGCGTCCAGGAACGTGAGGGCCGGGTCGATGTCCGATCCGTCGAGGCCGTCCTTGAGGAGCAGGTTCCACTTGCCCTTCTCGGTGCCCCAGCGAAATCCGACGCTGCCCATGGGCATCTTCGGCCGGCCGGTCGCCACGTCCCACATGAGGAACTTCCACTCGGGATGCTCGACGCCGGCGTAGGCCTCGAGGCGGCCGGCGCGCAGAAGCTGACCCGGCCGGTAGATACCCTCGGCCTGCTGCAGCTCGACCAGCAGCGGGGCGTCCGTGTACTTCTTCATGTAGTCGGTGAAGTACGGAACCGGTCTTTCGTGATGGCACTCCTTGAGCAGGACGTGGTTGACGGCCATCCACCAGGCTCCGTCCTGTCCCGCGTTGAGGCCGACCCACTCGTCGGCGTACTTCGCGACCTGGTTGAAGTCCGGCGCGAAGACCCAGAGCTTGGTCCCGTTGTGACGAGCCTCGGCGGCGAAGTGGCAGTCGGGCGTTCGCGTCATGTTCAGGTTCGACCCCATGACCGCCAGCAGCTTCGCGTTGTACCAGTCGGCCGACTCGTGCACGTCGGTCTGCTCGCCCCAGACCTCCGGGGACGCGCTCGGCAGATCGCAGTACCAGTCGTAGAAGGAGAGCGAGAGGCCGCCGATGAGCTGGAGGTAGCGCGCGCCGGCGGCGTAGCTGATCATGGACATGGCCGGAATTGGCGAGAAGCCGGCGATCCGGTCGGGCCCCCACTGCTTGATCGTGTACACGTTGGCGGCCGCGATGAGTTCGAGCACCGTGTCCCAGTCCACGCGCCGGAATCCGCCCTTGCCGCGGGCCCGCTGCCAGCGCGCCCGCTTGTCCGGGTCCTCGACGATCTGGCGCCAGGCCTCGACCGGGTCCTCGGTGGTGGCCCGTGCGTCCCGCCAGAGATCGAGCAGTGCCCCGCGCCCGTAGGGGTACTTCACGCGCAACGGGCTGTAGAGGTACCAGGAGTAGGAGATGCCGCGCTGGCAGCCGCGTGGCTCGTAGGGCGGCAGGCTCGACTCGAGCAGCGGATAGTCGAGGGCCTGCATCTCCCACGTGACGATGCCGTCCTTGACGAAGATCTGCCAGGAGCAGCCGCCCGTGCAGTTGACCCCGTGGGTGCTGCGCACGTGCTTGTCGTGCTGCCAGCGGTTTCGATAGAACTCCTCCCAGCTGCGCAGCTGCGGCTTCGTCTCGTCCTTGATCCAGTCCAGGGACTTCCGGGAACTCATCGCGTGCCTTTCGATGTGGCGCTGGCGACCAGCGGGCGGCGGACGCCACGGAACCGCCACAGCCAGGCGAAGTCGAACACCACGACGGCGAAGACCGCCCCGCCGAGGCCGATCAGGAAGAAGGTCAGCGGCGCGACGGCGTCCGCCTCGGCGCGGCGTCGGGCCGAGTCCTCGAAGAACGCGAGGAGCGGCTCGAGTTCCTCCTGCGCGAGCGGGGTGTCGCGGAAGACCGTCTGCATCGTGGGGGTGGCCGGTGCCGACAGCCACGTGCCCAGGCCCCGGCGGCCCTGCAGCCGTTCGTACACGAGCGTGAGGTCAGGACCGAGCTTGCCGCCGCCGAGTCGGCCCACGCCGCCGACGCTGTGGCACGACAGGCATGGCGGGCCGCCACTCGCCTGGCGTGCCTCCCCGGTAAACAGGTCGTGCCCCCGGTCCACGTCCGCACGCGTGAACGGGCGGTCGCTGATCTGCACGCCGACGAACGCCGACTTGCCGAGGCTGGACTCTGCGTCGATGAGATCGAGGAGGGCGGCGGCCAGATCCGGGGTGAGACCCGGGAGGGCCGGCATCAGGACACCCCGCGCGTCCTGGACGAGCTGCCGGGCGTACGGGTCGCCGGAGTCGATCACGGCCTTCGGGTTGACGATGAACCGGATGAGCCAGGAGCGGTCCCGCCGCCGGGTCACCTCCTTGAGGTCAGGGCCCGTCAGCCGACCGCCGCCGATCGTGTGACAGGCGGCGCAGTTCTGCCGGAAGTACTGGGCCGGCACCTGAGCGGCCGCGCCGGCTGGCACCAGGGCGGCCCATGCCACGGCGAGGGCTACCGCCCGCATGCCGGCGGACGAGACGATGGACCGCAGTGCCACGGAAGGACCCCCTTTCGTGGGGAACGGGTGACCCGCAACGTTCGGTAAGGTTGAGACCCGGCGGGAATCCTAGATCAGCGCGGCGGGGAATGATATGACGGCGATCATACCGGGCTATGATGGCCGAGTAGGGTTGCCTGACATCCAATCCCGCGTCGAGGTCGGACGCTTGGTGACAGCGTCGGAGAGGAAAGTGGCGCTACCGAGGTTGCCCACCTGCCGCAGGAGATCCCCGACTCCGGCACGTACGCCATCTATGTCCAGGGCGGCGTCCACCACGGTCTCTGGCAACGGTAGGGCTCGCCGCCGTGCCGAGCACGCGTGGGCGGACCGCCAGCGCCGCGGTGCGCCATCGCGGCCCCTGCAGTGCCACCTGGCACCTGCACCGAGATCCATGACGCGCGATTGAGTCGTTCGCCGATCGGCGCCTGGCCCCTTTGTAGTAGGATGGGCCACACACGCAGCAATGTAGGGCCGGTCAGCAGGCACCGGCTGTGGCAGGGCACCAATCGCGGGCCCGGAAGGTCCCGGTCGCTCGTCTCGGCCCATGGTGCCCCGCATCGCGGCGAGCGAAGGCCAGGGGCTGCCGTGCGGCCGAGTCGCCTGTCGGGTAGACGAATCGAGGGATCGGATCGAACAGGAGAAGTGTAATGGCGAACGAGGCGTTGATCGCGGAACTCGAGCAGGAAGCATCAGCCACGCGGCGGCTCCTCGAGCGGGTGCCAGAAGCTCACTTGGGCTGGCGGCCGCATGCCAGGTCAATGTCGCTGGGCCAGCTGGCCCTTCACGTCGCAATGATCCCAGGAGACTTGAGTCAGCTCGCCGGCCTGGACGGCCTCGACGCGGCCGCCGTCAGCTTCGAGCCGCCCGTCCCAAGGAACGCCGATGAACTCCTGTCGAGTCTGGACCGGAGTATCGCGAGCGCCACGGAGTTTCTCGGGAAGCTCACCCAATCACAGGCCGAGGCTCCGTGGCGCCTGACGTTGCGCGGCCAGGAGGTGTTCACCGTGCCCAGGCTCGGCCTGGTTCGGACCCTGATGCTCAATCACTGGTATCACCATCGAGGCCAACTGGCCGTGTACCTCAGGTTGCTCGACATTCCGGTGCCGGCGGTGTACGGGCGCAGTGCTGACGAGAACCCGTTTGCGTGACGCGCGGCGCAACGCTCGCGTGCAGCCGCCGGTGAAGGTCACCGCCGGCTGGGCCATGGGGGGGTGGACAAGGAAGTCGAACTAGACTAGACTAAGTCTCATCGCCTCGTCAACATCCACGCGGCCAAGACGCACCTGTCGCGCCTCGTCGATCAGGTGGCCGGCGGAGCCGAGGTGGTCATTGCGAAGGCGGGAAAGCCCGTGGCCCGTCTCGTGCCCTACAGGCCGGCGCCCCGGCCCAAGCAGTTCGGCGTGCTCAAGAACCGCATCCGCATCCCCGCGGGGTTCAACGAGTCGCTGCATAGTACATCACCCATCCGGAGGGGAGGTCCGACCTGATGGCAAGACTGCAGGGCGTCGTCGCGATAGTCACCGGCGCCAGCCGCGGAGCAGGCAGAGGCATTGCGGTGGAACTTGGTGCGGCCGGTGCCACGGTCTTCGTGACCGGTCGGAGTGTCGCCGGCGGGCCCACGACCGACAACGTGGCGGGCACGATTGACGACACGGCCCAGGAGGTGACGGTGCGCGGCGGTCGTGGCATCCCCGTCCGCTGCGACCACACGATCGACCGAGAGGTCGAGTCGCTGTTCGGGCGCGTCCGGCGCGACTACGGGTGTCTCGACCTGCTCGTCAACAACGTGTGGGGTGGCTACGAGGACAGCCAGTGCCGGCCCCTCCCGCTCGTGCCGTTCTGGAAGCAGTCGCTCACGCAGTGGGACGGCATGGTCACGGCTGGGGTTCGTGCGCATCTCACGGCCAGCCGCCTGGCGGTGCCGCTGATGCTGCCCCGGCGACGCGGAGTGATCGTGAGCACGACCGCAAACGTGGCCGCGCTCCCGTACATGCCGAATCTGTTCTATGACTTGGCAAAGCACGCCGTCGCCCGTCTGTCCTGGGCCATGGCGCAGGAACTGTGCGCGCACGGTATTGCCTCCCTGGCCGTGGCCCCGGGCTTCATGCGGACCGAGCGGGTCGTCGAGGCCTTCCGACGGGCAGGCGCCCTCGAGGCCCTCGATCGCCCGGGTGGGCCGAAAGAGACGCCCGCCTATCTTGGGCGCGCCATCGTCGCCCTGGCGGCAGACGAACGCGTGATGGAGAAGTCCGGGCAGCTCGTCGAGGTCGGCTCGCTCGCGCGCGAGTACGGCTTTACCGATGTCGACGGTTCGCAACCGCCGCCGTTTCGCGTCCCCGGCAGCGCATAGGCGTGGCCACCGCGCCATGGCCCGGCCGATGAAGCTCCTTGTGCCGTTGGCCATCGCGTGGCCGCCCGCGGTAGAGATTCTCCCCGACCACGGAGCCGATGTCGACGCCAAGCCAGCGGGGGGGAAGACGCCATGTGCGCACGGACACGTTTGCCGTGGCGGTGAAGATCGCCCAGGCCTTCACGGAACCCGGAGGAGGTTCCACGTCGTCCTGGACGATTCTGGCATCTCGCCCTAGAAAGACTGGCAACGACACGACCTGCTCGAGATCCTCGAGGATCGGGACGGGAGACGGTCGACGATCATTGCCAGCCAGCTCCCTCGTGACGCCTGGCATGCCTACCTCGGGGAACCAGGGTAGGCTGGACCTTCGTTTACCTGTCAGCGACGCCCACGTCTTCGCCAGCGGATGACGAACAGAATCACTAGCCCACAGGAAAAGACCAAGCCACGGTATGTCCAGTCGAACCAGCCCCAGCCAACAACAGGGACTAGTGCGACGGCTGCGAGTGCACACGCCAGCAGGAGGAGGAACATACTGGCGAGATCGGGCGGCTTGCGCTCTTCGTCCATGGGTCAGGGTTCTCGCGTCACTCCGGCGAAATCCACACTAGCACGACTCTGTCAGTGTTGACATCCGGCGTTGATGAGGTTCTCAACGAAGCCACGCACTTGGCTGACTCCAGTGGAGAAGATCAGGCAGCCGATGTAGCCCCTGCCCTGCCACGTGCCCCCGAATGGGAGGCAGCTCAGCATGTTCCAATAGAAGTTCTCCTTGATGCACCCACCAGCAGCAGGGCCCAGAGACGTCTTGCCTTCGAGCCTGGTTGTCCGAAGTCCACATGTGTTCTCATCAAACTACCCTCCTTCTCGGTGTCCGATGGCGGTCAGCGTTCGAGAACAGACGCCAACACCGACTACGGGCGGCACGAAGTGTCGCCCTGTGCCAATTCTCCAGATGCGGCGCACCTGCCCGCAACGTCGTTCTGCGCCTTGCACGAAGAAACTGCGCTTGACGGCCTTCTGTGCATTACGCCTTGACAAGTTGAAGCCAAGGTGTCGGCGCCCTTGCTGGGCGCCCGCGGTGGATGCGGGCGCGGTCCCAGAGTAGGGTCACCGGGCCACGCAGCTGGCGCAGCAGACTTATCCATCGGATTCCCCAGGGGGTTGCGACTGCGCGGCGAACCACTCCATCTTTGCCCGGTGGTACGTGCGGATGCCGCCCCCTTTGTCGCAGTAGAACGTGGACACATCGCAGGGGGTCATCGCTCGGCTGTCAATCCCCCGTTTCAGGATACGCGGACCGGGTGGATCCGGCGCGTCGATCACACCGAATTGACACGCGCGACGACGTGTGAGGGGCGAGCGGCAACTCGGCCGCACGTTAACCCAAGGGACACCCCGAGTTAACGCAGACCTGACCGGCCCGACACCGCGGAGTCACACAGGCTGCCTAGCCTGGATTTCCACGGACGAGGAATCGGTTAACGGCGCCCCGCGCACGTCGCACATGGTCGAGCTGACGTCATGACGCGATGGCTCGGATACGTTAGCTCTATGGTGCGTCGTCTCGCTGGCAT
>JBFMFH010000081.1:0-16531 GCA_040752275.1 Acidobacteriota bacterium
TGGCCGTCAGGAGACGGCCCGAGCGTGCGCAGTACGCTCTTCACCAGAGTGCGCCGGCGCGACTTCTTCGGCGCCGCGAGCAACTCGACCGCCCGCTCGAGCGTGACGGTGTGGACGTCGTCGCTCACCTCGAGCGAACGGAACTCGTCTCCGCGCTTCACATCCGGGCCGAAGCGACCACGACCCGCGCTGATGACCTCGCGTGTGGCGGGATCGGCGCCGAGCTCCCGCGGCAGACTGAGCAGCTTCAACGCCTCGGCCAGCGTGATGTCGGCGTGGTTCGTCCCGGCGGGGATCGACGCGCGCCTGGGCGACGCCGTCTTCTTGCCCTTCTCCTTCCGCGGCGTGTCGCCGAGCTGAACGTAGTGCCCGAAACGGCCGTGTTGCACGGTCACAATCGACCCGGACGTCGGATCGACGCCGAGTTCGCGGGGACCGTCCGCCTTCGCCTGCAGGAGCGCGACGGCCCTCTCGACCGTCAGTTCCGCAGGCGGCAGGTCCTCGGGCAAGGTGGCGGTATTGCCGGGGCCTCCCGAACCACGCTGGAGAAAGGGCCCGAACCGGCCGATGCGCACGCGAATCGAATCGCGTGCCTCCGGATCGACGCCGACCTCGACATCCGGGTAGTCGGACGACGCCTCCGCCGCCGCGACGACCGTCTCGAGTCCGGGATGACCGCCCTCGCCCTCGCGATAGAAGGCACGGATGAACGACAGCCAGTCCCGCTCGCCGTTCGAGATCTGGTCGAGGTCCTCCTCCATCTCGGCGGTGAACCCGACGTCCACGTAGTCGGCGAAGTGCTCGCGCAGCAGCTTGGTCACCGCAAACGCGGAGAAGGTCGGCACCAGCGCCTTGCCCTGCCGGAACATGTACCCGCGACGCTCGATCGTGGCAATGGTCGGCGCATAGGTCGACGGCCGGCCGATCCCGGCCTGCTCGAGCTCCTTGATGAGGGCCGCTTCTGTGTAGCGCGCCGGTGGCTGCGTCTCGTGCCCCTTCGGATCGACCCGCGAGAGCGTCACCACCGCGCTCGAACCGGGACGTCCCACCTCGTCACCGGGTGTCATCGGCGGCAGCAGGGTCTCCTGGTCGGCCAGCTCGGCCTCCGGATCGTCGCTGCCCTCCACATACGCGCGGCGGAACCCGGCAAACTCGATGGCCTTGCCGCTCGCGCTGAAGACGGCCGCTTCGTTGTCCGGGCCCAGGCCGGTGATCTCGACGGTGGTCTTCAGAACGCGGGCGTCGGGCATCTGCGACGCCATCGTCCGTTTCCAGATGAGCTCGTAGACCCGCAGCTCGTCGAACGACAGCACGGACGTCAGGCGCTGAGGCGAGAGACGAAAGTCGGTCGGCCGGATTGCCTCGTGCGCCTCTTGGGCGTTCTTGACGCGGGTCTGGTAGCGGCGGGGTCCGGTGAAGTACTCGGGACCGAACATCTGCCGGATCACACGAGCCGCTTCCCCAAGCGCCTTCTCGCTGAGCGTGGTCGAATCGGTGCGGTGATACGTAATCAGGCCTTCGATCTCGCCATCGCCGATCTCCATCCCCTGAAACAGGCGCTGGGCGATCTGCATCGTCCGCTCGGTGGAGAAACCGAGTTTGCGGCTGGCTTCCTGTGTCAGGGTCGAGGTTGTAAACGGCGGTGCCGGCCGTTCGAGCCCGGGTCTTGCCTCCACGGCCGTTACGCGCCACGGCAGGTTGCCTGCCAGCACCTCTGCCAGCCGGCGCGCGCGCGTCTCGTCGAGGTGTCGCACGCGCCTGGCCATCAGCCGTCCGGTCGCCGGGTCGAAGTCCTTCCCCGCGGTCACCCGTTCGTCGCCCACCCGCACCAGCGTCGCCGTGAACTCGCGCCCGTTCGCCGCGAGCCTCGCCTCGAGGTCCCAGAAAGCCGCAGAACGGAACGCTCTCCTGGCTTCTTCACGCTCGACCAGAAGCCGCACGGCGACACTCTGGACACGGCCGGCACTCAGGCCACTCTGGACCTTGCGCCACAGCACCGGCGACACGGTGTACCCATACAGCCGGTCCAGAATCCGCCGGCTCTCCTGAGCCCTGACCAGGTTCTCGTCCAGACCATGCACAGTGGCCAGGGCCTCCTTGATCGCGTCCTCCGTGATCTCGTGAAACACGATGCGGCGGACCGGCACCTTCGGCTTGAGAATCTGTGTGAGGTGCCAGCTGATCGACTCGCCCTCGCGGTCCGGATCCGTCGCGAGCACAAGCTCCGAGGCCTCCTTCACGGCTGCCTTCAGCGCCTGGACCTGCCGCTTCTTGTCGGCCGGGATCACGTAGTAGGGCGTGAAATCCCCCTCCACGTCCACGGCCATCCTGCCCCACGGCTTGTCACGGATGCCCGATGGGACCTCCGACGCTTTCTCGGGCAGATCACGGACGTGGCCGAAACTGGCCTCGATCCTGTACGTATTGCCGAGGAAACGGGCCAGCGTCTTGGCCTTGGCGGGCGACTCGACAATCACCAACGGCTTCGCCATGCAACTCCTGCGGTTCCGCTCGCTACCTTAGCACGTTCGCCCGGGACCTCACGAACCGCCCGCCGCCCGCCCGGCTGATCCAGCCCGTCAACTCCAGTTCGGCGAGGTGCGCCAGCGTCCGCGCGGCGTCGAGCCCGCACGACAGGCAGAGCCCGCCCAGGTCGTACTGCTCCCCGGGCACCATCGCCGCCAGCACGGGGTCGTTCGGAGGCGCCTCGCCGGCGCCGGCGAGACCCGAGCCATCCAGCTGAAGCTCCTCGAGCACGTCCTGGACCGATTCGACGATGCGGGCCCCATCCCGCAGGAGACCGTGAGCACCACGGTTGTGGCCGCCCAGCACGCCTCCGGGGACCGCCATGACCGCCCGGTTCTGTTCCAACGCGCAGCCGGCCGTAATGAGCGACCCGCTGCCAATCGCCGCCTCGACCACGACCACCGCCGAGGACAGGCCGGCGATGATGCGGTTCCTCCGAGGGAAATGCCAGCTTCGCGGCGGCGCGCCCGGCGGCAGCTCGCTCAGAACCGCACCAAGGGCGGCGATCTGCGCGGCCAGATCCGCGTGCTCCGGTGGGTAGATCACGTTGGGACCCGATCCCATCACCGCGAGGGTCGGTCCCTCCCCGCGCAACGCACCCCGGTGGGCGGCGGAGTCGATGCCTCGGGCGAGCCCGCTCACGACGACGACCCCGGCCCTCGCCAGGTCCCGGGCCAGTTCGAACGCCATGTCGAGGCCGTGTGGCGTGGCTGCCCTCGAACCCACGACGGCCACGGCCGGTGAAGCGGGATCGAGCGACCCGCAGACCCAGAGAACCGGCGGGGGATCCCCGATGATGGCCAAGGCGGGCGGATAGGCGGCGTCGGGCCGACCCACGGCGGCAATACCAAGCGTCCGCGCCTGCTCCAGGGCTGCGGCCGCTCTGATCCGAAGCGTAGCAGCCCGGTGTGTCACGTCCTTCGCGCTGAGGGCCGCCAGAGCCGCCTCCAGGTCGAGGAGCGCCTCGACAGGCGCCGGCACGGGCTCGCTCCCATCGTCCGACGTTCGCGCTCGCGAGCGGGGACGGCGGCGATGGGCATGGTCCATCCAGAGCAGCGACATGGCGACGAGGTCCAGCAGCTCGGGCAACGCGGAGACTCCGTCTCGGACATATGCGAAATCCATACCCCTGCCTTGCGGGGGGCGGGATGCGGGGGTATAGTGGAAGGAACGGCCCAGCCTGCCCTGAGTTGCGTCGAGAATCAAGCCGAAGGTGTCCATGAGCGCGTTGAAGAAGACGGCAGCTCTCGCACTTCTGGTGCTGGCAGTTTCTGCCATGCCAGCCGCTGCCGAGGACCGCATAGGTGCACGGGAACAAAACGAGTTCGGCATCCGTGTGGCGCAGCAGGGGCTGTGGCGCGAGGCGATCTTCCGGTGGGAACGGGCGGTCGAACTGGATCCGACCTACGCCGCCGCGTTCAACAACCTGGCGATTGCCTATGAGACCCAGGGCGATTTCGAACGTGCCAAGAGGGCCTACGAGCGGGCCGTCGAACTCGACCCACGCAACGTCTACATCAAGCAGAACTTCGACCTCTTCAAGGAAATCAACGACCGTGCGAGCCGACAGGATCCTCGCTAGCGCCGTTCTCGTGGGGGCCCTTGCCGCGAGCGCGTGCACCTCGTTCTTCGAGGTGTCGATCGAGACGCCCATCAGGCCGAAGCTGGACGTCTCGGCGTTCTCTCGCGTGTTCGTGGCCGGCTTCGTCGCCGCGGGCACCGAGGATGTCGACGCCAACCTCGAGACCGTTCGTCTGCTCCGCAGCCAATTGCGCGCCAAGGGCCTTCTGCGGGTCATCGACGCGGATGTCCTGCCCCTCACCGAGGTGGCCGCCGAGCAGCGCAAGGGCGAGACCCCGCCAGACGGAACGCCTCCACCGGCCGACCTGCCGGAGCAGATCACGACCGAGCAGGACCTCGAGCTCTACGAGCCGGTCTTCGCCAACACGGACTACTGGAAGAAGGTCGGCGAGGAGTTCCAGGGCCCGCTGATCGTCACGGGCACGGTGATGTTCACGCCCCATTCGCGGTCGGGCTACGTTCAGCGCGAGCAGGAAGTGTACGACTCCTTTGGCCGGCGACGCGTACAGCCCGTCCGTACTTACATGGAGCGGCAGGGGTTCATCCTGAGGCCGAAGTTCGTCTTCATCGACGGCCGGACCGGCGCCACGCTCTACACCGAAACGTTCCGTGAGGAGGTCCTGTACAGCGCCCAGCAGACGACGCCTGCCCTCTCGTCGTATTTCGAGCTGATGGACCGCCTGATCCCGGCTTTCCTGACGACGCTGAGCAGCCAGAAGATCAAAGGATCGCGGGTGCTACTCAAGTAGGCCGGGTCCCGGACCTGGCGGACGCGCTGAGTTAGCCTCCGGTGCCCTGTTTCTGTTAGGATAGGAAGTTCCGCCACCCGGCGAACGCCCTGCGAAGGGGCGTGCCTGCGGCGGGAACTGCCACAGGAGTTGACTCGTGTACGCGATTGTTCAGAACGGCGGACATCAGCTGAAGGTCGAGCCTGGCGCCGTGGTCCTGGTCGACCGGATGGGAACGGACAAGGGTGGCGAGGTCACGTTCGACCAGGTGCTGCTCGTGGCGAGGGACGGCGGCGACGTCACGGCCGGCGCGCCATTCGTGGCCGGGGCGAAGGTGGTGGGTGTCGTCGAGGATCACGTGCGTGGTCCAAAGATCCGCGTCTTCAAGAGCAAGCGGCGCAAGCAGGAGCGCCGGACGCACGGGTTCCGCCACGACCAGACGAGGGTCAGAATTGTGGGGATCGAGATCTAGCCAGGCGCCGGGCGACTGGCGTCGGGCGGCAGTCAGGCATCTGGGGACGGGCGTCTGACGCCAGTCAGGGGTCGGGCGTCAGGCAACAGGGAATTCGGTCATGGCACACAAAAAGGGACAGGGCAGTTCCAGGAACGGGCGCGACAGCAATTCGCAGCGCCTCGGCGTCAAGCGGTTCGACGGCAACATCGTCACGGGCGGATCCATCCTCGTACGGCAGCGCGGCCGGCGGTTCAAGCCGGGCGCCAATGTGGGGCTTGGCAAGGATGACACGCTGTTTGCCAAGGTCCCGGGCGTGGTGAAGTTCGAGGATCACGGCCGGAGCGGCCGGTACATCAGCATCCAGCCGATGGTCCAGGACAACTGACCTCCCGATTCGATCCAGCCGCCTCGGAGTCCAGCCATGTTCAAGCGTCTTTCTCTCGCTGCCGCGGCCTCCTGCCTGGTGGCCGGTGCGGTCGTCATGGCCGACGAGGGCATGTGGCGCCTCGACCAGCTGCCGCTCGCGCAGATTGAACAGAAGTACGGCGTGAAGCTGACGCCGGCCGACATCGCCCGCGTGCAAGGTGCCGTGGTGCGGATCTCGACGGGAGGAACCGGGACCTTCGCCTCTGCGAACGGTCTGATCCTGACGAACCACCACGTGGCGCTCGACTGTATCCGGACCTCGACGCTGGCCGAGCAGGGACAGGGCAAGGCGGAGAACCTCATCGAGGAAGGCTTCACCGCCGGCTCGCAGGCGGCCGAGCTGCCGTGCAAGCGCTTCCGGGCCCAAGTCGAGGTGAGTTCGCGCGACGTCACGTCCGAGGTCAACGCCGGCGTCAAGCTGGGGATGGACGCCACCGCGATCCAGCGCGCCCGCATGACCGCCCGATCGGATCTCGAGCGGACATGCCAGCAGGAGAAGGGTGACGACTTCTCGTGCGCGGTCGTCGACTTCAACAGTGGCGCCCGATCTCTCCTGATTGTCTACGAGGACTACAAGGACATCCGCCTGGTCTACGCACCGGAAAAGCAGCTCGGCTACTTCGGCGGCGACGAGATGAACTTCCGCTTTCCACGTTACGTCTCGGACATTTCCATTCTGCGCGCCTACGAGGGCCGGGACGGCCGCCACACCGACTACGATGCCGCGAACGTGCCTGTGAAACCGGAGCACTACCTGCCGGTCACCATGGCGGGCGTGAAGGAAGGCGATTTCACGTTCGTCGCGGGGAACCCGGGCGCCACGAACCGCTACCGGATGAGCTTCTCGGCTGCCTACAACGTGGCGAAGGGTATACCCGATCAGATTCGCAACGCGGAAGCCCAACTGACGCTGCTGCGGAAGTACGGCGCGGCGATGCCGGACTACCAGACGATCCTGCAGAGCCAGATCTTCGGGGTCGCCAACAGCCTGAAGTACAGCCAGGACCTGCTCGCGGCGCTGAAGGCCTCCGACGTCGTCGCCGAGCGCCAGATGCGTGAAGCGGAGTTCAAGGCCTGGGTGAAGGCGGATCCGCTGCGCCGGGAGTTCGCCGGCGTGCTGGACGCCCAGCGTGCGGTGTATGCCAATGACGTCGAGGCCAACAGCGATCTCGACAGCGCGCTCAATTGGATCCAGCAGTCGAGTGCGGTGGCCTACGCCGCCAACTTGTACGAGTTCGCTCTCGAGCGGGCCAAGCCCTCGGACCGTGACCGCGAACCGCAGTTCCAGGAGCGGAACTGGCCGGACGTGCGCGAATCGCTCACGAGCGACGACCCGGTCATCGCCGACCTGGACGCGGACCTGCTGGCCATGGGCCTCGAGCGCGCGCTGGCGCTCGCCGGCGACCAGAAGATACCCGCCGTCGTCAAGCTCACCCAACGCATCGGCGCAGGGGCCACGCCTGCCTCGATGGCGAAGGCACTGGTGGCGGGCACGTCAGTGCTCGCTGCCGACGCGCGCAAGAAGTTCGTGGACGCGTCGGTCGCCGATTTCGACGCTTCGACGGATCCCGCCGTCGACTTCGCCCGTGATCTGCTGCCCACCCTGAAGGACCAGCGGGCGCGGATCCGGGTGCTGAACGAGAAGCTCTTCATGAACCGCGCGGCATTCGCGCGAGGCTTGGTCGCCTGGAAGGGCGCCGGGCTCTACCCGGACGCCAACTTCACCCTGAGAGCGACCTTCGGACGGGCGGCCGGGTACACGGATGCCAGGGGCCGGGCCATCCCCTTCTCGACACACTTCGGCGACCTCTTCACGCTGGCGGCTTCTCGAGGGAACACCGGCGAGTTCGCACTGCCGGTCAAGCTGCAGTCGTGGCGACAGAAGATCGGCGACGCCGACTTCACCGCCAAGTACGCCCAGTTGCCCGTGAACTTCGTCTCGACCAACGACATCACCGGCGGGAACTCCGGCAGCGCGACGCTGAACCGCCGGCTCGAGATCGTCGGCCTCATCTTCGACGGCAACGAAGAGGCCATGGCGGGAGACTGGGTCTACAGTGAGAAGGCGGGCCGGGCGTTGAGCACGGACATCCGCTTCGCGCTCACTGTCGCGCGCGACGTCCACAGCGCCGGCTGGATCGTCGACGAGCTGCTGAATCCGGCCGTGCGGTAAGACGGGTTCAGCTTGCCGCAGGGCACCCCAGACTGTCGCAGGCCCAGCCCCTCAGGCCCGGGGCTTTCCTGGCTACTGGGCCCGCCTCGCCTTCCAGGTCCGGCCGGCGCCGACACCCTCGACGGTGCCTTCGATCGTGTCGCCGTTCACCACACCCCTGTAACGGCCGCCCCCGAGCGTGAAGGTGAACTCGTTGCCGCGCAGCCGGCCGTCGGAGATCGCCGCGGAGCGGTCCCCATCGGTCAGTGTGCCCGTCACCATCTGGAACGACTGCGACAGCGTCAGCGTGCCTTCTGTCATCTGCCACGAGCCTTCGACCTTCGCCGGCACGATCCACAGGAGAGCCCTGCACCAGTTCGTGCAGTCCCCCTCCACCGTCCCGATTTCGTCCGCCGTCCACTCGGCCATGTCGAAGCTGTTCGAGACCAGGCGCGTGCCAGGCGGCATCTCGAGGAGCTTCGGGCGCAGTTTCACGTTGATCGACGGGAGCAGGAACATCGTGATGACGGTGGCCTGCGAGAAGTCGCTCTCGAAGAGGTCCGCCTTCACGAACGTGACCCGATCGGACACGCCGGCCTCGCCCGCCTTCGCCTTCGACAGTTCCACCATCTCGGGGTTGTACTCGATGCCCATGGCCCTCGCGCCACGCTTCGCGGCCGCGATGACCGTGCGCCCGTCGCCTGAGCCCAGATCGATGACGAAGTCGTCGGGAGTGACCTTCGCCAGATCGAGCATCTTCTCTACGAGTTCCGGCGAAGTCGGCACCCAGACCACGTCCTTGCCTGCCTGGCCGTACTCGGGTTCGTAGGCCTTCTTTGCCTGCTGCGCCTGCTGAGTCTGCTGGGCCTGGAGCCCCACGAACGCGGCAAGGGCTACGAGCGCGATGCCCGTCGCCACTCGCCGACTGGACGTCCGACGAACCATGAACCCTCCTCTGGCGCGCGAAAGGCGCCCCGGTGCGGCCCGAGGGACCGCAGCCCGCGTATTGTAGCTGGAACGGAGCGGGAGCCGAAGCCTCCGGGTTGCCCCGCGAGAGTGTCAGCCGATCAGTCTGCCTCTGGCATCAGGATCCAGAGGGCAATGTAGACGAGAATTCCGGGAAAGGCCACCGACAGGATCGACACGACGACGTAGAGCACCCGCACGGCAGTTGGATCCCACTGGAGGAACTCTGCCAGACCGCCACAGACACCGGCAATCATCCTGTTCCGCCGCGACCGTCGTAGTCCTCCCATCGTGGCTCTCCTCCCGGCGCGCTCAACGCCTCTCTTCAATCATACGAGTGGAAGGGCGCTCAGGGTTCGATAACGGCCTCCTGACTCCTGACTCCTGACCCCCGACTCCTGCCTGGCGCACGCCGTCTGCCCGAGTAGAATACGCGGACACGGGCCGTCGCCCCGCCGGTCCGCTCGAAGGAGACGCGATGATGCTGCGCACCCGTCTTGCCCCGATGGCCCTGGCCGTCGCTCTCTGCGCCCCGGCCACTGCCCAGAAGTCCGAGCTCGGCTACTACCGTTTCCCGGCCATCGCCGGCGACACCATCGTCTTCGTCGCGGAAGGCGATCTCTGGCGGGTGGGCGTCGGTGGAGGCGTCGCGCAGAGGCTGACGACACACCCCGAAGAGGAGAGCCGGCCGGCCATCTCGCCCGACGGCAAGACCGTGGCCTTCGCAGCAAGTTACGAAGGGCCGGGCGAGGTCTACACGTTGCCCCTCGAAGGCGGCGTGCCGACCAGGCAGACCTGGGATGCGAGCCGTCCCACCTGGATCGGCTGGACGCCTCAGGGTGAGATGCTCTTTGCGACCCGCAGGCACTCGACGCTTCCCAACGTGCAGATCGCGCGCCTCGATCCGAAGACCGGCGTGCGGACGCTCGTGCCGCTCTCACAAGCCAGCGACGGCGCCTTCGACGATGCGGGCGGGACCCTGTTCTTCACGCGTCTTCCCTTCCAGGGCAGCCACACGCGCCGCTACAAGGGCGGGACCGCCCAGAGCCTCTGGAAGTTCACCGCCGGCAGCGAGGCGACGCCGCTCACCGCCGACTACCCGGGAACGAGCAAGAGTCCGATGCTGTGGAAGGGCCGCGTCTACTTCGCCAGCAACCGCAGCGGATCGATGAACCTCTGGTCGATGGACGAGCGCGGCGGCGACCTCCGACAGCACACGACGCACGCGGGCTACGAGGTTCAGTCGCCGGCGCTGTCGAACGGCCGGATTGCCTACCAGCTCGGCGCGGACCTCCGCGTGTACGACATCGGGGCCAACGCCGACCGTCCTGTGCCGATCACGCTGGTGTCCGATTTCGATCAGCTCCGCGAGCGTTGGGTGAAGAATGCGACGGAGTGGATCACCTCGGCCCACCTCTCCCCCACCGGCGACCGGGTGGCCCTGACGGCCCGAGGCCAGGTCTTCGTCGTTCCCGCCCAGCAGGGCCGCAACGTCGAGGCCACGCGCAATAAGCTGGTGCGCCACAGAAACGCCCGCTTCATGCCGGACGGGAAGACGATCCTCACGTTGTCGGACGAGAGCGACGAGGTCGAGTTCTGGACGATTCCCGCCAATGGCATCGGAACGCCAATGCAACTGAGCACGGATGCCAAGGTCCTGCGCTGGGACGGCATCCCGTCACCAGACGGCAACTTCATCGCACACCACGACAAGGATCAGCAGTTGTGGGTGCTCGACGTGGCGAAGAAAACCCAGAAGAGGATCGCCGACGCGGCCGAGGGTGATTTCGACGACCTCCGCTGGTCGCCCGACAGCAAGTGGCTCGCGTACACCGCGCCGGCCGAGAATCTGATGACGCGCATCATGCTCTACGAGGTCACGACGGGCCGCACTGTACCCGTCACCTCGGACCGCTACGACAGCGTGAGTCCGACGTGGAGTCCCGACGGCAAGTGGCTGTACTTCCTTTCGAACCGCAACTTCCAGTCGCTCGTGGGCAGTCCGTGGGGGTCGCGTCAGCCCGAGCCCTACTGGGATCGGCAGACGAAGATCTTCCACGTTCCCCTCAAGCGCGGCGAGCGCTCACCCTTCCAACCGGACGACGAGCTGCAGGCGGCGAAGGCGGCAGGTAAGCCGGCCGAGGCGCCCGCGGGCGCCAAGCCGACCGGCGAGAAGGCATCCGCTCCTGCGAAGGACGCGAGTCAGGCCCAGCCGGCGTCGAAGCCCGGGGCCGAGCCGAAGTCCGGGGAAAGGGTGCCGGACGTGGTCATCGACGTCGAGGGCCTGGAGACACGTCTGCTCGAGGTGCCGGCACCTCCCGGCAACTACGGCGCTCTCTCGATGGACGCCAAGCGCCTCTATTACATCTCGCGGCCGACCGGACGAGACGGCAAGGTCGCGCTGAAGACACTGGCCCTCGACAACAAGAAGGCCGAGCCTGAGACGTTCACTGAGGATGTGCAGAGCTACGAGCTGTCGCACGACGGCAAGAAGATCCTCATCCGGAAGGGACGTGACTACTTCGTCGTGGAAGCCGGAGCCAAGGCACCGAGCGACCTCGCGAAGTCGGCGCTTCCGCTTCGGGACTGGACCTTCAGCCTCGACCCGCGCCTCGAGTGGCGGCAGATGTTCATGGAGGCCTGGCGTCTCGAGCGCGACTACTTCTACGACCGCGGCATGCACGGCCTCGACTGGGGGGCGATCCGCGCGAAGTACCTGCCACTGGTGGACCGTGTCACCGATCGGGCGGAGCTCAGCGACATCCTCGCCCAGATGGTGGCGGAGCTGTCCGCCCTGCACATCTTCGTGCGCGGCGGTGACCAGCGCAGCGCGGAGGACGATGCGTGGCCCGCATCACTGGGAGCGCAGTTCGTGCGCGACGAGAAGGCTGGCGGGTATCGCGTCGAGCACATCATCCAGACCGACCCCGACCGCCCGGATCGGCGGGCGCCGCTCGCACATCCCAGCGCAAACGTCGCCGAGGGAGACGTGATCGAGCTGGTCAACGGCGTGCCAGCGCTCTCGGCGCCCGACATCTCGATGCTGCTTCGCGGTCAGGCCGGCAAGCAGGTCCTGCTGCGAGTGAAGCCAAAGGGTGCCAGCGCCTCTCGTGATGTCGTCGTCGAGCCGATCTCGGCGCAGGAAGAGGATGGCCTGCGGTACGACGAGTGGGAGTACACGCGCCGCCTCGCGGTCGAACGCACGAGCGATAATCAGATCGGGTACGTGCACCTGCGCGCCATGGGCGGCGGGAACATGGCCGAGTGGATGCGCGAGTACTACCCCGTGTTCAACCGCGCCGGCCTCATCATCGACGTCCGGCACAACAGCGGCGGCAACATCGACAGCTGGATCCTCGGCCGGCTGCTGCGCAAGGCGTGGTTCTACTGGCAGCCGCGGGTCGGCCGGCCCTACTGGAACATGCAGTTCGCCTTCCGCGGCCACATCGTCGTGCTGGTCAACGAGCGGACGGCGTCTGACGGCGAAGCGTTCGCCGAAGGGTTCAGGCGCCTCGGTCTCGGCACGACGATCGGCACGCGCACGTGGGGCGGCGAGATCTGGCTCAGCTCGAGCAACTTCCTCGTGGATCGCGGAATTGCGACGGCGGCCGAAACGGGTGTCTACGGCCCCGAAGGTCAGTGGCTCATCGAAGGCCACGGCGTCGACCCGGACATTGTCGTCGATAACCTGCCGCATGCGACCTTCGGCGGCCAGGACGCGCAGCTGGAAGCGGCCGTGAAGCACCTGCAGGAGTTGATCAGGACGAAGCCCATCCCGGTGCCGCCGCCGCCTCCGTATCCGATCAAGCGGGAGGGACGGTAGGCGCGCGCCTGCCAGACGGTTGCGCGTGAGCGCTCCGCCTGGCCAGCAGACCGTCACTGTCCAGCGCTGGGAGCTCGGCCTCGAGACTGCCGCCACCGCCCGCCCCCTGCCGACCAAGATCGAGTTCTCGCGCCGAGGCCCGGACGAAGGCGTCGAGTTCGGCAGCATCGGGGCGGCGCTCGTGGCCGAACATCGGCTGACACCGTTCATGGCCGCCCACTACGGTGCGGGTGCGGCGCTCGTCCAGAAGGTGGGCGCTTTGGCCGGCCGGGCTGAACCCCAGGCGCGCGACATCTTCGATCTCCACCACGTCCTCGCGATCGGCACCCGGCCGGATGCGCTCCATTCGCTCTCGCCGCGTGTCCTGGAACAGGCACGAGGTCGCGTCACGGCGCTCGACTTCGGCGCATTTCGGAGCCAGGTCGTGGCCTACCTGCCGGACGAGGAACAGACCCGCTTCGATGCGTCGGACGTGTGGGACACGATGGTGCTCGAAGTGCTGGAGGCGTTGGAGGCCGCCGCGCGGTGAGGCTCGTCGACGCCCTCGCGTCACTCAGCCGGATGGGTGAACCCGTGTTCGACACCGGGGATGCGGCCGTCCGCCTCGGGCTCGCGAACGCCCATGCGAGTCAGGCACTGGCGCGGCTGGCGCGCGCGGGCCACCTCGTGCGTCTACGCCGAGGTCTGTGGGCGGTTCCCGATCGGGTCGATCCGCTGACGTTGCCTGGGCGGCTGACCGCGCCGCTCCCGAGCTATGTGTCGCTGCAGAGCGCGCTGTACCTCCACGGCATGGTCTCGCAAATCCCTGCGGTCACCTACGCGGTTTCCCTCGCCCGCACGCACCGGTTTCAGACCCCCCTGGGAACCGTCTCCGTGCATCACGTGACGCCGGCCTTCTTCTTCGGGTTCGAGGCCGCCGGCCGGCAGGGCGCGTTGGTGGCCACGCCCGAGAAGGCGCTCGTGGATCTGCTGTATCTCCGACCCGCGCGGTCCCAGCTCTTTCGGGCCATGCCCGAACTCGAACTGCCACGCCAGTTCAGTGTCCGTCGTGCACGGGCGATCGTGTCGCGCATCGATCATCCGCGGCGCCGCGCCATGGTCGAGCGGGCCCTGGATAGCCTCCTCCGTGCGTCACAAGGCGTGAGCTGACGAAGGACGACGTGCAAACGGGACTCAGATGGGGGAGTGTGTCCGGCGCTACGCAGGACAAAGCCCGAGACCGCTCGGGTTTGCACTATACTCACGTCGTGCGATCCCACGAGTGGATTGATCGGCGCAGTCTGGCGCTCCACGAGGCGGTGGCGGCCAAACTCGAGGCTGACCCGCGCCTGCTCGGCGTCGCCCGGGACAACCTGCGACGCTGGCTCGCATCCAGCCCGGCGGCCGTGCTGTACGAGTGGCAACGCTTGTTGGAGTCGATGCCGCTTCCGGGGTTGCTGAATCTCCTCCGCTCTGCCACCGACGAGGCGGCGCGTCTCCGCCAGTCGAGTCCGTTTGCCGGCGTGCTCACCCAGGCAGAGCGGCAGGCGATTCTCAGCTGTTATGAACCGCGTCGCACTTGAACACATCATTCGCGCAGCCGCCGACATTACCCGCGAGCGCGAATTCGTCGTCATCGGCAGCCAGGCCGTACTCGGGCAGTTCCCCGATGCGCCGGATCGACTCCTCGTGTCCATCGAGGCGGATGTGTATCCACGGCACGCTCCGGAGAAGTCCGACCTGATTGACGGCGCGATCGGCGAGCTGTCGCGGTTCCATGAGACCTTCGGGTACTACGCGCACGGAGTCGATGACACGACCGCGGTGGTGCCGCCGGGATGGACGGAGCGTCTCGTCTCGATTGAGAGCGCCGACACTGACGGCGCCATCGGCTGGTGCCTCGAGGTCCACGACCTCGCCATCTCGAAGCTCGTCGCCGGCAGGGAACGGGACATGACGTACCTCTCGGTCTTGCTCGGGGAACGCATGGTGGACTCCGCGGTGCTCAAGGCCCGGCTCTACACGATGCCTCTTTCCTCCGATGAGCTTCGCGTGCTCACGGAGCGGCTGGGCCGACTCTTGGCTGCCATCCGGTAGTCAGGACGCTCGGCCCGATCGCCCGCCCGCTCGGCCCGCCCTCCTCAGTCGTCCCCCGCGGCCGACTCTCCCTCCGCGTGCCGCAACGCTCGCGCCAGCCAGAGCCGGGCGAATTGCCAGTCCCGCGCGACCGTTGGCGGCGACACGCCCAGGGCCGCCCCGGTGTCCTCGACACTCAGCCCCGTGAAATAGCGCAGCTCCACCACCCGCGCCGCGCGCGGGAACTGCGCCGCCAACTGGGTCAACGCCTCGTCCAGGGCCAGGATGTCCACGTCCGGCGCCGGGACCGCCGCCAGCTCCTCTTCCAGCGCCACGCGGGGCGTCGCGCCGCCACGCTTCGCCGCCCGCCTCGCCAGCGCCGCGTTCACCAGGATCTGTCGCATCGCCTGCGCGCACAGCGCGAAGAAGTGCGTCCGGTTCCGCCAGGTACGGTCCCTCACCTGCACGAGCCGCAGGTAGGCCTCGTGCACGAGCGCCGTGGTCTGCAGGGTGTGATCGGGCCGCTGGCCGCGCAGGCGCGCCCGCGCCACGCGCCGCAACTCGTCGTAGACAACCGGCATGAGCCGGCCCAGCGCGGCCTCATCGCCGGCCCGCCAGGCGTGCAGCAACCCGGTGACGTCCGCCGGCGGCGACAAGGCCATCGCGGCTTCCCTCGAGTAGACGGACGACGTGAAGGGGCGCGCGACATCTTACCACCGTCGCGGGCCGCTTCCTGGCGGTCCCACTCGCCGGTGATCCTCGTCCCGGCGACCGCCGTCGGCCTGCGCGTGGCCTGCCCCAGGCGCGTGTGCGCTGCAGGACCGGCCCGGACCCCTTCATCAGAACTGGTCCCAGGTTTCTGACCCCCGATCCCTTCCAGCAGCCACCCTGAGAGCTTCCGGCGCCCGTTCCTGTTTGCCCAGGTGAGGGCGGCTTCAAGCGGCCGCCCCGGACGAACGGGAGGACGCCATGGCCACCACCCACCGGAACCTGAGCCTGGTTCGATGCCTGACCCTCGCGAGTGTCGTGGGAACCATCCCTGGAATCGCCCTGGCACCTGCGGTCGGCCAGGGTCTGGATGGTAGGGTCCAGCGCGTCCGGCCGCGCACCGCCGAGGCCGCGACCCTCCTGAGGCACGCGATCAGGCAGTCCCCGACGGTGGCGCGGCTCGTACGGGCCCTCGACGGGACCGACCTCATCGTCTATATCGAAACCGGCTGCCTGAGGGTGAAGGCGGCCCTGCGCATTGCCACCGCCACGCCGCACGCCCGGTTCATCCGGATCACCATCAACACTCCAGAGCTCGAGTGCCGCATGATTGGCGAACTCGCCCACGAGCTGCAGCACGCCCTCGAAATCGCGGGAGCCCCGGACGTCCGCGATGACGCCACCCTGCGGCAGTACTACGAGGTCAAAGGCATCCGCACGCCTGAGGGCGGCTACTGCACGCTCGAGGCGCGGCGGGTCGGAGCGCTCGCCCTTTACGAGGTGAACTCGGCCGCTGGCCTGCGCGGCGTCCGGTAGACCTGATGAAGGTCCGACGGAGGTTCCCGTGTCCTGACCGAATCCGGACCCGATTTCGTTCCCCTCCATCTCGCCTCAATTGACAGCCTCAATTCGACGCTTGACTCGTCGTCGACGACGATGCCATCGTCGTCCCCCGCGGGCCCCCAGGACCAGCCTGACCACTTGTCCTCCGCTGCTGGTCGGCTGGCAGTTTCTGCAGGTTCCGGGAGCACGCCGCGTGGAAGATCCTGCTCGCCGCCACGCCGGGTGACACTAGCGCTCCGAAAGGGGCATCGCCCGATTTGCCTGCGCAT
>JBFMFH010000082.1:0-55050 GCA_040752275.1 Acidobacteriota bacterium
GCTGCACGCCACCGTGTACGGCCCGGTTCCGCCCGCCGCGGTCGGCGCCACCCACGTCACCGTCGCGGGCTGGTTGTTGTGCGAGGTGCCCGACGGCGAGGGCGGACACGTCAGCGTGAGGTCGGGAACCGGGGGCGGAGTCGGCGCCGGAGTGGGCGTCGGAGTCGGCGCGGTCGGCGAACTCCCGCCGCATGACGACAACGCCATCGCGCACACAAGCCACACGGCTGGGTGAGCCCACCACCGGCCCGGCCTCATAGGCTCTTTATTCTAGGACAGGCGGCGGGCGGCAGGCGACAGGCGGCCCAATCCCTCATCCACAATCCGCAATCGAGACTCCGGCGTCTCGCCTCAATAGATGAGCTCCCCCGCCAGAAACCCCCGGGTTCTTGAATCCTGCGGCGCCTCGAACAGCCCTGCGGTCGGACCAACTTCGACCGGCCGGCCCTCCAGCAGGAGCAGCGTACGATCCGCCAGACGCCTGGCCTCGTGCGTGTTGTGGGTGACCAGTACGATGGTCCGGCCGGCCTCCTGCTGCTCGCGGATGAGCGACTCGACCAGCGCCACGTTTCCCGGATCGAGGTTGGCCGCCGGCTCGTCGAGCAGCAGCACGTCGGATCCCGTCGCGACTGCCCTGGCCAACGCGACCCGCTGCACCTCGCCGCCCGACAGGCTCCGCGCCGGCGCTCCCGCAAGCCTGGAGAGAGAGATCCGCTCGAGCAGGCGCTCGACCAGCTCATCGTCGCGCCGCCCGCGGATGCGAAGACCGAACGCCACGTTGTCACGTACCGTCCGGTCGAGCATGATCGGGCGCTGAAAGACCGTCGTGATGCGACGGATCTGCTCGGCTCGGGCCGGCAGGGCCACGTCCGTTCCGTCGACACGGATCGTCCCTTCGGTGGGGCGCTCGATCAGCTGTAGCAGCCTGAGCAGCGTACTCTTGCCCGCACCGCTCGGGCCGATGACACCGAGCGTCTCGCCTCGCGCGACCTCCAGTGCCGGCAGGTCGAGTACGATGCGACGCCCGTAGCGGTGCTTGATGCCGGCGAGGGCGTACACGGGGATTCCAGGAGGCGTCACCGCGACCGTCCCTGCAGTTGAATCAGCGCTGCGTTGGCGCCGAGCGTGAGCAGGATGAGCACGACGCCCAGACCCAAGGCAAACGCGAAGTCGCCCTGACGCGTGTACAGCACGATGGCCGTCGTCAGCACGCGTGTGCTGCCTTCGATATTCCCGCCGACGAGCATGACCGCACCCACTTCCGAGATGATGCCGCCGAAGGCCGCGACGATCGCGGCGGTCACGCCGATGCGTGCCTCGCGCAGGACGGTCCACGCAAGCTGGCGGCGCGTCGCGCCGAGTGCCGTGACCTGGAGGCGAAGATCTCGATCGACGGCCTCGACCGAGCTCATCGTCAGGGCCGTGACGAGCGGAAACGCGATGATGGTCTGCGCCGCGATCATGGCCGGCGGCGTGAAGAGCCAGCCGAGCGACCCGAGCGGCCCGCTGCGAGAAAGGGCCACGTACACGAACAGACCCACGACGACCGGAGGGAGGCCCATGCCCGTGTAGAGCGTCAGCGCCACGAGCCGACGTCCTCGGAACCGGGCCATGCCGAGGATCGACCCAAGCGGGACACCCGCGAACGTGGCCAGCAGGAGGGCGGCGCCCGTGACGCGGAAGGTCAGGGCGACAATGGCGATGAGTGCCGGATCGGCGAACACGTTCACTGAGGACGTCCGATCGACTCCACGCGGATCGCCGACACCCAGTGTGAGAACCGCGAGGCGAATTCATCGACGCCGACGACGAGCTGGATGAGGCCGTCCCGTGCGGAGAGATCCGCGCCGTCACGTTCGTAGGCGAGCAGTACCGATTGCTTGATCCCGGCGACCACGTACGGCAACCCACGCCGGGGTGGTGAGGCCGGATCCAGCCAGGCCATGATGTCGCGCACATCGGCCTCGGTGATGCGCGCGGGCGTGTACGCGGAGATGTCGGCATGGCCTGCGCCCGAATGCAGCAGACGCGTCAGGGCGGCCGTATCGAACGCGCGACCGGCCAGGCGCGGTGCCGGAGCCTTGCCAGGCGGTGAGGTTCCCTCCGCATCCACTCCGTGGCACTCGTTGCAGCCCTTGACGTTGTAGAGCGCTTCGCCGCGGGGCAGGGCGCCGAAGACCTCGGCCCACTTCAGAACGGCGGTCCATCCGTCGCTCGACTCGACGACAACGCGCTTGCCCGCGCCTGCCGCCCGGGCCAGGGTTGGATCGACGGCGAGCAGCACGTCCTTGAGCGACGCCCCGGCCCACGTGTGGCGTCCGAGCGGTCCCCGCTTCACGCCGACGACCTCATGGTCCGGGATGGCGATCCTCGGCAGAGCCTTGAGATCGGCCAGGGTGAATGTCCTCGAGACGAGCCCCGACCTGACGGTCACCTCGCGCCTGGCCTTGTATTCGTCCGAGTCCGGGTAGAACAGCGGCTGCCCGAACGTCTCGCGGCCGAATTCCCCGATGCGACGCTGCGTGGGGCTGGACAGGAGCCACGTCACGAACCGATCCGCCAGCGCGGCGTGGACCGACGGGTGCACGGCGGGGTTCACGGGGAGTACGCCGTAGCCGTTACGGAGGCTACGATCGGGGTTGGACGCCAGCGATTCCCCGCCGAAGAGCAGCACGAGCCCCGGCAGCCTGGCCCGCATCGACAGCCACGTGGCGCGGTCGGTGAGCGTGTACGCCTCACGTTCATGGGCGAAGGTCAGCGTATTCCCCATGCCCTGGCCGACCGAGAGATACCAGCGCTGCGCGCCGGTCGGGCTGACGCCGGCGGCCTTCCACAGAGCCAACTCCTTCGTGTGCGTGCCCGAGCGATCCCCTCGGCTCGCAAACGGCGCGCCGGTGGCAGCAATGGCCTCGAAGGCTCGTCGGGCCGACGACGAGCCGGCGACCTTCGCCGAGTCAGCCTTCGGACCGACAATGACGAAGTCGTTGTACATCACGTCGTCACGCCGGGTGGCATGGCCTTCTGCCACGAACACGTCCTCCGCCGCGCGAGCGTGAACCAGCACCACGTCGACATCGCCGCGCCGCCCGAGCTGCAGTGCCTGCCCCGTGCCGACGGCCACGACATCGACCTGGCACCCGCATTGGCGTTCGAAGTCGGCCAGGAGCACACGGAGCAGGCCGGTATCGTCGGTGCTGGTGGTCGTCGCGAGGCGAAGCCGCACGTCCTGGGCGGCTCCATCGGGTGATGCGGCGCTCGATGTCGCGGCCCACAGGATTGCCAGCGCGAGTACTAGGAATCGGAGTGGAGTCATGCGCCTCGACCTCCCACGATCGTACGACACGCGAGAGGGCGTGCGCAATTCGGAGGCGCAGGGGCAGCCGCAACCCTACATCTGTCGTGGGGGCGCGGTGCGCTCGATGGCCTGCTCCACGGCGGCCAACTCGCGTTCCGTCGTGTGCTGCACTCCCAGCGTGTAGAACCCGACGCGGTCCGCCACCAGGCCGGCCATGGCCACGAGGGGGACCAGCAGCGATGGCGATGCGCTGAGGAGCACGAATGGAATGGCGTCGAGGAGCAAGAACCGGGTGAGGAGCAGCTCATGGCGGCGATCGAACCACGGGTGTTCCCCCTCGTGGCCTGCCACCGCAAGCGACGTCACCCGGCGCCAGCGCAGCATGAAGATCGCGGCGTCCGCCAGCAGCACCAGCATCGAGACGGCGGACACGCCGGCAGTCTGACCGAGGCCTTCGACGACGCCGACGCCGCACGCCAGGCCTCCAGACAGTGGAGTGAGGACGCTCGCCCCCCGCCATGTGAGTTGGCCTCCCGTCCCGTACACCAGGCCGATCGAAACGAGGAAGAGCGCGGCGGACCCGCCAGACAGCCACACAGCAAACGGGACCCACAGGTATCCGATGCCCGCCATGCACGAGGCGATCGCGGCCGCCAACGCGAGAGACGCCAGCACGACTTCGTTGCTGAGGGGACTGCCGCCAACCCGGCGCACGGCCTGCAGCAACCGCGCCGGCCGGCCAAGGTGGAGGAGCGATGTCATGAGGCCGGCGAGCATCAAAGCGGCGCCGAGGCCACTGAGGGCGGTCTCCCGGGGACCTCCCGCGACGGTGAGCAACGAATCGGCCGCGACCGTGCCAGCGCCCGCAATCGCGAGACTGGTGAACGTGACGAGCGGCCAGTGATGCGAATGGGCGCTCATGGCGACAGCACCTCTTGGAGGTGGCGATACAGAGCCGCTCGACGGGCGTGGACCGGCGGCAGGAACCGGATGTTCGGCCGGCAGCCAGCCGGGTCGACGAAACCCGGCACATCGGGAACCGCCGGACCATGCGCGGCTCCGCCGCTCGAGAACCGCAGCGCCCCGGTCGGGCAGGCAGCGACGCAGGCGGGCAGCGCGCCATCGTCGATTCGATGGGCACACAAATGGCACTTCGAGACGATGCCCAGCCCTTCGTCGAAACGCGGCGCGCCAAAGGGGCACGTCATCTCGCAGTACCGACAGCCGAGACAGCGCTCCTCGCGATGGATGACGATGCCGTCGGGGCGCTTCTCGTAGGCCCCGGACGGGCAGCCGCGCAGGCAAGCCGGGTCTTCGCAATGGTGGCACGCGACCGACAGGAAGCAGGTGGGTCCGCCCTCGTGTCGCCGGAGGTTCAGCGCCAGCACGCGGCGCCACGGTGAGACGTCGAGGCGGCGATTCTCGATGCGGCACGCGAGCACGCAGGCCGAACAGCCTACGCAGCGGTGCAGGTCGATCACGAAGCCCGAGCCGTTCATGCCGGTGCGACCTCCACCAGGCACTCATAGAAGGTGGCGCCGTGATTCATGTCGGTGACCCCCTCGTCGGTCAGCGCGTTCACGTCGGGATCGTCCGGGCGGCACCGGCCTTCGAGGACGTGAACCACGCCCGCGCGGATGCCCGGGGTGACGCGCGCGGGCAGTTCGATGGTGCCTCGGTCGTTCCACACACGCACGCGCGAGCCGTCGGTGATGCCCCGGGCAGTGGCGTCCGCCGGGTGCATGTCGAGGATGTGTGGCCGCTCGACCTCGTGGACCCAGTCGAGGTTGCCGAACTGGGAATGGATCCGGTCCCGCGTCTTGCAGGACAGGAACTGGAGCGGAAACCTGCCGGCCTGATCCGACGCATGGCCTTCCGGGAGGGCATCGTAGCCCGGCACCCGATCGACGCCCCACAACTCGGCGGCTTCGTCCGACGTGAACTCGACCTTGCCGGAGCGCGTCGGGAAACGGCCGTCGGCAAAGGCGACCTCTCCCCACCCTGACAGGTCGAGCGGCACGTGTGGCAGCCGCTCGAGAGCATCGCGTTGCCCGTCCGGCAGGAGCGAGCGCAGCAACGCGCGGCGGTCGACGTCGAAGACACGGGTGTCGAACCCGAATCGCCGGCACAGCGCACGCCAGATCTCGCTCTCCGGCCTGACCTCGCCGGGCGGGTCGAACAGCCTCGCCCGCCACTGGAGGTACGGGTGCCAATAGGCGGTCACCAGGTCGTCTTCCTCGAACAGCGTCTTCGACGGCAGGATGTAGTCGGCGAGCGCGGTCGTGTCATTCGGGAATTGTTCGACGGCGACGACCAGGTCGAGTCGCGCCAGCGCGGCGCGGAGGCGAGGCGCCGCGGGGTTCTGGCTGGCCGGATTCCCGCGTTCGATCCACGCGGCCCGCACCGGCGGGGCATCCAGGCGTTCGAGGTGCCGCGCCACCTGCGACACGGGAATACCGCGCATGCCTTCCGGCTCGGGCGGCAGCGGAAGGCTCTGCAGGCAGTGGCTCGCCAGGTTCGCGTACTGCCAACCGCCGCCAGCGACGCCGACGTTGCCGGTGAGGGCTGGCAGCAGTGCCACCGCCCGCACCGACTGTCCGGCGCGGTGGTGGCGTTGGAGGCCGAAGCCGGCGACCAGCAGCGCAGGCTTCGTCGTCGCAAACTGGCGCGCGAGATCGTGGAGGCTGGCTTCGTCGAGGCCGGTGATAGCCGCCACGCGGTCGGCCGGGTAGTCGGCGAGGCGGGCGCGGTACTGGTCGAAGCCGTGCGCGTACCGCTCGAGAAACGCCGAGTCGTGGAGCCCCTCGTCCACGATGATCCGCGCAAGCCCGAGGGCGAGCGCGGCGTCGGTGCCAGGCCGCGGGCGCAGGTGCAGATCGGCCGCGTCGGTGGTGTCCGTGCTTCGAGGATCGATGACCGCGATTCTGGCGCCACGCTCCTGGGCGTCGAGCATCAGCCGCCACTGGTGAATGTTCGTCTCGGCCGGATTGTGGCCCCAGAGCAGCAGGAACCGGCTCTCGCGGGTGAGCCGCGGATGGCTGTGCGCGTTGCGCCCGTAGGTCAGGCGCGTCGCCTCGAGGCCGGCCGGCCAGCACAGGTCGCCGTAGGTGACGGTGGCTCCACCGAATGGCCGCCAGAACGCCATCGCCAGCTCGCCAAGCGCCCCGTGGGAACCCGACCCTTGGTAGTAGAGGACACTGGACGGTCCGTATCGCGTCCGCGACGTCTCGAGTCGGGCGGCAATGTCATCGAGTGCGTCGTCCCACGAGACGGGCCGCAGGGTGTCGGCTTTGCCCGAGCGCCGCAGGGGTGTGAGGATGCGGTCCTTGGCGGTGACGCGCCGCGCGTAGCTGAGACCCTTGAGGCAGACCCGACCCTCGGTAGCCGGATTGAGCGGGTCGCCCTCGATGCGGACGATCCGGTCATGCGCGTCGAGCGTGACGACCAGGCCACAGGTGCAGTAGCAGTTGCGCGGGCAGACGGTGCGGACCGTGCGGTGCGGCGATGGCCCCGGCATGGGGCCAGAGTGTAGCGGAACCGGCCGGACTCAGGCCACTCGGGGCCGGAAGAGCGGCCGGGGTGTCATCCCGGCCGTGCGGCACCAGGTCTGGTACCGCTCGTCACCGGCGAGGAACGCCTGGGCGTCCCGTCGAATCGCATCCGGGACGGTCGGGTCCAGGGCATCGGCCAGCGCCTGCTTGATGACCGCGCAGGCCAGCGTTCGGGACACGAGCTCGGAAACGTGGGCGAGATCGGCGTTGGTCGACATGGCATCCCTCGAGGGCCTGCTGCCCGGAACCGGTGTCGGCGCGGGCACGAGCCCGCGGTCCTGGAGGGGGATGAGCAAAACAGGTGCCCAATCCGCGCGCGTGCAATCCCGTGCACCTGCGTGTGGACGCGGGCATCAGGCGTCACGGCGCCGACGGCCGCATCTTCACCGATGTCAACGGATTGGCGCATGACTGCGCCGGCTGGCGCAGCGCTGCACGACCCCAGGTGGCAGCGGCTGCGACAGCCTGGCGATGCAGAAAGTGCGACGTCGCTACTCGAAGACCCTTTCGAGCTTTTCGTACTCCATGTGCATCAGCTCGATGGCTTCCTTGATGCGGATCTCGTCCCGGCCGTCGAACAGCTCGACCAGCCGGTCCACGGCCTTGGACAGGCGGGCTCGCTGCGCCTCGAAGGCTGGTGCCCGGTCCTTCAGGCGGTCGGGCAGCACCGCAGCGTTGAGCGGCCCCATCTTCTCCTTGAGGGCCTTGACCGACTCGGCCGCCGGCGCGAGCTGGAGGGGATTCAGCTGGTAGTGATACAGGACATAGAGGGTGCCGTGGAAGTCGTCCATTTCCTTCAGCACCGGCCGGACGACCTTGACCAGGCTCTCGTACTGGCCGTGAAGACGCTCTGCCTCCTTCAACAGGGCGTCGTGGTTCCCCGACTGAGCGGCCGAGCGGTAGTCGGCGACGACTTTACGAAGCGCGACGAGGCCCTCGGACCACAGACCGCGCTTGTCCCGCAGGATGCCGGGCAGCTCCGCGCGCTCGATCTCCTTCAGGTGCTTCTCGATTTGCGGCAGCAGCTCGACCAGCGCCTTGTAGTCCTTGTTCGGCCACGCCTCGTGCCAGAGGGGCATGATCACCTCGTGCATGGCGGTCAGGGCGGGGACCTCGGCCTTGACGTCTTCGGGCCTCGGGGCCTGGGCCGACACGGGGGCCGCGAGCACGGCGGTGGCAAGGGCGGCGGCGAAAGCGATATGTGTGCGTCTCATGCATTTTCCTCCAAAAGTCCGCAGACCCGATGGTAGCATGTCACGCGCCACCGCCCATTCAGGAGGTCACCACCGTGCGCAGTCCACACAACAGACGTTCAGCACTCGTGTTGATGGTCTCTGCGGCCTTCGTGGCTGCCGCGTGCGGCGCCCCGCCGCCGGAGCCTGCCACACTCGTCGTGCACAACGGCAAGATCGTCACGGTCGAGGACAGCCAGCCGGAGGTCGAGGCCGTGGCCATCCGGGGCGACCGGATCGTCGCGCTCGGGAGCCAGCACGAGATCGCGCCGTACATCGGTGGCGGGACCAAGGTGATCGATCTGCAAGGTGCGCTCGCCATCCCGGGTTTCATCGACAGCCACGGGCACTTCCAGGGGACCGGCCAGGCAAAGCTCGGCCTGGACCTGATGAGCGTGGCGAACTGGGACGAGGTCGTGGCGAAGGTCCAGGCGGCCGTCGCGCAGGCGAAACCGGGGGAGTGGATCGTGGGCCGGGGCTGGCACCAGGAGAAGTGGGACACAGTACCCGAGCCGAACGTCGAGGGCTTCCCGACGCACGGGTCGATTGACAAGGTGTCGCCGGACAACCCCGTGATCCTGACCCATGCCAGCGGGCACGCGACGTTCGCCAACGCGAAGGCCATGGAGCTGGCCGGCGTGACGCGGGCGACGAAGGACCCTCCGGGCGGCGAGATCCTCAAGGACGCCAAGGGCGACCCGATTGGCATCTTCCGCGAGACCGCGTCTGGGCTCGTCGGCCGGGCGCGCTCGGCCGGCCGGGCGAAGATGACGGACGAAGACCGCGCGGCGGAAGCTCGGAGGGTCATCGAGCTGGCCGACCGCGAGTGTCTCGAGAACGGCGTGACCACATTCCACGACGCCGGCGTGTCGTTCGAGACCGTGGACCTCTACAAGCGGGTGGCCGAGGAAGGGAAACTCGGCGTGCGCCTATACGTGATGGTGCGCGAGGGCCCGGCTCGTCTGGCCGAGAACCTCGCCAGGTACAAGACGATCGGATTCGCCGACAACCACGTGACCGTACGGGCGATCAAAGTGTCAATCGACGGTGCGCTCGGCCCGCGGGGCGCGTGGCTGCTCGAGCCGTACACGGATCTGCCGTCGAGCACAGGCTTGAACACGACGCCCGTCGAGACGCTGCGTGCGATCGCGAAGCTCGCCGTGACACATGGCTACCAGCTCTGCGTCCACTGCATCGGCGACCGGGCCAATCGCGAGATGCTGAACGTGTACGAAGAGGCACTGGCAGCGAACCCGGCATTCACGGATCATCGCTGGCGTGATGAGCACACCCAGCACCTCCATCCCGACGACATCGCGCGCTTCGGGAGACTGGGCGTGATCGCCGCGATGCAGGGGATCCACTGCACGTCGGACGCGCCCTACGTGCTCGCGCGCCTCGGCGAGCGGCGGGCGGAGGAGGGCGCGTATGTGTGGCAGAAACTGATGAAGACGGGCGCCGTCATCTCGAATGGCACCGACGTGCCGGTCGAGGACATCAGCCCGATCGCCAGCTACTACGCGACCGTCAGCCGGCGCCTCAAGGACGGGACGGTGTTCTTCGCCGATCAGCGCATGTCACGGATGGAGGCGCTGAAGTCGTACACGATCAACGGAGCCTTCGCCGCCTTCGAAGAGGATCTGAAAGGCTCGCTCAAGGTCGGGAAGCTCGCCGACATGACGGTGCTCTCGAAGGACATCCTGACGGTGCCGGAGGAGGAGATCCCGTCGACGGAGATCCTCTACACGGTCGTGGGCGGGAAGGTCATGTACGAACGGAAGTAATCCAGGAGTCAGGAGTCAGGAGTCGGGAGGGCGCGCTCAGCCTGCCGCGCCGAAGGCCGGGTGGGCGAAGGCGGGCCAAGCGCGCCATGACAGTGACAGGCGACAGTCCGCCCTCAGGATTCAGTCGACTTCGTGGCCTCGCCCTCGAGTGCCTCGACGTCAGCGAGATCCTTCAACCGACCCGACGCTTTCTTGTTCTTGATGAACTGCCGTCGTCCGATAAAGGGCAGTACGCGCGAGCCACAATGGCCCGTTTCTCTAGTCGCCCAGGCCTCGTCCCAGGTCACCCCGGAAATGTCGCTCATGACGTGGATCTGAACAGGCTCGACACCCATCTGCAGCACGCGACGGGGATCGATGACCTGCTCGGGCGTGAGGTCTCCGACCGGGAAGCCGAACGACTTCAAGGCTGCGAGCAGCCGCTGGCCGTTGTCGGTGGTCGGGCGGATGAAGACGTCGATGTCGCCCGTGAACCGGGGAACTCCGTGGAAGGCGAGGGCGTAGGCGCCAACAACGAGGAACTCAACGTTGTGGGCGGTCAACGAGCCGAAGAACTCGTCGAAGTCGAGCGCCAGCTCCACTATGCTGCCTCCGCAGGTATTCCACGGTGGCCAGACGCTCCTCCGGGGTGCGCGTCCGCCAGTACTGACGCGAAGCCTCGCCGCTCGCGTGGTCGGTGGCCGTGGCCGTCCGGATGGCTCGCTGCAACCTGAACTCCACGGGCCCAGTATAGCGCGGCGGGCTCGGGGCCCGGTGAGCCAATCGAAGGCCCGAATCCCGAATCCCGAATCCCGCCCCTCGACCATGCCCACCCTTCGACGTGCTCAGGGTGCGGTGAGCCTGTCGAACCGCAGGGCGGCCTGAGCGAGCGAAAGCGAGTCGAACGGCCGAATCCCGGAGGCGAAGCTTCGCTAGTACCCCAGATTCGGCCCCAGCCAGCGTTCCGCTTCGGCGACGCCGATGCCCTTGCGCGCGGCGTACGACTCGACCTGGTCCCGGCCGATACGGCCGACGGTGAAGTAGCGCGCGTGGGGGCTGGCGAAGTAGAGCCCGCTGACGCTGGCGGGCGGCGTCATGGCACAGCTCTCGGTGAGGCCGATCCCGATCCTGGTTGCTCCGATCAGATCGAACAGCCGCCGCTTCTCGCTGTGATCCGGGCAGGCGGGATACCCGTAGGCAGGCCGGATGCCGCGGAACCGCTCGTCGATCAGTTCGTCCGCGGACCATGTGTCCTCGCGCTCGTACCCCCACTCCCGCCGCACCCGCTCGTGCAGGTATTCGGCAAACGCCTCGGCCAGTCGGTCCGCGAGCGCCTTCACCATGATGACGTGGTAGTCGTCGTGGGCTTCCGAGAAGCGGGCCACCAGCCTGTCGGTGCCGAGCCCGGCGGTCACCGCGAAGGCACCGACGTAGTCGCGCACGCCACTGCCGACAGGCGCGACGAAGTCGGCAAGCGAGAGATGCGGGCGGCCACCATCGAGCACCTCCTGCTGGCGCAGCATGGGGAAGCGGGCGACCACGCCCGTCCGCGAGTCGTCCGAAAACAGGACAATGTCGTCGCCGTCGCTGGCTGCCGGCCAGAAGCCGTAGGCCCCCCGCGCGGTCAGCGACTCATCGGCTGCGATGACATCCAGCAGCGTGCGCCCGTGCGTGTGGAGTTCGCGGGCTGCCTGCCCGTACTCCGGGTGGTCGAGGATCCCGGGATACCGCCCCTTGAGGCCCCACGCCGTGAAGAAGAACGTCCAGTCGATGTAGGGGATGAGGGAGCGAATGCCGATGTCGTCGACGACCCGCCTGCCTGTGAATGAGGGAACGGCCGGCACTTCGCGGGCCCAATCGAGGGGCAGCCTGCGGGCGGCGGCCTCACCGTAGGGTCGGAGCGGGCGCTCCTGCCGCGCGCGGAACTTCGCGCGCAGATCATCCTGGTCCCGGCGGTGCCGCTGGTCGAAGCCCTCCCGCTGCTGCTCGCTGAGAAGACTCGAGACGACATCGACGACGCGCGACGCGTCGGGCACGTACACGGCCGGCTGCCCGTACGCCGGAGCGATCTTGACTGCCGTGTGTTGGCGGCTGGTGGTGGCGCCGCCGATGAGCAGCGGGACGCGCAGGTGACGGCGCTCCATCTCGGCGGCGACGCGCACCATCTCGTCGAGTGAAGGCGTGATCAGCCCGCTCAGACCGACCAGGTCGGCCCGCTCGTCGATGGCGGTCCGGATGATCTTCTCGGCGGGCACCATGACGCCCAAATCGACCACCCGGTAGTTGTGGCAGCCCAGCACGACGCCGACGATGTTCTTGCCGATGTCGTGGACGTCTCCCTTGACGGTGGCAAGCACGATCGTCCCGCGGTCGCGCCCGGCATCACCCGACACACGCTGCTCCTCCTCCATGAACGGCTGCAGGTACGCCACGGCGCGCTTCATCGCGCGCGCGCTCTTGACGACCTGCGGCAGAAACATCTTGCCGGCGCCGAACAGGTCGCCGACGACCCTCATCCCGTCCATCAGTGGCCCCTCGATGACGTCGAGTGGCCGGCCGAGCCTCGCGCGCGCCTCTTCGGTATCGACCTCGATGAAGTCGACGACCCCGTGCACGAGGGCGTGGCTGAGGCGCGATTCCACCGATGCCTCACGCCAGGCCAGATCCGGGCCGCGCTTCTGCGTCTCGCCCCTGACCGTGTCGGCCAGGCGGACCAGCCGCTCCGTGGCGTCCGGACGCCGGTTGAAGATCAGATCCTCGACGTGCTCGCGAAGGTCCGCCGGGATGTCCTCGTACACGACCAGCTGGCCGGCGTTCACGATGCCCATGTCGAGGCCCGCCCGGATGGCATGGTAGAGGAAGGCGGCGTGCATCGCCTCGCGCACGACGTCGTTGCCGCGGAACGAGAACGAGAGGTTCGAGATCCCGCCGCTCGTCTTCGCCCCCGGGCAGGTCGCCTTGAGAATCCGGGTGGCCTCGATGAAGCTCGCGCCGTAGTCGGCATGCTCTTCGAGGCCGGTACCGATGGCGAGCACGTTCGGATCGAGCACGACGTCCAGTGGGTCGTACCCAGCCTCGCGCGTGAGCAGACCGTACGCCCGCTGCAGGATCTGCACCTTGCGCTCGACGGTGTCGGCCTGGCCGGTCTCATCGAACGCCATGACGACCACACCGGCGCCGTAGCGGCGAATCAGCGTCGCCTTGTGCAGGAAATCGGCCTCGCCCTCCTTGAGGCTGATCGAATTGACGATGGGCTTGCCCTGGACGGCCTGAAGGCCGGCTTCGATGACCGACCACTTCGAGCTGTCGATCATCACCGGCAGTCTCGCAATCTCGGGCTCGGTCGCAATCAGGTGCAGGAACTCGGACATCGAGGCTTCCGAGTCCAGGAGCGCCTCGTCCATGTTGACGTCGAGGATGTTGGCGCCGCCGCGGACCTGGTCGAGCGCAACCTCGGCGGCTTCGGCAAACTTGCCCTCCTTGATGAGCCGGCGGAACCGGGCCGACCCGGCGACATTGGTCCGCTCCCCGACCATGATGAAATTGCTCTCGGGTCGGATGGTGAGGGGCTCGAGGCCGGCATACTGCGAGTATGACGGGATTCGGGATTCGGGATTCGGGATTCGGGAAGAACGGGGCGCCACGCTGCGGACGGCATCGGCGATGGCACGGATGTGATCGGGGGTGGTGCCACAGCAACCGCCGACGATGTCCACCAGGCCGGATCGGGCAAACTCGCCGACCAGCCCGGCCGTGTCAGCCGGGTGCTCGTCGTACTGGCCAAAGGCGTTCGGCAGGCCCGCATTCGGATAGCACGACACATAGCAGGTGGCGATCTTCTCGAGGTCGACCAGGTGCGGGCGCATCTCACGGGCGCCGAGCGCGCAGTTGATGCCGACGCTGAAGGGCCTCGCATGGGCAATCGAGACCCAGAACGCCTCGACGGTCTGGCCCGACAGTGTTCGCCCGCTCCGGTCGGTGATCGTCACGGAGATCATGACCGGCACCTGCGACTCCCGAGCCTCGAACACCTCCGCGATGGCCACCAGCGCCGCCTTCGCATTGAGCGTGTCGAAGATCGTCTCGACCAGCAGCACATGGCACCCGCCGTCCAAGAGGCCGCGCGCTTGTTCGGCGTACGCCTCGCGGAGTGTGGCGAAGGTGACGGCCCGGTGGGCCGGGTTGTTGATGTCGGGCGAGATCGAGAGGGTCTTGTTCGTGGGGCCGATGGCGCCGGCGACGAACCGGGGACGATCAGGCGTCTTTCTGGTCCACTCGTCGGCCACCCTGCGTGCGAGGCGCGCGGCTTCCACGTTCAGCTCGTAGACCACCCCCTCGAGGCCGTAGTCGGCCTGCGCGACGGCCGTCCCGTTGAAGGTGTTGGTCTCGATGATGTCGGCGCCCGCGTCGAGATACGCGTGATGAATGCCCTCGATGATGCCCGGCTGGGTCAGGACGAGCAGGTCGTTGTCGCCCTTGAGTTCGCGGGGGTGCTCGAGAAAACGCAGGCCCCGGAAGTCGCGATCGCCCAGGTGGTGGCGCTGGACCATGGTGCCCATTGCCCCGTCGAGCACGAGGACGCGCTCGCGGAGGATCTGGCGCAGGAGTGTGGCGGTGTCGGGTTTCTGCATGAGGGTCTGCCTACTTCCGCTTGGCCTCCGGCGCCTTCTTGCGCCCGCTCGCCACCACCACCGTGAACGGGCCGCCGGCCCGGCGAGCTCCAACCTGCGTCCTGATGCCGTCGAGCCCGGCGTCCGTTAAGAACTGCTCGAGGGCGTGGTCGGGGAATCCCATCCATCGATCGCCGAGCCGGTCCCTGACCCATTCCTGCCCGTGTGGGCGCAGATCCAGGACCAGGACCCGTCCACCGCGGCGCACGATCCGGGCCGCCTCGGCGACGGCAATCTCCGGGTGCGCCGCGTGGTGGAGCGCCTGCGACAGCAACGCCACGTCCACTGACGCGTCCGGCAGCGGCACGCGTTCAATCTCGCCCTTCTTCCACGTGATGTTGGTGACGCCACGCCTGGCCGCGAGTGCCCTGGCCGATCGCAGCACGGCGGAGGACCGGTCGATGGCGACGACCCGACGGGCCCAGGCGGCGGCCTCGACGGCCAGGTAGCCTTCGCCGCAGCCCAGATCGGCGATGTCGAGGGCGGGCAGCAGATGCCCGAGGGCACGGGCCCACGCGGCCCAACTGCGTCCCGGTACGAGCTGGCCGGCCTCGGTTCCGTGCGCCTCGAAATTCTCCTGCCGTACGCGGCGCACTTCCTGCAACCGGGCATCGTCCGCCCGTTCGGTGGCTGTGGCGGCCGGGGCCGTGAACGCGGCCGCCATCTGCGGCCACAGTACCGACAGGGGACCGGCGGGGGGGGCTGGCGCGAGCCGGTAGTACGTGTATCCGCCGGAGGGTTCCTCCTCCACCAGGCCGGCGTCCTTCAACAGACCCAGGTGGCGCGAGACTCCCGACTGGGCGATGCCCAGCACCTGGGTCAACTCCGTCACGTTGAGGCGCTCTCGCGCGAGCACCCGGAGGAGGCGCAGGCGGGCCTCCTCGCCGAGCAGCCGGTAGACGACCGCGGCTTCAGTCACATCTCCAAATCTACATGAATAGATTTATCATGGCAAGCCCGTTCCCTGCCCGAGGCACCTCCCTCCCTCTCTACTGTCTACTGTCGACACTACTGTCTACTGTCCACTGTCCCGTCGTCGCGCTACAATGCGCGGACGATGATCCGTATCCTCGTGACTGGTGGGACCTTCGACAAGTACTACGATGAGATCAACGGGCGGCTCGACTTCGGCGACACGCACCTGGCAGAAATGCTCAGACTCGGGCGCTGCCACGTCGAGGTGGCGATCCGCACCATCATGATGATCGACAGCCTCGACATGACGGAGGCCGATCGGGCACTCGTGGTGGAGCAGTGCATTCAGGCGCCGGAGACCCGGATCATCATTACGCACGGGACCGACACCATGGTGGAGACGGCTGCCGCCATCGGCGCGAGGGTCAGCGACAAGACGGTCGTCCTGACCGGGGCGATGGTACCCTACGCCTTCGGCAGCTCGGACGGGCTGTTCAATCTCGGCAGCGCCATCTCGTTTGCGCAGGCCCTGCCGCCAGGCGTGTACGTGGCGATGAACGGCCGGTACTTCGCGTGGGATCGCGTGCGAAAGAACAGGAAGACCGGGGTGTTCGAGGAACTCTGACAGAAGACAGAAGACAGAAGACAGAGGAGCGTGGACATGCACCTGAAGCATGCGTCAGTCCTTGCCATCATCCTGCTGGCTGCCACCGCAACGGCGTGTTCGGGCCCGGCCGGCGAGCCTCCCGTCCCGGAGTTCAGCGAGGCGGCGATCGCCGGTCACGTGAAGATCCTGGCGTCGGACGAGTTCGAGGGGCGCTTCCCCGGCACGAAGGGCGAGGACCTCACCATCACCTACATTGCCGATCAGTTCAAGGCAGTCGGCCTCAAACCAGGCAGTCCGGACGGAACCTACTTCCAGGATGTGCCGCTCGTCGGCATCACGGCCGACCCCTCGACCGCACTCACCTTTGCGACGGGTGTGGCGACTCGCACGCTGAGGTTCAAAGACGATGTGGTGGCGTGGACGAAGCGGGTGCAGGACGAAGTCAGGCTGGATGCCTCCGACGTGGTGTTCGTCGGCTACGGCGTGCACGCACCCGAGTACGGCTGGGACGACTACAAGGGCACGGACGTCAGCGGCAAGACGCTCGTCATGCTCGTGAACGATCCGCCGGTTCCGGACCCTGCGACTCCCGGCCAGCTCGATCCGAAGACCTTCGGCGGCCGGGCGATGACCTACTACGGCCGTTGGACCTACAAGTACGAGGTCGGCGCCGAGAAGAAGGCGGCGGCGGTGTTCATCGTGCATGAAACCGAGCCGGCGGCGTACCCGTTCTCGGTTGTCCAGGGCAAGACGGGCGAGCAGTTCGACCTCGTGGCTCCCGACAAGAACATGAGCCGCGTGGCCGTCGAGGGGTGGATCACCCATGGGCAGGCCATCGAGCTGTTCAAGATGGCGGGCCTCGACTACGAGAAGGCGAAAGCGGCGGCTGCGACCCGTGAGTTCCGCCCGATCCCCATGGGAGTCACGGCGTCGATGACGATAAGGAACACGATCCGCACCATTGACTCGCGCAACGTCGTCGGCACGCTGGAGGGCAGCGACCCGGCGCTGAAGCACGAGTATGTGATCTACACGTCCCACTGGGACCACTTTGGGATTGGCGATCCGGTGGACGGCGACACCATCTACAACGGCGCCCTCGACAACGCCAGTGGCATCGGCGGGCTGATCGAGCTGGGCCGTGCGTTCGCCGCGCTGGAAGAGCCGCCGAAGCGGTCCATCCTGTTCCTGGCGGTGACCGCCGAAGAGCAGGGGCTCCTGGGTTCAGACTACTACGCGCGGATGCCGCTCTACCCCCTTGAAAAGACACTCGCCGTCGTCAATATGGACTCGCTCAACATCTACGGGAAGACGAGCGATCTTCGCGTGGTGGGCCTCGGCCACTCGGATCTCGACGACTATGCGACGCGCGCGGCGGCAGCGCAGAATCGCACGCCGAAGCCGGACCCCGAGCCCGAGCGCGGCGGCTATTTCCGCTCCGACCATTTTCCATTCGCGAAGCAGGGCGTGCCCGCCATCAACGCCGGGGGCGGCAACGACTTCATCGGCAGGCCGGCCGACTACGGGAAGCAGGTGCGCGACGCGTACACCTCGAAGCACTATCACCAGCCGAGTGACGAATACCGCCCCGACTGGGATCTGAGCGGGGCGGTGCAGGATCTCCAGATCTACTTCGACATCGCCTACCACGTGGCTAACGCCGAGACGTTCCCGGCATGGAAGGCCGGGAGCGAGTTCAAGTCTAAGCGGGAGAAGATGCTGGCGCCGGGCGACAGGCGCTAGCCTGCCCGTCCTACTTCGCGGCGGGCAGGACCAGCTCGACGTCGATTGTAATCGACACGTCGTCGCCAACGACCACGCCGCCGAGGTCGAGGACGCGGTTCCAGCTGACCCCGAAGTCCTTGCGGTTGATCTTGGTCGAGGCCGTCGTGCCGGTCAGTTGGCTGCCTCCGCGCCCCTGAACCACCGGGCGCAGCGGCTCGGCATCCAGCGTCACTTCCTTCGTGACCCCGCGGATGGTGAGGTTGCCCACGATCTGGAAGCGGCCGTCTGCGACCGGGATGACCTTCGTCGACGTGAAGGTCATGGTTGGATGGTTCGCGACGTCGAAGAAGTCGGCCGTCTTCAGGTGGGCGTCGCGCTTCTCGTTGCGCGTGTCGATGCCGGTGACGTCGATGGTCGCCTCGATGACGGCAGCGGCGAGATTCTTGCCGTCGTAGATCACGGTGCCCGTCACCGCTCCAAGGTCGCCGCGAACCGTCGATACCATGTTGTGACGCACCGCGAACTGGGCGGCCGAATGTGCCGTGTCGATGTTCCAGGTCTGGGCGTCGGCCGCCGATGCCCCAGCGAGCACCAGGGCGGCAGCCCACGCGAAACCGATCTTCCGAATCATGCTCATCCTCCGTGTACATGCCAAAGCCGGTAGCCGTCTTGAAGGCCGAGAATACTCGCAGATGACTCGAGTCTCTCTGCGACCTTCAAGACGGCTCGCCCCGCCGGACGGCGGGACACAGCCGGCGACACTTCTGACTAGGACGCCGGCCGCGGCCGCGAGGATCCCCCTCGACACCCCTCCGCCCGCCGGGCTAGGCTCGTCAGGTGGACCTCCGGTCGCTGGGCTGGGACGAGATCGTCGCGGGGCGCTTCGCCCCCTACGCGGACAAGAGGCTGCTGCCGGCCCGCGTGACCCTCGAGCACCAGCACATCTACCGCGTCCAGGCCGAGGCCGACGAACTGCTGGCCGTGGTCGCTGGCCACTTGCGACACCGGGCCACAGGTCCCCAGGACTATCCGGCCGTCGGTGACTGGGTGGCCGTCCGGCCGCCGACTCCCGGACACCGGGCGGTCATCCAGGCCGTCCTGCCGCGCAAGAGCAAGTTCTCCCGCAAGGTCGCCGGCGATGAGGCCGTGGAACAGGTGGTCGCTGCCAACGTCGACACGGTCTTCATCGTCATGGGCCTCGACCGGGACTACAGCCTCCGGCGCGTCGAGCGGTACCTGATCACGGCATGGGATGGCGGAGCCGCTCCGGCCGTTGTCCTCAACAAGGCCGACGTGTGCGAAGACGTGGGCGCGGCCGTCAGCGAGGTCCAGTCGGTCGCGCCGGGGGTGAGTGTGCACGCCATCAGCACCAGGTGCGACCCGGACCTCGCCTGCCTCGACCCGTACCTGGAGCCTGGCCGGACCGTGGCCCTGCTCGGCTCCTCGGGGGTGGGGAAGTCGACAATCGTGAACCGCCTGGTGGGAGAAGAGGTCCAGCGGACGAGAGAGGTGCGGGAGAGCGACCAGCGCGGGCGTCACACGACCTCGCACCGCCAGCTGATCCGGCTCCCGGGAGGGGCGCTGCTCATCGACACCCCGGGGATGCGGGAGCTGCAGCTCTGGGACGGTGCCGCGGGTGTTGGGGCCGCGTTCGGAGACGTCGAGGCGTTCGCGCCGAAGTGCCGCTTCGGCGACTGCCGACACGACACGGAGCCCGGCTGCGCCGTGAAAGCGGCGGTCGACGACGGCGACCTTGATGCCAACCGCCTCGAGAGCTACCGGCAGCTGCAGCGGGAGCGGAAGTGGCTCCTGGCTCGCATCGACGAACGCACGGCGCAGGACCGCAAACGCTACGAGAAGATGATCGGCAAGATCGCCCGGGACTTCAAGCCGAGAGAATAGGTCCGCTGGCCGCCGGCTGCCGCCTCCGGCGGACGACTGCGCCGGCTCGACGCGCCCCTTGTGCCTCCTGTCTTCTGAATTCTGTCTTCAATCCAGTACTCGCTCACCGCGCCGCCCAATACAGTGCGTTGAACAGCAGCGGGAACGTGGCCTGCGTCTGGGCGCGGTGCTGCGGCCGCAATCCGAAGAGCACGACCCGCCCCGGGTTCAACTCGACCGCCACGACGGCCGCGCGCCCGGCCATCAACGCCTCGCCCTTCAGCCATCCCGACGCCACCAGGCCCGCGTTCGGGTAGCGTGCCACGACAGACACCTTCTGGGACGAGAAGGCCTCGGTCAGGCCGAAGAACGGGCTGTTGACGTAGAACCCCTTGGTCGCCGACGGCATGCCCGCGCCGATAGGGGACGAGGTGTCGATCTCGATGTTGAGGATCGTTCCCGGTGCGAAGTGTTCGTCTCGGGTCAGTCCGGCCTTGAGGTTCCTGAGCGGTACCGAGAACCGTTCGATGGCGAAATCGCAGGCGTTGCCCATCGTCACGATCGTGCCGCCCTTCGCGACGAACGCCGCGAGGGCCTTGACGCCTTGGTCGCCGATGCCGCCCCTATACTCGGGACGAACGCTGCTGCCGGACGCGCCACCGACAATGTCCGCCGGCCGCTGATCGGCAAAGAGGATCACGTCGAAGCGTTCACGGAGCCCGCCAGCCTTGACGTCGTCGTTGTGCAGCGTCGTGTATGGGAACTCGTGCTGCTCGAGGACCCACCGCGTCCAGCCCTCATCCATATTCGACGACCAGGGCTGATACAGGCCCAGGCGCGGAGACTTCAGCGCACGGCGGCCCGACCCGGCCCGCGCGTCGGTGGCCTGCACCTGAAGGCCAAGTGCCGAGGCGATTCCCTCGACCGCCGCCCGCGCCACCCCGTCGACCTCTACCCGCGCCGCGCGGCCGGCGGATGCGTCTCCCTGCACGAGACTGAGCTGAGCCCCGGCCTTGAGCAGGCGGTTCACGGCCATGGCCGCATGGGTGCCGCGATAGTCGAACGCGAACCGCCTGCCCGACCCGGTCACGGTCCCGGCAGGCTTCGGCGCGCCATCCAGCTTCGTCAGCCTCGCGGAAGCGTCGAGCGGCCGGCGAACGAAGGTGACATCCGCGCCCATCAGCATCCCCAGTGACCACGCCGTCACGTCGTACGGCGGCTCGGGCGGTGAGGTGGGTGTCCTCCGGACTTCGGGGTACGTCTGTTTCTCGAGCAGGTCCTTCGCGTACCGGGCGTAGGGCTGCGCCATGGGGATCACGAAGGTGCCGGCCGGGAACTCGGTCCCGTCCGCGTGGAAGGGCGCCTCGGCGCGATGCACTTGGACGCCGCCGATCTGAAGCCGGTCCACCAGCCGGTAGGCCACCTGAGGATCGTGTTGGGCGTCTGCCCGGATCAGAATGGCCGCGGGGTCTCCCTTCGTGCCGGCCTCAACAGTCAGCCGGTTCACCTCGTAGAGGTGGCGGAGCAGGGTCTCACGCCGGTCCGCCGCGGCCTCGATGAGCGCCTGGCTCACGATGAGCTCGTAGTCCACGATGTCCCGCAGCGTCCAGCGCCCGCCGAGCCAGGGCCTCGGGTACTCGGTTCGTGGCGTGATGTCCCGCGGGGGCGGGAGCGGCTGGTCTGGGCTCTGGGCCGGCCTGCGCATCTGGGCCTGGACGTCCGCGCCGCCAGCGGTGGCCTGGCGATTCGGATCGGCCCTCTGCTGTTCGGTCGGCGTCGCGACGCGCACCGAGGCGACCTCGGTGAGCATCCCGACCTGGTTGTGCCACCAGCCACTCCAGGCCATCGCCCCCTGCCAGAAGTTGGTGTAGGTGGCGTTGTAGATGACGCCGTCCTTACCGGCGGCTTCGAGGGCCGCCGCCTGGGCCTGGCCGAAGATGCCGTTCCAGCGGTAGATGAGTGGATGCACGTTCGGGTTGATCGGATCGGTCGCCGGCATCACGAAGATCCGAGCCCCGTTGCCGCCCATCTGGTGCTCGTCGAGCCAGACGGCAGGGAACCAGTCGTGCCACAGGAGCCTCGCGGTCAACTGGCTCTCGACCTGCGTGAACATGTACATGTCGCGGTTGTTGTCGTGGCCGACATACGGATGGTAGAGCCAGGGCATGGACGAGGTCTCGAACGGTGTGCCGACGTTCTTGTTGTACCAGTCGACCACCATGATCTGCCCGTCGGGGTTGAGGCTCGGGACCAGCACGAGTATCACGTTGTCGAGGACGTGGCGCATCCGCGGCGTGTCCTCGGTGGCCAGGCGGTGCACGAACTCGAGCACCATCTGCGAAGCGCCGATCTCGGTCGAGTGGATGTTGCACGTGATGGCGACCACCGCCTTGCCGTCGCGGAAGATCTCGTCGCGCTCGGCCGGGGTCGGCTCGCCATCCTGGAAGTAGAGACGCCGTTGCAGGGCCTTGTAGTGCGCGCGCCTCGCCAGGTTGGCCGGCGAGCTGATCTCGAGGGCGACGAACGGATTCCCCTGGGTGGTCTTCCCGAGTTCACGCATGTCGACGCGATCCGATGCGGCGTCGACGTTGCGGAGGTACTCGAGGATTCTGTCCCACCGGGCCAGCTTCCGATCGGCCCCAACCGTGAAGCCCAGGAACGCCTCCGGAGTCTGCAGGATGGCTCCGCCGAGGGCGCTGAGCGGCGCTCCGGCGGGGGGCGCCGACACGAGGGCGATCACGACGGCCGCGGCGAGCATGAATCGCGTGCGCATGGAAGCAACCTCCTTCAGCCGGGGCGGCACTGGGGCCGGCGGGCGCCACTATAACAGATGGACCTGCCCCGGGTAGAATCACCCGATGGCCCTGCCGGCACGTCGCTGCCACGGGTGCGGGCACGAGATGCCCGTGAGTTCCGTTCGCCCTGGCCGATCGGCACCTCGGGATCATCCTCAAGGGGGGCCATGACGGCGGGGATTCCTGAACGGGAACCGGTGTCGCTGCTCGAGCGCCTCGTCCGGCACGGCGGGCGCCCCGCGCTCGTTGACGACCAGGGGGCGTGGACCTACGAGGATCTCCTCCGCCACGCCGATGGCCTGGCCGCGTCCCTGCTGATGTCACGGGCCAGCCTTCACCATGAACGCGTGGCGTTACTGGCCGGCCCCGGCCGTCCGTATGTGGCGGGGCTGCTGTCCATCTGGCGGGCCGGTGGCGTGGCCGTGCCGCTGTCGCCGCTCCAGCCCGAGACCGAATGGCACGATCTCCTCGCCGACAGCGGCGCTGGCCTGGCCGTGGTCGATCCCGAGTCGGGCAGCCGGTTTGCACCCGTCGCCCGGTCACGCGGCGTCCGCGTGCTCACGACGGATGCGGACACGACGCCGCGGATGGCGCCGGTGCCGGCGCTGCAGGGCGCCGCGCTGATCCTCTACACGAGCGGCACGACCAGCCGCCCGAAGGGCGTCGTGCTGACCCACGCCAATCTGGAGTTCCAGACCCGGTGCCTGTGCGACGCCTGGGGCTGGAGCGCCAACGATCGCATCCTGCACGTCCTCCCGCTCAACCACGTCCACGGCATCGTCAACGTGCTCCTGTGCGCGCTTCGCGAAGGGGCCGTCTGCGAGATGTTGCCGCGTTTCGACGCCGAGCGCGTCTGGTCGCGGCTCGCGGGGGGCGGGACAACCGTGTTCATGGCCGTCCCGACGATCTATGCGAAGCTCGCTGCGGCCTGGGAAGCCGCGCCGGACGATACGCGCCGGCGGTGGACCTCGGGAGCCGGCAGTCTTCGGCTGATGGTGTCAGGGTCGGCGGCGCTTCCCGTCAGCGTGCTCGATCGGTGGAAGGCGATGACCGGCCAGACGCTCCTCGAGCGGTACGGCATGACAGAGATCGGCATGGCGCTCTCGAATCCGCTGGAGGGCGAGCGCCGTCCGGGCACAGTGGGGCAGCCGCTTCCGGGTGTCGAGGTGCGGGTGCTCGACGAGGACGGCGGGGAAGCGGTGCCTGGGCGGCCGGGAGAAATCCACGTCCGCAGCGCCGGGGTCTTTGCCGAATACTGGCGCCGTCCCGCCGAGACGGCCGCCGCCTTCCGCGAGGCTGGCTGGTTTCGCACCGGGGATGTCGGCGTCGTCGAGGAGGGGTACTTCCGGATCCTGGGCCGGCTGTCGGTGGACATCATCAAGAGCGGCGGAGAGAAGGTCTCGGCACTTGAGATCGAGGAGACCATCCGGCAGCACCCCGCCGTGGCGGAATGCGCGGTCGTTGGCGTCCCGCATCCCGAATGGGGAGAGCAGGTGTGTGCGGCGCTCGTGCCGCGCCCCCGGCAGTCCATCTCTCTGGGCGACCTGCGGACGTGGGCGGGGGCGCGCTTGTCGCGCCACAAGCTCCCCGGCCGGCTCATCCTCGTCGATGACCTGCCGCGCAACGCCCTTGGAAAGGTGGTCAAAGCGCGGGTGCGGGAGTTGTTCGATGCCGGGACTCGGGATTCGGGACTCGAGAGGGACACGACTTGAGAGGATTTGCGGTACACTAGAGAGTTCACGGGCCACTCTGCCCCCGGACTTCCTGAGGGACGTCATCGATGGGTATGTTGTCCTTGCTGGTGCTGGCGCTCGTCGTTGCGGCGGCCCCCCCGGACCAGGCTGCGATCGAACGCCAGGCCAAAGCACTCGAAGCCAAGCTGATCGCGCCGTGTTGCTGGTCGCAGCAGGTGTCGGTCCACCAATCGCCGGCCGCGGACCAGATCAAGGCCGACGTGCGCCGGATGCTGACCGAAGGCAAGGCCCCCCAGCAGATACTCGAGTCATACGTGGCCCAGTACGGCGACCGGATCCTCGCCGAACCGCCGGCGCGCGGGTTCAGTGCGGCCCTCTACGTGGTGCCGTGGATCCTCCTTGCCGGGAGCGTCGGCCTCGTGGTCGTGGTCATCAGGCGCCTGCGAGCGCCCGATGCGGCAAGGCCCGCGCCGGCCGAGCAGGTGCCCGTCAACGACGAGGAAGCGGAACGGATTGACGAGGAGTTGCGGCATCTGGAGTAGAGGGCCGAGCCCCGCGGCTTCAGCCCCGGGTGCCCTGATCACAGACCGGACGACGGGCGGCAGGGCAGACGCCAGGAGACGTGGATGCGAATGATGCTCATGATGGTGCTGCTGATCGGAGCGTCGGCGGCCGTACTCGCCATGGCCGGCGCCCAGGGGCCGGTCGACTTGAAGGTGGGAGACAAGGCCCCGGCATTCACCTTGCCGGGCTCGGATGGCCAGACCTACCGTCTTGCCGACTTTGCGGGCAGGCAGGCGGTGGTCCTGGCGTGGTTCCCCAAGGCCTTTACCCCGGGGTGAACGGCCGAGTGCAAGTCGCTCCGTGAGAGCGGCGACGCGATCCGGGCGTTCGACGTGGCCATGTTCGCGGCCAGCGTCGACACGCCCGATGACAATCGGAAGTTCGCCGAGTCGCTGGGACTCGACTATCCGCTGCTGAGCGATCCGGGCAAGCAGGTGGCGGCCGCCTACGGTGTGGTGACACCGGAGCGACAGTTCGCGAACCGCTGGACGTTCTACATCGGCGTGGACGGGAAGGTCCTTCATATCGAGAAGACGGTCAGCGCCGCCACCGCGGGTCGGGACGTAGCGGCGAAGCTGGCCGAGTTGGGAATCGCTCGTCGGAAGTAGTGGCGTGCAGCTGCCGGGGGCGCGACAGGCTCATGTCTGCCGGCGCTCCCGGAATCGAATTGGGACGGACGCCGGGCCGGTGCGGTGGTGCGCTCGCCTTGGCGAACCCGAGCAGCCAGCCGGTCTGCGTGGCCCGGTCACGTACCGGACCGGTGAGGCGTCGGAGAAGACCGTGGACACTCCTCAGCTCGAACACCTCCAGCAGTTGACGGACCTGTGCGATCGCCTCGAAGAGATGGCCGGGGCGGCCACGCCCGAGCATCCTGCCGCCGTGCTCGACGAAGCCGCCGCCCTGTGGGCGTCGATCGGCGGCGCCGCGGATGAAGCGCTGGCCGGCCGATATGAGGCACTCGTGGCCCGCCTGCGCGCGGGACGCGGGCCTGAGGAGGACCGATCTGCCCCGGGGACCGCGGAGCCGGCTGCGCCGGTGGACGTGCTCCGAGCCACGGCGCTGCCAGCCAGCGCCGCGGAGGCATCGGCGCAGTCCCCGGCTGAGAGCGGTGCCGGCGTGAGTCCACCGGCTGGCACCGAGCCGGTGCCTGCGGTGGACGCCCCGCCGGCCGAGGCGCTCCCGCCGCTCTCGACCGAGGAGCATGACGCCCATGTCGCGCGGCTGGTCGAGATGCTCGATGCGGCGGATCAGTTGCTGAGTGCGACCGACCTGCCAGACGCGCGTGCCCGCTGGAGCGCCTTGCGCCGCGAATGGAGTGCCGTGGTGCCCAGATTGGCCCTCGACGAGGCGGCGACCTCGCGACTGTCGGAGATCGAGTTCCGCATCGACGCGCGCGAGGCGGAATTGAAGGAGGCACGCGTCCGCCACCAGCGCGAGAACCTGGAGCGGATGCTGCGGCTCTGTGACCACCTCGAGAAGGTCGCCCGCGCGGAGCAACTGGCCCTCCGGGACGCCGAGCGGGCGATGCGCGAGGTGCGATCGGCGCTCGATGCCCCCGGGCCGATGCCGACGCGCCAGGATCAGCAGGCAGTCATCGCGCGGCTGAAAGCCGTCCAGTCGGCGATCTTCCCGCGCCTCCAGGATCTGCGCGAGGCCGACGAATGGGAGCGGTGGGCCAACGCCGGCGTCCAGGAGAGTCTGATCAGACGCCTCGAGGAATTGCGCGACGGCGATGATGCGGCGGCGATTGCCCGACAACTGCGGCAGGTCCAGGAGGAATGGCACAAGGTGCGGGCCGTGCCTCGGGAGAAGGGCCGCGACCTCTGGCAGCGCTTCAAGGCGGTCGAAGCGGAGGTCCGCGCGAAATGCGAGGACTACTTCCAGCACCTGGCCGTGGAACGGGCAGAGAACCTCCGCCAGAAGGAGTTGCTGTGCGAGCAGGCTGAGGCACTGGCCGACTCCACCGACTGGATCCGCACGGCCGAGACCATCAAGGGGTTCCAGGCTCAATGGAAGCTCATCGGCCCGGTGACGCCGGGCCACGAGAAGGCTGTCTGGGAACGGTTCCGCGCCGCGTGCGATCGGTTCTTCACCCGGCGGAAGCAGGACCTCGTCGAACGGAAGACGGTCTGGACGTCGAACCTGCAGCAGAAGGAGACCATCTGCGCGCAGATCGAGGCGCTGGCCGAGAGCACGGATTGGGACCAAGCCCTGGCCGATGTCAAGCGGCTGCAGGCCGAGTGGCGAACGGTCGGTCCGGTCAAGCGGAGCCGGGCCGAGGCGACGTTGCTGCGGTTCCGCTCGGCGTGCGAGCGTTTCTTCGACAGATACGCGCACCGCAACGATCAGGAACTGCTCAAGGTGGCCGAACTGCGCCGCCAGACGTGCGAGGCGCTCGAGGCCCTGTTGCCGGCGGCCGACTCGGTGGCACCGGCCTTGCCGCCGCCGGACCTCGCCGGATCCGTCTTCGCGCTTCGCCGGCAGTGGGAGCAGGGGCCGCCGCTGCCACGGACGCTGGGCGAGGGCTTGCAAGAGCGGTACGCAGCCGCGACGGGGCGCCTGCTGGACGCCTACCCGGAGGCATTCAAGGGCACCGATCTGGATCCAGAGCAGAACCGGGCCCGCCTCGAACAGCTGTGCCGGACCGTGGAGGCGCTCGCGGGCGATGACGGGCCGGCCGAGCAGTTGTCGCCGGCGGCGATTCTGGCTGCGCAGTGGCGTGAGGCGCTGGCGGCCAACACGATTGGCGGCCGCGTGGACGATGATGCCCGCCTCCGGCAGGCGTCAGAGGAGGTCAAGAGGGCCCAGGCGGCGTGGCGCCGTGTGGGGCCGGTGCCTGTCGCCGTCGCGCACGAGTTGACGGAGCGCTTCCAGCGGGCGTGCCACCGCGTCATGAAGCAGCGAGAGGCCCGGCGTCGGCCTGGCCGAAGCTGAAGCCCGGTCTGCGCTCGCGATCCGAGGAGGCGTCCTGAAGCCCACGTCCACCAACCGTGCGGACATCCCTGCGGAGTTCCGCTGGGACCTCGCGTCGATCTACGGCACTTGGGACGAGTGGCGCGAGGCCTACGCACGGCTCGAGGATCTCATCGACGCCTTCCCCGCCCGCAGGGGCACGCTGTCCTCAGGTCCCGAACACCTGCTGGCGGCCTTCCGCGCGTCGGACGAACTCGGGCAGCTTGCCTACAAGGTCTACTACTACCCCTCACTCAGGTACGACGAAGACCAGCGAGACAATGACGTGAGCGCCCGCTATCAGCAGGTGCAGATCCTTTTCGCGCGGTGGCAGCAGGCGACCTCGTGGTTCAATCCGGAGATGCTCGCGATTCCGCTCGCAACGGTGCGCTCATGGATGGACGGCGACGCCGATCTGGCACTGTACCGGTTCGCCATCGAGAATCTCTTCCGCCAGCAGGAGCACGTGCTCGACGACAAGGGCGAGCGGCTCCTCTCGCTGGCCAGCCGGTACGCCGACGCCCCCTCCGACGCGTACTCGGCGCTGTCGACGGCCGATGCCCGCCCCCCGGCCATCACGCTGAGCGACGGACGCTCCGTCAAGGTCACCTACGGCGAATACCGGTCGATCCTTGCCACGTCACGCGTCCAGGCAGACCGCGCCGCCGCCTTCCGCGCCTACCACCACGCCTACGAGGCGGTGCGGAACAGCTACGCGTCCCTGTACAACGCCGTCTGCCAGCGTGACTGGTTCCTGGCGCAGGCCCGGGGCTACCGGACGACGCTCGAATCGGCGCTGCACGGCGACAGCATTCCGCCCTCGGTCGTCGAGACGCTCATCGACGTGGCGCGCGAAGGCACCGCCGGTCTCCGCCGGTACCATCGCCTGCGCAAGCGCGTGCTGGGCCTGGACACCTACTCCCTGTGGGATGGCGAGATTCCCCTCGTCGAGTTCGATCGCCGGTACGACTACGCCGAGGCGCGCCAGTGGGTCGTCGACTCGAGCGCGGCGCTCGGCGCCGCCTACCAGGAGCAGGTCCGGCGCAGTTTCGCCAACCGCAGCATCGACGTGTACGAGAACGAAGGCAAGCGCAGCGGAGCGTACTCGGCGCCGGTGTACGGCGTCCACCCGTACATGCTCCTCAATCACAACGACACGCTCGATGCCGTCTTCACCCTGGCCCACGAAATGGGCCACAACATCCACACCGTGCTGGCCCATCAGCACCAGCCGTACGTGTACTCCGACTACACGATCTTCGTCGCCGAGGTGCCCTCCACGCTGAGCGAGGCATTGCTGCTCCAGCACCTGCTCGAGCGCAGCACGGATCGGCGCGAGCGGATTGTCCTGCTCGAACACGCCATCGACAACATCGCCGGCACGTTCTTCAGGCAGGCGTTGTTCGCCGACTTCGAACTGCGGGCCCACCGCCTGGTCGAGCGCGGCGAGCCCATAACGGCCGATGTCCTGAACGGCACCTTCGATGAGCTGTGGCGCGGCTACTACGCCGACGCGTTGGACCATGACCCGCTCGCGCGCGTGACGTGGGCGCGGATACCGCACTTCTATTCGACGCCGTACTACGTCTACCAGTACGCAACGTGCTTCGCCTCGGCCGCGCTCCTGGTCAAGCGCATCCTCCATGGCGATCGCCACGAACGAGAACAGGCCCTCGACCGCTATCTCGATCTGCTCCGGTCCGGCGGGAACGATTACCCCATGGAACAGTTGCGCCGCGCCGGCGTCGACTTGGGACAGGCCGACACCGTTCGGGCCGTTGTCACCCAGTTCGACGATCTGGTGGACCGTCTGGAGCACGAACTGGCCGGATTCCACCCGACCGCTCCGGGTGGCGGGTAACGCCGGCCGTCAACAGGGGTCGCCACCGGGATGGGAACACCATCCATGATCGTCCGCGTGCTCCTCCTCGCAGCCGGCTTGTCCCTCGCGGTGCCCGTCGTCGTGGGCCAGGCCGGCTGGGAGCCGGCCGGGCGCGATCCGAGGGCGGTCGTCGGACGCTCCACCGGCGACGGCACGTCCGATTCGCGGGCGCTGCCGCCGGACCTCCCCTTGCCTGCCGTGCTCGACGTTCCGGGCGGCGCCACGGCGCTGGCGGAGGCGGCCGGGCTCGACCCGGCGCTGCCGCGCGCGCGCGTGATGCTGGCCTCGATCCGGGCGCTCTACGAACTGCCGGACGGCGTGGACGAGCACGCCGACGCCCGCCGGGAACGGATGCATGCATACCTCGATGGCCTCCGCCCTGGCCCGAACGCGGCCCCGGACCTCGTGCCCCTGCCGCTCTCGGAAGTGTCCTGGGAGAAGATGCTCCGCTCGGGCCGCGAGACCCCGTTGCTCGTCCGTATCCTCCGAGACCGGAACGCGGCGCTGCTCTACTACGGCCTGTCCGCTCTGGACGGGCCCACCCGAGAGTGGCTCGAATCCCGGCCGGGACTGCTCCGCGCGTTGCGGTCGGATCGGCGCGCGGCGCTGATGGCAGCCTTCGGCAGAAGCCTGCGCGTGCGAGACGGGCGTATCCAGGTCCCAGGCGGCCCGGCCGCCGAGCCGTTCTGGGCAGCGCTCGTGGGTGAACGTCCAGACGTTCCCGAGCGGTTCTTCCTGCGGCTCCTCGACGGTGACCGGGGTCGCGTGGCGCTGTTCTACGACTCGCTCGGCCATCTCGAGCCGGGGCAGCTGGCGTTCGCCCTGAGCCTGCCCACTCGTGATCCGAACCGTCGGCAGGAGCGCTTCGCCGCCCTCTATCACAGGGCCGGACGATCACTGGCCGGTTTCGACCCCGGGGTCCGCCCCTTCGACCGAGTGGCATACGACTTGGCCCACCTGCTGCTCATGAGCCGGGTCACTCCTGAGGGCGAGCTCGGCGGTCCGGATTCCGCCGCACTCTGGAATGTTGCCCTGGCCGGTTCGGGCATCCCTGATGATCCACGGGCGGCGCTCACGGGCCACGACCTCACCGAAACGCTCGATGCCGCCGGGCTTGCCGCTCTCGTGAGCATCCCTGACGCCGCCGTCCGTCGCCTTCGAGCTGAGACCTGGTTCTTCGGCCAGCGTGTCTTCGGCCTGACCGCCGAGACGGAGTACCCTGACGTACTCGTGGCCCTTCGGGCGATGGCACAGTACAAGGCGCTGATGCTCACGCTCGAGCGCATGGACGTGGTCCGACCCGGCACCTACGTCCTGGCAGTCAGGCAGGCCGAGCGGATCAGCGCGATCCGTGACCCCCGGCGCGCGCGGATCGAACTCGCGCAGTTCCAGGGCGCGTTGGGCATCCTCGAGCGGGCGCGCTTCTCACGTGTCCTCGACGCCGCCCAAGCCGAGGGGCTCGTGCGGTCGCTGTGTGCCGCCTCGCGGGAACCGCCGATCCGCGAGGGCAGCCCGATCGCGATCTGGATCGAGGACGAACTGCTGGCGGCGATTCGGCGCCGATTCGGGTCCCAGCCGGCGGGCCTGCCGGACCGGCCCATCGAGGGCCTGGTGCTTGGCGCCATGAGTGGCCTTCGGTCTGCCGACGCCGCCGGGCCCACCCTCCAGTGGGAGGGGCTGAGGTACCGCGTGGCTCCAGGGGCCGGAGAGCTGCGCCGCCTGTTGGCGATTCGCGCCCGCCAAGGCGGCCCATCGCTGGACGCCGCTCTCTCGATGAACCGCGCGGGTGCCATGATCCTGACGATCCGATCACCGGCTGACGTGCCGAATGTCCGCGGGATCCTGACCGATGTCGCCAGGATGTTCGAGGGCACCCTGCCGGTCGACGCGATGAGGCCAAGTGGACCTCCCCCACCGGGGTCCGTCCTCGAGGAAGCGGTCTCGCAACTCACCCGGCGGCGCGAGCCCAGGGCCGGCGACGCGATGCGCGCCGCACGACCCGTGCTCCAGGCTGCGGAGGGCCAACTTGCGGCGGTGCTGCTCTCGATCGCGTACGCGCCGCACCTTGGCTATCCGGATAGTCCGGTGCTGCTCGCTGGCGATCCGTCCGCTCATCACGACTTCGGCCTCGACCACCCCCGAACGGAGGCGCGTGCGCGATTGGCCTGGCAAGTGCCCAGAGAAGTCCGCTCACCTGAGGCGGGCTGGCGGTTGTCGGGGGCGGCGCTCGGTCTGGACGTTGTTCTGGCGCGCCTCTCGCTGAGAAGGGTCGCCAGCGAGACGCTTCCCCAGCCACCGGCCTACCGCGAGACGGAGCGGGCCGCGTTTGCAGAGGCGGCGGTGCTGACCAACCCCTACGACGCCGACCCGCGCGCGACGGCGCGGGTGGCTGCGGCCGTGCGGGTCGGGCGCGAGCGCGCGACGGCCGCGGTCCACGAGCCTGGCCAGCTCACGGACCTTGCCTCGGCCATTCGCGCCGACGAGTGGCGGACGAACCTGCTGCCGTGGATGGGTGCCCACGAGCCGTCGCGCGTCATGGACGCCCTGTCGCTCGGTGAACTGGCCGTGCTTGGCGGCGCCCGGGACCTTGCGGCCGGCACGCTGGTGGCGTCCGGCTGGTCGCTCTGCGCCGAACTGCGGGGTGTCCCGCTGAGGGTCACCCCATGGACCACGCTCGCCGGGCGGAAGGCGACGGGAGTGGTGCCGTCGTTGGTGCCGGATCTAGCGATCGGGGTGGCGGAGGCGTTGGAGCGGCTCGGTGTGCCGCCGGCGTTGGGGCGGGGGGTTCTGTTGATGGCCACGCTGGACCTGCTGGACTCGCTTCGGACGAACCACGACGACGACTGGATGACGCTGATCGGCCAGGCGCAGCGTGTCGCGTCTGGCCTGGTGGAGGACTACGTGGCCGGGCAGACCATGTGGGGCGCATTGACTCCGGCTAGTGACGAGAGGTCGCACTAATGCGGCTACGACTGCGATGCGGCGGGCGACAGGTGGTCCTCGTTTGTGCGTGGTCGTGTGCCGTGATCGGCCAGCCCCCGGTCGCGTTCCGCGGCCAGCCGGCGGCGGAGCGGGCCACACACGCTCGTCCGGTCCCGCCGGTGGAGGCACCGGCCCAGGCCGACGCGGCCGTCGTGTTCGAAATCCCGGAAGACGGGGCCTACGTGAGCGGGCCGGTGACCATCAGGGTCCGCGTCGACCCACCCGGGACGGAGGTACGAACACTCAGCGTCTTCGCCGATGGACGACTCCTCTGCACGAGGGAACGTCCGCCGTTCGAGTGTCAGTGGGACGCGGGGCCGAAGGTGACCGAGCACCAGTTGCGCGCGGTGGCCGTGCTGGCGGACGGCAGCCGCGTCGCCCGCGGCGTCCGGACGAGAGGGGTGGCCTACACCGAGGCGGTTGATGTGGACGTCGTGCACATCACCGCGTCGGTCACGGATGGCAGCGGCCGGTTCGTGCGGGGGCTGCCGGCATCGGCCTTTCGCGTCTTCGAGGACGGCGTACGGCAGCAGATCTCCTACTTTGCCTCAGAGAACGTCCCGCTCGAGATCATCGTTGCGGTCGATGTGAGCGGCAGCATGACCGATGCGATGCCCCAGGTCAGAACGGCCGTACGGAAGTTCCTGACTGCCCTCAGGCCCACCGACCGGGTCACCCTCATCGGGTTCAACGACAATGTGTTCACCTTGGCGCGGCCGTCCGTGGACCTCGCGACGCGCCTCCGGGCCGTGGATCGACTCGCGCCCTGGGGGGGTACGGCGCTCTACGACGTGATCGTGCAGGGCATCGAAGAACTGGGCCGGCAGCCCGGGCGCCGCGTGATGGTCGTCTTCACGGACGGCGAAGACCTGCACAGCCACATTGCCCTGGCGACGGCTGAGCGGCGCCTCGAGGGCAGCGACGCCGTGCTGTATCCCATCGGCCAGGGACGCGCGCCGCAGCAGCGGTCGCTCAAGGAGATCCTGCAGCGGCTCGCCGAGAAGAGCGGCGGACGGGCGTTCTTCGAAGAGGTGACAGCCCTCGATGCGGTGTTTGCCGAGATCCTCGAGGAGCTGTCGAACCAGTACCTGTTGGGGTTCGTGTCCACGGATCCCCGGCGTGACAACCGGTGGCGCACGCTGCGAGTCGAGCTGCCGGGCCGCTCGGAGCGGATTCGAGCGAGGCAGGGATACCGGGCGGTGCCGCGATGACTCACGCCAGGAGTGCGCCGGTCTTGCTCGGCGTCTGCGTGCTGGCCGTTGTCCTGCCGTGGACGTTGCTCGGCGCCCGGCAGGCCCAGTCCCCGGTCTTCAAGACCGGCGTCGACGTCATCGTCATTGACGCGGCGGTCGTCGACCGTTCGGGGGGGCCGGTGGCCGACCTGACCCCCGAGGACTTCGAGGTCCAGATTGACGGGCGGGTCCGTCGCGTGTCATCGGCGCAGTTCCTGTCCTACACCTCCCGCAGTGCGGCCCCGGAGCCAACAGGCGGCGCGGATCCCGACCTGCCGGCCGAGGCTGGCTACGCGTCGAACGAATCCCCGGCGAATGCCGGAACCGGCCGCCGCTTCGTCGTGCTGGCGGTCGATCAGGGGAGCTTCCCCGCCACGGGAGCACGGGCCGCCATGATGGCGGCATCCCGTTTCGTCGACGGGCTGCTGTCGACTGATCGGGTGGCCTTGACGACCTTTCCCCAACCCGGGCCGGCCGTGGCGTTCACCGGCGACCACGACGCCATCAAGCGCGGCCTGGCGCAGGTTGCCGGGTGGGCCGAGCCGCTGCCACGGACCGACCCGCTCATGAGCCTGGCGGAGGGGCTCGGTATCGCGCAGAACGACCAGCGCATGCTCGACCAGGTCAGCGACCGGGAGTGTTCTGCGCTGACGTCCCTTGGCGGGCGGGTCACTGCGGAGATGATCGCGGCGTGCCGCGAGCGCCTGCGTCTATCGGTGTCCGCGGTCGTGCAGTACGCGACTCGGCAGGCCCTCGTGAGCCTCAGGGGTCTGCAGCGCGCCATCGCTCCGCTGGGCGCCATCTCGGCTCCGAAGACACTCGTGTTGGTCAGCGCGAGTCTCGTTGGCGGGCGCTACGAGCCCCTGCTCGGCACCGAGGAGGAGATTCGGATGGTCGAGCGACTGGCCGCGGCGACCCAGACGAGGCTCTTCGTCCTGCATGTCGAGACCGGGTTCTTCGACGCGCTGGGCGTCGAACGCCAGCGCGTGGCCGGGATTGGCCAGCCTGATGTGGACGCGATGGCGTCGGGGCTCATTCAACTCGCGGATGCGACGGCCGGGTCCGTCCAGCGGCTGGTCGGTTCGAGCGACGTCCCCTTCGAACGCGTGGCGCGCGAGATGTCCGGTCAGTACCTCCTCGGCGTCGAGCCCTCCGAGGCGGAGCGCGACGGACTGCCTCACAAGATCAGGGTGCGTGTCCGGCGCCCGGACGTGACGGTGCGCAGTCGAGCCGAGTTCGTGATCCCGGCCGCCGCGTCGCCGGCCCTTTCGGCTGAGGACATCGTGAGGGGCGCACTCCGCTACCCCAGCGTGCGCAAGGACCTGGCGATTCGCCTGTCGACCCAGACGCTTCGAGAACCGGATGGCGGCAGCCTTCGGGTGATTCTGAGCGCGAGCCTCGACCGGGGCGTCGTTGCGCCGGCCGAGGTGCGTCTCGGCTACCTGATGACGAACAGGGAGGGCAAGTCGGCCGCGAGCTCGATCGACACCGTCAGGCTCCTGCCGGCCGGCTCGGGTCCCGACGCCGGCCTTGCGTACCTGGGCGTCATCAACGTGCCGCCAGGCACCTACTTGCTCAGGTTCGCCGCGCTTGCCTCTGACGGGCGCCTCGGCAGCGTGGACCACGTGGTCAATGCCCAGCTCGCGGCTGGCGACGGCCTCGCGGTGAGCGATCTGCTGCTCGTCGACCCGAGCCGGAATCCGGCGAAGGGCTTCGCGCCCCTGGTGGACGGCCGGGTGCTCGGCGACGAACTCGAGACCTACCTTGAGCTGTACCCGGCTGCGCGAGCGTCGGACCTCACGGTTGAGTTCCAGATCGGGGGCACGGGGCCCGACGAGGTGCTGGTGCGGGCGGCGGCCAAGATGACCGGGCACGAGTCGGCACGCCTGTCGGCTGAGACCGTGATCGATCTGCGTGCGTTGCCGCCGGGCACGTATCGCGTCGTGGCCCGCATCGGCCGCGGGGCGACGGCGATCGGCGAGGTCTCGCGCCCCTTCAGGCGGGAGCGGTCCACAGCGCCGGTGGGAGGCGAGGCGGGCGAGCTCGCCCCGAGGACGGCCTTTGCGGTCGGGGCCGGCGGCTCGCTCGTCAGACCCTTCCAGCGGACGGACGTGCTCGGCTCCGGGGCCCTCGCGTTCTTCCTGAAGCGAATGCAGCAGGCCGACGCGGCTGGCGGGACCCGCGCGGCGGTGCCTGCGGCCGAGGGCCTTCTGGAGGCCGGCCGCCTGGATGAGGCGCTGGCGGCCCTTGGCGAGGCGGGCTCGGACGAATTGTCCGTGACTTTTCTCCGGGGACTGGTACTATTTGCGAAGGGCGATCTCGAAGCGGCGGCGACGCAGTTCCGGGCTTCGCTCCGCCTCTCGTCGGACTTCCTGCCTGCGGCGTTCTACCTCGGCGCGTGCTACGCGGCCGGCGGACACGACCGCGAGGCCGCGGGTGCGTGGCTGACCTCGCTCGTCACCGAGAGCGAGGCGCGTATCGTGTTCGATGTGCTGGCGGATGCGCTGCTGCGGCTCCGTGACGCCGAGCAGGCGGTGATGATCCTGACGGAGGCGCGAGAGCGCTGGCCCGACGACCGCAGTTTCGTGCCGCGCCTGGCGGCGGCCGAGTTGCTGCGGCGGCACGAGGATGAGGCACTGGCGCTGCTGCGACCGTACATCGACGGGCGTCCTGACGATGTGGCGGCGCTCATGCTCGCGTTGCGGGCGCTCTACGATGCCCACGCCGCGGGGCGGCGGGCGGCCTCGGCGGCGGAGGACGCCGCCACGGCCGCGCGTTACGCGGACCGGTATCGAGCCGCCGGTGGCCCGGACGCCGCGCTGGTGGATCGGTGGGTTGCATTCATTCGCAGCAAGGTGCGGTAGGGCTTCGCCGCCGGCGGGGCGCCGCGTGGAGGGACGGCGTGACGGGCGATCGTCGAGGTGGTCGCGTTGCACTGAGGTGGATCGTGATCGCGCTGGCGGTGTCGGCTGCCAGCCTCCGCGGATCGAGCCCCGGCGCCGAGGGACAGGCCCCGCAGCCGACCTTCCGCTCGGGCGTCGAACTCGTCGCCGTCGAAGTGGGCGTCGTCGGGCCGGACGGTACGCCCGTGACCGGCCTGGGTCCTGACGACTTCGAGGTCGCGGTCGACGGCCGGCCGAGGCGCGTGGTGTCGGTGGGCTACGCGGACTTCTTCCGGCGGCAGGTTGTCGGGCCGGCCGTGCCGCCGCTCGACGCGACCTTCAGTTCGAACGACCGCGAGACCGGCACGGGCGGTCAGGAGCGGTTTGTCGTGCTGGCGATCGATCAGGCCAGCTTCACGGCAGGTTCCGCCCGCAGCGCGATCGAGGCGGCGAAGCGGTTCGTCGACCGGTTGGGTGAATTCGACCGCGTTGCATTGGCGGCCTTCCCCAGACCCGGTCCGGTGGTGTGGCCAACGACGGATCGGGAGGCGATCCGGAAGGCGCTGTCGCTGGTCGCCGGAAGGGCGGAGCCCGTCCAGCCGCCCCATCCGGACCTGCACTTCAGCGTCAGCGAGGCGCTCGACATCGCCGGCGGCGATACGCGGGTCCTCGACGCCGTCTACGAGCGCGAGTGCAGCCGCTACAACACGCCTGTCGATCTGCAGCTCTGCCGCACAAGCATCGAGTCGGGCGTGCCCGTGGTCATTGACGCCGTGCGGACGCGGACCTGGCAGAGTCTCAGCGGCCTGCAGGGTGTCATCGACAACCTCAAGGCCATCGAGGGCCGGAAGACCGTCGTCCTGCTCAGTGCAGGGATCGCCGGCACCGATGAGCGATCAGTCCTCGACTACTCGGGCGAGCTGCGGCGCATTGCGGAATCCGCGGCGGCGTGCAACTGCTTCATCTACGCGCTGCACGTCGACCGCAGCTACATGGACGCCTTCGATGTCGAGCGCGTGCGCGTCTCGGAATCGCTCTCCCGCGACGCGGCCCTGATGACGACCGGACTCGACACGATAGTCGGGATGAATGGCGGGGCCAGGTACAGAGTCGTCGCCGGGGCCGACTTCGCCTTCGAGCGCGTCTCGCGGGAGATCGCCGGGTACTACCTGCTGGCTGTGGAAGCGGACCCGTCCGACCGGGATGGCAGGCCGCACCGGATCCGGGTCCGTGTAGCTCGCCGGGGCGTCCAGGTGCGCAGTCGTCCGCAGTTCACGATCGCACGTCCCGAACCGGAAGCCGCGACGGCTGAGGATCGGGTGGCTCGCCTCCTCAGGACAGGAGAGGTGAACCGGGACCTTCCCATCCGCGTGTCCACGCAGTCCATGCGCGAACGCGACGCCCGCCGCCTCAATGTCTACGTGCGGGCCGACATCGGCCGCTTCGTGACGGGCGCAGCCGACCTGCATGTCGGCCTGTCGGTCATCGATTCCACGGGACGTGAGGCGGGAACCCTGGTCGAACGAAAGACCATGGCACCCTTGAAGTCCGGCGACGAGGTCGTGTGGCCGTACTCCAAGCTCATCGTCCTGGAGCCCGGGGTGTACACGCTCCGCGTTGCCGCGGCGCGTGAGGACGGGGCCCTCGGCTCGGCCGCTCACCGTTTCGAGGCCAAGCTCGGTGCGGGAGAGGGCGCGCAGTTGAGCGATCTGCTCATGCTCGACGCCGAGCAGACGGCCGGCGATCAACTCCTGACCATGGTGGACGGACGGCTGAGGAGCACGCGGCTGGGCACCTATGTCGAGGTCTACCCGGAGCGCGGGCGGACGGTGTCCAGGGTGACCTTCGCCCTGGCCGAACAATCAGGCGTGCGGCCGATCCTCACCGTGGAAGGGACCATGCGCGGCCGGGGTCCGGACGGGCGAGTGCGCGCGTCGGCCGAGATCGACGTCCAGCTTCTCGAGGCCGGCGACTATGTGGCCACGGCCACAGCCTTCGACGGTGAGTGGCCCGTCGGGCAGGTCTCACGCCCGTTCCGGATCGAGCCGGCCGCCGAGCTGGGTCGGTCCCTGCGGGATGCCGCGTCTCCGGCCCAGACGTTCTTGGCGCCGCGGCGGCGGACACGCTAGAATCGAAGGTCCAGTGAGGCAACTGAAACGCTGAGAGGCGGTCCCGCCGGCCGAAGGGCCCGGGGCGTGAAGGAGATGGATATATGAGCGTGGCCGTTGAGCGGGTTCATTCATTCGAGGCAGCTCGCAAGGCGGGTCGGACGCCGTACAAGGTCGCCGACCTCGGACTGGCCGAGTGGGGGCGCAAAGAGATTCGTCTGGCCGAGCAGGAGATGCCGGGGCTGTTGGCCCTGCGGGAACGCTACCGCGGGCAGGCGCCCCTCGCCGGCGCTCGGATCACGGGCAGCCTGCACATGACGATTCAGACGGCCGTGCTCATCGAGACGCTGGCGGATCTCGGCGCTGACGTTCGATGGGCGTCCTGCAACATCTTCTCGACGCAGGACCACGCCGCGGCCGCCGTCGTCGTCGGCCGGCCCGAGACGGGCGGGAAGCCGGAGACGCCGAAGGGCATCCCGGTGTTTGCCTGGAAGGGTGAGACCCTCGAGGAGTACTGGTGGTGCACGCGCGAGGCGCTCCTGTGGCCCGATGGCAGCGGCCCCACGCAGATCGTCGACGATGGCGGTGATGCGACCCTGGTGCTGCACAAGGCGTATGAATACGAGAAGGCCGGATCCGTACCGGCATTCGATCCGAACGCCGAGCCGGAAGAGTGGGGCGTCATCCTCGACCTGCTGCGCGGCGAACTCAAGAACCACCCCGGCCGCTGGACGAAGGTGGCAAGAGGCGTCCAGGGAGTCAGCGAAGAAACGACCACCGGCGTTCATCGCCTCTACCAGATGGTGGAGAACGGGACGTTGCTGTTCCCGGCGATCAACGTCAATGACTCGGTCACCAAGAGCAAGTTCGACAACATCTACGGCTGCCGCCATTCGCTGCCGGATGGCATCATGCGGGCGAGCGACGTGATGATCGGCGGCAAGCTGGCCGTGGTGTGCGGGTTCGGCGAGGTCGGGAAGGGTTCGGCGCAGGCGCTGCGCGGCCAAGGATGCCGGGTCGTCATCACAGAGATCGATCCGATCTGCGCGCTGCAGGCGGTGATGGAAGGCTACGAGGTCGCGACGCTCGATGAGATGCTCGACAAAGCCGACATCTTCATCACCGCGACGGGCAACTTCAACGTCGTGACGGCCGGGCAGATGGGCCGCATGAAGGACAAGGCGATTGTCGGCAACATCGGTCACTTCGACAACGAGATCGACATGGCCGGCCTCAAGAAGGTGCCGGGGATCCAGCGCATCACCATCAAGCCCCAGTACGACGAGTGGCGGTTCCCGGACGGGCACAGTGTGATGGTCCTGGCGGAAGGGCGGTTGCTGAACCTCGGCTGCGCTACCGGCCACCCGAGCTTCGTGATGTCGGCCTCGTTCACGAACCAGGTCCTGGCGCAGCTCGAGCTCTACCTGCACAACGACAAGTACGAGAAGCGCGTCTACATGTTGCCCAAGCACCTCGATGAGGAGGTGGCCCGGCTGCACCTGCCGCACCTGGGCGTGAGGCTGACCCGGCTGACCCCGGAGCAGGCCGACTACATCAACGTGCCCGTCGACGGCCCGTACAAGCCGGAGCACTACCGGTACTGACAGGCGTCGGGCGTCTGGCGGCAGGCGACAGGGGAGGCGTCGGGCGGCAGGCGACAGGGGAGGCGTCGGGCGACAGGCGACAGGGCAGGCGACAGGGTGTCTATGTACTCCGCGCGCGGCGGGCGAGAGCCTGGACGGCCTGCACCATCGCCATCAGGCCCATCCCTTTCCCCATCGAGATGTTCTGACGGAAGAGCCGCTCGATCAGGTCGCCGGGAATCTCGGCGAACGCCTCGGGCTTCTCGCCAGAGAGCGTGGAATCGAGGATCGCCGCGAGTGCCTTCGCCGAGACGCCGGACGGGTTCTCCACGGCGAAGTAGAGCCTGAGGCGGCCGTCCTCCTCCGGGACGGCCCAGACGTGCGCGTCCGACTCGCAGTACGGCACCTGATGCTCTCTCGCGAAGGGCCGCGTTGCCACTTCCGGCGGCACCTCGCGAAACCGATCCGCGTAGGAGACCAAGAGGTTCGCCCGATCCGCGGGATCGGTCACCATGGCGAAGGTATCGAGCAGATCGGCCAGGACTGGAGGGATGGACATGATCGGATCGTCTTCTGTCTTCTTGTCTACCGTTCCACGGGCACCCCGACCAGGTTCCCCCATTCCGTCCACGAGCCGTCGTAATTCCGGACGTCCTCGAAGCCGAGGAGGTACTTGAGGACGAACCACGTGTGGCTGCTGCGCTCGCCGATGCGGCAGTACGCAATGGTCGCGGCGCCGGGCTGCAGGCCCTGTTCTTCGAGGTAGATCGCCTTCAGCTCGCCGGCCGTCTTGAACGAGCCGTCGTCGGCGTTGATGGCCCGGGCCCACGGCACGCTCTTGGCACCGGGAATGTGGCCACCGCGCAGCGCGCCCTCGTTGGGGTAGTCCGGCATGTGCAGGCGTTCCCCTGTGTACTCCTGTGGGCTGCGGACGTCCACGAGCTGGCCGTGCCGCTGCAGGTGCGCCAGCACCTCGTCACGAAACGCGCGATGCGGCGTGTCGTCACGCTCGGGCGCGTCGTAGTACGTCGGCGGGTAGGACGGCGCCACGCGCGTCAGCGAACGGGCTTCCTTCTCCCACTTGAGGCGGCCGCCGTCCATGACCCGGGCGTTCGTGTGGCCGAAGAGTTGGAAGACCCAGAATGCGTAGCAGGCCCACCAGTTGTTCTTGTCGCCGTAGAACACGACAATCGTGTCCCGGGTGATGCCGATCCTCGACGCCAGCGCCTGGAACGGCTCCCGCGTCAGGTAGTCGCGCCGGACCTGATCGTTCAGGTCCGTGGTCCAGTCCACGTGCACCGCGCCTGGAATGTGGCCTGACGGGTACAGCAGGATGTCCTCGTTGGATTCGATGATGCGGACCGACGGATCGCTGAGGTGCGCGGCGACCCAGTCGGTCGAGACCAGCACGTCCGGGTGGACGTAGCCGCGAGCGTCGATGGGAGCGTTCATAGACAACCTCGAGGTTCCTTTCGTTCTGCGTAACGGCCGTGCATATAGGACCATTATAGTCCGAAATCCGTCCCGGTGAACCCCTCAGACTCGCCCTACGTCGCCCTCCGCTACCGGAACTTCCGATTGCTCTGGTTGGGGCAGCTCGTCTCGGTGACGGGCTCCATGATGCAGACAGCCGCCATCCTGTGGCACGTCTCGCTGCTCGCGCCGGCAGGCCAGAAGGGCCTGGCCCTGGGCATGGTCGGGCTGGTCCGCGTGCTGCCGATTGTCGGCTTCTCGATGGTCAGCGGGGTGGTGGCCGATGTGTACGACCGGCGCCGCGTCATGTTGATTTCACAGAGCCTGATGACCGTGCTGGCGGTCCTGCTCGGCTCCCTGGCGCACGCAGGCGTCCATTCCTTGCTGCCGGTCTACCTCCTCGCCGGGCTGACCTCTTCGGCTGGGGCCTTTGACGGTCCGGCGAGGCAGGCGCTCGTCCCGAACCTCGTGGCCCGGGCGCAGTTGCCCAACGCCATCAGCCTGAACACCATCATGTTTCAAGTGGCGGCGGTCCTCGGACCGTCCCTGGGCGGCATCGTCATTGCGGCGGCAGGGGTCGCGTGGGCGTACTGGGCGAACGCCATCTCGTTCCTGTTCGTCATCGGTGCGCTGGTGCTGATGCGCGACGTTCCGGCGACAGAAGGGACGAAGGGGGTGTCGCCAGCCCGCGTGTCGTGGTCGGCGGCGCTCGATGGGCTGCGGTTCGTCTTTGCACAGCCGCTCATCCGGTCTTCGATGCTGCTCGACTTCTTCGCGACGTTCTTCTCGTCGGCGACCGCGCTGCTGCCCATCTTCGCGCAGGACGTGCTCGGCATTGGTGCCGGCGGCTATGGGTGGCTCTACGCTGCGCCCTCGGTCGGCGCCCTACTGGCCAGCACCGCCATGGTGCGCCTCGTGGACGCGATCCACCGCCACGGAGCGGTCCTCCTCTGGTCGGTGGCCGCCTACGGCGCGGCCACGGTCGCCTTTGGATGCTCCCGGTCCTTCGGGCTCATGTTCGCCTGCCTGGCGATGGTGGGGGCGAGCGACACCATCAACATGGTGCTCCGCGGCGTCCTTCGCCAGCTTGAAACGCCGGACCACCTGCGCGGCCGAATGACCGGCGTCAACATGGTCTTCTTCAATGGGGGGCCGCAGCTCGGTGAGCTCGAGGCCGGGCTGGTGGCGAACTGGCTGGGGGCACCGTTCTCGGTGGTCAGCGGCGGGATCGGATGTCTGCTCGCGACCGGGTGGGTCGCCTGGCGCACACCAGCCTTGCGGGGCTACCGGCGCAAGTCGCAGTGACTGGCTCATCATGACCTCTGCTGGGGCTGGTTCTCCTGGAGCAGGAACTGGTTGGCCCGCGAGCGCGTCTCGCCGGCGCTGGTGACATACACGGCCGGGCGTCCCTTGATCGGGCAGGCGAACTCGCAGGCGCCGCACCCGGTGCATCGCCTGGGATCGACATACGGCTGGCGCACGGCCTTCACCTGGCCCTGGGCGTCCGTGACGTCTGCCGATACGAGGTAGATCGCCTTGGGTGAGGTCGGGCACCACTCCTCACAGACGATGCACTCGACGCCCATTGCCCATGGCAGGCAGCGCCCGCGGTCGTAGAACGCCGTGCCGATGCGAATGGGTTCACCCGGCGCGGCTCTTCCGTCGTCGGGCAGCGCGAGCAGCGCCTCTCCCGCCGGCGACGGCGTCCCGGTCTTTTCCGCGACGGTGATCTCCCAGATCGCACCGGTCGGGCAGACTTGTGAACACAGGACGCAGTTCGGTTCGCAGTAGCCGATGCGGGGGACGAGCACCGGCGACCAGAGTCCCTCGACACCGCCCTCGAAGAGCGCCGGGTGGAGCGCGTTGTTCGGGCACACCTTCATGCAGTCGGCGCACCGGATGCACCGCTCGAGGAAGTGGCTCTCGTCGAGGGAACCCGGAGGGCGGATGAGTAGCGGGTCTGCCGCCGTCTTCAGCCCGGGACCACTGCGAATCAGCGGTAGGAGGCCGGCGCCGGACACCAGGCCGGTGATGACCGCTCGCCGCTGGAGCTGAGGCGTCTCCCGAGTGGTCCGCTGGGGGGAGGTGGTCCAGTGGAACGACAGACCGCCCTCCTGACAGTCACCAAGGCAGTTCATGCACAAGTGGCACTCGGCCTTGCGCCATGTGGCGCCCGGGATGGGATCGTCCCCTCCCTGGCAGTGGAGCAGGCACAGACGGCAGTCGTTGCACTGCTCGTCGTGCTTGCGTAGCTGCACCAGCGACCACATCGAGCACACGCCGAGCAGCGCACCGAGCGGGCAGATGGCCCGGCACCAGAAACGCGTGACCCGCATGTTCAGGAAGAGCACGAACCCGAACAGGGCGCCGATGAAGAAGGCCTGGTTGAAGTGGGGCTGTTTGAAGGTCAGGACGGTCGCATTCAGGACGAACGACAGGCCGTTGCCGACCAGACGCGCGGGCTCGAACGGCACGGCGTCCGTGAAGGCCACACCGGACCGCAGCGCGTAGTTGACGGCCGGCAGTACCGACACGGTCAACGATCGGACGAGGAACGACAGCGGATCGAGAAGCAGCCCCGTCACCGAGCCGGCGAGGGCCATCACGAGCACCGCAGCGAGGATGTAGTACTTGGTTGCCTGCCACTTCTTGTACCTGTTCGACTCGATGAGCGTGACCCCCCGCTTCTTCTCCGATTTCAGGCTGCCGAGGAAGTGATTGAGGGTGCCGAGTGGACAGACCCACCCGCAGAACGCTCGGCCGACCAGGATGGCCAGCAGCAGCAAGGGAGCGGCCCAGAGCAGATTCCGGTACAGCGCGCCCGTCGAGAGCGCAGTGGCGATGGCGACGAGCGGATCCGACTCGAGGAACAGGCCGACGGGATAGGGAATACGGACATCCACCGTGGCCGAACGGATCGAACCCGGGAACTCGGTGCGCAGCAGGAGGACGAGGAACAACACGAGGAAGACAATCTGCGACGCGAGCCGAAGCCGGCGGAGCGTGGTGCCCTGCATGGCGGCTACGCGCTCACGACGCTCGTGCGAAGCGCCTCGAAGTCACCGCGCCCGAGACCCTGCTGTTCGGCAAGGCGCAAAAAGCGCAATCGCGGAGGCGCCAGATTCCACCACGCACGTGCCGCGTACGCGTCGACGGCCACGGGGTTGGTGCTCGCGATGACAATCTTCTTCACCTCCACATCGTCCACGCTCCCGCCGGTCGGGCCGCTGCGCGCCAGGATGCGGTAGGCATCCAACACCGTCAGTGTCGGCCTTGCGAAGGCAGCGAGATCGGCAATGCTCTCGTGGATGCGCTGGTGAAGCCGGCTGCGATCGCCTCCGATGAGGCCGTACCAGTTCTTCATGCCCAGCGTCACGCCGGTGAGGCTGTGGTGTTTGGCAATCGGGACGTTGATGAGCGTGTCGGCCTCGAGGAAGGGCTCGAGCACCGGCCACACGCCCAGGACCTGGCCTTTGAGGTTCACGTCCCGGAAGAGACGGGGCTCCGGGTAGACGACTTCGGCTCCGGCCGCCTTCGCCGCCGCCGCGATGCCGCTTCGATCGAAACAGGCCTCGGCCGCGTTGCAGGACACGTCGGTCACAATGACCGAGCCAGCCCCGGCGGCCAGACTGAGGCGCACCAGCTCGGCCAGCACGTCGGGGTTGGTGGTGGCCGCCTGCTCGGGCAACCGATCCCACGCGATGTTGGGCTTGAGCACGACCGTCTTGCCCTTCTGGACGAAGCGACCCATCCCCCCGATCTCCTCGATGGCGCGACGGGTGATGGCCGCCGGGCTCTCGCCCTGGGCCACCACCATCTCGGGAAGCGTCGGGTCATCGGCGACGCGATGGTCCCGCGTGACGTCGAGCGCCGCCGCCTCCTCGGGCCGGCGGCTGCGCCCGGCCAGATAGCCGCCAAGGGCAATGGTGGCAGCGCTGGCACCGCCGAGACGCAACACGCGCAGCAGAAACCGGCGACGATCGGCGGCAGGGGCAGGAGGAATCATCCATACACTCCCTGGGAGGCGGTGGGATCGGCCGACGGGCAGGCAGACGGCGGAATCCGTTCCCCGTGGGGCACCGGGGCCGCCACAATGATAGCGGAAGGACGCCGGATCAGGCAGGGGGGCACTCGACGAGCCGCCCCCGCCAGACTCCGGGCCGCGTGCGCGGAGGTCACTCGCGATGGTGGCAGGAAGCGGTCTGCGGCGTCGTGCCCGGGCCTTGAACCGGGGCAAACCGCGCGATGAGCCGATCGGCCAGCGCATGAAAGCGCTCGTGCTCGCCTTCACCCATCACGGTTCGCTCGAACGCCTCGAAGTCCTGCGCCATGCGCTCGAATTCGCCTTCGGGAATGGCCCGGACGGCCATCGGATACAGGACCGAGTCCTCTTTGACGATGTGTTGACGGAGCAGGGGGACGTAGGCCCCGGCGTGGAAGCAGATGGCGCGCCGGTCGGCCTCCGACAGCGGGCCCGTGCCCTCGCCGATCGACCTGAGGGCTCCCACGTGCTGGCGTCCGGCCGTGTGTTCGGCCAGCATCACGCCGATGGGGCCGGCGTCCCGGGGGAACCCGTGATCGGTCATGCGCGCGAAGAGCCGATCCTCTTCCTTCCCGTGGTGGCACTTGTCTGCGAAGTTGGCAAAGAAGTCAGCGAAGTCCCGTACCGTGGCGCGATCGGCCGGCTCGCCGCGGTCGATGCCGGCGGCGAACCCGTCGAGGGCCGAGAGGACCTGTTCGATGACGCGATGCTCGTGCATGAGGGTGTCGATGGCGAGATTCATGGGTTCTCCTATCGGGCCGGACGAGCGCGAAGTCCGCCGACGGTGACGGCATCCAACATCTGGTCGTACTCGGTTCTCACGCGCTCCCAATGATCGTGAAGCGGACACGGGTTGTCGGCGTCGCAGTCCCTCAGCTCGAACACGCAGGCCCGGGTGTCGAGCTGTCCGTCGAAGACCTCGAGCACGTCCCTGATGGGCATCCGGGTGGCCGCAGGTTCGAGCCTGAACCCACCTCCCCAACCCTTCTGGCTGGCCACAACCCGCTTCTTCCTGAGCTGATTGAGGATCTTGGACAGGTAGTTGGCCGGGATGCCCGTGGCGCCGGCGATCTCCCGGCCCTGCACCCACTGGCCTGGCCGTTCGGCCAGGAACCCGAGAATGCGAAGGGCGTAGCGGGCGGTCGCGGAATACATGTCCGACTCAAGAACTCTAGGGATGAATATATCCATTGAGATTTCGGCTTGTCAAGAGTGTTGTCGCCAGCCGTAGTGGGTGGTAGGAGTGGCAAGCCCGGCGCATCGCGAGTAGGCTATGTCGGTTCGGTCTCGCCTCGCCCACCGGCGGCGGGGCACAGCCCATGCTGTGAGCGAGCGAAGCAGAGCCGCTCCCGCACGTGCTCGGCGGCCCGAGGCGGAGCCTCGCAGGCGACAGGTCGAGGTGCGGAGGAGGCAGGTCCCAGCCGAAGGTCCAGAAAGGTGACGGCGATGCGGTGCAGGCCCTGGGGTGCTCGATGCCTGATGCTGGTCATGGTGGTGGCGGCGTCCGCGTGTGGCGGAGGCGGTCCCGCGGCGTCATCGAACGGTGCCGCGAGGGCCGGTGGCCGTTACGAGGATCTCGTCAGGCTGTTCGTCGAGTGGCGCGAGTTCGAGTCGCCCCCGCTGGTTGGCGGCGTCCCCGACTACTCGGCCGCGGCGATGGCCGCGCAGCGCAACGAGTTGACGCTCTACCGGTCGCGGCTGGCAGCCATCGATCCCTCATCGTGGCCGGTGGCACAGCAGATCGACTACCAGCTCGTGCTCGCCGAGATGACCGGTCTGGATTTCGATCACCGCGTGCGCCGTCCGTGGTCCCGGGACCCTGCGTTCTACCTGATGATCTTCCCCGCCCAGAGTGACGTTCCCGCCCACGAGGGCCCGGTGGTTCACGGCTGGATCGACCTGTGGACCTACGAGTACCCGCTCAGCGCCGAGAGAGCAGCCGAGCTGGCTGCCCGGATCCGGACGATTCCTGCGCTGCTGACCCAGGCGCGCGCGAACCTCGTCGAAGACACGCGCGATCTGTGGCGCGGCGGTATTCGGGCCATGGCCGGCCAGGAAGCCAATCTCGACGCGCTCGCGGCGAAGGTGGCGGGCACGAGCGCCGACCTCGACGACGCGATCAGGGCGTCCCGCACGGCGACCACCGAGTTCCGCGCCTGGCTCGAGGCGGCACTGCCGTCGAAGAAGGGGCCTTCAGGCGTCGGCAAGGACAACTACAGCTACTACATCCAGCGCGTTCACCTCATGCCCTACACCTGGGAAGACGAGGTGACGATCATGCGCGACGAGCTGGCGCGTGCCCACGCGTCGCTCAAGCTCGAAGAGCACCGCAACCGCAGGCTGCCGCCGCTGGCGATGGTCGAGACGCCCGAGGAGTACGACAAGCGGTTCAACCAGTCGGTCGACGACATGGTGCGGTTCCTCGACGAGGCCGGCATCATTACGCCGAAGGCCTACATGGCGCCGGCCCTGCGCGCGAAGATCGGCCGGTTCTCGCCTGCCGGCCCCGACGGGCTGCGCGGGTTCTTCAGCGAGGTGTCGTACCGCGACCCGCTGGCGATGCGCACCCACAGCTACCACTGGGTCGAGCTGGCCATGATGGCGGAAGAGCCGCACGCGAGCCCGATCCGCCGCGTGCCGTCGCTCTACAACATCTTCGACGGGCGCTCCGAGGGCATGGCCACCGGCATGGAGGAGTGGCTGATGAACGCCGGGATGTTCGACGACAACCCGCGCGCCCGCGAGCTCATCTACATCATGCTGGCGCAGCGCGCGGCCCGGGCCCTCGGCGGCCTGATGATGCATGCGAACGAGTGGACCATCGACCAGGCCGTGGCCTTCGCGTCCGAGTGGACGCCTCGCGGCTGGATGCCCCCCGACAGCGAGACGGTCTGGGGCGAACAGCACCTCTACCTCCAGCAGCCCGGCTACGAGACCAGCTACATCGTCGGCAAGATCGAGATCGAGAAGCTGATGGCCGCGCGGGCGGGCCAGCTCGGCGGGGAGTTCACGCTGAAGCGCTTCATAGACGAGCTCTCGGCCGCAGGGGTGATCCCGGTGTCGCTCATCCGCTGGGAACTGACGGGCGCGGACGATGATGTTCAATCGCTCGGCGTCAGGCGGTAGGGGAGGGATCACGCGACACAACATGACACCACCGACTGAACCCCGCGAACTCAACGCATCGACCATCCGCGAGACAGCTATCGGCTTCCAGGCGAGCCGCGTGCTGCTGACCGCAGTCGAGCTGGACGTGTTCACCGCGATTGGCGAGGGCTCGACGACCTCGGACGAGGTGGCCCTGGCCATCGGCGCGAGGCCACGCTCGACGGACCGGTTGCTGAACGCGCTATGCGCGCTCGGGTTCCTGACCAAGGCCGCCGGGCGGTTCACGAACACGAAGGAGGCGCGCCGCTTCCTGGTGAGGGGCAGCCCTGGCTTCATGGCGGGACTCGGCCACACGGCCAGCATGTGGAAGGCGTGGAGCGGCATGACCGAGGCCGTGCGTACCGACCGCCCGGCGCTGAGGCAGACCGTCAACGAGCGCGGCGACCAGTGGCTCGAGCCGTTCATCGCGGCCATGCACTACCGGGCGGAGCAGCAGGCGGACCGGTTGGTTCGCGCCTTCGACCTCACCCGCGTCGAGCGCGTCCTCGACGTGGGCGGCGGTTCCGGGTCGTTCGCCATGGCGTTCTGCCGTCGCCGGCCCGGTCTGAGCGCGGTGGTGTTCGATCTGCCGAACGTCGTGCCGCTCACCCGGCGCTACGTCGCGGAGGCCGGGTTGTCCGACCGCGTGACGGCCGTCGTCGGCGACTACCTGGAGGTGGAGAACCTGCCCGGCGGCTTCGACCTGATCTTTCTGTCGGCCGTCATCCACAGCAATGGCCCGGCCGAGAACGAGGCGCTCATCGCGAAGTGCGCGTGGGCGTTGAATCCCGGCGGCCGCGTGGCCGTCGTCGATTTCATCATGGACGACGATCGGCTGTCGCCGCCCGTCGGGGCGATGTTCGCGCTGAACATGCTCGTGGCGACGGACGAAGGAGACACGTACACAGAGTCAGAGGTTCGGGGCTGGATGGAGAGCGCCGGCCTGTCGGGGATCAGCCGAACGGACACGGCATTCGGGACGGCCATCATTCAGGGCAGGCGGTAATGCGCATCACCGAACCCATGACACTCGTCACCGACTACGTGATGGGCACGCTGGCGGCCCTGTGGGCAGTGAAGCTGCTGCGCGCATCTGCCGCGACCGGCAGCCTGCCCACGCGGCTTTGGGGCCTGGCCTTCGTGGCCACGGCGGTTGCCTCGTTCGCCGGCGGATCGTGGCACGGTTTCATCCAGATGATGAGTCCAGGGGAGGCACGGGCGCTGTGGAAGATGACACTGATCGCGACCGGCATCGGCAGCGCGGCGCTGCTGGCCTCGGTGGCGATGGCGGCCACCACCGGCACCCTCCAGCGTGTGCTGCTGGTCGCGGCGGCCGTGAAGCTCATCGTCTACGCCTGGTGGATGTCGTCGCACGACGACTTCATCTTCGTCATCTACGACTATGGCTCGGCCCTGCTGGCCGTCGTGCTGCTCGCGTGGTGGTCGTCTTCGCCGGGGGTCGCGCCCGCCGCAGGCTGGATCTTCGCCGGTGTCGGTGTGGCCGTCGTGGCAGCCCTCATCCAGGCGCTCGGACTCGCGCCCCACAAGCACTTCAACCACAACGATCTCTTCCACGTCGTCCAGATGGTGGCGCTCTACCTCCTGTACCGAGCCGGTCTGCTGCTGCGCGCGGCCTGACGCGCCAGATGCCTGCCGCGCCGAAGCCGGAACGGCGGAGGCGGGTCGAACGGTTTGCGGAAGGACCGCCACGGCCGCCACGCTGGCCCCCACGTGCAGCCCTGGCGCGTTATCGACTGGCTGTCGCAGACGATCTCCACGGTGGCCTTCCTCGGGCTATGCTGGTATCTCTGGCGGGAGGCGATGAGGACAGGCGACAGGCGACAGGCGACGGGCGGCAGGGGCGGGGGCTAGGCAACCGGGGGCCGGGGAATAGGGACACATGGGCACGAGCGGGTCTGAACTGGTGACGCCGGGCACCCGGCGGGAGCGGATGCAGGCCCGGCTGTCGGACGGACGGATCTTCGAGGCCGTGCCGGGCACGGTGCTCGGCGAGGTCATCCGTGCGGCGTTCGGCGATCCCGACCCGCCGATCGTGGCCGCGATTGTCGATGGCCACCTGCGCGAGCTCACCTGGCCGCTCCTGCGCGACGTGGACGTGACGGTCCTGACTACCGAGTCGTCCGACGGGGCTCGCATCTACCGGCGCTCGCTCGCCTTCCTGATGCTCGTGGCCGTCGACGAGACGTTTCCGGAGACCGATGTCTACATCGAGCACTCCGCGACGACCGCCGCCGGCTACTTCTGCGAGATCCGCGGGCGGGAGTCGTTCTCCCAGGACGATCTCGACCGCATCGGACGGCGCATGCGGGAGCTGGTCGATGCCGACGTCCCCATCGTCCGGACGCAGGTGCCGATGTCCGAGGCTATCGAACGCTTCACCGCACGCGGCGAGATGGACAAGGTCCGGCTGCTGTCGCACCGCGCGCGAGAGACGGTGGTGATGTACTCGCTGCGGGGGCGCCACGACTACTTCCAGGGCTACATGGTGCCGTCGACGGGGCTGCTGCGGCGGTTTGCGCTGCACGCCGTGGCGCCGGGCTTTCTGTTGCAGTTCCCTCATCAGCGGAAGCCGACGGAACTCGTGCCCCTGACGCCGTATCCCAAGCTGTTTGCCCTGTTCGAGCAGGCTGGAGACTGGCTGGACCGGCTGGGCATCCGGAGCGCCGGCGCGCTGAACGACGCCATCGCCGGCGGGCGGTTGCCGGAGGTGACGCTGGTTGCCGAGGCGCTCCACGAGGCGAGAGTCGCGCAGATTGCCGCCGCGATTGCCGAGCGGAGAAGCGACGTTCGTATCGTTCTCGTTGCCGGGCCCAGCTCGTCCGGGAAGACCACCTTTTCGAAGCGTCTGGCCGTGCAGCTGCTCGCGCACGGCGTCAGGCCGATGCCGCTGGCGCTCGACGACTACTTCGTGGACCGCGAGCGCACTCCCAGGGATGCGAAGGGCGAGTACGACTACGAGACAATCCACGCGCTCGATCTCGACCTGCTGAACCGGCAGCTCATGTCGCTCACGGCCGGCGAGCCGACGACGCTGCCGAAGTACGACTTCCTGACGGGGAAGCAGGTAACTGGTCCGACCGTGACGCTGGACCGCGGCCACGTCGTCATCGCCGAGGGGATCCACGGGCTCAACCCGCTGCTCGTCGACCGCTTGCCGGCGGCGTCCGTCTATCGCGTCTACGTGTCGGCGCTGACGCAGTTGAACCTCGACCGCCACAACCGGGTGAGCACGTCGGATACGCGACTCGTCCGGCGGACCGTGCGCGACGCCCGTTCGCGCGGCTACACCGCCGCCCAGACGCTCCACCGGTGGCAGTCCGTCGTGCACGGCGAGAAGGTCCACATCTTCTGCTTTCAGGAGAACGCGGACGCCATCTTCAACTCGTCGCTCATGTACGAGCTGTCGGTGCTGCGGCCGCTGGCCGAGCCGCTCCTCCTGCAGGTCCGGCACGACACGCCGGAGTACCTCGAGGCCAACCGCCTGCTGTCGTTCCTGCAGTGGTTCAGGCCGGCCGGCGCGGACGTCGTGCCCGACAACTCCATCCTGCGGGAGTTCGTGGGCGGGTCGATCCTCGAGCCGTTCCGCTTGTGGCCCACTGACGGGGTAGGGTAGGGCGCGTTCAGCTTGCCGGGCCGTAGCCCGACAGAGCGAAGGCGGGCCGAACGCGCCAAGACAGGAGACAGAACGAAGCCCCCCTGCACGCAGCGGGTCATCAGTCCCTGGCGATGAGGCGCGAAACCAGTACCTGCTCCCGCGTGAACAGTTCAGCGCGTTCGGGCGCGCCGGCCATCAACTCGCGGATGCGCTGTTGCGTCTCGTCGGCGACTACCGCATCCGTCCACGCGTCCGCGAAATACGCGAGCAGATCGTCCAGCGACGGCGTGTAGCGCCGGAACTCGATCTGCCACCGATCGTCGAGCGCGAAGCGGCCCGACTCGACCGCAGACGCCGCCGCGGCCGCCGCCAGCCGGTATTCGATCCCGTCGTCGGTTTCGTCAATGACGCCACAGGTGATGCCGGAGGGCGAGCCCGGCTGCCGCACCTCCAGCAGCGGGTGGTCGCCGGGGAGCGGACGGATGTCGCTCCGGCCGTCCAGTCACGATGCGCGTCGTGCTAGTCAGCCCCGGGTCGGCGTGATATATTCGAATGGTATATCTCAAGCGGGAGGCGCCGATGGAGACAGCGAAGGTGTTCTGGTCGGGGCGTTCGCAGGCGGTGCGACTGCCTCGCGCCTTTCGGGTTGACGGCCGCGAAGTCCGCATCAGGCGGCGCGGCCGGTCCATCGTGCTGGAGCCGGTGCCTGATTCGTGGGAGTGGCTCGACGCGCTTGCGGGCGGTCTCGATGACGACTTCGTATCGGCCATTCGTGAGCACCCCGCACCGCCGGAGCGTCCCGAGTTGGACAAGGTGTTCCGCTGATGCGGTACCTGCTCGACGCGAACGCCGTCATCGCTCTGCTCAACGACACCACTTCTCCGATCGCGCATCGCGTCCGACGGTACGCGCCGCGTGACGTCGGCGTGTCCGCGGTGGTCATCCACGAGGTGTATTACGGAGCCTTCAAGAGCCAGCGTGTCGAGCACAACCTGGCCCGCGTGGATGGACTCCAGTTCCCCGTTCTGGAGTTCGACCAGGACGACGCGAGGCACGCAGGGGAGATTCGAGCGCGGCTCGCGTCGAAGGGCGCACCCATTGGTCCATACGACGTGCTGATCGCGGGGCAGGCCAGAGCACGCGGGTTGACGCTCGTCACGCACAACACGGCGGAGTTCACGCGCGTCCAGGATCTGAAGGTGGAGGACTGGAGCCGCGCACCGTCAACGACGCGGACCGGCACGAAGGGACGCAGACCGCCGAGCAGGCCTCGGCCCCAGTGACGGGTGCGTTCCGACTAGCCGAGAGCCTCCGCGGGGCTCGTCCCCTCGACCTGTTGAGCGTTCGAGTTCCAGTGGAGTCGCCGAGGATTCCCCAGCTACAGAATCGACGACTGCGTCGGGTGGTCTGTCGGTGCGGATCCTGTGCCACAATAGGGTCGACCGACAGAGCGCGACATGGTCGATATTGCGCAGCAGATCGAACACTGGCGTGACGGGGCGCGCGAGGAATGGCAGGTTGCGGGTGAACTGCTGGAGAAGGGGCGCGTCCGACACGCGCTGTTCTTTACGCACCTGGCTCTGGAGAAAGCGCTCAAGGCTCACGTCTGCCGCCACACGGGTGACTTGGCGCCCCGGATCCACAATCTCGTGCGGCTGGCCGAGTTGGGCGGGCGCCAGTGTTCGCCGGAGCAGTTGCGGATTCTCGCCAAGCTGAACGACTTCTCACAGGCCGGCCGGTATCCGGAGGGCTCGACGCCTGTGCCGACCGAGGCGCAGGCCCGACAGTATGTGGACGACGCGGGACTGGTGTTCCGATGGCTGATGAGCGAGTAGTAGCTTCCGTCAAGAAGTACCTGGATGTTCTCCGCTCTGAACATGGCGTCGACACGCATGCCGCCGTGTTGTTTGGATCCTACGCCCGCGGCGAGGCCGACGAGTGGAGCGACATCGATGTCGTCGTTCTTGCCGGCCGTTTTGATGACGGAATTGAGCGGAAGGATGTCGATCTCCTCTGGTGGGTCGCCGCGCGCACCGACAACCGCATCGAACCGGTTCCCTGTGGCGTTCGCCAGTGGGACGAGGATCAGTCGAGCGCCATCATCGAGATCGCCCGCCGCGAGGGGCAGGTCATCCTTCCAGACGCGGCGTAGACAGTGAGGCGGCTTCGCCGCGGGATTCTCGTCAGGCGACCATACCCACCAGGGTTTGGTTATGCGGCCATCTCGGCATTCCCATCCAAACGGTTCACACGCCGGCAGGGGGAGATTCCACGAAGCCGCCCGGTATTCCACGGGAGAATCGACTCACATGGATTGGCTGGCCGGGCGCGGCCAGCGGAGCGCAGAGAACCAGGACTGGTCCCCGCCCTTCGACCTTGCTCACCCTTCGACGTGCTCAGGGTGCGGTGAGCCTGTCGAACCGCAGGGCGGCCTGAGCGAGCGCCAGCGAGTCGAACGG
>JBFMFH010000083.1:0-61778 GCA_040752275.1 Acidobacteriota bacterium
TACCGGGAGTATGCTCAGTCGTCGCGCCTGGCCAGCCGGGCGCCGCGCTCCGGGACTTCTGCAAGGCATCACGGTTCCAGGGCACTAGTTCGGGCGCCAACATGGGGGAGACGCTGACGTGGGTCGCGATCGTCGCCAGCCTCGCCATGGGGCTCGCCGGTGCCTGCGTGTTCGTCTGGGCCGTGAAGAGGGACTACTTCAAGGACATCGAGGACGCCAAGTACCAGGTCTTCTGGTCCGACCTGCAGGAGACGGTCGACCGACTCGACGAGGAGCGACATGAACGGCGGACACCCCTCACCTAAACCAGGACCGTCCACGCCAGGCCATCCTTCGCGGAGAAACGTGCTGGTGTGGCTGAGCAGCGCGGCGCTTGCGGGCTCGGGCATCATCAGCGCCTTCTCGAACGTCGTCTTTCTGAAGCCGCGAGCGACCTACGGCCTGCCCAGCCGGTTCGGGATCGGCGCGCCGGACGCATATCCGTCCGGCACGCGGATGTCGCTGGACGTCCACCGCGTCTGCATCGTGCGGGAGGGCCGTCGGATCGCGGCGATCTCGACGACCTGCACCCACTTGGGCTGCATCGTTGGCCTGTCGGACACGGGGTTCGCCTGTCCATGCCACGGCTCCCGCTTCGATCATGACGGCAACGTCACGGGCGGCCCGGCGCCCCGGCCGCTTCCTTGGTACAAGGTGAGCCTCGCACCGAACGGCGAACTCGAAGTCGACACGAGCCTCCGGGTCGATCCCGGCACGTACCTGAACGTATGAGCCCGCGCACCACATCACCGGACCTGAGAAGCGCACTGGCGGCGCTGCCCCGGAACATTTGGGCGTCGATCTTCCGCCACCCCCTGCCGTCGACCGATCTCGGCCGCGCGCAGACGTCGTTCACGAACTTCTTCCTGCACATCCACCCGGTCAAGGTGCATCGCAACACGCTGCGCCCCGCCTACACGCTGGGCCTCGGGCTGACGTCGTTCTTCCTGTTCGTGATTCTCACCGTGACGGGCGTCCTGCTGATGTTCTACTACGTCCCGTCCACGGGCCAGGCGTACGACCGGATGCTGGATTTGCGGGGGTCGGTCGCCTTCGGCGTGTTCCTGCGCAACATGCATCGCTGGTCGGCGCATGGGATGGTGGCCCTGGTCTTCCTTCACATGTGCCGGGTCTTCCTGACGGGCGCCTACAAGCCGCCGCGCGAGTTCAACTGGGTTGTCGGCGTCATGCTCTTCCTGCTGACGCTCTTTTCCAGCTTCACCGGCTACCTGCTGCCGTGGGACCAGCTCGCCTTCTGGGCCATCACCGTCGGAACGGCCATCGCCGGCTATGCGCCGCTGGTGGGCCAGCAGGTGCGCTTCCTGCTGCTGGGCGACCACACCGTCGGGCAGGAAGCGCTGCTGCGCTTCTATGTCCTCCACGTCGCCGTGCTGCCGCTTCTTGTCGCGGGCGTCCTCGCGATCCACTTCTGGCGCATCCGCAAGGATGGCGGGCTGTCGCGCCCGGATGAGGGCGCCGATACCCTGGCGCCCGCCCCCACGCCGGCGGCGGCTGTACCGACGGCTCGTACCACCTACGGCCTGATGGGATTTGTGCGCGGGCCGTTCGCCGCGAGGCCCGGCAACGGCCCGGACGACTCGGTGTACTCATGGCCCAGTTTGTTCCAGGCCGAGCTCTTCGTCTTTGTCCTCACCATTGCCGGCGTGCTCGTGATGTCGCTGTTCTTCGACGCGCCGCTCGAAGAGCCGGTCAACGTGCTGCACCCGCCGAATCCGGCAAAGGCCCCGTGGTACTTCCTGGGGCTGCAGGAATTGGTGAGCTACTCGGCCTTCTGGGGCGGTGTGGGCATTCCGACGATCGAGGTGCTCATCCTGCTGCTGGTGCCCTATCTCGATCGGTCTCACCGGGGGGTCGGCCGGTGGTTCGCGCGCGAGCGCCTGGCTGCCAACACGCTCTTTCTGATCTTCGCGGTCATCAACCTCATGCTGATTGTCATCGGCACGTTCTTCCGCGGGCCGAACTGGGCCTTCGTTTCGCCCTGGTAGCGGGGCCGACGACTATGCGACTCGCCCTGGCCATTGCTAGCTGCATCGTCCTGGTCGTGCACGGCCTCGTGTTCTACGACCAGTTCTTCCACCGCTGGGAGCGCCACCAGACGGCGTACTTCGATCAGGCGCGCGCCCGCTCGACCAACGACGCGGAGCGGGCGGAGCTGGCGGCCCGCAGCCCCAAGATCGAGCAGATCATCGTCACGCAGTTCGGCGAGACGCGCGTCGACCGGTGCCCCACGTGCCACATGGCGTCGGATGACCCGCGCTTTGCCGACTACTCGCAGCCGCTCACGACGCATCCGTATTCGGAGGCGATGGGCGACCACCAGCGGGACGGCCGCTGGGAGCGGCGCCACAGGTTCGCCGACTTCGGGTGCACGGTCTGTCACGACGGGCAGAGCCGGGGCCTCGAGGCCGAGTACGCCCACGGCGAGGACCACTACTGGCCCGAGCCCCTCCTCGGCTACGTGGCCCAGGCCACGTGGCGGCGGGATCTCGCGCCGTCGCTGGTCGGCACGGCGTATCTGGAGGCGAACTGCGCGCAGTGCCACACCGAGGAGAACTTCGCCGGCACGCCGAACGTGGCAAAGGGCCGTCAGTTGTTCTTCGTCAAGAACTGCTACGGGTGCCACCGCATCGACGGCCTGTCGGACGGTACGCTCGGGCCGGATCTGACCCAGGTGGGCAAAACGTGGAAACTCGACTACTTGTGGGAGTCCATCGTCGATCCCCGCGCGAACCTGGCCACGTCGTTCATGCCCAAGTTCGCCCTGGCGCCGGAGGACGTTCGGGCCCTGGTGGTGTTCATGAAGAGCCGTCGTGGCATGAACTTCACCGAGACCACGCTCGATCGCTACCGGGCGAAGCTGGCGCCGCCGGCGTTCGAGCCCCCCAGCGCGGCCGCCGCGCCAGTCGACGAGGTCACCAAGGGCGGCCGGATTCTCGCCGAGCGGGCTTGCACGGCCTGTCACAAGCTGGGCGCGACGGACGGAGGCATCGCGCCCGATCTGACCTACGAGGGCCTGATTCGGCCCTCGGCCTGGATTTACGACCACTTCAAGAACCCGCGGGCGCTGGTGCCGGACTCGATCATGCCGAGCTTTCGGTTCGCCGACGAGGAGTTCACCGCCATGACGGCGTTCCTCTCCGCGCAGACCGCCCCGCCGCCGCCGATGAGCCCGGCCGAGACCTTCACCGCCCTGTGTGCGCGCTGCCACGGCGTCGCAGGCGACGGGCACGGCCCGTCGGCGGTCTATCTCGATCCGTACCCACGCGACCTGACGAAGGCGGCATTCATGAACTCCAAGCCGCGGGAGCGGTTCCTGGCCTCGCTCAGGGACGGCGTGCCCGGCACGTCGATGCCCCCGCTGGGCCAGGTGCTGACCGGCGACCAGCGGGCCGCCGTCCTCGACCACGTGTTCACGGCGTTCGTGGTGGAACCGGCACGGGAGCGCAGAGTGCGCAACATCCCGGACACGAACCCCGTTGCCATGGGCGACGAGTCGATGGCTCGGGGCGAAGCGATCTACCTGAAGCGGTGTACGGGCTGCCACGGCAGCAAGGCGGACGGGAAGGGCCCGAACTCGCTCGACATCCTCCCGCGGCCGCGCAACCTGCGGAATGCGGCATTCATCGCCGGCGTGAGCGATCGCCGCCTGCTCGAATCGCTGCTCTACGGCGTCCAGGGCACCGCGATGCCCCCGTGGATCGACTACGGGTTGACGACGACCGACGCCGGCGATCTCGTGAACTACATTCGCAGCCTCAACACGAGGAGATAGTCGATGGCAACTGACCAGACCGCCCCCGCCGGCGCGGGCGCCGCCACGTCCCGCGCCCCTGTCACGCTCGCCGTCGTGCACGACGACACGACCGCCAAGTGGTTCATCTACAGTTCGATTGCCTACTTCTTCATTGTCGGCATCATCGCCCTGATGATCGCGGCGAAGTTCGTCTGGCCGGAGATGCTGGGCACGGTCGCGGCTCTCTCCTACGGCCGCCTGCGGCCGTTGCACGTGAATGGCATGCTCTTCGGATGGCTGCTCGCGGCCGACATGGGGCTGACCTTCTACCTGGTCCCGCGGCTGTGCGGCGTGAAGCTCTGGAGCGAGAGGCTCGGCATGGCGACCGCCGTCCTGTGGAACCTGATCGTGCTCAGCGCCGTCGTGACGCTGATGGCCGGAATGAACCAGGGTCTCGAGTACGCCGAGCTGACGTTGTGGCAGGACGTGCTCGTGGTCGTCGCCTGGGTGATGTTCGGCGTCAATGTCTTTGCGACCGTCGCGACGCGGAAGTACACGCAGATGTACGTGTCGCTGTGGTACGTGATGGGCACCATCCTCTGGACCGCCTTCGTGTACCTGACGGGCAACTTCGCCGTCCTCTTCACGACCGGCGTCAATCAGGCGAACCTGAACTGGATGTACGTCCACAACGCCGTTGGCCTCATCTTCACGCCCGTCGGCCTGGCGCTGGCGTACTACTACATCCCGAAGTCGAGCAACGCCCCGCTCTACAGCCACAAGCTCTCGATGATCGGCTTCTGGTCGCTCGCCTTCGTCTACGTCTGGACCGGCGCCCACCACATGCTGCACGGCCCGATCTCGCAGTGGCTGCAGACCATCGCCATCTTCTTCTCGGTGATGCTGCTCATCCCGGTGTGGACGGTGGTCTACAACTTCTTCGCCACCGTGCGCGGCCAGTGGCACCTGCTCAAGGACCGCGTCGAGCTGAAGTTCCTCATGTCCGGCGTTGTCTTCTACCTGCTGACGTGCTTTCAGGGACCCCTGCACAGCCTTCGTGTGGTGAACGCGATCGTGTCGAAGACCGACTGGATTCCCGGCCACGCGCACATGGCCGTCCTCGGCGCCTTCTCGTTCTTCGCGATCGCCGGCACCTACCACACCGTCCCGCGTCTGACGGGCCGCAGACTGCATTCGCCGGCCCTCGCCAACTGGAGCTACTGGCTGATGATGGTCGGCGGCCTGGGCTTCTTCGTGACGTTGTGGCTCGGCGGACTCTGGCAGGGCTGGCAGTGGATCGACCCGACGATTCCGTTCATCGACACGGTCACGGCCCTTGAGCCGGTGTGGTTGGTGCGGTTCTTCTCGGGGGTGTTGATCTTCGCCGGCATCGTCCTGTTCCTTTACAACGTGATGGCAACCGCCATCGGCACCAGGGGCGACGAACCGTCGGTCCGCCCGGCCGCGGCGTGAGGAAGGAGCGACACCCATGCTGAACAAGACCGATGCCAACGCCACCCTTTTCGCCGTCGCCGCCGTGCTCTTCTTCATGATCGGCGGCCTGCTGACGACCGTTGCTCCGCCGTTCCTCGACACGAGCTGGGGTTCGCCGGCGGCAGGACTGCCGAACTACCCGGCGATGGCGGCGGCGGGCGACGCGCACGCCAGGCAGGTGATGCGCGGCCGGGCAATCTACGTGCGCGAGGGGTGCTGGTACTGCCACACCCAGCAGACGCGCACCCTGCTCGCCGACGTGAAGCGGTCCGGCTGGCGGGGCGTCGACTCACCCATCTCGACGCCCGACGAGTTCGTCTACGACAGCCCGCACCTCTTCGGCACCAAACGGACGGGGCCGGACCTCTCGCGCGTCGGCGGGAAGTACGACACGCAGTGGCACCGCACGCACTTCCGCAATCCGCGCGACCTGGCGCCGGGCTCGATCATGCCGCCGTTCCCCTGGATCGCCGCCAACGAGGAGGACTTCCAGGCCATGGTCGCGTACCTGCAGACACTCGGCCGCCAGAAGGACTGGCGTCCGGATCACGACTACGAGAAGTAGGGACGCCATGCAGGATTACACCGCTCCGAGCATCTTCTTCTCGTACGGCCTGTTCTGCTTCTTCCTGGCCGGCGGGATCTACTTCTTCATCCGGTCGTTCAAGGACGGCTACTGGGGCAGGGACAGCGAAGAAGCGAAGTTCCGGATGCTGGACGACGAGGAGGCCGATCATGTCCGACACTGAACCTCGCGGCGTCAAGGACTACGCCGACGGCTGGATCACCGAGCGTACGGGCACCGACGTGCCCGTCTTCCTGAAGGCCGCGTACATCGTCATCGCGCTGGGGTGCATCCTCTACGGGATCGTCTACATGAACGGCGAGACGACTCACGACACGCGCGGGACGTTCGTGCAGCAGTTCAACGCGGTCACCGGGAACGCCAACGCATTCATGTACGTCGTTGCGGCCCTGGCCCTCGTGTTCGCGATCTCGCTGTTCGTGTTCGCGTTCCGAAAGGCCCGCGAAGACTGAACCGATCACCCGCCATGCAGGCCTATCAGACCAAGGCGCCTGACGCGTCCCAGTACTGGATCGAGATGATCAAGTGCCAGGACGCCTGTCCGGTGCACACCAACGCGTGCGGATACGTCACCGCCGTCGCGGAGGGCCGCGACCTGGACGCCTACCGCTTCGCACGGGCGACGAATCCGTTCGCATCGATCTGTGGCCGCGTGTGCGGCGCTCCCTGCGAGGCCGCCTGCCGGCGGCGCGACGTCGACAGCCCGGTGGCCATTCGCGCCATCAAGCGCTTCTCCACCGAGCGGTACGGGCCGGACACCGGCGACGACCGCTGGTACCACGAGGCGTGCGACGAGCGGATGCTGCCGCCGAACCGCGGTGACTACGAGCGCGTCGCCGTCATCGGCGCCGGCGTCTCCGGACTCACCGTCGCGCACGATCTCACCCGCATCGGCTACAAGGTCACGGTCTTCGAGGCCGACCCGGAGCCCGGAGGCATGCTCACGGCCGGAGTGCCCATCTTCCGCCTTCCGCGACAACTGGTACGGAACGAGATCAACGCGATCCTGTCGATGGGCGTCGACCTCCGGTGCAACGAGAGGCTGGGCCGCGACTTCTCGATTGCCGGCCTGCGCGCCCTGGGCTTCAAGGCCATCTTCCTCGGCGTCGGGCTTCCGAAGGGGAGGAAATTGCCGCTCCCCGGCGCCGAGGTTCCAGGCGTGTACGACGGCCTGGACTTCCTCAAGGGCTTCAACCGGGGCCTGCCTCCCCCGGTCGGCCGCCGCATCGTGGTCATCGGCGGCGGCAACGTGGCGTACGACGTCGCCCGCTCGGCGCTTCGCCCCCTCGAGCCCATGGAGCGGCGCGAGGCCGTGGCCGAAATGGAGCGCGGCGAGCAGACGGCTTACGACGTGGCGCGATCGGCGCTGCGCATCAGCGGCGACAAGCAGATCCACGTGGTCTGCCTCGAGCAGCGGCACGAGATGCCGGCCGACGAACGGGAGGTCGTCGAAGGTGAGGAAGAGGGCGTCCATCTGCACACCGGCTGGGGCCCGAAGGCGATCGTCCAGCGCAACGGGCATCTGGTCCTGCAGGCGGTCAGGTGCGTGTCCGCGTTCGACGAGTCGGGACGGTTCAACCCGACATTCGACGAGCGGGCCATTGACGAGATCGCGTGCGACACCATCATGTTCGCCATCGGCCAGACCTCCGACCTCTCGTTCCTGAACGAGAGCGACGGCGTCGAGACGAACCGCGGGCTCATCAAGGTCGACCCGCGCACCTATCAGACGACGGCGCCTGACGTGTTCGCGTGTGGCGATGTCGCCCACGGGCCGCGCCTGTTCATCGACGCCATCGCGTCGGCGCAGATCGCAGCCCGATCGATGCACGACTACCTGCGGAAGACGCGGACCGACGTCGTGGTGCGCAAGACCTGGCACCCGGCCGCCTACACGATGGTCCCCGGATGGGAGGTCCATCCCCGCGAGGACCCTCCGCTGGTCGCCTCGAGGGAGCGCTCGACTTCCGTGGACAACGTCGAGCACGACTACTCGGAGGCCCAGGCCCGCGCCCAGGGAGCCCGGTGCCTGCGCTGCAACATCAACACGATCTTCGATACCGGCATCTGCATCGCATGCAACGGATGCGTGGACATCTGTCCCCGGAACGTCATCAGGCTGGTCGAGTTGAGCGCCCTCGTCCGGGACGATCACTGGCTGCGGGCCGCCTGCCGGGCGTTCGAGCGGGCCCCCGACGACTTCAGGAACCTCGCCCCTGAACAGTTGGACGAGCTGGGCGGGGTCATGTTGAAGGACGAGACGACGTGCATCCGCTGCGCCATGTGCGCGTCGCGCTGCCCGACACATGCAATCACGATGCAGCGGTTCGAGTTCCACCGCGAGTGCGTCAGCATCCCCTCGCCCAACCCGGCGATCGACTACGGGCCGAGAGACGCATGACGCCCCTGGACCTGTGGCTGAGCTTCTCGCTCGGGCTGATCGGGTCGCTGCACTGCGTGCAGATGTGCGGCCCGATCGTGCTTGCCTATTCGCTGTCGCTGGGCCAGGCCACCCGCCCGACACTTCTCGCCGCGCACCTCGCCTACAATCTGGGGCGCCTGCTCACCTACGCCGGACTCGGCGCCCTGGCCGGCCTTCTAGGCGGCGGGATGGGCGCGTTGAATGGGATTGCCGGGGCGTTCAACACGGCGGCTCTCATCGGCGGCGGGCTGATGATCGTCTCGGCCCTGTTCATGGCCGGGCTCGCGCCGCTGCCCCGCGCCCTGACCTCGCTCGCGTCATCGCCGCCGGGCGCGTGGACGCGGGCTGCCGCCCGGTTCGTGCGCTCGCCATCCCCGGGCGCGAAGCTCGCGATGGGCCTCCTGCTCGGTTTCATGCCGTGCGGCCTCGTCTACGCGGCCTTGCTGAAGGCGGTGGAGACCGGCAGCGGAGCCGGCGGAGCCGTCACGATGTTGGCGTTCGGCGCCGGCACCGTCGGCATGCTGCTCGGCACGGGCCTGTTCTCGACCAGCGTGTCACGGCGGCTCGGGCGCGCGCGGTCCTGGCTGCCGGCCCTTGCGGTGCTGATCATGGGCGCGTTCCTGGTCTGGCGGGGCCTGACGGGCGCCGGCCCGGCCATGGTCCATCGGCACGCGGGCCCATGACGTACCGGCGGATTCGCAAGCTCATCCACCTGACCTGCGCCGCCGCCTTCGTCACGTTGCCCTTCTTCGATCTCATGCGTCTCGACATCCCGCGGGCGCGCTTCTTCGTCGCCGGTCAGGAGCTGTGGATCAGCGAGTTCGGGATCGTCTTCCTGTCGCTGATGTCCCTGATGTTCCTCGTCGCGGCCGTCTCCATGATCTACGGCCGGCTGTACTGCAGCTACGCGTGCCCGCAGATGATCTTCAGCGAGGCGTCGATAGCGGTCGAGGCCTGGGCCCGCCGTCTCGTCAACCGGCGTCTCACCGCCTGGCCGCGTGGGAGGCGGAAGGCGGCCGCGAGGTTTCTCGTTCTCGCCATGCTCGCCACCGCCTCCGTGTTCCTCGCGTTTGTCTTCGTCGCGTATTTCGTGGCGCCGCGGGACCTCTTGCAGCGGCTCGTGTCGTTCGACATCACGACCGCCGCCGGCATGGCGGGCGCAGTGACCACGCTCATCACCTTTGTCGACTTCGCGTTCGTCCGCCAGCGTTTCTGCACGACCGTCTGCCCGTACGGGTATCTTCAGGGCATGCTGGCCGACAGCCGCACGCTGCTCGTCGAGTACCGCGACCCGGCGCACGAATGCATCGAGTGCCGCAAGTGCGTCCGCGTCTGCGAGATGGGCATCGACATCCGGGACTCGGCGCACCAGATCGAGTGTATCCACTGCGGCGACTGCATCGATGCGTGCATCGACGTCATGGGCCGTCTCGGCAGGGACACGCTCGTTCACTACACCTGGGGTGAGCGCGGCAGGACGTTCGGAGCAGCGGGCATCGAGCCGTGGCCTTACCGCCTCGGGCTCCGGGACGCCAAGCGCGCGGCGGTGCTCGGGGTGGTGCTGCTCTACGCAATCGGGCTGGGCGTGGCGCTGGCCCTCCGCCACCCCGTCATGGTCAGAGTCGCTCCCGAACGATCGGCCACGACCGAGCTCTATACAACCGATGCCGAGGGGCGGATCGTCAACCGCTTCCGGATGAGCCTCGCCAACCGGAGCGGGAAGCCCGCGGAGGTCGTGTTCGAGGCCGAAGGCCTCCGCGGAGCGCGCCTCAGCCGGGGCCAGCGGCCCATCACGCTGATGCCTGGCGAGACCCTTCAGGGAACGTTCGACCTCTCGGTGCCGCCTGCGGATCTCGCCGGCGGCGTGAAGCCCTTCCGCCTCGTGAGCCGCACCATGCCGGACGGCACCGTCGACGCCTTCGACATGACGTTCATCGGGCCGGAGGCCGGGAGAACACCGTGAGAATGAAGGTGGTGCTGACTCTGGTCTTCGTGGTCTTCATCGGGTTCTTGATCGCGCTCGTCATCATCGCCAGGAAGGCGAACCCGATCATGCTCGACGAGGCCGGGCGCCCGAGGAACGCCCCGAGCACCGCGGCGCCGCATGACTGATCAGGCGACGGCCGGCGCCCCGTGCGCGCTGTGCGGCCTCGACTGTGGCGCATCCCCGCAGACGGGCCGATTCGGCCCGGACAACCTGCCCTTCTGCTGCGCCGGCTGCGTCAATGTCTACGCCATCCTCATGGAGAGCGGGATGCTCGGCCCGGGCGTCTCGCCGCGGGATACCAGGGTGTTCAAGCGCAGTCTCGAGATGGGCCTGGTCTCGACGCCCGGCAGCGGGGCTCCCGCCCGGTCGGTTGTTCCCGACGGCATCGAGACTGCCGAGGCCATGTACCAGCTCTCCGGTCTCTGGTGCTCGTCGTGCGCCTGGCTCATCGAGCACGCGCTAACGCGCGAGCCTGGGATCGTGAGCGCAGACGTCCACTTCGCATCAGACCTGGTCAAGGTCCGCTACGCGCCGCAGCTCCTGCCGCCCGAGAGGATCCCGGCGCGCATCGCGGCCCTCGGCTATGGAGCCGAGCCCTATACGGGAGGGACCGAGGCTGCCGATCGCGAAGGTCGGGATCTCCTGCTGCGTCTCGGCGTTGCCACGTTCCTCTGGGTCAACGTGATGATGCTGAACCTGGCGATCTACATCGGCTATTTCCAGGCGACCCCCGACAGCATTCGGCACACCCTCCCCTGGGTGCTCGCGGCCCTGACGGTGCCGGCCGTGACCTACGGCGCCTGGCCCATCCTGCGGTTGGCCTGGCTCGGCGCGGCCCACCGGACGGTCAGAATGGAGACGCTCCTGGCCCTTGGCATCCTGGCGGCCTTTTCCTACAGCACCGCCGAGGCGGTCCGGGGCGGGGATCACATCTACTTCGACACGGTCTGCGCGATTGTTGCCCTGGTGCTCGTCGGCAAGAACGTGGAGCGCGCGGCCAAGACACACACCGCCAGAACCGTGACGATGCTCCACCGCCTGATGCCGACGAAGGCCCGATTGGTGTCGGCTGGACAGGAGCGGTTCGTTTCGGTGGAGGCACTCAAGCCAGGCGACCAGTTCCTGGTGAAGGCCGGCGAGCGGGTTCCGGCAGACGGCGAGATCCTCGAGGGCGAGGCACACCTGGACGAATCAGCGCTGACCGGTGAGGCCGCCCCAATCGCGAGGCGCGCGGGGGGAATGGTGTCCTCCGGAACGCTGGCTATCGACGGCGTTCTGCGCGTACGGGCCGCGAGAGTCGGTGGTGACACCACGCTCACTGGCATCGTCCGTGCGGTCGAGCAGGCGCTGGCGAAACGATCGCACATCGAGCAGGCTGTTGACCGCGTCTCGCGCGTCTTCGTGCCTGGCGTGGTCGTGCTCTCGGTGCTCACCTTCGTTGCCTGGTGGCTCCTCGGGGGCATGGCCATCGGCGATGCACTCATGCAGGGCATCACCGTGCTCGTCATCGCCTGCCCGTGTGCCCTCGGCATCGCGACCCCGCTGGCGGTCACAGCGGCCGTAGGGGCGGCCTCCCGCCTCGGCATTCTGGTCGGAGACAGCCGGGCGCTCGAGACCGTCGACCAGATCGATACGGTGGTGCTCGACAAGACCGGGACGGTCACCTGGGGAGAGTTCGCGCTGACCGGCGGCTCGACCGGTCACCTGGCCCTGCTGGCGGCCGTCGAAGCCTGCTCCGAGCATCCGCTCGGCCGCGCCGTCGTCGCACGTGCCCGGCAGACGGGCCTGGCGGTCGATGTCGCACGCGAGGTGCAGGTGATCAAGGGGCAGGGCATCAGCGGGACGGTGAACGGCCGGCGTATCACCATCGGGAGCCGCCGCCTCGTCTCGCCGGATGACCAGCATCTCCTGTCCGAGGCAGCCGGCTGGGAGCGGCAGGGCGGCACCGTGTCGTACTTCGCCATCGACGGGACGTCGCACGGGTGGCTCGGCTTCGGCGACCGGATCCGGGAGGATGCGGCCGACCTCGTCGCGCGGCTCAAGGCCCGCCGCATCCGCACCCTCATCGTGTCGGGTGACTCGTGCGCAACGACCGCCTGGGTGGCGTCCCGGATCGGCGTCGACGACTACCGGGCCGACGTGCTGCCGGAGGGGAAGGCTGCGCTGGTCAGCGGGCTCCAAGCCGAAGGCCGATCGGTCGCGATGGTGGGTGACGGCATCAACGACGCGCCGGCCTTGGCCGTGGCGCGGCTGGGCATCGCGCTCGGGTCGGGCACCGACATCGCAATGAAGGCGGCGTCGGCGGTACTCATGCACAACCGCCTCGGGCGTGTGATCGAGATCTTCGACCTCTCGCGCCGGACCATGCTCGTGATCCGGCAGAACCTGTTCTGGGCCTTCTTCTACAACACGGCCGGCATCGGCCTTGCCGTCGCCGGGCTGCTCAATCCCATCGTCGCTGCGGCGGGCATGGTGCTGTCGAGTGCGTCGGTTGTGGGCAACTCCTACCGGCTGTCGCGCCCGCGCGGCTGACGAGACCCACCGCCTCCGCCCGTTGGACACGCCCCGGCCTCCTGAACGACAATCCCCCCATGAAGGACTTCCGGGCACGACTGCGGGATCAGGAGATCATCGTCTTCGACGGCGGCGTCGGGACGTATCTCTACGAGAAGGGGATCTACCTCAACACGTGCTTCGATGAGATGAACCTCGTCAACCCGGATATCGTCAGCGAAGTCCATCGTGACTACGTGAACGCGGGCGCGGACATCATCGAGACCAACACCTTCGGGGCCAGTCAATTCAAGCTCGCCCCACACGGCCTCGAGAAGAAGGTCTACGAGATCAACCGGCGTGGCGCAGAGCTGGCGAAGGCGGCGGCGGCCGGTCGTGTGCTCGTTGCCGGTTCGGTGGGCCCGCTGGGCGTCGAGATCGAGCCACTCTCGGCCCTCTCCTACGACGAAGCCAGGGATGCTTTCAGGGAGCAGGTCCGGGGCCTCATCGACGGCGGCGTCGACCTCATCGTGCTCGAGACCTTCGGGCTCGTGAAGGAGCTCGAACAGGCCATCCGCGCGGTGAAGGACCTCGGCCCCGAGATGCCGCTCATCGCCCAGGTGACGGTCAATGACGAGGGGATCCTCATCCGGGGCGGCTCGCTCGAGAGCTTCGTCCAGGATGTCGCCGCCTACGAGCTGGACGCCGTAGGCTTGAACTGCACCATCGGCCCCCGCGCCATGCTCGAGGCCCTCGAGCACCTGAAGACGCTGACGCCGCTCCCGATCTCCGTCCAGCCCAACGCCGGCGTGCCCCAGGAAGTGGGCGGGCGCTACATCTACATGACCTCGCCCGAGTACGTGGCCGAGTATGCCAAGCGCTTCATCCAGACCGGCGCGTCCATCGTTGGCGGGTGCTGTGGCACGAATCCCGGGCACATCAGAGCCATCCGGCGGGCGGTGCGCGCCCTTCACCCGGCTCGCCGCATGGACGTGGAGACCGTCGACCTGCGCGTGCAGGCGCCCGAATCGGTCAAGCCCTACGACCGCACCGACAAGTCGCGGCTGTCGAACAAGCTGCTGCGCGGCGACTTCGTCACGCTCGTCGAACTGGTCTCGCCCCGGGGCGTGTCTCCTGCCCGTGAACTCGGCAATGCCAGGCGTCTGTTCCACTTTGGGGTCGACGCCATCAACATTCCCGACGGGCCCCGGGCATCGGCGCGCATGTCTGCGGCGGCGCTGGCGGTGCTCATCCAGCGGGACGTCGGCATCGAGACCGTCCTGCACTTCGCCTGCCGGGACCGCAACGTCATCGGCATGCAGTCTGATCTGCTGGGTGCGTGGGTGCTCGGTCTCCGGAACATCCTCGCGATCACCGGCGATCCGCCGAAGCTCGGCAACTATCCGAATGCGACGGCGGTGTTCGACGTCGACGCCATCGGCCTCGTGAATCTGATCAACCGTCTGAACCACGGCCTCGACCTGGCCGGCAACCCCATCGGCGAGCCGACGGGTTTCAGCATCGGCGTCGGCGCCAACCCGGGCGCCATCAATCTGGACCACGAGCTGCACCGTCTCGACTGGAAGATCGAGGCTGGCGCCGAGTACATCGTCACCCAGCCGGTCTTCGACATCGCCGTCTTCGAGCGGTTTCTGAAGCGCGTCGAGTCCGCCCGCCTCCCGGTGCTGTGCGGCATCTGGCCGCTCACCTCCTACCGCAACGCGGAGTTCATGAACAACGAGGTTCCGGGAGCCAGCGTTCCGCCCGACATCCTCGAGCGGATGCGGCGTACCACGACACGCGAGGAAGGCCTCGCCGAAGGCGTGGCGATTGCGAGAGAAACCTACCATCGGGTGAAGGGCAACGTGGCCGGCGTGCAACTGGCCGCCCCCTTGGGCCGGATCGACGGCGTGCTCGGCATCCTCGAACCATCGACAGCCTGAAACGGAGCCGCCGCCCGGCACGAAAACACTGTCCGCCTGCGGCGAAGGGGCGTAAACTGGCCTTGGAACCGACGTTCGCCGGAGGTGGCTCGTGATCACGCTCGAGCGCATTCTCTGCCCCGTCGACTTCTCGGACTTCTCGCGGCGCGCGCTGCGATACGCGTCCGCCCTGGCCCAGTGGTACGAGGCCGAAGTCAGAGCACTCTACGTTCATGCGGTCGTCGCGCCCGTGGTACCGATCGCCGCCGTTCCCGAAGAGAACCCCTACGATTCGACGGCGCTCGTCGACGACGCCCGGCGCGAGCTGGATGAGCTGCTGAAGCCCCTCCGAGCCAGCGGCGCCGCCGTCTCGGCCGCCGTCGGCGTGGGACTCCCGGTCGGCGCCATCCTGGATGACGCACGGGCCTGGCCCGCCGACCTCCTCGTCATGGGCACCCACGGGCGCAGCGGCGTCGAACGGCTGCTGCTCGGCTCGGTCACCGAGAAGGTGCTCCGCAAGTCCCCGTGCCCGGTGTTGACCGTGCACGGGCTCCGGGCCGACGCGGTCCCGGACACCGCCCCGTTCTTCCAGCGCATCGTGTGTCCGGTGGACTTCTCGGAGGCGTCGCTCTCGGCACTCGAGTACGCCTTCTCGCTGGCCCAGGAGTCGGGCGGATGCCTGGCTCTTGTCAACGTCGTCGAGGGCCTGGATCACGAGCCTCTGACGACGGCGCACTATCAGATCCCCGAGTACCAGGCCTATCTCGTGGCCGAGGCCGAGGACCGGCTGCGGGCGCTGGTGCCCGCCGAGGCCGTAGACTGGTGCACGCCCGATGTGCGGGTGTCGTCCGGGAAGGCCTACTCGGAGATCCTGCGTGTGTCGGCCGAGATGAAGGCGGACCTCGTCGTGATGGGCGTGCTCGGGCGCAACGCGGTGGATCTGGCCCTGTTCGGGTCGACGGCACACCACGTCGTTCGTGCGGCCGAGTGCCCCGTGTTGGTCATCCGCCCTCGCGCCTCCTGAGGGCCGGTGCAGCCGATAGCGCAGGGGCAATTCCCCTGTGCGGGGGATGGCGATCACCCCCTCCGAACCCTACACTGATGCCGAGAGTGTCGGCATCCGCAGTCGTCCAGGGCCGAAGGCCAGGGAGGACGCTTTCCGGAGAATGATGTCATGTCGCGACGACTGAGTGCCCTGCCAATCGTCTTCGTCGGCGCCTGCCTCGTCGGCGTCGTGGCGGCCTGCAGTTCGGGGTCAACCAGTACACCGGCCGAGCCGGCCGCCACGGCCCCGGCTGCGACCCCGGTGGGAACACCCGTCGCCGAACCCGGCACCCCCACGCCAGCCGGCGAGCCAGCCGCTGCCACCGCACGTGAGCTGGGCGAGCCATCGGAGCCCCCCAAGCCCGGGCCCAGCAGGTACGTTCCTCCGGTGCGCGGCACGGCCGATGTCGCCTACGTCACGCCGAAGACGGTCGTGAAGAACAACGTGGTCATCACGACCATCACGGTCAGGAACACGTCGAACGGGTCCATCGCGGGCCTGAAGATCGAAGAGTATTGGTGGGACAAGTCGAGCAATCCGGTGACCGGCGATTCGGTCCGTCTCACCAAGCCGCTTCTGCCGGGCGAAACCGCCACGCTGACGCTCGAAACGCCGAAGGACCCCAGGATGTTCAGGAACACCTACGTGTTCAGGCACGCCTTCGGCGCGGTGAAAGCCACGCTGCAGAAGTCTCTTGAATAGCGGGATACGGGCACACCGCCCGACAGATCTTCACGCGCGCTCGCCGGTGCCGTCCGGAGGCTGGACCGAAGGGGCAGCTCGCTCGGGCCGGTAGGTCCTGAGCGCCAGGAGGTGGACCGTCACCCCTGCGGCCATCGCCAGCAGCAGCAGGTCGACCCAGGCCTCGAGCCCGGCGAGAAGCACGCTGTACCCGATGCTCGCCCAGAGCATGCCGAGGGTGACCGCCTTCTCCCGGACGCTCAGGCCGCGTCCGTCGCGATAGTTGCGGATGTAGTCGCCGAACAGCCGGTTGTCGAGCAGCCACCGGTGGAAGCGATCCGAACTGCGCGCGTAGCACCACGCAGCCAGCAGCAAGAAGACCGTGGTCGGCACGAGCGGCAAGAACATCCCGAGGATGCCGAGCACCACGAAGACCGAGCCGGCGGCGATGAGGACGATCCGCACCAGGGGGCCCATCCCTCTATCCTAGCGCCTCTGATGCCGCAGCGCATATTCGGGATTCGGGATCCGGGATTCGGGATTCGTCGAAGACGCCTCCCGGGACGGGCTCGATGCCCGAAACTGACATCCGGAACGGAGCGCGGGATCACCGTGCGGAAACGGGGACACACACTGGTGCTTCCCGAATCCCGAACCCCGAATCCCGAATCCCGAATCCCGAATCCCGGCAAGGATCAGATCCGAGGCACCATCCAGGGCACCACATACGCCTGGAGCATCGCCAGCAGGCCCATCAGGGCAGTCAGCACGAGGCTGTGTACGACGACGCGGCGAAAGATGAGTCCCTCACTGCCAACAGCTCCGACCCCCGCAGCGCCCACGGACAGATTCTGAGGGCTGATCATCTTGCCCATGACGCCGCCCGAGCTGTTGGTCGCAGCGGTCAGGATCGGATCGAGACCGGAGACCTTCGCCGTTGTCGCCTGCAGGGGTCCAAAGAGCGTATTCGATGAGGTGTCACTGCCCGTCAGGAAGACGCCGAGCATGCCCAGCACCGCTGAGAAGAAGGGAAACAGGACGCCCGTCGCGGCCAGCGCAAGCGCCAGCGTGGTGGTCATCCCCGAGTAGTTCATGACGGTGGCGATCGACAGGATGAACGCGATGGTGACGACCGGGAGCCTCAGCTGTCGCGCGGTCTGAGCGAATACTCGGACGAGCGCGCGCGGCGGAAGGCCCGACAGCCACATCGGGATGAATGCCACCAGAGCCGCCATGCAGACCAGGGTGCCGGAGGTCGCGAGGAAGTCGAGACGGAAGGTCAACGGATACGGGCTCGACTCGGCCACCACCGGCGGTTCACGGCGGACCAGCGGCATCATCTGACCGCCCTCGACGCGGTAGCCACCCGGCCAGTGGAAGTCCCAGACCGGGAATCGGAACGCCTGCTGACGGCGGGCGGACGGGGCACCGATCCACGGCTCCGGACACTGGCGGTTCCCCGCCTGCCCGCAGCGCAACAGAGCCGTGACGTTGGCGGGAGGGCGGAGATCGTGCAGGCCTGCGAAGTTGCCCACCTGCCCCACGAGCACCACGAGAACGAGAATCGCGTAGGTGCCGAAGGCCCGAGCCACCCTGGCGGGCGGGTCCGGCGGGACGCCACGGGCTGTCGGATTCGTCGTACGGCCCGCGAGGACGTCTCGCGGCTGCCACACGTGCAGCAGCACGGTCACGGACGCCAGCGACAGCAGCGCGGCGAGGGTGTCGGTCAGCTCGGGCCCGACGAAGTTCGACACGACGAACTGGCCGGCCGCGAAGCTCGCGCCGGCCACCAGTACCGCCGGCCACACCTCCAGGGTCCTGCGCCATCCCACCAGCAAGACGACGAGGTAGCCTGGAATCAGCAGTGAGAAGAACGGGAGCTGTCGGCCCACCATCGCGGAGAGGGCCCGTGTCGTCTCCTGCACGTCTCGTCCGAGGATCGGGGCCAGCAGCCCCCCCAGCGTCGTGACGGGGATTCCGATGGACCCGAAGGCCACCGGGGCGGTGTTGGCCACCAGGGCCAGCGCAGCCGCTCCGATCGGCTCGAAGCCGAGGCCGGCGAGCATCGACGCCGTGATGGCGACCGGCGCCCCGAACCCTGCGATGCCCTCGATGAGCGCGCCGAAGCAGAAGGCGACGAGCAGAACCTGGATGCGCCGGTCCTGCGTCAGGCGAGCCAGCGACCGCCGGATCACGTCGAAGTCTCCGCCCGCCACGGAGAGATTGTGGAAGAACACAGCGGCCACCACCACCCAGCTGATCGGCCAGAGCCCAAACGCCATGCCGTGCGTCGCGGCGGCGACGCTGAGGCCCAGCGGCATGCCCCAGACGAGCCACGCCAGCACGAATGCGGTGCCCGCCCCGGCGATCGCGGACTTCCACGGTGCGACGCGGATGCCGGCCAGGAGCACCGCCAGGACCACGAGTGGCAGACCAGCCACCAGTGCCGAGAGGAGCACGCTCTGCCCGACGGGGTCGTACACCTGGCGGAAGATGTCGCTCATGAATCGAGGCCGGCGTGGTAATTGTCGCGCGTCGCCATCTCTTCAGACCGTCAGCACGTGTCCGACGCCGCGCTCGACGGCGCGCCGGTAGAGGAGATCCGCCGCCGTGACGTCTTCGACGGCGAGGCCTAGCGACTTGAACACGATGGTCTCGACGGCGTCGCGCCGCCCCGTCACTCGCCGAGCGACGACATCGCCCAGTTCGCCAACCACATGGTCTTCGCCAAACAGGCCGTCGTTCAGGCCCTGGATGATGTCTCCCGATTCGGCCAGTGCCGACACCCTCGAGTCCACGAACAGCCGCGACCGGGCCAACAGAGCGGGATCCATCTCCCGCATCTCCGGCCGGCAGGCCCCAACCGACACCACGAGCGCGCCCGGTTTCACCCATGAACAGTCTAGAACCGGCTCGCTCGACGATGTCACGAGGACGATGAGCTCGGCTCCCGACGCCGCATCCCGTGCGCTGGCCGCAGCTCGCACGGGCACCAGGGTCCGGCCGGAGGCCTCGTCGACGAATGTCCGGAGATCCGGGAACGGGCTCCAGACTCGCACGTCCCGCAGGTCGGGCATCGTGGCGGTCAGCGCAGACAGGTGCCCGCGGGCCTGCACGCCGGCGCCGAGGATCGCGAGGGTCGTGGCGCCCCTCACCGCCAGGTGTCTGGCCGCCACCGCCGACACGGCGGCCGTCCTGGCCTCGGTCACGGCTGCTCCGTCGACGAGGGCGATGAGCGCGCCCGTTTCGGGATCGAGCAGCAGCACGGTGGCGAAATGGGTGGGCAGGCCGCGGGCGGCATTACCGTCGAACACCGACACGGCCTTCAGCCCGAGCGCCGGGAGGCCTTCGACATACGCGGGCATCACATGGACGATGGCTCGTTCCGGTCCCACGACGAGGTTCGTGCGGAACGGCTGGGTCACCTCGCCGGCGGAGAAGGCGGCGAGCGCCGTCTCCATCGCCGGGACGAGATCGGCCGGCGCGATCAGCGAGCGGACGTCATCGCCGCTCAGCAGACGGAATGTGGACCTGGCCACAATCTCCCTTTGCATGTCGTCGCTGTAGACCCAGGGGTTCCTTGGGCGGCCGTAGCCTCTCGGCAAAGGCCCCTACAGCAGCTTCGCGGCGAGTTCCGCGATGCGCGATCGCACGACCTCGTGCATCGTGAGATGGGCGAAGCAGGGCTCACCCTTGAACCGCTCGACCACCTGCACGAGGCCATTCGACAGCGACGTAATCTCTGCACGGTCGATCTGGTCCGGATCCCCGGTGAGGATCACTCTCGACCCTTCCCCGGCCCGAGTGAGCACGAGCTTCATGTCTTCCTGCGTCAGGTTCTGCCCGTCGTCGACGACGATCGCCGCATCATGGATGGACCGGCCCCGCAGGTAGTTGATGGGAGCGATCTCCAGGGTCCGACTCTGAAGCAGGCCCTCGACGGTCGGATGCGACCCTTCCTTGCGGTCCTTCTCCCGTTCCCCGTGGTGCTCGGCCAGCTGGTTGGTCCACCGAGCGGAGCCATGGAGCCGGCGCATGATGAAGTCCATGTTGTCGAGGATGGGCTTCGCCCACGGGACCATCTTCTCGCCGACGTCGCCGGGCAGGAACCCGAGTTCGCGGCCCGCTTCGGCGTTCAGGCGGTAGACCTCGATCTTCGACACCTTCCCGCTCCGGAGCAGCTCGTAGGCCGAGAGCAGCGCCATCAGCGTCTTCCCGGTTCCGGCGATGCCGACCAGACTGACGATGAGTGTCTGCTCGTCGAGGATCATCTCGCGGGCGCACGCCTGCTCGGATGTGGAGGGACCGAAACGGTCGGAGGTCTTCGTGTTGACGCGCCGCAGGAAGTCGGCACCGTCCAGCCGTTTGAAGATGCCCCACGCGCTCTTTCCGTTGCCGCGCACCTGCAGTTCGCAGCACTGGTTGGCCAGAAGCGATGAGACGTCGACGAACGGCTCGAGGGCGTCGGCCGGCAGGCGCTGCTCGTGGTGCAGGGTCGAGAGCAGCGTGGCGTGCTCGGGCGGCAGCTCGATGCGTGCGCGGCCCGAGTAGAACTTCTCGGGCGAGGCGACGGGCCGGTCGCTCCAGTAGTCCTCGGCGCTGACGCCCCGCGCCCGAGCCTTGCACCGCATGGCCGCGTCTCGTGTGACGAGTATCACCTGATCGGCCGGATGCTCCGCCTGCTGGAGATCGGCCAGCAGGATGATCGCATCGTCCGCGTAGCGCGGGTTGAAGCCTGGCCAGGCCCGGTCGAGCGGCAGAGTGCCGCCGTGGAACCTCAGGACACCCTCGTTGAAAGGGATGCCGCCGTGCAGTTGGTCCGGGGAGGCCTGGCTCTGGATCCGGTCGAGAAGCCGGATCGTGTTGCGCGCCGTGACGCCGATGCCGTTCGCGGCCGTGCGCCGCCGGTCCAGTTCCTGCAGAACCGGGAAGGGCACCACGACGGTGTTGTGCTGTGTCAGGTTGTGGAGTGCGTCGGGCGCGGAAACCAGAATGCTCGTGTCAACAACATAGACCTTGCGTGGAGAACGTGCGTCCCCATCTGCCATCCGGTCCTCCTCGGCCCGATGCCCAGAACCGCGCTGGGACACGGGAGCACCAAGCCGTTGTACCGACAGCATACTGCGTCAAGGTCACGATTCCGTCAACGGGAACTTTCGCGGGGGTTCGCAGGGTCGACGTCCGCCCCGCTCCGCGGCCGAGGTCGTGCCGTCGCCGCGTCCGGGGACGGTCGAGGCCGGTGGGATGCCTGGGGGCGGCGGAGCGCGGGTCGCTCGCCTGCCGCCGGTGGTCCGTTGTACACTCGGAGTTCCCGGACCTGCTGGGAGAACCCTATGCCCCACGACGCGACGCTGAACCCCGGGTCGATCGTCGGCCGACTGCTCGCCAGGCTGAATCTGCGCTTCCCGGTCCTGGTCGGCGTGCTGGCCGCACTCACGCTCGTCGACGTCCTCGTTCCGGATTTCATCCCGTTCGCGGACGAGATCGGGCTGACGCTGTTGACCGTCCTGCTCTCCCGGTGGAAGGCGCGCAGGGCGCCGGAGGCGCAGGAGACGCCCGTGACGCCACCGTCTCGGGCCGGGCGCGACGACTGACGGCGGACGCAGGCCGCAGGAGCCGGTCCACGTCGACTGTCTGATTGTCCAACGAGGAGCATTTCACCATGGGCATCATGGACTTCATCAAGGGCGAACTGATCGACATCATCGAGTGGACCGACGATTCCCGCGACACGCTCTCGTACCGTTTCCCGGACGAGGACAAGGCGATCAAGAAAGGCGCACAGCTCATCGTGCGCGAATCGCAGGTCGTCCAGTTCATGTACCTGGGGCAGTTCGGCGACACCTTCGGACCAGGCAAGCACACCCTCGTCACGGACAACATTCCGATCCTGACCCGCCTGGAGTCCTGGAAGTACGGGTTCGAGTCACCGTTCAAGGCCGATGTCTACTATCTCAACACGCGGCTGTTCACCGGCAACAAGTGGGGCACGTCGAACCCCGTCATGGCCCGCGACGCGGACTTCGGCATCGTCCGGTTGAGGGCCTTCGGCACCTACGATTTCAAGATCATCGAGCCCAAGCTCTTCCTGAAGGAGGTGGCCGGCTCCGATCAGAACTTCCGGCTCGACGAGTTCGCCGACACCATGCGGTCGCGAATCGTGAGCGTCTTCAGCGAAGCCCTGGCGGAGTCCAAGGTCCCGGTGCTCGACGTCGCCACCCGCTACTCGGAACTGGGCGAAGCCCTGTTGCCGCTCATCAACCCGGTGGTGGGCGCGAAGTACGGTCTCGAGATCACGAGCTTCATTCTCGAGAACGTCTCGGTGCCACCTGAGGTCGAGCAGGCCATCGACAAGCGGTCGAGCATGGCCGCAATCGGCAACCTGAACGAGTACGTGAAGTACCAGATGGGCAAGGGCATGGAGTCCGGGTCCGGCGGCGCGGCAGGCACCGCAGCGGAACTTGCCGTGGGCTTCGGTATCGCCCAGCAGATGATGCAGCAGGGCTTCGCGGGCGGGCAGCCTGGGACGGCGCCGCTCGCCGGCGCCGCGGCGGCAGCGGGCGCGCCTGGCATCGAGATGCTGACGCCGGCCGACGTGGCGAGGGTCCTGAATGTCGCGGAGGCCGACGTGCTCGCGATCATCACGGCCGGGGACCTCAAGGCCAAGAAGATCGGCTCGACCTACCGGATCACCCGGACGTCCCTCGACGCGTATCTGTCGTCATGAGCGAGATCGCGGCGCGTGAGAAGCATGCCTGCGCGGCCTGCGGAGCGCAGGCGGAGTGGAGTCCGGCCAAGCAGATGCTCGTGTGCCCGTTCTGCGGGACCGAGGCTCCGTACGAACTCGACCAGGACACCGGGAAGATCCAGGAGATCGACCTGGTCAAGGCGCTCCGGGAGCTGCCCGACGACCTGCGCGGCTGGCAGACCGAGCGGCGCAGCGTCCAGTGCCAGAGCTGCAAGGCCGTCATGGTCTATGACGCGGCCCGGGTCGGGCAGAACTGCGAGTTCTGCGGGTCACCGGCACTCGTCGACTATCACGAGATCAAGTCGCCGATCCGACCCCAGAGTCTTCTGCCCTTCAAGGTGTCCGAGTCGCAGGTCCGGGAGAGCATGCGCCGATGGTACGCGAGCAAGTGGTTTGCGCCCGGCGCGCTCAAACGCAAGGCCCTGGTCGACCAGGTCAAGGGTCTCTACGTCCCCTACTGGACGTTCGACGCCCAGGTGCACTGCCCGTGGGAAGCCGAGGCCGGCTACTACTACTACGTCGGCGAGGAGGTTCGGGACAGCCAGGGCCGCGCGCAGGTCAAGCAGGTGCGAAAGGTCCGCTGGGAATACGCCCAGGGCGAGATCGACCACTTCTTCGACGATGAGCCCGTGCCCGGCACGCATGGCGTCAACTCGAACCTGCTGAAGAGCGTGGAGCCCTTTCCGACGGCGGAACTCGTGCCGTACGACACAGGCTATCTGTCGGGTCACGTGGTCGAGCACTACCAGGTCGTCCTCGTCGATGCCGCCAAGCGCTCGCGCGAGCAGATGCACGACCAGCTCATGTCGCTCTGCGCGGCCCAGGTGCCCGGTGACACGCATCGCAATCTGCGGATCAATCCGGTCTATTCGAGCGAGACGTTCAAGCACATCCTGGTGCCGGTCTGGCTGCTGACCTACACGTTCGGCCGGAAGGTGTTCCAGGTGGTGGCGAACGGGTACACCGGCGTCATCGCGGGCCAGTACCCGAAGAGCTTCTGGAAGGTCGCTCTGGTGACCGCGGCGGTCGTGCTGGTGATCCTGCTGATTGTGCTATCGCAACAGTAGGTAAGGCAGCCGCTCGGCCTCAGGCGCTCGGCGACAGCAGGGATCAGGGGGCAGGGACCCGACGTCACCCGACCTTCGGACGCGCGGCGACGCCGAGGCGGGCAGGAACCTGGTGCCAGGAGTCAGTGGACAGGAACAGAATGGCGGAGCGGGCCTGACGCCACGGCGTGCTGCATCCTGGAAGTCGAACAAGAACGACGGCTGGGCGTGCTACTTGTTGCCAAGGTACCAGTACTTGCCGATCTTCACCATCCTCAGCGAAGGAGGCCCAATCTCTCCCTTCAACAGAAACGTGGCTGTAGTCCCCGCGGCATCGTAGGTCGGGGTCCGCGTTCGGGCGTGCGTGAACGCCGCCAGGACATGGTCCGCCTGGGCGGAGAACAATTCGACCCAAGCCTCCAGCGCTGCCTGTGCCCCACCTCGCGCCTTCACCTGGTCGGGTGGAGCGAACTGCAACAGGAAGGCCCGGTAGTCCTTCGATTCGAGGAGGCGGACCGCCTCGCCGATCGCCGTCTCAACCTGCTCCCTGGGATCGAAGCCGGGCGCAATCTGTGGGAATGTGAGGCCCACGGACATGCAGAACACGAGGAAGGAGAGGACAATCGATGTTGCGACTCCTGGGAGTCGACCCCCATCGCAGAGCGACCGCATCATTCCTCCCGCAGCAACGACTGAAGGTCGAGCCGGGTCACCGTCCGCGCTGGGCCCCAACATGCGCCAAGGGCCGTGACCCCGATCAGGCCGAGCACGAGCACCCAACTGAGAGCGTCGAACGGCGTGAGACCGTATAACATCGAGACGAGCCCACGGGCGAGTCCGATGGCCGTGAGTGTGCCGACCCCAAGGCCGGTCGCGGTGACCCGGACGCTGTCACGCAACACAGCGCGGCGAATCTGCTTGGGCGATGCGCCAAGTGCCGCTCGAATGGCAAGCTCGCGGTGCTTGCGGCTCACGGCATAGGACAAGACGGTGTACAGCCCGCCAGCGGCACCGAGAGCCGCCATGACGGCGAATGCCACCGCGAGCCATGCGGCTGCCCGCGGGCGGGCGAGCTTCGCGGCATAGGCGCGCTCGACGGGTCCGACATCCTGTACCCTCACCTCGGGGTGTGCTGAAGCCAGGCGGTGACGAATGAGCGCCCCGTCCGGACACTCGGGGGCGCAGCGCAGGCTCACCATCGCCGTGTTCGCCACGCCACCGTAGGGCTGGTAAAGTTCAGGACCATCGTCCTGCGAATCCAGCGACGGGTAATGTATCTCCCTGGCGACGCCGACCACGCGCAGGCTCTCTCTCTCGAAGAAGAGGGTGCGGCCCAAGGGATCGGCATCCGGCCACAGCGCTTGGCCAAGCTCCTCAGAAACCACGACGTCGCTTGGCGAGTCGAGGGAACTGAAGGCACGCCCGCTCACGATTCCAATCCGGTAGAGCGAAAAGAACTCCGGGCTGACGGCGTAGCGTGTCACTCTCATCTCGTTAGCGCTCGCACCGGGGCGGTCGGATCGCCACTCGCCCGAGGCGATGAACCCTCCGCCGGGCGGAACACCGTAGGACCAGGCGACGTCCTGCACGACGTCCATCTTCCGGAAAGTCTCCTCCAAATTGCGCGCGCGAACCGCGCGTCCTATGGCATCGGCGTCGCTGGCGGGATCGACGTTCAACCAGAGGGTCGTGATACCCGACGTGTCAAAACCCCTGTCCGCCGTCGCGAGATTGACGAACGAACGAGTCAGAAGCGTGGCCCCCACCAGCAGCGTGCAGGCCAGTGCGAGTTGACCTATCAGAAGGGTCTGCGTGAAGGCACGTGCTCTGCGAGTTTCCGTTCCACCGCAGTCCAGGACGCGCAGGGACTCGCCGATACGGACCTTCGTCCCAATCCACGCGGGAAGGACTCCAGCGCCTAGGGTGGCCAGCAGCCCCGCAACGCCTGTGGCGACGACTGCCCGCTCGTCAAGGCTCAGAGGGTTGAGCGTCCGCAGGAGAAGTGGCTCCGGCAGAAGCGCCCGCGCCATGGAAACGAGGGCCCAGGCGATGGCAGCGCCAACGGCGGTGCCGAGCACGCCCATCACCCCGGTCTCTGTCAGCACTTGCCGCACCAGGCGCGAACGTGGAGCCCCAAGCATCGTACGCACGCTGAACTCACGTCGGCGCGGCGTGAACCGGGCGAGCAGTAGGACGCACACGTTTGCACACAGGGCGATGAATACCAGCACCGCCCCGCCAGAGAGCAGCGGCACCGCTCGGCGCGAGAATGAGTCGAGCGGGCTCGTGAGCGGATACACCCATGGCCGCTGGCCGGCTGTGCTCGAATCGGCCGTGCGCGCGGCCTCCAGCGCGAGTCGCAGCGCGTCCTCGCGCGGGACGCCGGGTGCGAACCGGACGTAGGCCTTGGCTGTTCTGGTCCATCCCTCGGGTCTTGCGCGGACGCTCACCAAGTCGGTCGGGCGCCAGAGTGCTGTTTCCGCCGACGGAAACCTGAAGTCAGCGGGCAGGATACCGATGACGCTGACCCACTGGCCATCCAGCCTGATCGCACGCCCGACCAGACCCTCATCGGCGTCGAAGAGCGAGCGCCACACCGTTTCCGATACGAGCACCCTGTCTGTCTGCCCTGGGCCGCCATCGGTCGGATCGAACAGCCGGCCGCGCAGCGCAGCCACGCCGCCCAGCATCCCGAACACTCCAGGTGTTACGGTTGCAACCGCTCGCGTCACGACGACGTCGCCTGCCTCGACCAGCCCTGTGTTCGACACGGCGGATTCCACTGCGTCGAACGCAGCACAGTCACGCCACGCGTGGATCACCGCCGGGGAGACGGTGACGATTCCTCCGTGGTCCCCTCCCAGCCACAGATGTGCGAGCTGAACCGGCTCACGGAACGGCACGGGGCGGAGAACCAGCGAATCTACGATCGTGAACATCGCGGTCGTGATGCCGATTCCGACCGCCAGCATGCCAGAGGCCCCGAGCGTGAAGTATCGATGCGCCGCCAGATATCGTCCGGCGTAGCGCACGTCTTGGACGAGCGACTCGATCCACAGAGCCCGGACCTCGCGGACCATCTCTTTCGCCTGCTGAACGCCCCCGAAGGCGGCCCGCGCCGTTCGGCTGGCGTCATCAGGTGCCATCCCTCGCGCCAGGTTGGCCTGCGTTTCCATCTCGATACGGAACCGCAGTTCGTCCTCCACCTCGGCATCGATCCTGTTCCGCCGCAGCAGGCCTCGTGCGCGCGCGAGCAGGCGCGTCAACATGGCCCTTCGTCTCCTTCGCGGCCGAGTCTCAGATCGTGCGGAGCACGCGTCGCATCGACGCGGCGAACTGCTCCCATGTGTCCGTCTCGGCCTCCAACTGCCGGCGTCCGGCTTCCGTCACGGTGTAGATCCGCGCTCGCCGGTTGTTCTCTGAGGGTGCCATCACCGAGGTGATGTGCCCGCGCAATTCCAGCCGGTGCAGCGCGGGATACAACGAGCCCTGGCTCACGGAAAGCCCGTCCCGCGAAACCTGACGAATCCGGTTGGATACCCCCCAGCCGTGATTCGGGCCAAGAGCGAGGATCTTGAGAATCAGCAAGTCGAGCGTTCCCTGCAGGAGTTCGGTTCTGGGCATCCACGTTCTTCCTATCGAGCTTCGAGGGGAATTCTATCCGAGAGACCCCTCGAAGGTCAAGAGGAACGCCACGGCTGATCGGCAGCACAGAGCGGGCACCAGATCACCTCGCGAAACGGCTCGCGCTTGCCTGTGGTAGGCTCGCGGGGGCGGGTTTCCCTCTATCGACCGGCCCCCGCGGTGTCTAGGCGTCTGATGATCTCGTCGGTGAGGTCGATGGCCGGGTCGGCCCAGGCCACAGCGCCCGTCGCAGGCCCTCACCCGCGCGACCCGACTCGAGTGTCCAGCCCACCAGTACGCCGTGCGAGTAGGGGGGGTCGGCATCATTGGTCTCCTGGGCCAGGTCGAACCACAGATCCCACGCCGCCTCGAGTTCCTCTTCCGACATCGAACGGAGGTTGACGTCGTCCTCACTGAGCATCTGCACTGTCGTGCTCCAGACCCGGAATGGAGGTTGGCAGCCACGCTTCGGCGAGGGCGCACGCCTGCCGATGCGCATCGGCCAGCGGCAGTTCGTCGATGCCTGCCCGCCGGAACTCATCGAGGTACCGTGCAGAGGCCGCCTGATAGCGCTCGACTCGCGCACGATCGCGCTGCCGCATCCGGTCGACCTCGCACGCCAGTTCGGCAACGACGCGCTCGCGCCCCGCCGCCTCCCTGGCCGCGCGAACGCTTGGCCGATCGATGGGCGTCGTTGTCTTGGGCGCCAGGGCCAGGAGGCGATCCGGGTCGGTCGTATACAGGAGTTCGAGGTCGACGGGGAGCAGTCTCGCGATCTCGCCGATCGCGGGATAGTCTTTCGCCCGCTGGGTCTGCTTCATGCGCACGAGTGTTTCCGGATCGACGACCATCAGCCGATCATCGGCGCTCCCCGAGCGGAGCAGTTCCTGAACGTGGGCGAACGCGACACGAGGCGGCCGGCTGAAGAAATCACAGCGGACCCGGCGGGCCCGTTCGTCCATGAACTCGAAGTGGCTCGACCAGCCGCCTGCGAGCCACCGCACATCGAGCGGCGGAGACGGCCGGTACCGTGCGTTGCGGCCCGCGAGCACGGCTCGCACGCGGTCGCAGGCTCCCGGCTCCTCTCGAATGACCCAGTCGCCATCCTTGCTCATCATGGCGATGCGATAGAAGACGACGGCCTGCCCTGATGCCAGCAGCGCAACCGGTCTCTGCCGGTTGAACTCCCGTGTCAGTTCGAAATAGACATTCGCCACAGCGGCATTCTACAGGACAGGTAGTCAGGAGTCAGGACAGGCGATGGGCGATAGGCGCTGAGGCTGGGCGAGAGGCGCGAGACGACGGCGGGATCACGGGGTTCGGCGTGTCCACCCGAGAAGAACCCGGGGACTCGATCCGGTTGGCGGCGCCGCCAGGCGCCCGCCACCTGCCTGAGGACCGTCAAGGCAGGCGCTCGGCGCCAGGCGCTCGGCGACAGTAGGGATCAGGGGGTTCGCCAGGAGCCCACCCGCGAAGGTGCCAGGGACTCGAGCCGGTTGGCGGCGCCGTAAGGCGCCAGCCACCTGCCTGAGCACCGTCAACCCCGACAGACCGAGCAACGCGAGGGATGGCGGGGTTGACGGGACTCGAACCCGCGACCTCCGACGTGACAGGCCGGCGTTCTAACCAACTGAACTACAACCCCGCTTCAAGCCGCACCCGCGGAACGTTGACACCGGCACGCCTGTCACGCGCGCCGACATTCCCCCCAAGACGCCGTTCGATCCAGGCACCCGGCAGTGGTGGGCGGTACAGGATTCGAACCTGTGACAGCCGGCGTGTAAAGCCGGTGCTCTACCAACTGAGCTAACCGCCCTGACACGTTCGCCCGGCCATCCGGCAAACATCCGATTCTAGCATCTACCTCTCCGCCTTGACAACGCGCGCTCGCCTCGGTCGGCGGGCCATCAGCCACCACCAGTAGACCGCCCAGCCGATCAGGAAGGTCCCGACGAGCAGCCAGCCGGCCTGCCTCCACACGTCCGGGAGTTCCGCCCGCAGCGCGGCACGCTCGGGATGCCCGGGGGCATACACGACGGCGACCTTCGATCCGACGGCATAGAGCGGTCTCGGTGATGCCGTCCGGGCCTCGATCCGATGGACCTCCTCGCCGTGCCTGAATTCCACGAGCGCCCGCAGAGCGCGCCTGGCAGAACCGAGCGCCGGGCCGGCCTTCCGATCCGCTGAGGGCCCAGTGGTCCAGTCTCCCTCCAGCGTTTCGACCTGGCCGACCACCACGCCGTCCACGACGGTGCCGGATGCGGCGAACCAGAGCGTCCGCCACGCAGGAACGACCGCATTCACCCCGAGGACGAGCAGGGCCAGCATGCCGGCCCGCATGGTCAGGGCCCCGAGACACCCGAGGCCGAGCCGCTTCCCCTTCTCCCACGACCACCGCACCACGCCGCTGATTGTAGCGTGCTTCACGCTACACTTGGAGCATGCCGCCCGTTCGCCGAAGTCATCGCGTCGGGGTGTGGCTGGTTCTTCTGCTGGTGGTTGCAAGCGGTTCGAGCCTGGCCCGGCAGGACCGACCGCGTGCGCGGATCGGGCTGGCGCTGGGCGGCGGCGCGGCTCGGGGCTTCGCGCACATCGGCGTCCTGCGCTGGTTACACGAACACCGCGTTCCGATCGATGTCGTCGGCGGCACCAGCATGGGCGGCCTCGTCGCGGGCGCCTTTGCCACCGGCATGAGTCCCGAGGAGATCGAAGCGCTGGTCGCATCCCTCGACTGGGGGACCATCCTCGCTCCCGACTCGCCGTTCACCGACAAGACCTTCAGGCGGAAGCAGGATGCCCGCGCCTTCCCATCCATGCTCGAGTTCGGGCTGCGCGGAGGACCGCGCCTGCCGACGGGATTGAGCCCGGCGGCGCAGGTCAACCTCCTGTTCGATCGGCTGGCGTTGCCCTACTACAGGCTCGCCCAGTTCGACGATCTTCCGACTCCGCTCCGATGTGTCGCCGTCGATCTTCGTCGTTCCGACGTCGTGGTGTTCGACTCCGGACCGCTGCAGGAGGCGCTGCGTGCGACGATGGCCATCCCGGGCGTGTTCACGCCAGTCACCATGGGCGATCGCGTCCTGGTCGATGGCGGGGTCCTGAACAACGTCCCGGCGGACATCGTGGCGAGGATGGGCGCCGATGTGGTCATCGCCGTCGACGTCAGCGCCGACCTCAGCTCCGAGAAAACCTCCGACTCGATCTTCTCGGTGCTCGGAGAGACGCTCGACGTCATGATGCGGGCAGCGACCAGGCGAGCCCTGGCGTCGGCCACACACGTCATCGCTCCCCACCTCGAGGGACTCAACGCCAGCGACTTCAGCCGCGTTGCGGAGTTCATCGCACGCGGGTACGCGGCTGCGGACGCCAGTCGCGGCATGCTCGAGCAGTACTCGGTGAGCAACGACGACTACCGAGCCTACCTGGAGTGGCGGAGATCCCGCCGGCGGAGCGCGGCTCCAGCGCCTGCCGTCCTCACGGTCGAGGGCGTGAAGGGGCACCTCGCCACGGTCGTACACCGCCGGCTGCGTCCGTACCTCGGCCGCCCCGTCGTCGCTCGCGCCCTCGAACGCGAGCTCCTGCTGCTCGTCGGATCCGAGCGCTTCGACGCCATCTCCTACCGCCTGGCCGACTCGAACGGGCAGACCAGTCTCGTCGTGACGGCCCGGGCCAAGGCCCATGCACCGCCGTACCTCCTGGGCGCGCTCGATCTGCAGAATGTCGAGTCCCCGGGCGTCGTCGCCACCCTCAGGGGCCGCATCGTCTATCTCGACTTCCTGGCCTCAGGGTCCGAATTGCGTCTCGACGCCAGCCTCGGCAGCACGACACACCTCGGCGCGGAGTACTACCTCGCACTGGGCCGGTCCGGGCTGTTCCTCTCGCCGCTGGTTTCGTACGAACGTTCCTCGTCGAGCCTCTACGCCGGCGACTCGCTTGTCGCGCAGTACCGGAACGTCACGCGCGACGCGGGTGCCGACATCGGCGTCACGACCGGCTGGCGGTTCGAGGCGCGCGCCGGCTACTTCTATTCCCACCGCCTGACTGACATGTCCATCGGTGACCCGGTGCTGCCGGTCATCGACGGACCCCAGCGCTACTGGCGCCTCAGGGCCGCCTTCGACGGGCAGGACGGGGCGATTCTGCCGCGTCGTGGGCTCCGCCTGGAGGGAGAGGCCCGGCGCTTCCTGCAGACCGCGCCCTCGCGACCCACGTCCGACGGCATCGTCTTCAGGGACCCGAACCGTCTTGCGCAGGCTCGTGCCGACGGCAGCTACTTCCACCCGGTCGGCCAGGCCGGCCGTGTGTTCGTGAACGCGGGCGCCGGCTCGTCTCTCGGCGACACGGCTCGGGTCAATACCTTTACGCTGGGCGGGCCGTTCCGGCTCGGCGCGTTCGAGAACGACGAGCTCCGGGGCAGCAACTACGTGGTTGGCGCCGCGGGGTACTTCCACGAACTGGCCCGGGTCTTCGAAGGTGCCCTCGGGCGGGTGTACCTAGGCGGATGGATCGAAAGTGGCGCGACCTTCGAGGACCTGCGCGCCGCGACCCCTTCGATCAATGTCTCGGGCGGCCTGATCATGCAAACGCCGCTTGGTCCGGCATTCCTGGTGGCCAGTGCCGGCAAGGACGGCGCCCACCGTTTCTACATCGGCATCGGACCGCTGTTCGACAAGTGATGACCACTCGCGCTCGCCCCTACCACCTGAGCGACGCCACGAGCGCGGCATAGGCTTCCATTCCCCGCCAGAAGTGGCCGAGTCTCAGGTTCTCGTTGTGGGAGTGCTGGCTGTTGTCGTAATTGACGATGGGGACACCGATGACCGGCAGGCCCATGCGCTCGAAGATGTGCATCGGGACGCTTCCGCCGAGCGTCGGCGCCTTGACGAGGTCGCCGCCGAGCGCCTCGTCGAGGACCTTGGCCACGGCCACTGACACCGGCAGATCCATGGAGGTTCTGGTAGCCGGGTAGCCGCCGCCGAAGTCCACGCGGGCGACACGCGGGTGCGTCCGGCGCTCGTCGGGCGTCGGCTCACGTCCCTCGACCACGAAGTACCCCTGTCTTCGGATGTGCGCGGCGACCCGGGCGAACTGGCGGTCGGGCTGGACGTCCTTCACGAGGCGGATGTCGATCGACCCTTCGGCGCGGTCCGGAACCACGTTCTGCGATTCCGCGCCGACGTACGCGCTCCGGATGCCCCTCACGTTGAGCGACGGGACATTGATCAGGTCGACGAGGCGCAAGCCGCCGCCCTCCGCCTCGCCGAACTGCAGCTCGCGACGGAGCTCGTCGTCGTTCGGCGGCATCTCGTCGAGGGCACGCCGTTCCCTTCCCGACAGGTCCACGACATCATCGTAGAATCCGTCGATGAGCACCTTGCCGTCGCGGTCCTTCATCGACGCGAGGAGCTGCGCCAGCCGCATGGCCGGATTCGGTGCCCAGTTGCCGTAGTGGCCGCTGTGGAGGGCCCGCGTCGGGCCGTACAGCGTGATGTCCAGGTCCAGGACGCCGCGGTTGCCGTAGAACACGAGCGGCCGACCGGACTGGTGGACCGGGCCATCGCAGGTGATGAGCACGTCGCCAGAGGCCAGCCCCGGTGCGCGAGACAGGGCCTGGCCGAGGTTCGGAGAGCCTGCTTCCTCCTCGCTGTCGAGGACGACCTTGACGTTGACCGCCCTGGCGATCCCCTTGGCGGCCAGCGCGTCGAGCGCCACCATGAGGGCTACGATCGGCGACTTGTCATCCGAGGCGGAGCGCGCGTACAGGCGCCAGTCGTCCTGGTAGGCCTCATCTGGCTTCGGGAAGGGGCGAAGTGCGCCGCCATCCTCGATCCTCCCGGTGCGCAGGGCCGGCTCGAACGGTCCCGTCCCCGTCCAGGCTGCTTCGTCGACCGGCTGGCCGTCGTAGTGGGCGTAGAACACGACCGTGCGGGTCGCGCCCGGGGTGGGCAGGCTGCCGACGATGACCGGGCCGCGTGCGGGAATTTCGAGTAGCGTCACGGTCATGTCGCGCTGCTCGAGCATCCGTTCGAGGGAGTGGGCATTGCGCCGGATGTTGGGCAGGTCGGAGGCGATGTTCGGGATCGACAGAAAGTCGACCAGCTCGCCGACGATCTTCGCCTCGTTGGCCGTGCGGTAGTCGCGAACCGCCGCGGCGATGGCCGCCGGCGACGGGCCGCCCGCAGGTATCTGTGCAATAGCCACTACCGAAGCCGAAACGAGTAGCCCCAGCGCCGCGCACGCGAAGCGTTCCATGTCTGCATCCTTTCGCTGCCGTCCATCACCTATTCCGTCGCCCGTCGCGACTACGGATTGCCGACTGCGGGTTGCCGATTGCGGATTGGGTCCCTCCTGACTCCTGGCTCCTGACTCCTGACTCCTTCCTTGTCGCCTGTCGCCCATCGCCTGATCCCTGCACGTAATGCGTCTCCGCCTGCCCCCGCAGTTGCTCCGCTGCGGCCTCGGCGGTGAGGTCGCGCTGCGGCTCGGCAGTCAGTTCGTATCCGACCAGGAACTTCCGGATCGTCGCGGATCGCAGCAGCGGGGGGCAGAAGACCGCGTGGAGCCGCCAGTACGGGTGAGACGCGCCATCGGCAGGCTGGCCATGCCACCCCATGGAGTAGGGGAACGAGCAGCGGAAGAGGTTGTCGTACCGCACGCACAGTCTCCGGATGATGTCCGCCAGGCCGTCGCGCTCGGGGGCCGACAGCGAGGGCAGATCCGCGACCCGCCTGACCGGCGCCACCATGGTCTCAAAAGGCCACACGGCCCAGAACGGCACCACGACCACCCAGTGGTCGTTGCGGCAGACAAAGCGGTCACCCTCATCGAGTTCCCGATCGAGGTAGTCGCCGACGAGGTCGCGGCCATGGCGCTCGAAGTACGCGCGCTGAGCGGCGAGCTTCCTGGCCGGGATGTCGGGCACGTCCCCCGACGCCCACGCCTGGCCGTGCGGGTGCGGATTGCTGCAGCCCATGGCGGCGCCCTTGTTCTCGAAGACCTGGACGTAGCGTACCCAGTCGAGCCCGCCGAGCGTGGTGACCTCGTCGGCCCACAGGTCGACGACTGGACGGATCGAGGCCACGTCCATCCGGGCCAGCGTGAGGTCGTGACGCGGGGAGAAGCAGAGCACCCGACATCGGCCGGCCTGTGGGCGCCACCTCAGCAACCCATCGTCGACGGGCACGGGCTCGTCGCCGGATGGGGGCAACAGTGCCGGGAAGTCGTTGTCGAATGCGAATGTGCGTTCGTAGACGGGGTTGCGCTCGCTGTTGGCCCGGAGGTTCCCGGGACAGAGGTAGCAGTCAGGATCGTAGGGCGGCACGTCGTTGCGGTCGTCGGTCTCGACCTGCCCCTGCCAGGGACGGCCCAGCCGGAAGGGGGAAACGGTGACCCACTCGTTGAGGAGTGGATTGAAGCGGCGATGCGGGCCGCGAGTAGCACCCTGTCGATCGAGAGTCATGCCACCCGGAGCATACACCCGGTCACGCCAGGCCTCGAAGCCTGCCCGTTTGCTGGAAGCAGCTGTAGAGAGACCAACAGCGCACAGGACAAGTCGCCGCCCCGCGGCAATCGTCTCCGGCAGTCTCTTCGCGACTTCGCCGGTCGTCGCGACACACCAACCTGGGCGAACGAGAACGGGATTCGGCTACACTTAGCCCGGCCGGGTCTCGAGCCCTGCCAATCGCGCATGCTCCGGGCGGTGACCACCACATCCTGGACGCCGAGCGCTATGAGACTCGTTCGTAACGCGGGAACGGACCGGACCATCGATCTACTGAAGCCGGGCCTGATGCCGGGCGGCCAGATTGATCTGGCCACGGGCGAGTTGTCGCTGTTCGCATTCGAGGCGCTCAGGCCCGGCCTTTCAGGGCTCGCCGGAGCCCGGCTGCTCCTTCCTCCGGCCAGCGAGGCTCTGAAACTGGCTGGCAATGACGCCGACCGGCCAGCCCGCAACCGACTCGTGCTTCGGTGGTTGGCCGGACGCCTCGCGGAGTGGATCGAGGCGAAGGCAGAGATGCGCCAAGCGCGCGATTCGGTACCGCAGGGCATGGTGGTCTTGCGCGATTCTGACGGTGTCCCGGGACAGGTGCTCATCGGCTCTCTTGCGTGGACGACAGACGGCCTCGGGCTCACGCCTGGAAGCTGGCCTGCCTCGCGGCCGAGATTGCGGCAGACGACGTCGAGGCTTTGGCTCAGGGCATCGTCGAGTGGCATACGACTCTCGCGCCAGCTGGGGACACTACGTGCGTCTTCCGCGACAGCGCCTTCGCCGACGATGTGGCCAAGACGAACCTCGCGGCGATTCTCCAGCAGCACGGCCTGACAACCGTGCGGAGCCTGTGAGCCTGGGATGGCCAGGAAGGGACCGGCAACCTGCAAGTAGCGCTTACAAGTTGGGGTGCACGGGTAGAACATTAACGGGTTACCGGAATCCGTGTATTATTAGGGGGACGCGTGATCCAGACTCTTGCCGATGAAGGAACGTATGACATCTACGTCGGCATCGACAGCAAGGTGGCGCGGCGCACACTCCCGAAGCTCCTGTGGCCAGTGGCCCGGCGGAAGCTGCACTGGATCGACGCGGCAGGCAGCGTGGACGCACTACGGATGCCACCAGGGAATCGGCAGGAAGCGCTAAAGGCCGATCGCTCGGGTACTTACAGCATACGGATCAACGATCAGTACCGGATGACGTTTCGTTTCGAGGGAGGCAATGCGTATGAGGTCGGCATTGAAGACTACCATTAGCGCACCCTCCGTCGACCAGCTGCGCCAACCCCCTACGCACCCGGGCGAAATGCTGCTGGAGGAGTTCCTGCGGCCGCAGCAGGTCACCCAGGTAGAAGCAGCGCGGCACCTGAAGATTTCGACAACGCGGCTCAATGAGATCATTCGGGGAAAGCGCGGCATCACGGCCGATACGGCGTGGCGGCTCGGGGACTGGCTCGGTACCGGCCCGGAAGTGTGGATGAACCTTCAGAGCAAATGGGATTTGTGGCAGGCGCGAAGGGCTCGGAAAACCGCATAGGCCATGAAGCTCCATTTCGAACCGAATCTCGACTACCAGCTTCAGACCATCGAAGCGGTGTGCGACCTGTTTCGGGGACAGGAAATCTGCCGCACCGACTGCACGGTGACTCGTCAGGCAGCGGGCACGTCATTCCTGCCTAAAATGGGCACGGACCTCGGCGTCGGCAACCGGCTGACATTGCTCGACGACGAGCTGCTCAAGAACCTCCATGGCGTCCAGGTTCGCGGCGGCCTGGCATCCTCGGCTTCGCTGGCGTCCGGCGACTTCACCGTCGAGATGGAGACAGGCACGGGGCAAGACGTACGTCTACTTGCGCACGATCTTCGAGCTGAACAAGCGGTACGGGTTCACGAAGTTCGTGGTCGTCGTACCGTCGGTCGCCATCAAGGAAGGGGTCTACAAGTCGCTGCAGATCACCGAGGAGCACCTCAAGGCCCTCTACGCGGGTGTGCCGTTCGATTACTTCCTGTACGACTCAACCAGGCTCGGACAGCTGCCATTGCCGTATCGGGAGTCGACGGCCAGCCGATGCCGATGGGCATCGACCAATCAACGGCGCTGTGGGAGCACCTCAGGGCTGCAGGGCACATTGACGGGAAGGGCAGAATCCAGGACTCGCTCAGGAAGGCCATCAAGGAGGGCACACTGGCCGTCCCGGAGGCTTTTCGCCCGCAGCTCCAGCAGATCACGCAGGTGCTGCGCAAGCTGGCCGGCCGGCTCGAAGTCAAGAATGCTGACGAGCGTCGCCAAGTGCGGCCTCGCCAGGCCGTCCTCCAGAGTCAGGACTTCAAGGCTCTATGGGACCGGATCAAGCACAAGACCACGTACCGCGTGAGGTTCGACAGCGAGAAGCTGATCGAGTTGTGCATTCGTGCTTTGCAGGACGCGCCGCCGATTCCGAAGACGCGCCTCCAGTGGCGCAAGGCGGATCTCGCGATCGGCAGGGGTGGGGTCGAGGCACAGGAACGCTCGGGCGCTGACAGCGTGGTGCTGGACGAATCTGATATCGAACTTCCGGACGTCTTGTCCGACATGCAGGATCGGACGCAACTCACTCGCCGGAGTATCTACCGCATCCTCACGGGCAGCCTCAGGCTCGATGACTTCAAGCGGAATCCTCAGCAGTCCATCGAGGTGGCGGCCGAAGCCATCAACCGCTGCAAGCGGCTCGGGGTGGTCGACGGGATCAAGTACCAGCGGTTGGGAGATGAGCACTACTACGCGCAGGAACTGTTCGAAGACGAGGAACTGACCGGGTATCTGAAGAACATGCTGCAGGATGCCCAGAAGTCCGTATTCGAGCACGTTGTCTACGACTCGACGCCAGAAGCCAAGTTTGGCGATCAGCTAGAGAAGAACTCCGCCGTGAAGGTCTACGCGAAACTGCCTGGCTGGTTCGTAGTCCCGACGCCGCTCGGGATCGGCCGTGCGGATCTCAGGTCCCGGACCTCGGGTCGCAGGTCCCGGATCCCGAATCCCGAATCCCGAATCCCGAATCCCGGGTTGAGTATCCCCTATAATCCCCCCATGCCCGTCATGCTTGGTCTCACCCGGCTGTTGGTTTCGGGCGAGCTCGAGGGCCTGCGGGTGGGGCTCGTCTGCAATCCCGCCTCGGTGGACGAGCAGCTGCGTCACGCGGCCGATCTGCTGTTCGAAGCTCCGCGAGTCACGCTCGGCGCGATCTTCGGCCCGCAGCACGGCTTTCGATCCGATCTCCAGGACAACATGATCGAGACGCCGCACGCGATCGATGACCGTCGCCGCGTGCCCGTCCATTCCCTCTACAGCGAAACGCGCGAGCCGACGCCGCAGATGCTGGTCGGCCTGGACCTTCTAGTGATCGATCTGCAGGACGTCGGTTCGCGCATCTACACGTTCATCTACACGATGGCCAATTGCCTGCGGGCAGCCGGGCGGCACGGGATTCCCGTCGTCGTCTGCGACCGGCCAAACCCGATCGGCGGACAGGCCATCGAGGGCCCGATGCTCGAGCCGGGCTTTGAATCGTTCGTCGGGCTCTTCCCGATCCCGATGCGGCACGGGATGACGATCGGGGAACTGGCACGCTACTTCAACGAGCGGTTCAGCCTCGGAGCGGACCTCCGGGTGGAACGCATGGACGGGTGGTCGCGCGACGAGTACTTCGACGCGACGGGCCTGCACTGGATCATGCCCTCGCCCAACATGCCCACCCTCGACACCGCCATCGTGTACCCTGGCACCGTGCTGTTCGAAGGCACGCGATTATCGGAGGGCCGTGGCACGACGCGGCCCTTCGAGTGCCTTGGCGCGCCGTGGATTGACGCCGAGCGTTTCTCGGCCAGGATGAACGACAAGCGGCTGCCGGGCGTGTATTGTAGGCCGGCGGTCTTCGAGCCCACCTTCCACAAGCATGCGCGCACGACGTGCGGAGGGTGCCAGGTTCACGTGCTGGACCGGCACGCGTTCAGGCCGGTCCTGACGGGCGTTGCGTTGCTCGACCAGTTCCGCGCCGAGGATCCGGATCGCTTCGCGTGGCGCCTGCCCCCGTACGAGTACGAACACGAGAAGATGCCCATCGACGTTCTGGCGGGTTCGCCGGCCCTGCGGAGACAGGTCGAGGCGGGTGTGCCGCCCGCGGACATCGCGGCGTCATGGGAGGAGGGGGTCGCGGCGTTCGAGCGCGAGCGCCGGCCATTCCTACTCTACGAGGACCAGGTCTGAAGGCCTGGCCGGATAAACAGCTCGAGGAGGAGCCATGAAGACCAACATGGGTGGGATCGATCGCATCGTCCGCGCCATCGCCGGGGTGGCCCTGATCGTCTGGGCTCTGATGGGCGGACCGGCCTGGGCCTGGATCGGCGTGCTGCCCCTCGCGACAGCCGCCATCGGGTGGTGCCCGGCCTACGTGCCGTTCGGCGTCTCCACCTGCGGAAAGAAGTAGGACAGGGTGCACGCCTCGGGCCGGTAGGAGAGCGGACGTGCCGCGTCTGGCGGCGTCACCGCTCGGCCCCGCTCACGCTCGCCGGCAACACGCACCTTACCGGGACTTGTCCTGCTGCATTGCGTGGGGGCCCCCAGCCCCACGCGTGTCGCCCCCTCACGGTGCGTGTTGCGACCTGTCGCCCTCGGCTCGGTTCGAGGGGCTCGCACCGCTCCCCCGAACGCATCAGCGGATGCTTCTCGCTGGTGACGCCGCCGGCTGCGGATCCGTCCGTCTACCGCGTCGGCGTCACGACCTTCCGCTTGCGGTTCGAGAACTCCGGCGCCTCGACGATGCAGGTGCCAAGGATGCCGAGGGACTTGCTCAACGCATGCGCACCGAGGCGAGGAACCTCGGCTGGCGCCCCGCCCACATCGGGGTAGCCGTCCGTGTCTGGCACCGTCTGGCCCCAGTTCTGGAACAACCGGCCCCACTCGCTGGCCAGGACGTCCTTCATCAGTCTGTCCGCGTTGCGGGGATACCAGTAGCTGTCGTGGTACACCACGCTCGCGATGTAGGACCACGGGGCCAGCACGGTCTTCAGGCTCCACTCGATCGGCTTCTTGAGCGGGCCCCAGTAGATCAGGTGCTGCATCCGCGAAGCGAAGGTCATCGTGCGGAAGGGCCCGGCGAAGTGCCAGTTCTCGCCGGCCGCGGACGCGTCGCCGACGATGTCGATCTCGCGCGGGTCGCCGCAGCCGAGTCCCGCCTCGTGCGCGAGGCGGATGAACCTGATGTCGAGCGGGTTGAAGCCCATCAGCTTCGCCGCCACGGCGTCGATCGCGACCTGGTCCGCGCTTGCGAGCAGCACGTTCTTCACGTGCGGGATCATGCAGCGGGGTCCCGGGCCGTCCCCGGCGAAGGTACCGTCCATCACAGCGAACAAGCCGCGGTGGATCTTCTTCTGGATCATCAGCAGGTCCACGAGGGTCTCGTGGATGACCGGGTGCGTCCAGTGGCGTCGCTCGTTCAGCAGTCCACCGAAGGCGTTCTTCATCGCGCCCGTGGTCGTCGTGAAGACGTGCGTCTTCACCGTGGGCAGGTGGATGATGTTCTCGCCGATGAAACGCCTGGGGATTAGGAAGCCGCCAGGGTAGACCTGGTTCAGGCACAGGAACTTCTTCCTCAGGTCGCCGACGGCGTCCCCGATGCTGACCCAGTCTTCGCCTTCATAGAGGTGTATGTTCCGCAGCCCGTGCGCCTCGACGACGTCGAGCTGCTTGTTCTCGCGCTCGCCGAGGCGCGCATCGATGACCACCGTCCGGTTGTGGCACGCATGGATGAGCGACGAATCGTAGCCGTCGGCCTTCATCGCCCGGATGACGCCGTCGAGCTGCCATGGGGTCGTCGAACTGCCTGGAAAGAAGAAGTGCCAGGAAATGTTGACCTTGAGGGCGGTGTCGGCGTCCTTCGCGATGACGTCCTGGTAGCCCGCGAGGTTCATCAGCTCGCGATAGTCGCGCAGGACGGTCCCCGGACGTGTCCGCAGCACCGCCACTTTCGCTTGCGCCATGATGCTCGATTGTACCGCGACCCCGGGGTGGAGGTCATCTTGCCGTCCCCTCGCCCGCCCTGGCGTTCCCGGGTGCCTACCTACCTTGCTCGATCGCGCGGCGCCGACTCCGCTCGCCAGAGCCGCCACGAGAAGAACAGGCCGAGCAGGCCGAGGAGCGAGAGGAGCCACATTCCGGGGTTGTAGCCGGAGGGATGCTGCGCACTGGCTCCGGCGAGGTCGTTCAGCTTGCCCAGGGCCCAGCTCATCGCGGCCCACCCGATCTGCTGGCAGAGGGTCATCAGCGCGTATGCCGTGCCGAGACGCTTCTCGTCCGCGAGGTACGCCACGTTGGGCCACATCACGGCCGGGACGAGCGAGAACGCGATCCCGAGCATGGCCACCGGGACGCCGATCGGCAGAGGGCCATAGGCCAGCAGCACAAACGTCGGCATGAACAGCGCGGACCCGATGGCCATCAGCAGGGCCCGTTTGCCGATGCGGTCGGCCAGCAGGCCGAAGAGCGGCGTGGCCACCATCGCGGTCAGCGGCAGGAGGCCGTTCAGCCAGGCGGCCGTCTCCGGGGAGACCCCGCGGGCGTCGGTGAAGAAGATGTTGGCGAAACGCCGGAATGGAAACACGGCGGAGTAGAAGGTGACGCAGAGGCCAACCGACCACCAGTACGGCCGTCCGAACCTCACGAGGTCGGTGAAGACCAGCTTGTCCGACTCACTAGCGCGTCCCAGTTCGTAGGATCGCTCCGCGTGCCGTTCGAGCAGCGCGTAGAGGATCCCGGCCACGACGCACAGACCTCCGATGGCGGCGGCCAGCAGGAGCGGGGGCTGCCAGCCCGTGAACAGGCCACCCGCGAAGTTGGGGGCGTTGTCGGCAGCGACCGATCCCAGCCGGCCCAGGGTCAGGTTCAGGCCCATGGCGAAGGCCAGTTCTTTCGCCTTGAACCACTTGGCCAGCGACGTCGTGATGGCGACAATCAGCGGCTCGGCGCCGAGGCCGAGCACGAAGCGTCCGGCGGCCATGCCCGGATAGCCGCCCGGGGCAATTGCGATGAGCACCCCTCCGAGCGCGGTGACGACGCCGAAGCCGATCATGGCGGCCTTCGTGCCTGCCCGGTCGATGAGGATGCCGCCAGCCAGCAGGACGAGCAGCGCGGCAATGTTGTAGGCGCTGTCCAGCAGGCCGATCTGCGCCTGCGTGAATCCCAGCCGGGATTCGAGGAGGGGCCCGACCGGGTTGAGCGCGTCGAAAACGTAGTAGTTCGCCATCATTGACGTGCTGATGAACAGCAGCACCAGCCAGCGGAACAGCGTCGGCGGCTGTGGTCGTGTCGTGTCGGTCATGAGGTCTCCCGAATGCCGATGGGCCGAATTCGGGCCGGAGTGTACCATGTACCCCGTGTTCACGCTCCACCAGACCCTCACCGGCTTCAGTCGGGCGATGTTCAGCAACTGGCTCTGGCACCGCCCACTCAATCTGCTCGTGGACGCGGGCGAAGGCGTGCAGCTGGCCCTCGGTGCGAAGATCTGGGCCATCGAGACCTTGCTCCTGACGCACGGCCACGCGGATCATCTGCTGGGCCTGCCTGGCTTCGTGGCGTCGAGGCGGTTCAGCAAGGGCGCCCAGGACAAGCCGCTGACTGTCGTCTACCCGGGAGGGAATTCCGGCGTCGAGACCATTCGCGCATTCCTAAGCCGATTGTGGCCGAACGAGACGTTCCCGGTGACCTGGACTGGCGTGGCTGCAGGCGACGAACTGCCGCTCGGCAAGGGCCGCGTGTTGCACGCATTCAAGGCGGAGCACGGAACCTCCGAGCCGGCGCTCGGCTACCGCGTGTTGGATCAGCGTCGGCGCCTGCGCGCTGAGTTCGCCGGCCTTCCGGAGCGTGAGATTCGGGATCGCGTCAGGACTCTCGGCCGCGACACGTTGATGGAGCCGTACCGGCACGTGCTGTTCGCCCACACCGGGGACAGCATGCCCCTCGATCCAGCACTCGTCGAGCGTGCGGATCTGGTCGTGCACGACGCCACGTTTCTCGAGCCGGGCGACCGGAAGTGGGACATTCATGCGTCGTCGGTCGAGGTCCTGGCGATGGCCCGCGAGGCCCGCATCGCGTGCCTGGTCTTGAACCACCTGTCGGTTCGCTACGATCGCGGCGAGGCGCTGCCGAGCCTGCGTGCGCAGGTGGCGGCGTCCGGATTCGAAGGCGGTTGCTGGCTGCTAGACGACGGCCGGTTGATTCCGCTGCACAACGGCGCGGGAACGGCCGCCTGACGCCACCCGTGGACGTGCGCCGCCTCTACTGGGGTCTGAGCGGCTCCAGCGTCAGCGGCGTCGCTTCCTGACGCCGCTCCCAGGAACGCCGGGCCTGCTCGTAGAGGGCGAGCTGTGCGTTGACGATCGGCTCCGATGCGTGTCGCGCCGGCACCTTCCAGGTGCCGTCACTTACCAACCGCCGGCTCTTGACGTTGTCCGCAAACAGCGTGTCGAGCGCGTCGAGCACCTTCTTCCGGCATTCGGGCGACTCGACCGGGAACATCAACTCGATGCGTTTGTCCAGGTTGCGCGGCATCCAGTCCGCGCTCGACAGATAGACCTCGTCCTCGCCGCCGTTGTGGAAGTGGAACACTCGCGCGTGTTCCAGGAACCGTCCCACGATGGACACGACGCGAATGTGCTCGCTGAGACCCTTGACTCCGGGTCGAAGCACGCAGATGCCGCGGACGTTCAGACTGATCTGGACGCCGGCACGCGAGGCGGCGTAGAGCGCCTCCACGACCGCCGGGTCTACCAGCGAGTTCATCTTCGCCCTGACGGCGGCCGGCTGTCCGGACTCGGCACGCCGCGTCTCCCGCTCGATCAGCTTCAGCGTCCTCTCGCGCAGGTGCGTCGGCGCCATGACCAGCTTCCGCATCCGTGGCGGGTCCGAGTATCCGGTCAGCGCGTTGAAGAACGCGGAGGCGTCGATGCCGAACAGGTGCGAGGACGTCAGCAAGCCCATGTCGGTGTACTGCCGGGCCGTCCGATCGTTGTAGTTCCCGGTGCCGAGGTGCACGTAGCGCCGAATCCCCTGCGGCCCGCGCCGCACGACCAACGCGATCTTCGAGTGGACCTTGAGACGCTTGATGCCGTAGATGACGTGCGCCCCCGCTTCCTCGAGACGTTGGGCCCACTGGATGTTCCGCTCCTCATCGAAGCGCGCCATCAACTCTACGACGGCCGTCACCTGCTTGCCCTGGTCGGCTGCCCGCATCAGCGATCGGACGATGGGCGAATCACCGCTGGTGCGATAGAGGGTGAGCTTGATGGCAAGGACGTCCGGGTCGTCCGCCGCCCGTTCAACGAGGGCCGCAACGGGATCGAACGAATCGTACGGGTGGTGGACCAGGATGTCGCACTCGTCGAGCACGTCAAACACCCGGTCCATCGCCTGCGGGTCCAGGACGGGCACCGGCTTGAGCGGTCGGTCCCGCAGCTCGTCGCGCTCCGCGATCTCGGCCAGGGCGAACAGCACCCTCAGGTCGATGGGACCGGGGACCCGGTACACATCGTCCTCGCCGACTTCGACCTGATCCGCAATCTGGGACAACAGGGTTCCGCTCGCGGCCGACTCGATCGTCAGCCGCACGACATCGTTTCGACGGCGGCGACGCAACTCCTCCTGGATCGCCTCCAGGTACGACAATCCTCCCTCGTCATCCAGCTCCAGCTCCGCGTCGCGCGTCAGGCGGAAGGCCGCGGCCTCGAGGACGACCTGGCCGGGAAACAGCGTGTCGAACTCGACCCGAATGATGTCCTCGAGCAGCACGAACGTCGTGTCGCCGGCACCGGGAACCCGAACGAGACGCGGCAGCCGCGCGGGAACCTGCACCACGGCCAGACGCGGGGCCTCGCCCTCGCCGGCCGGGAGCAACCGAACCGCCAGGTTGAGGGTCAAGGAGGCAAGCATCGGGAACGGCCGCGACTGATCGATGGCGAGCGGGGTGAGGGCCGGCAGCAGGTTTTCGCGGAACCAACCCGAAAGCGCCGTGCGCTGGGCCTGATCGAGATCGGCCATTCTCGCCACCCTGACGCCGTGTTCGGCGAGGGCCGGCAACAGCGTGCCGTTGACCAGCGAGAAGAGACGCTCGACCAACAGGTGGACCCGCCGCGAGACTTCCCGCAGTTGCTGGGCCGGGGTCAGGCCCGACGGGTCGGGTTCGACGTCTCCCTCGAGGACCGCGGTCTTGAGGCGGGCCACCCGCACCATGAAGAACTCGTCGAGATTCGAGGCGGAGATCGCGGCGAACTTGACTCGTTCGAGGAGCGGGTTGGAGGAATCGGCCGCTTCCTCGAGCACGCGTTCGTTGAAGGCCAGCCACGACAACTCGCGGTTGAAGAACAGGTCGGGCGACCGCCTGCTTCGTCGCTTGGCCCTGGCCTCGCGGTTCATCGCTCCCAGCCTTCGGCCATGCGGACCGAGAGCCTGCGACCGAACACGTCGATGAACAGGTCGGCGCGGGCCATGACGGCTGTTCGCTCCATCGAGAGATCCCCGTCGCCGCGCAGTTCCAGCACGAACGCGTCGTCGCTGTCGATCACCCGCACGTCCGCAACGCGCTGCGAGTGTTCGGCGTCGAGGGCGTTGGCCAGCCTCAGGATCGCCGCGAGCTTGTTGACGCGGACCCGCTCGGGCCGGTCCAGCGCCACATACGGCAGATGCGACCGCTGCGGCAGCGCCCGGCGGTGATACCGCGCGATGTTGGCGATGATCGCCCGATCCGCCCCCGACAGGCCGAAGATCTCGGACGACGACAGCAGGTACTGGGCGTGCTTGTGGTGCGCCCGCAGGCCCACGAAGATGCCGATGTCGTGCAGGAGCGCCGCAACCTCGAGCAGCAACCGGTCCCGGCGGCCGAGGCTGTGCTCCGCCTGCAGGTCGTCGAAGATCCGAACCGCCAGGCGCGCGACGGCCCGGGCGTGCGCCGCATCGTAGCGGTACTTCTCTCCCAGCGACCCAGCGCTGGCGAGCACCTGCCGGCTGAGGTCGGATAGATCGGCCGACGCGCCGACCAGGTCGACCAGCAGTCCCACCCGGAGCGAGGCGTCCGGCACGAGGAGCGCCGAGGCCCTCGTGGCGACGAGCAGCTCACGGTAGACCATCAGCGCCGGCACGAGCGTTTCGGCGTCGACGAGCGAGAGTCCGTACCGGTCGACCAGCTCTTCCTCGTCGAATCGTTCCATGCGGGCGCAGAAGTCGAGGAACGCCTCCCTGGGAACCTCGCGCAGCGCGTGGTCGGGTGCGCCGGCGAGCTGCTGGGCGGCAAACCGCGCATCCTGGCCAAGCGCAATCATGTACTGCGCGGCGGCAAGCGGCATCTCGCGCCCGATGTCGCCGACGACGTTGCCGATGTGCCGCGCCAGCACACGGGTGCGCTGTTCGTGATCCGTCCTCCAGGGTCCGAGGCCCTGGCGCATGCGGATCGACCCAAGGGCGTACACCCCCGAGTACTTCGGCTGCTGGCCCTCGAGCAACGTGATGTCGGCTGAGCCCGCGCCGGCCTCGACAAGCAGCGTGTGCGATCCCAGGGCGGGGTGTCCGGCCATCGAATCCTGGACCGCCAGGTAGGTCAGGCGGCTCTCCTCGGAACCGTCGATGATCTCGACCTGGAGGCCCGCCCGGACCTGTACCCGGTCGACGAAGGTGTCGGCATTGGCCGCCTCGCGAACGGCGCTTGTCGCCACCGCCCGGTACCGCCGCACGCCATGGTCGTCCATCATCCGGCGGAACCCCTGCAGGGCCCTGAGTGTGGCCTCGAGGGTCTGGGGCCCGATCTTCCCGCCTGACGAGAACGTGTCCTTGCCAAGCAGGACCGCCCGGGATGCCTCCTCCACCACGACCGGGTCGTGCCCGGGACGGACCTCGGCGATCACGAGCCGCACGGCGCTCGCACCGATGTCGATGACTGCAACGGGTTCTGGAGAAACTGCCTGCATATCCGGCATGGTTGGTGGATGGTAGACAGTAGATAGTAGACAGTAGGCGGTAGGTGGTAGGCAAATGCGACGCCCGTGGGGGGCCGGGTGGGGTCGAGCGCAGACCGACGGGCACCCGTTCCGACCCGGCTACAATTGAGGCCATGCGCGACTTCCTGGATCCTGACGTGCGGGCGTATCTGGCTGTGCTGGCCGGGCCGCCCGATTCGTTCCTCGACACGGTCTACCGGCGGTCCAAGGCAGACGGGGTGCCCGCCATCGATCCCGAGGCCGCCCGGCTGCTGCGTCTCCTCGCGCGGATGGTCGCGGCGCGGCGGGTCCTGGAGATTGGCACAGGGTACGGCTACTCGGCTCTCAACCTGGCGTCCGGCATGGACGATGGGGGGCTGATCTTCACGATCGAGTTCAGGCAGGCGCGCGCCGATATCGCCCGCGAGCACTTCGCACAGGCGGGACTGGCCGACCGGGTAACCGTCATGATTGGCGATGCGCGGCGGCTCGTTCACAAGGTGGCGGGACCGTTCGACCTGATCCTCGTCGACGCGGGCAAGCAGCTCCTCGAACCGCTCCACGACCGCACGGTCGCGCTCCTGCGTCCGGGCGGCGTCCTCGTCACCGACAACATCCTGTGGGACGGCGACGTCATCCCGGGGTTCAACCCGGAACCACATCACGATCGGGAGAGCACCGAGGCCGTCGTCGCACATGGCCGGAGGCTCGCCGCCGACGCAAGGCTCGACACGGTGTGTCTGCCGGTCGGGGACGGGCTGGCGCTGTCGATCAGACGGGGGGAGTAGAGATAGTAGACAGTAGACAGTAGGCAGTAGGCGGTAGGCAGTAGGCAGTAGACAGTAGTCGGATTGCGTGTGAGAGGCAGGCATGACGATCGAGCAGTGGCTGGCGGATGCATCGGCGGATGCGGACCGACGGGGCCTCCCGGAGCTGAGGCCGTTGCTGGCGGCAGTGGCGACGGCCACCGGGACGCTGCGCCAGGGTCTGGAACCGGGAGTCGGGAGTCGGCCCTTCGACGTGCCCAGGGCCGCCCCGAGCAGGGTCGAGGGGCGGGAGTCGGGAGTCGGGGTTCGCCATCCGGCAGCGGCGGATCACAGGGATTCGGGCCAGGGACGCGTCACGGCTGGGCAGTCGGCTGCGCCACGAACGGCGGCCACGGGCATGCGGGATCACATGCTCACGATCGCCGAACTCGCCCCGAAGATCGCCTCAGGTCAGGTCACCGCGCAGGCACTGACCGAAGCCTGCCTGGCCGAGATCGACGCACGAAACGACGAACTGCGTGCATTCATCACGGTCTGCGCCGACGAGGCCCTCGCCCAGGCGCGGAAGGCCGACTTGGAGACCGCGCACGGTCACAACCGCGGTCCGCTGCACGGCATTCCCATCTCGGTCAAGGACCTGATCGACCTCCGGGGTACACCGACGACCGCGGCCTCGCGTGTCCGCGACGGACACATGGCGCCTGCCGACGCGCCAATCGTCGCTCGGCTGCGCGAAGCGGGGGCCATCTTCATCGGCAAGACGAATCTCCACGAGTTCGCCTTCGGCACGACGAGTGAGGACTCGGCCTACGGCGCCGTTCGCCACCCGCGCGATCCGTCCAGGTCGCCAGGCGGGTCGAGCGGTGGCTCGGCCGTGGCCATCGTCACGGGCATGTCGGTCGCCTCGATCGGCACCGACACCGGGGGGTCGGTGCGCATTCCATCTGCCGCGTGCGGGCTGGTCGGGTTGAAGCCGACGTGGAACGAGATCCCCGCCGACGGGGTTGTGCCGCTGAGTCAGGCGCTGGATCACGTTGGGCCGCTGGCCAGGTCGGTGCCTGACGCCTGGCTGCTCTGCCTCGTCCTGCGCGGCAATCCGGTCGCGGCCAGATGGCCGATGCCGGCCCTGCCGTCGGTGAAGGGCCTCCGGTTTGGCGTCCCACGCCCGTACTTTTTCGATGTCGTCAACGACGAGGTGCGGGCAAGGTTCGAGGAGGCGCTGGATCGGCTCCGAGCGGCCGGGGCGACGACTGTTGACGTCGCGATTCCTCACGCCAGTGAGATCTCCGCCGTCTACCTGCATGTCTCGCTCCCGGAAGCTGCGGCGTACCATGCAGCGGCGATCGCAGCGCTCCCGGATCGCTACACCCGAAATGTGCGCGTGCGCATCGAGGCGGGGCGGTACGTCCTGGCAGAAGACTACGTCCGGGCTCAGCAGCGCCGCGAGGTGCTGCGAGCGGAGGTCGACGCCGCGCTCTCCAGTTGCGACGGGGTGGTTCTGCCGACACTGCCCATCCCGGCACCCCCCATCGGCGTGTCGTCTGTCGAGGTTTCCGGCTCATATGAGCCCGTCCGCAACGTCATGCTCCGCCTCACGCAGCTGTTCAACCTGACGGGCCACCCGGCCCTGTCGATTCCGTGTGGCACGACAGGTGCGGGCCTGCCCTGCGGCTTCCAGATGGCGGGCCGGCGGCACAAGACCGAGGACCTGCTCGCCATCGCGGCTGCCGTCGAGCTGGTGATCCGCGCATGACGATCCAGGCCGGCCCCGCGCATCTGGCTGGACGCGCGACGGCCGAGGGCATGGCACGCGACCGGATCGCTGGTGCGGCTCGCGGTGATGCCCGTGGTACGCTCTGCCTCACGTTTCCATGTTGAGCCAGGTGTTCTACCGATGGGAGCGCAGGCTCGCCTCCGTCGATCGGAACCGGATCGTCCGGCCGTTCGAGTGGGGCGCCGACTGGATCCCGGAGAGCGGATTGAGCGCCCACCAGGATGCCTCCTTTCTGCTCCAGGACTATGTCGAACGGGTCATGGAGGACACGCACGCGTTCTTTGCGGTCGAGCCGGCACGAACCTACGGTACCGCGCGGCTTCCACCCGATGCGAGGCCCGGCGAGCGCATGGTCACCTTCCCGAGCGCGTTCACCACTCCGCATCCCGGGAACAACACGGTCTACCTGCGCTACTTTCCTGCCCACCCACGTGACGCCAACGGCGAACGCCCGCGGCGCCGGGCGGTCGTCGTGCTGCCTCAGTGGAACTCCGATGCCGGCGGTCACGTGGGGCTTTGCCGGCTCCTTGCGCGTGTCGGCATCAGCGCCGCACGCCTCACGCTTCCCTACCACGAGCGGCGCATGCCCCCGGAGCTTGACCGCGCCGACTACATTGTCAGCAGCAACGTCGCACGCACGCTCCAGGTGAACCGCCAGGCCGTGCTCGACGCACGCCGCGCGGTCGCATGGCTGCACGAGCAGGGCTACGAGTCCATCGGCCTCCTCGGCACGAGCCTTGGTTCCTGCCTGTCGATGCTGACCGGCGCACACGAGCCGCTCGTGAAGGCCATGGCGCTGAACCACGTGTCGCCCTGGTTCGCCGACGTGATCTGGGAAGGGCTCTCCACGGCCCATGTACGGGCCGGAATGGAAGGGCACATCGACCTGACGTTGCTGCGCGAGCTGTGGAGGCCGATCAGCCCCCAGTGCCATATGAACAAGGTGCTCGGGCGGCCGACGTTGCTCGTCTACGCGCTCTTCGACCTGTCGTTTCCCCTGCACCTGTCGCGCGACATCGTCCGGCAGTACCGCGCGCGCGACATCCCGACCGAGGTCCGCGTCCTGCCCTGCGGCCACTACACGACAGGTATCGCGCCGTTCAAGTACTTGGACGGCTACTACCTCGTCCATTTCCTCAATAGGAGTCTGTGATGGGGCGCGCGCTCTGCCTGTCACTGTGCGCCGTGCTTGCGATCCAGGCCAGAGCGTCAGCGGCCGCGGAACAGAACGTGGTGAGCGGATTGGTCCTCGATGCCCGGACTGGCATGCCGATCGCGGAAGCAGTCGTCGAAGTGCCGGCGGCGGGACTGGCCCTCCGCACCGGTCCGGACGGCCGGTTCGAGCTCGGTCCGCTGCCCGCCGGGAGCTATCGTCTTCTCGTCAGGGCCGACCGATATCGTGATCTGCAGACGCACGTGCAGGTGGCTCAGGGCGCGGTCCCGCGTCCTCTCGAACTGGCTCTTGCCCCGGTCGCCTTGCGCCTGGACGAGACCGTGACGGTCACTGCCAGCCGACAGGAGCGTGTGTCGTTCGACGTTCCGCGGTCCGTCGCGGTGGTGCAGTCTGGCGATCTCGGGCGAACGGCCCCCCGAACGGGTGCCGAGGCGCTCGGGCGAGCGCCGGGCGTGTTTGTGCAGAAGACGAACCACGGCGGCGGATCGCCCTTCGTCCGCGGCCTGGTTGGCAACCAGGTCCTCGTGCTGATCGACGGCCTGCGCCTGAACAACGCGACCTTTCGCTACGGCCCCAACCAGTACCTGGCGACGGTCGATCCCGGCCAGGCCGACCGCATCGAGGTGCTGCGCGGCTCCGGCTCGGCCCAGTACGGCAGCGACGGCCTCGGCGGAGTGATCCACGTCCGTAATCGCGAGCCGGTGCTGTCACCCGGCGGCACGCGCGTCACCGGACGCGTCGGCGGACGAGTCATGACCCAGGGTCAGGAGCAGAGCGCCAGGTTCGACCTCGGAGTGTCAGGGACCCGGGCTGCACTGGCCGGCACCGTCGCCCTTCGGGACTTCGGCGACCTCGTGGCCGGTGGACGTCTCGGGAGGGAGTCGCCGTCGGGGTACACCGAGATGGACGGCGATATCCGCGCGGTCGTGGACGCAGGGAGGGCCGGACGCCTCACACTCGTCTACCAGCACGTGTACCAGGACGACGTACCTCGTTTCGATCAGGTCACCCAGCGCGGGTACGACCGCTACTCCTTCGCCCCGCAGGTTCGCCAGATCGGCTTTGCGCGGCTTGCCCTGCCGCCGTCGGCAGGCCGGTTCGACTCCCTGACGCTGACCGGCGCCTGGATGTCCTCACGGGAGGGCCGCGAGCGCCGCCGGACCGGGTCGAGCCTTCAGATCATCGAGGAGGACGCCGTCAGCACGTGGGCCGCCACCGCCGAAGTCGGCAAGCTGCTGCCTCGCGGCTGGTCGCTGGTGGCTGGGGCGGAGCTGTACCGAGACGTTGTACGAAGCTGGCGCCGCGACGACGATCCGGCCGCAGGAACGTCGGTCGCCAGGCGCGGTCAGTTCCCTGACGACGCCAGCGCCCTGTTCGCCGCCGGGTTTGGCCTCGGCCGTTGTCGATACGGCGCCCTGGCGGTCGAGCTGGGCGGGCGGTACACCTGGACGCGGATACGGGCTCGGGATGCCCTGTTCGGCGATACCGATGTCTCTCCTGGGGCCTGGGTTGGCTCGGCCGCCGTCTCCGTCGACGTGGGCCGCCGCGCGCGGGTCTTCGGCAGCGCGGCCCAGGGGTTCAGGGCTCCGAACCTCGATGACTTGAGCACCCTCGGGCCCTTCGACTTCGGCGTGGAGATTCCGGCAGGCCAACTCGAGCCGGAGCGTTCGCTTGCGCTGGAGGCGGGGCTGCGCGTGCGCGGGGGCACCGGCGCTGCGTCCCTGGCGTTCTTCCGCACGAACCTGACGGACCTCATCGACCGGGCGCGCGTGAACACCCTTCCGCCGGGACTTCCGCCCATCGGCGATGATCGCATCTACCGTCGTGAGAACGTCGGGAAGGCCTTCGTCCGGGGTGTCGAGGCAGAGGGCGAGTGGAGCGCCCGACCCGGAACGACCTTCCGCGGCTACGTCTCGTACGCCTTCGGGCAGAACGTGAGCCGGGACGAGCCGATGCGGCGCATCCCGCCACTGAACGGCCTCATCGGGTTCCGCCAGGACGGCGGATCGGGCTGGTGGTTCGAAGCCTTCGTCCAGGCGGCCGCACGACAGGATCGCCTGGCTGCAGGCGATGCCGACGACCACCGGATTCCGCCCGGCGGCACGCCTGGATGGTGGGTGGTAGACGTGTTCGCCGGCAAGACCCTCAACGGATCCTTGGCAGTCTCGGCAGGGCTGTTGAACCTGTTCAACGAGGCCTACCGTACGCACGGATCCGGCATCGACGGCCACGGTCGCAGCGCGTGGGTGGGTATCGACGCCAGGTTCTGAGGCTACTGGGCCTGCTCCTCGGGCACCGGCGCGACCGGCAGGACCCGTCGCCCGTCGGGGCGGACGGCTCGCCGGCCCGAACGACCGCTGAAACGGGCCACGACCCGGCCGACGGCCTCGGACCAGGCAAACACGCGCTCGACCCTGAGCCCACCTGGCAGCTCGAATCGTCCGACGGCTCCGAGCGCGGCGGAGGCGAGACACCCGCACTGTGCGCAGTCGGGCTCGCCCCCGAGCTGGCACGGCGTGACCGGAGTCGCGAGATCGGCTGACACGCACGTCGTCGTCCTGGCGAAGATGCACGCGGAGGGCGAGGCCGGCGGGTCGAGGTACACGCCGAGTGCCCGCTTCGACGCTTCGACCTTCGGGTACCGCCTGCCCAGCGCCATGATCTCCTCAACGACCCGGCGCCTGTCCCCGGCCGTCAGGCACTCCGGCGACTGTTCTCCAATCTGCGGCGTGTACAGGCTGAACCAGATCCGCCGGGTCGCCGCCTGGGCCGACCAGAAGGCGGCGAACTCCTCCAGATAGCCGGGCCGCTGCGCCTGTTGGCGCGTCACCGTGCAGTGCACGGTGATCTGGTGCCCGTCGATGTGCTTCAGGATCCGGTCGTAGGTGGCCGGCGTCCGCCGGGCGTCGTGCTCGGGCTGCAGCCCGTCGATGGAGACGGCAATCAGCAGGCGCCGGAGGCGCGCCCACTCCTGTGGAATCGGGCGGACGGCGCTCGTGACCACCTGCGTGTACGACCCGCGTGAGGCCAGCCACGGGAGGATCTGGCCCAGCTCGCGATAGCGGACGAGCGGCTCTCCACCGATGATCGATACGTGCAGTGGGTCGTGGCGGATGACGAGGTCCTTAATGCGGTCCACCAGTTCCTGTCCCTTGAAGTCCGACAGCCGGCGCAGGGTCACTCCGCCTCCCAGGTGCTGGTCGGCGTAGGCATAGCACCCCGGACAGCGCAGCGGGCACTCCTTGGTCAGTTCAATCGAGAGATTCGGCGTACGGCCGGCGAGGATTTTCCCCCAGGCCGGGAAGATTCCATCCATGGCGGTTGAGCCCTACCGGGCACTGTATCAGACTTGTGACGAATCCGAGGCACGCAGGGTTTCGGCCGGAAGGGAGGCTACAGGTACTTCAGCAGGCCCTGGAAAGCATCGTAGAGGACGCCGGCCAGTGCCCTCACGAGCGGCGACACCTGCCCGGATTCGACGGCATCGGCCACCGTGACCGGATCGGTCAGGAGCAGCCAGATGGTCGCCGCGGCCAGGACGGCCGACATGACGGCCACCGTTCCGAACAGGCTGAGGCTGAGGCGGACCAAACTCATGGAGATGACCGGGGACCCGTTGAGTCTACACCCGCAGTCGGGGTCCGACTACTAATACGCGCCGCCGGGCCGCCGGGTTTCGTTCTTGAGACGGCGATCGAGGGATTCCGGTTGGGTCAGGGCTGCAGCCGGCGGGCTGCGACGGGGTAGCTCACGGCGAACAGGGCCGCGAACCCGAGGGCGAACGGCCAGATCTCCGCCAGGCCGGCTCCGAAGGCCAGCATCGCGTTCACGCCCTCCATCGCCCACCCGGTGGGCACGACGTAGGCCAGCCGGCGCATGAACGGACCGACGATCTCGAGCGGCCACCAGAGGCCGCCGAGCGGTGAGAGCAAGACGGCGGTCCAGACGGCGATGCTGGCACACTTGTCCGGGTCCTTGAAGAGCGTGCCGAGCAGGATCCCCAATGACGCGGAGGCGAGAGCGAAAAGAGTCAGGAATCCGAAGAACACCCAGAAGTGCGCGGCCCACTGGATGCCGGCCACCAGCCCGACCACCAGCATGTAGGCGATCTGCACCCAGCCGATGGCAAACCGCCCCAGCAGCTTGCCAAGGACGATCTCGCGCGTCGACACCGGCGCCATCGCCATGCGCCTGAGCCTGCCGCTGGCGCGGTCCTCGGCGATGCCGGCCCCGGACACCAACAGGTTCAGGAAGACGAACATCACGAGATAGGCGGGGACGCTGCGCTGGAAGCCGGTCGTCCTGTCCCGGCGTTCGATCCCGAGGTCATCCTCGCGCATGGCGAGGGGACCATCCCCCACGGGGGGAGCCGCCGCCGAGCCTCCCGCCATCGTGAAATGCAGCCTGGTGAGCGCCTTTTGCGTCTTGAATCGGAGGTCGCGCTCTCTGGAGGTCTCTTCGGCGCCTGCGTGCAACACGAACTCGGCCTTGCCCCCCGCACGAAGCGCCTCCGCCGCGCCGGGCGGCACCACGACCGTCAGCCGGCCCGGTTCGATCGCCTCCGCGAGTGGAGCCGTCACGCCATCGTCTTCGAGCATCCGCGCGAGCGATTGCGCCACCTCGGCCGTGGTGTCATGGTTGACGATCGCCAGGCGCGGGCGCTGCGCCGGCCTCGGCTGGAACAACAGGCCGAAGAACACGGTGAAAATGAGCGGGCCGACGAAGATCCAGAACAGGGCCTCGCGCTCGCGCAGGACCCGCTTCAGGTCGTACCACGCGATGACCGCCACGCGTCGCATCGGTCAGCTCCTCATCCGCCGTCGTTCGACGAACACGGCCAACCCAAGTGCGGCGACCCCCCACGCCCAGGTGGGCAGGAGGCGCACACCCAGTTCGGCAAGCGGCCGCTGGTTCACGAGCACATCGATGAAGCCCTGCTGCGCCGCGCCGTTGGGCACGAGCATGGCCACCTGCTGCAAGAACGGGGGAAACGTCTCCGCCGGAACGAACGTGCCGCCGACGAGCGACAGCACGAGCACCACAACGCCGCCGACAAACGACGCGCTCCGATCGCTCTTCGCGAGCGCGATCGACAGCAGGTGGAGTCCGGCGGCAAAGATCGTGAACCCGAACGCGATCGCCAGCAGGGCCAGCGGATCCCGGAGCTGGATGCGGAACACCACCGCGCCGACGGCCGCCAGGAGCAGCAGCAGGCATAGCAGCGCGACGAGCATGAAGATCACGCTGCCGCCGATCACCGCGCCCGCGGGTGCCGGCGTCATGACTAGACGCCGCTGCAACCCGCGCATCCGATCGCGCAGCAGGCGCAGCGCGAGCGCCTGCGCAATGAACAGCAGGCCGAAGATGACCAGGCCGGGGAACATGTAGGCGAAGAACACCCTGGGGTCCGCACCGAATCCTGTCTGGGCCTCGGCCCGGGTCGGACGCTGAACCGGAACCGAGAGATTCTCCAGGCCCTGCAGACTGCCGATCCGCCGGCCGGCTTCGAAGAACCCGGTCGAGATGGCTGCCACCTCCTCGGACGTCGGTTCGCGATTGGCGTCCATCAGGGCGCGGATCTTCCGGATCGGTTCCACCGCGTGGCCGTACAACCCGTTGCCAATCACGGTCGTCATCTCGACCATGCTGCGGGCAATCTCGGGCCCGATCGTCTGGATGGGGTTCTTGTAGAGTACCAACTCGGCACGATCACCGGCGAGCAAGGCATCCTGGAAGCCCTCGGGCACGACGATCAAGGCAGCCGCCTGGCCCCGTGTGAACTGCTCACGGGCCTCATCACGGCTGTTTGCCTGCGCCAGCTCGAAAAGATCCTTGGCCGGCCCGCCCGAGAACACTTGCGGAACTGCGCCGGATAGCAGGGTGTCGTCCTCGTCGAGGAACAGTACCTTGACAGGCGGGAGCTTCCCCTGCGCCGCAATCTGCCCGAAGGCGCCGTACTCGATGACGGCCAGCGTGACGGGAATGGCCATCAACAGCAGGACCAGTCCCGGGTTGCGCACCAGCCGGCGCAGGTGATGACGGGCGATGATCACGGTCTCGCGCATAAGCAGTTGTCGGCGCGGCCTCACGCCGACATGGCGCAGGTCACGCAGCCGACCAGCGACCTCGCGCCTTCTGTCTTCTGTCTTCTGTCTTCTGTCTTCTGTCAGTGTCCTACTCCCGCAGCTCCCGTCCTGTCAGCTTGATGAACAGGTTCTCGAGGCTCGGCTGGCGGATGGCAACCTCGCGGACCTCCCCGAGGCCGGCCGCCACGTCCAGGACGGCCGCGACTTCCCGCTCGGCCCGCTCAACCGTCAGGAGCAATTCGGCCTCTGACGCCCTGATCAACTCGAAGCGCGGGTGGCGCTGCAGCTCGACGGCCACGGCCTCCGGACGGAATGCGCCGCGCAGGGCGATGATCTCGCGCTCGCCCGCGGCCCGCCGCAGCTCCTGCAGGGTGCCCTCGGCGAGGATGGCGCCGTGATCGATGATTCCCAGGCGATCGCACAGCCGCTCGGCCTCGTCGAGGTAATGGGTCGTGTAGACCACCGTCGACCCGGATGCCGAGATCGACCGCACAAGGTCCAGGATGCTCGCGCGCGTCTGCGGATCGAGACCGACCGTCGGCTCGTCCATCAGCACCACCTTCGGGTCGTGCATGAGGCCGGCCGCGATGTTCAACCGGCGGAGCATGCCGCCCGAATATCTCTCGATCGGCTCCCGGGCCCGGTCCTGCAGGCTGACGCGCTCGAGCACGGCGTCGATGCGGCGCTGCAGGTCCTGCCCCTCGAGACCGTACAGCTGACCGAAGAACCGGAGGTTGTCGCGCGCGGAGAACTCGGTGTAGAGCGCGACTTCCTGCGGCACGACGCCGAGCACGCGCCGGGCGTCCACGCTCCGGCGCACCACGTCGATCCCGTTGAGCAGCGCCTGGCCCGCATCCGGCTTCACCAGTCCGCACAGAATCCCGATCGCCGTCGACTTGCCGGCGCCGTTGGGCCCGAGCAGGCCATAGATCTCCCCCGCACTCACCCGGAACGAGATCCCTCTGAGAGCCTCGATCTCGCCGAAGGTCTTCCGCAGGTTCGTGACGTCAATCACGTCAACCTCGCTCCAGTTTCGGGTGCATCATCGCCAGCATCGCCTGGACGCCGAGCACCGGCCCGGGCAACACGACCAGGAACGCCCACTGCCAGCCGATCCAGCCGGCGACGGCCGACACGAGCCTGATCGAGAACATCGTCAACAGGAAGCCGAGGCACGTCTGCACGGTCAGCGCCGTGCCCACGTGCTCCTCCGGGCTCGTCTCGGACACGATAGCCGAGAACTGCGCAGAATCTGCCACGACGGCGAATCCCCAGATGGCCACCAGCACGAACAGCACGACGACGGACGCTTGGAAGGCGACCGCGGTGAGCGCCGTGCACGTGGCACTGACCATCATCGCCCACGCGGCGACGCGTGCGCGGCCGAGTCGGTCCGCATAGAAGCCGGCCACGACGCATCCGGCCGCTCCGGCACCCACGGCCGTGAACGCCGCGAGCGAGCCGAGGTGATCGGGCCGCGGGTACGACCTGACAATCAGGGCGGCGGACACGTAGACGCCAATCCACGTCCACATGGAGTAGAGCTCCCACATGTGGCCGAGATACCCGAGCACCGCCAGGCGCGGTGCCCGGCGCCGGAACACCTTGATGGCAGCGGCCGGCTCGAAGGGAGCGCTCGCGGCCACGTACGGGCCGTCGCGCACCGTGAGCACGACGAGCAGTCCTCCAGCCGCCGCCAGCAGCGACGCCAGCAGCATCAGCGTGCGCCAGGACCCGTCGGAGATCCCGGCCAGCAGGTACGGGACCGCCTTGCCCAGCGTCAGGGCGCCGATGAGGATGCCGAGCGCGGCGCCCCGGCCCCGCGTGAACCAGCCCGCGACGATCTTCATGGCAGGCGGGTAGACCAGCGCCAGGGCGCTGCCGGTCGCGAAACGCCAGGCGACCGCCTCGACGGGCGTAGGCGCTCTCGTCACGAGAGTGTTGGCCATCGCCGCACCGGCGCATCCGATGGCGAACACCCAGCGTGCGCTGATCAGATCCGACAGATTGAGCAGCGCGCTGACGATGGTGCCGGCGACGAATCCTCCCTGCACCGCCATGGTCAGCCACGCCGCCTGCGCGCCTGTGAGATGGTACTCGGACACGAGGGCCGGTGCGACGGCCGTCGCCGAGAACCACGGCGTCATTGCCAGGAGCTCGGCCACTCCCACGAGGGCGAGCATGCGCCAGGCCTGCCAACCGTTTACCATGAGCCGCGAGTACCTATACGATGGCCGTGAGGGTTCGTTCCCATCATAACCGCCGGCAGGCGCATCACGGATCAACCTTTGACGCACACGACCTTTGACATCCCCTATCGCCGCCAGACCCTCGGGAACCGTCTCGACGTCATCGTGCACGAGGATCATTCGTGCCCCATCGTGGCGGTGAATGTCTGGTACCACGTCGGATCGAAAGACGAGGCGCCGGGACGCACCGGCTTCGCCCATCTCTTCGAACACCTGATGTTCGAGGGTTCCGCCCACCACGACGGCAGCTACTTCGAGCCGATCCAGCGTGCCGGAGGCCAGCTGAACGGATCGACCAACACCGACAGGACGAACTACTGGGAGGTGGTCCCGTCGAACGCCGTCGAGCTTGCGGTCTGGATGGAATCCGATCGGATGGGACACCTGCTGCCCGCGCTCACCGACGAGAAGTTCCACAACCAGCGGGACGTGGTGCTGAACGAGCGGCGGCAGAACTACGAGAACCGGCCCTATGGCCTTGCCCCCGTAGCCTTGATGGCCGCGCTCTTTCCCGCCGCGCACCCGTACAGCTGGATGACCATCGGGTCGCCTGACGATCTGCGCGCCGCGTCGCTGGCCGAGGTGCACGCCTTCTTCCGCCGCTTCTACCACCCGGCCAATGCCTCGCTGGCCCTTGCTGGAGACATCAGCCACACGCACGCGCTCGAACTCGTCGAGAGGTACTTCGGCGACATCCCGCCGGGCGAGAAGCCAGGCGCCGCCGAGCCGGCGCCCTCGGCGCTGGCGCCACGGCGCCTGGTCCTCGAAGACCGTGTCGAGTTGCCGCGCCTGTACCTCGCCTGGCTGACGCCCGCCCTCTTCACGGACGGCGACGCGGAGTGCGACCTGCTGGCCAACGTGCTCGGCGGCGGCAAGGCCTCGCGGCTCTACCGCCGGCTCGTGTACGAACAGCGCGTCGCAACCGACGTCTCCGCGTACCAGGCCTCGCGCGAGCTGGGCGGGTTCTTCCAGATCGCCGCAACGGCCGTGCCCGGCACGACACTCGAGACACTGGAGGGGGCAATCATGGAGGAGGTGGCCCGTCTCGCCGATCAGGGGCCAACCTCAGAGGAGCGCGATCGCTCCGTGGCGCTGACGGAGTCGGCCTTCTGGTCCCGGCTGGAACACGTCGGCGGGTTTGGCGGCAAGGCCGACCAGCTGAACGGCTATAACGTCCATCGGGGCGACCCGGGGTGGTTCGGCCACGATCTCGCCCGCTATACGGACGCGGAGGTGGCCTCGATGCGCGAGTCGGCACGCCGGTTCCTGGCCGCCGCCGACCGGGTCACGCTGAGCGTGGTTCCATCCGGCCGGCGCGCCACCGCCGCCCCGGACAGCCAAGCCGTGGAGGTCTCGTGAGCGGCGTCGATCGCAGCCGCCTGCCGGAGATCGCCGCCGAGCCGGCATTCCATTTCCCGATCGCCGCCAAGGCGAAGTTGGCGAACGGCCTCGGCATCTGGACCATCGAGCGTCCCCGGCTGCCGCTCGTGTCGATCCTGCTCGTCGTCGCGGCCGGCTCGGCCGACGATCCTGCCGGCCGGCACGGGCTGGCGGCTTTGACGGCGGACATGCTTGACGAGGGCTCGGGCGATCGATCGGCCATCGACATGACCGAAGCGCTCGCACGCCTGGGCACCGAGCTCGACACGCAGATCGGGCCTGACTCGGTCACCGTCGGTCTCACCGTGCTTCGCCGTCATCTCGCCGAAGCCCTGCACCTCCTGGGGGACATCGTCGTCCGTCCGCGTCTGGATGTGGCGGACGTCGAGCGGGTACGCACACTGCGCCTCAACAGGCTGCGCCAGCTCAGGGACGTGCCCTCGGCCCTCGCCGAACAGGCCTTCGCGGCCGCGCTGTACGGCGACCATCCGTACGGCCACCTGGCGGTTGGATCGACGCGCGCGCTGGAAGCCATGACCACGTCGGACGTCGAGGCGTTTCACCGCGCGGCTTATCGGCCGGGCCGGGCGACACTCATTGCGGTGGGCGATGTCCACGAACACGAAGTGGTCCAGGCGGTCGACGAGGCCTTCCGGAACTGGGTCACAGCGCCGGAGTCGGTCACGCAGTTCAGGCCGCCGGCGGTCGAGACACGGGGTGCGAGACTCGTCATCCTCGATCGTCCCGGCGCGGCCCAGACGGAGCTCAGAATCGGCCATGTGGCCGCCGCCAGGAGTACGCCGGACTACCACGCCCTCGTGCTGCTCAACGCCGTCCTGGGCGGGCAGTTCGTGAGCCGGATCAACATGAACCTGCGTGAGCGCCGGGGGTTCACCTACGGGGCTCGGACGTCCTTCGACTTCCGGCAGCTTCCAGGCCCGTTCGTGCTGGCCACAACCGTGGAGACCGGCGCCACGGCCGACGCGGTCGGGGAGTCGATCGCCGAGCTCGTCGCGGTCCGC
>JBFMFH010000084.1:0-23892 GCA_040752275.1 Acidobacteriota bacterium
GGGCATCCCGCCTGGCGGCGTTGCTCCTCCCTCACATACCGGGAGTATGCTCAGTCGTCGCGCCTGGCCAGCCGGGCGCCGCGCTCCGGGACTTCTGCAAGGCATCACGGTTCCAGGGCACTAGCGAGGCTCCGCCTCAGACCGCCGAGGCGTGTGGGGGCGGCTCCGCCTCGCTAGACCACAGTGTTGGCTTTGCCCCGCCTGCGGCGGGGCGTAGACGTCTTGAAGGCCGGGGACGGAAACTTGACTCATCTGCATGAGATTCGGGCCTTGAAGACGTCTAGCGGGCGTCGGCGATCTGGACGCGTTCGATCCGAGTGACCTGGCTTCCTGTCTTGAGGCAGTACCTCTCCTTGATCTTCTGTGCGGTCTCGCCGGCCGGCAGCGCCGCCTTCGTGTCGGCCGCCGCCTTCGGCGCGGCAACGAACGGCAGCGCGGCGGCCAGCAGCTCCCCGACCGTGTCGGCGCCCGCCGTCGCGTCCGAGTTCACCGACACGGACTTCAGCGCGCCCGACGGTGTCAGTTCCAGTCTGAATTCGCCCTTGCCGAACATGGCCGGGCGGAAGGCCACATAGGCTCGCTCACCGACGGCCAGGAACTCGTACCGGGAGGTCGTTTCGTCAGTGCAGTAGGCCTGGTACCCGGGATTGGCGGGATCGACCTCGAAGCTCGTCGTCTCGGTGATGCGGACCAGCACCGGAGTCGCCACGGGAACGCCTACGATCGGCCTGGCATCGCCGCCGAACGTGCGCAGCGACGATGCGCACCCGCCGAAGGAGAGGGTGATCAGACCCAACGCCAAGACTCGGCGGTCGTCCATGAAGCCTCCTGGGCTTCAGGGTAGGCGCCCGGCCGGCGGCGATCAACGGCCGTTGCACACTCGCGGAAGACATCAGTCCGACGGCGGCGCGCGTCCTACAACGAGTGTGTCAGGCGGACGCCGTCGAGCGCCCGGCGCACGAGGTCGCCCGGCATGCCAAACTCGCGTGCGACGACTCGCGGCAGATCGTCCGGGCTCACGATCGACGTGGCACGCCAGGTCGATCCCGACGCCTGGATCAGCGTGAGGTTCCTCACCATCGCCGGACGAGGCTCGCCGAACCGGGCGACGAACAGGGCGTTCATGAACGTCGCCCGGGGGTCGAACGACTCGGCGATGACGCCGGCGAACTCCTCGATGCGCCGCGCCGCCGGATTGACGACGTAGCCGCCGCCGCGTGTGCCGTCGCAGTACATCTCGAGGCCGGCTCGGCCGTCGCAACCGCGCGGCCGGAACACGTAGCGGAACGGCCCCCACGCGATCTCGCGTGCGTCCGCGGCGTCCATCGCCAGCGGCTCGACGAGCGGCGCGCCGTAGCCGACGTCGGCCAGGTAGCGGCGCCCGTCGAGCGAGACGACGTTGACGATGTGGACGTTGGGCGCCGACATGTCCGCGCCGCAGAGGGTGGCGGCGTAGCCCAGATGGACGAGCAACCGGTGGAGATGGAAGTTGTTGGCATAGCACGTGCCACCGAAGCGGCACTGCTCGATGCCATCGAGGTACCGCGCGAGGTCTGGCACGCCGCGACGTGAGGGATCGTGCCGGCCGAGAAGCTTTGAGGCGTTCTCGAAAGGGACGCGCGCCAGGTGGGCCGCCGTCAGCTCCGCGAGGGCGTCCAAGGAAGGGTGCCGCGCCCGCACGCCGAGCACGGCGAGGTAACGCTCGAACAGGATGGCGGCCGGCGTCGTACTGGACACCTGATCCTCCGGCGACCTCAGGCCTCGGATGGCGCACCGCGGCGACGGGCCGACACGCCCGGACCTCGTGCGCGATGAAGCCGGAAGACGATTCGGCCGCAACCACCTCCGGGAGACGCGTCGCCGCGCGTCACGCCGCGGGTGTGCCTATGGTTCGCGACGATGCGAGTCCCCATGTCACGAGCGGGATGCAGACATAGGTGAGCCCGATGTCGCCGAGGTACGCGCCAACCGACATCTGCATCGGCCCGCCCAGCAGCATGAGGGGCGCATCAATCAGGATGGAGATGGCCAGCCAGAGGGCGCCCAGGATCAGGCCCTGGGACGGTTTGAGGTCCTGGGCGCGCTTCAGGTATGCCAGGGCCAGGATCACCGCCGTTCCCGTCACGGCGACCGCCATGATGGACTCGAACACGGGCCGCGCGGGCTCGTGGAGCGGAAACACGAGGAACGCGACGGCGAACGGGATGAACCACGCGAGGACGCCAAAGCCGATCGCTCTGCCCCAGGACCTCATGGGCTGCCTCCTTGACGTGGGGATTCTACTACCGCGCGTCTTGCCCGCGTCCCCAATCTGTGCCACGCTGCTCCCGCGCGCGGGGGGCGCGCCGCAGGGCGGGCCCGTACCGGAACGCCCCGCGCGCCACGTCACCGAGGCGCCCCAGGGGAGGAACCATGCCCACTCGCCGCCAGGTCCTGAAGCGTGTGCTGGCCGCCGCTGGGGGCGCCGCCGCTTGGCCCGCGACGTCGCGGGCCGCGCACGTCCGCCGACAGCAGCCGGCGGCGGCCCAGCCATCGCCTGCACGCACGGTCACGCACGTCCGCGACTCGGCGTTCGATCCCCGCGTCGAGATCAACGCCGCCCACCTCGCCCACAACGTCGCCGAAGTCCGCAGGCGCGTCGGCGGCCGACCCATTGTCGCGGTCATCAAGAACAACGGATACGGCTGCGGCACAGCCATCGTCGGGAAGATCCTCGAGACGCTCCCCGGCGTGGCCATGCTCGCGGTCGTCAAGCTCAGCGAGGCTGTCGCCCTGCGCGAGGCGGGCATCAGGAAGCCGGTCCTGCTGATGGGACCGCTCGACATGGCGGGGCTCGACGAGGCGTTGCGCCTGCGTATCGAGCCGATGGTGTACACGCCCATCGGTGACACCTTCGATCGGATCGCCGCCCGGCAGCAGCAGGCAGTGGCCATCCACGTCTGCGTCGACACGGGCATCGGCCGCGTGGGCGTGCCGGTCAGGGAAGCGACCGTCCTCATCCGCGATCTCGCCGCCCGCTCCTCGGTCCGCATCGCGAGCACGATGATGACCTTCACCGAGGACCCGCAGCTCGACATCGAGCAGCTGGCGCGCTTCAACGCGCTCCTCGCCGTGCTTCGCCACGACGGGGTCGCGTTCGGCTTCCGCCACGCAGCATCGACGTTCGGCCTCTTCCAGAGGCCCGACGCCTTTCTCGACGCGGTCAGGCCCGGGATGGCGATCTTCGGCATCTATCCGGAGCCGGACTTCCGCGCGGCGGGCGTCATGGACTTGCGTCCCGCCCTCAGCCTGAAGGCGCGCGTGGCGTACGTGAAACGCCTCGCGAAGGGCGATACCGCCGGCTACAACCGCGCGTACGTCGCCGCGAACCCCGTGTGGGTCGCCACGCTGAGCGTCGGCCACGCCGATGGCTGGCCGCGCGCGGCCGCCCAGGGCGCACGCGTCCTCATCAACGGCGCGCTGTACCCAGTCATCGCCACGGTCTCGGCCAGCCACACGATCGTCGAGATTGGCGACGCGCCAGCGGCCGCCATCGGCGATACGGCCACGCTATTCGGGTGGGAGGACGGGGCGAGGCCCGAGGACGTGTCGGCGGCGTGCAAGGTGTCGGTCTACGACTTGACCATGCACCTCAATCCGCTGCTGCCGCGCACGGTGGTGTGAGGGGCCGCCGCAGTGGTGTCGGCCTGGGGCGTTAGGCTCGGCCGAACCTCTCGACGTACGCGAGCACAGTGTCTGGATCAACAGGCTTCGCAAGGAACGGGTGTCCCCCGATCTCCATCAGCGCACCACCGGTCTCGTGCCTGGACACGAGGGCCGTGAGGAACACAATCGGCGTCCTCTGCAGTGCGGGATCGGCCTGCATCTCGGCAGCCAGCGTCGAACCGTCCGCGTCTGGCATCACGATGTCGAGGAAGATCACGTCGGGTTCGAACTCGCGCGCCGTGGCCAGCGCGCGCTTGCCGGCGTTCTCGACTCGGACATCGCAGCCGCCGTTCTCCTCAAGGTACAACGCCAGCGCCCGCGTGATGCTGACCTCGTCGTCGACGAGCAGAATCCTTCGCTTCCTGGTCATGTTGCGGCTCCGTCTTCTGTTCAAGCTTGAATCTGATCGTGACCCGCGCACCACCGGCGTCACGGTTGCCAATCTCGATCGTGCCCCCATGCATCTCCACAATCTGGCGCGACACCGACAAGCCGAGACCCGTGCCGCTGCCAGGTGGCTTGGTGGTGAAGAACGGGTCGAAGACCTTGGCAAGCCGCTCGTCGGGGATCCCGGGACCCGTGTCTTCAATCCGGACCACGGCGACGCGCTCCCCGGGCCTGTACGCGTCGGTCGTCCGGTACCCGACGTTCTTTCCGCGCGGCAGCGCTTCCACACACGCCCGAATACGGATCTCGCCATCGTGTCCAATGGCCTGAATCGCGTTCGTGAGTAGATTGACGAACACCTGCTGGATCTTGAACCCGTCGAGCGTCAACGCTGGCATCGCGGAGTCGAGGTCCTTGACGACCGCTATCCTGCCCGTGTCAAGTTGGTGCTTGACGAGCAGCAGCGATCTCTCAATCGCGGCACCGAGGTCGAGCGGCGCACGCTCGAGGGCCTGATTCCTGGAGTAGCTCAGCAACCCGCCGATGATCCTGTCTGCGCGCTCCACGGCGTCCGTCATGTCCTGCAGGAGCAGTCTGGTCGATTCATCCGCGTTCGCCAGACGCTTCGACAGGATCTTGACGCCGGTCAGAATCATCATGAGTGGGTTCTTGACTTCGTGAGCCACGCCTGCGGCCATCCGGCCGAGCGAGTCGAGCTTCTCCGATTGGATCAACTGGAGCTGGGTGGCTCGAAGCTCAGCCTGGGACCGCCGAATCTCGCCAGCCCAGCCGGCGCCAAGCGCAATCGCCACATACGGTGTCAGCACGATCGGGACGAGAAGCGAGCCACGAAGGACCACGCCGAGGCCCAGGAACAGGACGCTCGAGATGCAGAGAACGGCGAGGGCAGCGCCCAGGAGGAGCGATGGGACCGCCCAGCCTCGGTAGTGCGCGAGGAGGAGCGCCGGAATCAGGGCGAGCCCGGCGGCCAGTCCTTGCCGGTCGAGCAGTTCTTCGGGCCAGAACACAGCCGCCGTCACGGCCACCGTCATGGCCATCAGCGCGACGAGCAGAGCCCTGAGCGGCACGGGCTTCAGAGACATACCAATCGTCACGGGATGCTCCCTTGGGCGAGTCCGGCTGCGCCCACGATCGATCTTCTCGGCTTCTGACAGGACGCCGTGCAGGGTTCCCCAGGACAGCCTCCAGGCCTACGTGCAGCTTTACCTCAAGGAGGAGATACAGGCCGAGGCGCTGGTCCGCAATCTCCCAGGGTTTGCGGTCTAGCACCGGCCGCCCGGCTACTCCCGGACTGGCGAGTCGAGGCGCCCAGCGACACGGTGGCGGCGGGCACGCCGACGCTCTCGCCGACGCGCGGCATGGTGAACGGCACGTAGATCCCATCGTCCCATCGCAGCCAGCGCAGCGACGGATCGTCGAGATCGGTCGCGAAGGTGAAAGCTGCTTCCGCCGGGCGGCCATCGCCGGTCACGGCCGTGACCTCGACCACGAGTCCCGAGAGCTCGACGCGATCTCCGACTCGGAACGGCGTGGCGTCGCGGTACAGCAGGTCCAGCATCTGGTGGGCGTAGCCCGTGTCGGTGGCGGCGTGCGATGCCTCCCCGCCGGGCCTCGGGACGCCTGGCGGTGCCAGAAAGCCGCCCGCAGGCCGGATGACCAGCACGTTCCTCGACGGCCTGCTGACCCGCGCGGGATGGATGCCCGACGCGAGCACGAGCATCCGCCGGGGCAGCGGCCTGCCATCGAGCAGGTTGAGCGTCGGACCGAAGACCGACGCAAAGAAGCTCGGCACGTTGACGACGATCACCTGCTGATCGCGCACGGCCGGACCCGCGGGCAAACTCGCGGCTGCGCGGACCGGCACCGCGCCAATGACGGCGAGGGCCCGCGCGGTGTTGGCAAGCCCGACGGGCGCGACGATCACGTGCAGCACCAGGAACACCCAGCACGCGACGCCCGCCGGCGCACGCCAGGCAGCGGTCGTCGGGAACCAGGGTGACCGGTCGATCCACGCCGCGAGGAATATCGCGAGCAGGCCCGCGCCGCCGATGCCGGCGAACACGAGGAGCCGGCCGCTCGGAAACGTCCCGCACGCCGGAATGGCGGACAGGATCATCCCCAGGCCCAGGAAGCGCGCCGCGCGGTCCCGTCTGAGGAGCGGCCACATCACGATCGCCAGTCCGGCGACGAGCCCGCACGCCACGAGCCACATGACGTGGGCGGCCTCCTGAGAGAGAAAGATGTACGCGTCAGGGTTGAGGAACCACTGTCCGAACAGGAGTACCGGCCCGCGTTCGGCCACGCGCGGCAGAAACGCAGCGACATCTCCGGGATCGACATAGAGACCCGATCCCTGGGCGCCGAAGCCGAACCACCGGTAGAGCACGACCCAGAGCGACGCGGCCGAGGCGGCCGGCAGCAATGACATCGCGCGTCTCTGCCACGTGCCGGCGTCCATGAACACGGCGTAGGCGAAGAGGTAGGCGCAGGTGGCGATCCCGAGCTCGCTGCCCGCGAGCGACAGGAGCAGCGCGACGAGCGACAGCGCCAGAGCCGCGCGCGAGGCCGCGCGGCGCCACGCGTCGTGCGCGATGAGCGCCACGATACCGAACAACACCGCGATGCTCGCATTGCGATTGGCCAGCCACACGGCCGGCAGCCCGTGCCCATCGTCGAGAGCGAAGAGGAGGGCAGCCAGGCCGGCAACCCGAGCCGGGCCGAGCACGCGCCGGAAGAGGACGCTGGCGGCGGCCACCATCCCCGCGAGCCAGAGAAGGGACTGCAGGTGCATCATCGCCGGAAACGCCGGCCAGCACCGGAAGTCGATCCAGTGAGTCAGCCCAGCCAGCGGCCTGAAGAACGCCACGCGGAAGTCGGGACGCGTCCACCAGGGGAGGACGCCCGTGTCGACGTACTGGCGGTTCAGGGTGAGATCGCCCGTGAAGAACGCGAAGGCATCGAAGGGCCCCTTCGACCACGTGGGGAATGGCGGCGGAGCGGTGAGGGCCAGGCGCAGCAGGTGATCGTCGAGTTGGAGTCCGAGCCACAGCGACGGTGAGGCCAGCAGGACGGCGCCTGCCGCGAGCGCGGCGGGAAGGCAGCGATGGCCGAGGATGCGATCGCTCCACGGACGTCCGGACCACTCGAGGAGTTTCACGCCCCGCTTGCCTTCGCCAACAGCCCGCCCATCGTCTTTCGGTAGGCGCCGAAGGCCGAGCGGCCCGACCGTGTGAGCCGCAGCAGCGTGAGCGGCACCTTGCCGCGGAACGTCTTGTCGATTTCGACGTAGCCCGCCTCTTCGAGTTTCGAGAGGTGACTCGAAAGGTTGCCCTTGGTGAGGCCGCTCTGGTTGAGCAGCCAGAGGAAGTCGGCTTCCTTCACGCCATTGAGCAACGCCATGACGAGGAGCCGCGCCGGCTCGTGGATGACGCGATCGATGTCGGTCACACCCGGGCCTCCGCGGGATGCTCCCGAAGGTACCGGCGCAGCCGCCACGCGCCCAGGGCCGCGGCCGCCACGCCGAGCCAGACGAACAGCCAACTCATGGCGGGCCAGCCGAGCTTCAGCACGGCGAAGGCGGCTCCGAGCGCGAGGGCGACGCCGGCCAGCGCGAGGAAGTGTGGCGCCTTCTGCCGCACGGAGGCGACGACGAAGGCGAGGCTCAGGATGCCGATCTTCGAGGTCGCGGAGCTGGGCGGGTGTGGTCACGGGTGCCTCCATATGCAAACTAGTCTGTACCACAAACTAGTATGCACAAAGCCACATCCGCTGTCAATGCCCTGCCGGGTCTGAAGACCGGCCTCCGTCCCGTGATTCGACGACTACCGACATTCCGCGATTGCGGGGAGCATTCCCCATTTCGCATGCCGCATTCCCCTCTCGCCCCCTCTAGCCCGCCGCCCGCGCGGGCGCCAGATGCGCCCGGTACTCGGCCGGATCGATCGGCACGTCGATGACCGACGGGCAGTCTCGCCCGATCGCCTCCCTCACCGCGTCGGTCAGGTCGTCGAGAGACGCGACGCGACGTCCCCAGGCGCCGTGCGCCCGGGCCACGGCCGCAAAGTCAACGGGCCGGTAGCCGACCCCGTAGTCCACATACCCCCGGTTCTCCTGCACCACCCGGATCAGACTCAGCCCATCGTCGTTGTAGACGATCGTGACGAAATGGATCCCGTGCCGCACGCAGGTTTCGATCTCCGCCATAGTCATGCCGAGGCCGCCGTCGCCAATCGTGCAGACGACCGGGCGACCGGGAAACAGGAGTCTAGCGGCCATCGCCGCGGGAAAGCCGTAGCTCATCGACGACAGACCATTCGATTCGAAGAACGTGAGCGGTTCGAATGCCCGCCAGACCTGCGAGACCACGAACTTCACCGCCCCGACATCGGTGGTCAGGATCGTGTCGCGGGGCAACAGCTCACGGAGGCGCTCGGTCACAAGCGTCGGCGACAGTCGCGCCCCAGGGGTGCGGTGGGGGCACAACGCCTGTCGCATTCGCTCCCTGAACGCCGCCAGCCGATCGTCCTGCCACTCGAACGCCTCGAATGGCGTCGCAGAGAGCGCTTCCAACCCACGGGCGATGTCGCCGACGGCCTCGGCGTGGGGCCGATACGCGCCGGCGGCGATGGTCACCGGCGCAAGCGACACCAGTTTCATGGTCTGGTGCCACAGCTTGTCGGACTCCACCGGATCGAACCCGATGCCGACGAGCAGGTCGGCACGTCCGAAGGAATCGACGATGACGGGATCGGCCGACACGCCAGCACAGACGCCGAAGAACAGCGGATGATCCTCCGGCAGGATGCCCTTTGCCTTGGGGGTGACGAAGACGGGAGCGCCCAGGTGTTCGACGAACGCGCGAACGGGTCCTGGCGCGGTCGCCGGATCGAGGTCGAGTCCCAAGATGACGACCGGCCGCCGCGCGCCGCGGATCTCGGCCGCCAGCGTGCGGATGGCATCCGGCGGCGGAGCCGGTACGGCAGGCGGATCGAGCGCGATCGACTCTGGCGCCCGGACCTCGCGATCCTCAGCCCGGGCGACGTCGCTCGGAATCGCGATGTGCACCGGTCCCATCCGAGGCTCCACCGCGCAGCGCCACGCGCGCCGGACCTTGGCGGCGGTGTCCTGACCATCCAGTGTCACGCTCAGCTTCGTGATCGGCCGGTACAGGGCCTCGAGGTCCAGGTGCTGGTGGGTGGTGAACGGTGCGGCCGACCGGGCGAGCGTGGCCGTGATGGCCAGGACGGGGGATCGATCCAGGTAGGCATTGGCAACCCCGAGCGTCATGTTGACGGCGCCAGGGCCGAGCGTTGACACGCAGACGCCAGGCCGCCGCTGGATCTGGCCCGTCACGTCGGCCATGAACGAGGCCGCCGCCTCGTGACGAGTCAGGACGAACTCGATGCCGATGCGGCGCGCGGCTTCGATGAGGTCGAGGATCTCGCCGCCGGGCAGCCCGAACATCCGTGTGATCCCGGCTTCGGCCAGAGTCCGGGCAACCACGTCGACGCACCGTGGCATACGCTCTCCCTTCCGGCATCGCCTCCCAGGGCCGAAAGTCCCTCAGGCTACTGCGGGCCCCAGGGGACCCAGGGGTCGCCGGCGCCAAACGGCTCTGCCCGCCAGCAGCCGGCGCCCGGCAATTGCGGATTGCGGAATGCGCACATACCCGCCGTGCCTGCGATTCGAAAGGTCGAGGTCGCGCGACCAGCGCGACGCGATCCCGAATCCCGAACCCCGAATCCCGGCTCTGCGGCCGCTCCCCTACGACACGCCGCGTCCCCGTTGGCGGTCGTTGACGAGGAACAGCAGCGCCCCGGCCGCGAGCGCGAGCAGCCCGCCGATGAGCTGCGCCTTCGTAGCCCCGGCCAGAATGGCGAGCGAGACGACGATGGCGAGCACCGGCACCGCGGGGCCGCCCGGCACGACGAACGTCGCGTGCTTTACGGTACCCCCGTAGCGCGGCCGCCGAAGGACGAGCGTCGCGGCGCACGCGCCGGTATAGGTCACGAGGCGTGCGACGGCGCTCACGGCGGCGAGCATGACGAACGAGCCCGACAGCGCGAGCGTGAGCGCCACCGCCGTCGTGAACAGGATCGAGTTGACCGGCGTGCGGTAGACCGGGTGGATGCGGCCGAAGATCCGCGGCAACTGCCCGTGCTCGGCCAGCGCGAACAGCATACGGGACGACGTGAGCACCTGCCCGGCGTTGTTCCCGGTCATCGAGACGACCGAACCGACACCGATGATGAGCGCGCCGGCGGCGCCCATGAAGAGTAGGGACGCGTCGGCCAGCGGCGTTCGGCTTGCGCCCAGCTCCGGCAGCGTACCGAGGGCTACGACCTGCGCCAGGGTCATGACGGCCGTGACGCTGATGATCGTCGCCACCATCGCGAAGGGCACGTCGCTTCGCGGGCTTCGGGCTTCTCCGGCAGGCACGGGGACCACGTCGTAGCCACCGTAGACGAAGATGAGCAACAGCGCCGCGGCGGACGCCTGTTCGATCGACACGCCGCCGACGGGAGCCAGGCGCGCGGGGTCGACGAACCACGCGCCAACCAGGATGAACAGCCCGAGGGGCACGAGCTTCCCAATCGTCAGGAGGTTGATCACCCAGGAACTCTGCTTGATGCCGCGGATGTTGATGTAGGCAAGGACGAGCGTCAGGGCCGTGATCATCGTCGCGCGACCGACCCCGCCCGTCATGGCCGGCCAGTAGAAGCCGAGGGCTAGGGCGATGCCGTTGACGATCGAGGCCCAGCTCGATGCCCGGGTGAACCACTGCATCCAGCCGACTTCGAACGCCGCGAACCGTCCGAACGCGGCCTTCACATAGAGATACGGGCCGCCGGTGCCTTCGAAGCGGCTGCCGGCCTCCGCGAAGCAAAGCGCGACCAGGAGCGAGGCTGCGCCAGCCAGGACGAAGGCGATCGGGCTCCAGCCGCCGACGAGCGCGGCGACCTGCGACGGCATGAGGAAGATCGCGCCGCCGATCACCTGGTTGATGCCGATCGCCGTCAGGTCCCACCGGCCGAGCGCGCGCCGGAGGCGCGGGCCGGCCGCAGGTGCGCCGGTGGAGGCGGGCATGAAGCGGGACTCTATCACACGAGCGAGGCTCCGCAATTTGCGGGACCGGGGACCCGGCAATCCGCAATCCGATTACGCCGGCGCACTCCGCATTCCGCAATCCGTAATCGAGAGGTTCCCTCTTGTCCGGCCGCGCCGGGCGTGCCACGATCCTCGCGACCCCCGGGAGACGACGGCCATGTCGGGAGTAGGTGGAACTCGGCGGTTGCGGCAGCGACTGATCGTCGCGGCCTTGTGCGGATTGACATCGATGGCCGGCCGCGCCCAGCAGGATCGCTCGCCGGGTGCGACCAGGATCCCGACTGTCCCGCTGACCTACGGCGCGTTCACGGCCCGCTTCGGCGCCGACGGGATCTTCTCCCTCGAGGGGCAGGGGTGGCCACCCCTCAAGGGCACGTGGAAGGCCAACGGAGCAGAGATCGAGATCGCAACAACGGGCCTGCGCGGCGCGGGATGCGACGCTGCCGGCCGGTACCGTTATCGCCTCGAGGGGACACGCATCAGCTTCGCGCTGATCTCCGACGACTGTCCGACGCGGCGGATGCTCATCGACCGCAGCGCCTGGAGGCCAGCGGATGAGCCTGCCCCCGTTCCCGTGCGCCGCATCACGCACAGCGGGCCCGCCCGCAAACCCAAGCTCCCCAAGCGGGCAAGCGCCGCAGGCAGTTGGCCGTCGTTCCGAGGCCCGGCGGCTTCCGGCGTCGCAGACGGACAGCACCTCCCAGACAGTTGGGACGGCGCGGCAGGCACGAACATCCGCTGGAAGGTGCCGATTCCGGGGCTTGCGCACTCGAGCCCCATCATCTGGGGCAACCGCATCTTCGTGACGACGGCGATCAGCAGCCGCGCCGGCGCCAGCTTCAAGCCCGGGCTGTACGGCGATGGCGACGCCTCCGACGATCGCTCGCGGCACAAGTGGGTCGTCTACGCCATCGACAAGCGGAGCGGGAGCGTCCTCTGGGAGCGCGTGGCCTTCGACGGCGAGCCGATCGACAAGCGCCACATCAAATCCACCTATGCCAGCGCGACGCCCGCCACCGACGGCCGCCTCGTCGTCGCCTGGTTCGGCTCGCAGGGCGTCTACGCGTATGATGTCGACGGCCAGCCGTTGTGGAAAGTCGATCTCGGGCGCATGGATCTGGGGGCGTACGACGTGCCGGCGTTCGAATGGGGCCCCGCCAGCTCGCCGATCATCTGGGACGGCCTGGTCATTCTGCAGGTCGATACCCAGGCCGATTCGTTCATCCTCGCGCTCGACGCCGCCACCGGCAAGGCGGTGTGGAGGACGGACCGCGACGAGCTTCCCTCGTGGGGCACGCCGACTGTCGCGGCCACGGAAACCGGGCCGGAGCTCGTCACGAACGCATCGAACTTTATCCGCGGCTACGATCCGCATACGGGGGAAGAGCGCTGGCGGCTCGGGCGCAGCTCCAAGATCACCGCGCCCACGCCGATCTTCGCCGACGGGTTGTTCGTGGTCGCCAGCGGCCGGGGGCCCGAGCGGCCGATCTTCGTCATCCGGCCCGGGATCCGCGGCGACGTGACGCTACCGGCGGGCGCGGCAAGCAGCGAGGCGATCGCCTGGAGTCGAACGGGCCGTGGATCGTACATGCCCACACCGCTCGCCTACCGGGGCATTCTCTACGTCCTGGCCAACAACGGGATCCTCGACGCCTACGATCTGCAGACCGGCAAGGAGCTGTACCGACAGCGGCTGCCGGAGGTCGGCAGCGGGTTCAGCGCCTCGCCCGTCGCGGCCGACGGCCGCATCTATCTCTCCAGCGAAGACGGCGACATCATCGTCGTCGAGGCGGGGCCCGCCTTCAAACTCGTCCGTACCAATCCGATGGGCGAGCTGCTCATGGCCACGCCAGCCCTGTCGGACGGTGTGATGTACGTGCGCTCGCCGGCCAGCTTGTTCGCCATCGGCTCTGCCACCTGGCCGGATCAGGGAACCTCCCGAACGACGGGGAATGCCGGGCCCGTGCGTTGACCCCGATACCCTCCGAAACGGGTAGCGGCCTGGCGTCGTATGACATACAGTGCCAACCGCCCCCGAAGTGTGGTCATCAACCGATGACCCACGGGAGGTCTGCCTGCCATGCGCCCGCACCGGCTGCCCGCCCGGGTCGTCGTCCGTTCGCCATCGCGGCCCCCTCGATGTTGCGCGGCTCGGCCCATGCTGACGCTGCTTGCCGTCCTTGCGACGTTCGCCGCCGGATGCGGCAGCTCGAGCGGGCCCCAGGGCCGCGGCCCGGGGTCCGCCGTCGCGGTTCGGACGACTGGCGTCCAGCGGATGAGCGTCCAGCGCCAGATCGATCTGGCCGGAACCTTGCTCTCGCCCGATCAGGCAAGAGTCGGTGCGGAGGCTGCCGGGGTGGTTCGCCGGGTGCTGGTTGAGATCGGCCGCGAGGTCGCGATTGGGACGCCGCTCGTGGAAATCGAACCACGCGAGCTGCGCCTCGCGCTGGAGCGCGCCGAGGCGGCGCTGCTCCAGACCCGCGCGCAACTGGGCATGGACGGCACGATCGACGGCGGGGAGGTGCCGCTGCCCGACGACCAGATTGCGTCGGTCAGGACCGCGACCGCCAACCGTGACGATGCCCGCGCGAGCTACGAACGCGCGAAAGCACTCAACGCCCGCGGCATTACCTCGTCCGAGGTGCTGCAGGCGGCGGACACCAAGTACAAGGTCGCGGAGGCGTCGTACCAGGCCGCGCTCGACTCGGTCCGCGCCACCAAGGCACTGCTCCGGGACCGCCGGGCCGCCCACGCCCTTGCGCTCAAGCAGCTCGACGACGCCATCGTCCGCGCGCCGATTGCGGGCGTCGTCTCGGACCGGCCGGTCCAAGTCGGCGAGTACATCCCGGAGCGGACCGTCGTCGCAACCATCGTCCAGATGAACCCGCTCAAGCTGCGGACCGGCGTGCAGGAGCGCCATGCCGGCATCGTCGAGCCCGGCCAGCCGGTCCAGTTTCGCGTCGAGGCGTTCGGCGACCGGGTGTTCACCGGCAGGGTCGCCTACGTCAGTCCTGCCCTGGACCAGACGATGCGCACGTTCACGATCGAAGCGTTGGTCGAGAACCCGAATCGGCTGCTCAAGCCCGGCTTCTTCGCCAAGGGTGTCATCCTGACGCGGCTCGATGCGGGAGTGCCGGCGGTGCCGGACGCCGCCGTTTCGGTGCTGGCGGGCGTGGCGTCGGTCTACGTCATCACGGACGATGCGGTCACACAGACCACGGTGGAGCTCGGCGTGCGCCAGGGCGATCTGTGGGAGATCACCAGCGGCCTCACCGGCGATGAGGTACTCGCCACGAGCCGCCTGAACGAACTGGCCACAGGCGTGCGCGTGCGCGTACTGAAGCCCGGCGAGTCCGAAGCCTCACCTGGGGCCGGGGCCAGCGGCGAGAGCCGCGGCCAGCGCGGCACGGGTGCCGGAGCGACGAAGGGCGGCGGCGGCCGGGCCGGCGGCGGGAAGCAAGGGCGCGTGAAGCAGGGAGGGACGCCGTGAAACTCGCGGATGTCAGCGTCCGGCGCCCGGTCTTCGCGGTGATGATGAGCCTTGCGCTCGTCGTCCTGGGGTGGTTCTCGTACCGCCAACTCGGCCTCGACCTGATGCCGAAGACGGACTACCCCACCGTCACCGTGTCTGCGGGTCTCCCGGGCGCCAGCGCCGAGGAGATGGAGACGTCGGTCACCAAGGTGATTGAGTCGGCCGTCAACACGATCAACGGCATCGATGAGCTGCGGTGCAGCTCGAGCCAGGGCTCGGCGCGCTGCACGATCTCGTTCAACCTCGAGCGTGACATCGAGGCAGCGACGCAGGACGTGCGCGACAAGGTCGCGGGCGTGCAAGGGCAGTTCCCGCGCGATACCGATCCGCCGCGGATCACGAAGATCGATCCCGACTCGTCGCCAATCTTGACGCTGGTCATCTCGGCGGCGCGTTCGCGCAAGGAGGTGTCGCTCATCGCGGACCGGCAGATCAAACAGGTGCTCGAGACGGTGCGCGACGTGGGCGAGGTCGGTTTCATGGGCGACCGGCGCCGCGAGATCCAGATCCTGCTGAATCCGAACCGCCTCAATGCCTACGGCCTCACGACCGACCAGGTGCGCACGGCCGTCGCGCGCCAGAACACCGAGATTCCCGGCGGCAGCTTCACGGCCGGACCGACTGACATCTCGATGCGCACGATGGGCCGGCTGCGGAGCGTGCGGGACTTCAACAAGATCGTGCTCGCCTACCGCGAGGGATCGGTGATCCGTCTCGAGGACGTCGCGCGCATCACCGATGCGATCGAGGAGGTCCGTAGTGAGACCACGCTCGACGGCGAATCGGCGGTGACGCTCACGATCCGCAAGCAGTCGGGCACGAACACGGTGACGGTCGTGGAGCGGGTGATGGAGCGCCTGGCGCAGATTCAGGCGACGCTTCCCGCCGACATCAGGGTGAAGGCGAGGCGCGATCAGTCCCTGTTCATCCGAAGGTCGTTCGAGGAGATCCAGCATCACCTGATCTGGGGTGGGATCCTGGCTTCTCTCGTCGTGTTCCTGTTCATCCGGAACCTGCGCGTCACCGCCATCGCGGCCCTCGCGATCCCGACGTCGATCATCGGGACCTTCACGGTGATGCGGGCGCTGGATTTCACGCTCAACAACATGACGATGCTCGCCTTGTCCCTGGCAACGGGAATCGTCATCGACGATGCGATCGTGGTACTGGAGAACATCTTCCGATACGTGGAAGAGAAGGGCGTGTCACCGAAGGAGGCCGCCATCAAGGCGACGGGCGAGATCGGGCTGGCCGTCATGGCCACGACGCTGTCGCTCGTGGTGATCTTCGTGCCGGTGGCGTTCATGACGGGGCAGGTGGGCCGCTACTTCTACAGCTTCGGCCTCACCTCCGCGACGGCGATCCTGATCTCGATGTTTGTTTCGTTCACCCTGACGCCAGCCCTGTGCGGGTGGTGGTTGCGCTCTGTCGACGCGCGACAGGGGCATGCAACGCAGTCGAAGCAGCGGGGCGCCTACGCGTGGGTGGACCGCCGGTACGGCCGCATGCTCGAGTGGTCGCTGGCGCACCGCCCCGCGATGCTGGGCATCGCGGCCGTCGCCGTCGCCTCGGCCGTGCTGCTGTTCCCGTACGTAGGCAAGGAACTGGTGCCGGACGACGACCAGAGCGAGTTCAGCGTGAACGTGCGCCTGCCGCGCGGGACGAGCTACCAGCGCAGCCTCGAGTATGTCCGGCCGATCGAGCAGGAGATCCGCCAGGTGCTCGGCGCGAACTGTGTGTCCGTGATGGCGTCGCTGAACTCGGGCGGCGCCAATTACTGGATCCAGTTGACGCCACTCGAGCAGCGGGAGCAGACGCAGCAGCAGCTGATGGCGGCCACGCGCCGGATGCTCTCGAAATACAAGAACGCCCGGATCAGCGTTTCTGGCGGCACCGACATCTCGGGGGCATCGAGCGCGGGTGGTCGCGGGGGCGGCGGCAGCACGAACCGCCTGAGCATGATCGTGCAGGGGCCAGACATGGAGCAGCTGCAGATCTACTCGCAGGCGCTCCTCGAGAAGATCCGCGAGGTCGACGGCGTCACGGACGCGGACACGAGCTTCGAGACGACGCAGCCGGAGCTGCGAATCACCATCGACCGCCAGCGGGCGGCTGACCTCGGTGTGCCTCTCGACGCCGTGTCGTCGAGCCTGCGGACGATGGTGGGCGGCGAGGAAGTGTCACGCTTCCAGGACGGCGACGAGCGGTACACCGTGCGGATGCGTCTCGACGAGCCCTACCGGCGGGATCCCTCCACGATGGGAGACCTGTTCGTGCCGGCGGGCGGCGGCCGCATGGTGCGGGTGAGCGACGTGGCAACGCTGAGCATGGAACGGGCACCGACGTCGATCGAGCGCTACAACCGCATGCGCCAGTACTCGGTGAACGCGAGCATCGACCGCGAGCGGACGACGCTGGGCCAGGCGCTGTCGGCGGCCCGGGCCAAGGTCGGCGAGCTAGGGCTGAAGGCGGGCTATCAGGTCACCTTTGGCGGCAGTGCCCGGACCCTCGACGAGGCGCAGAACGACTTCCTGCTGGCTGTATTCCTCGCCGTGGCGTTCATCTACATGGTGTTGGCGTCGCAGTTCAACTCCTTCATCCATCCGCTGACCATCATGACGGCGCTGCCCCTGAGTCTACCGGCGGGCCTCCTGACGTTGATGGCCTTCGGGATGACGATCAACGTCTACAGCGCCATCGGTTTGATGATGCTGTTCGGGATCGTCAAGAAGAACTCGATTCTGCAGGTGGACTACACCAACACGCTGCGCGCCGAAGGGATCGACAAGCACACCGCCCTCATCCAGGCCAATCACGTGCGGCTGCGGCCCATCCTGATGACGACGATCTCGATCGTCGCCGGGATGCTGCCCATCGCGCTGGGCCGCGGGGCCGGGTCGGGATCGCGGGCGTCGATGGCCGTGACGATCATCGGCGGGCAGATGCTGTGTCTGCTGCTGACGCTGCTGGTGACCCCGGTTGTGTACTCGTACTTCGACGGGATGCGCGCGTGGCGGCCAAGCGATGTGGTGGCCCTGCTCCGTCCGAACAGGCCTGGCGATCGGCTCGTGCCACCTCCGGTCGTCCCGGTGCCGGCCTTCCCGGTCGATCCGGGCGCATCCCCAGCGGAAGGTGCGTCTTCGTAGCCCTCGCGGCCGTCTATTTCTTCACGCCCGGTGCGGTCGACAGGCCCTTCTCCTTCCACGTGCCGGACCTGATCGGGCGCTCCGCCCGCGAGTTCACGACGTCGTTGGGCGCAGTCCTTCGGCCAGCGCTCGTTCGAGCAGATCGGCGATTTCGAGCGTTGTGGCCCATGCACGCAGGTAGTCGAGAGCCAGCGCCTCCTGCTGCACGCGGACGACGCCGATGACATCCTGCCACTGACGCTCCGATGTCATCCCGCCGGCACGAAACCAGAGAAGCTTGCCGAGCACCACGTCCTCGGCGGTTGCGATCTCCAGCTCGGCGGGCTCGCCGCCGGCGAGCGCGGTTTCGCGGACGCGGCGGGCGACCTGCTGGAGCCCGAACCCACCCGGCGGTGGGACGAACAGATCGATCTTGAAGCCGGTGTCGAGATGGATCGCGTTGAAACTGCGCCCGCGCGCGATGGCCCGCCGCGCCGCGTCTGCGTCCACGTAGAAGGCTGTCGACAGATGGTCGATCAGCGGCGCCACATGCTCCGGCCGGAGCTCCACGACCATGTCCGCATCGTTGGTCGCCCTGGGCACGCCCCGGGCGGAACTGGCCAGCGATCCCACGAGCACGTACGGCACGTCCAGCGACTCGAGCGTGCGGGCCACGAGCAGGACGATCTCGGTTGGCGTCACGCGCGCTCGGAGGCCGGCGCCGCGCCTGCCCGGCGGCGCTTCGCCAGCAGCCGGCGCAGATCCGTCTCACCGGCCCGCGGATGGCGGCGCCGCAAGTCGGCCAAGGCGAGGGCCGTCGTCAATTCGTAGAGCTGATCGGCCTGGGCGAGACGGCGCCAGACCGGCAGGGATCGGAGGATGGCCATCTGTACCCGCTCGGCGTCGGGACTGGTGTCGCCATACCCGCTGTCGTCGACAAGCGTGCCGTCGCCGATGGCCACGACCGCATTGTACTACCGCGGCTGGACCCGGCCTTCTGCAGCTCCTTGACAGCTGCATGATCGCGGCAACCGCCCTGCACCACGGGCTCACCATCGTGACCCGAAACGCACGCGACTTCCGGCGCACCGGTGTGGCCGGCGTGGGCCAGTTCGCGTAGCGGAGGCAATCCCGCCCCGCTGCGGCGGCGGCCGCGCAAAGCCGCGGCGCGCGGCGCTTCGTCTCCTCGTCGGGCGGCAACGCGGGGCTCGCGGTCGGCGCGGCAGTGTCTCGGGCCGGCGGCGAACCGGGCCGGCGGCGAACCGGGTCGTGACGTCGCGTATCCCCGAGTGCCCGAGGCCGGCGGCGTGCTTCAGAGCCGCACCGGTCACTGTTGCCGGCTGCGACGCACGGCAATGATCTCGAGCCGGTCGCCGCGCAGCCTGTACGGGATGACGTCGGGCGAGCCGCGCAGGATGACGCGGTGCTCGGGTCCGAGGCCGGGGGTGTTCGGCCGCTCGATTATGCCCAGTGGAAACTGTGCCGCGAGAGCGGCAGGTCGCGGATTCTCCGGCCGGTAGCGGCGAAGATCGCATTGCAGACGGCCGGCAGGATGGGCGGCAGCGCCGGCTCGCCGAGTCCCGTGGGTGGGAACGGGGTCTCGAGGAAGTGCACCTCGATCTCCGCCGGGGCCTGCTTCATCCGCATCAGCGGGGATTCATGAAGGTTGGCCTGCACGGCCCGGCCGCGGTCAATGGTGATCTCCTGCGCCATCAGCGCGCCAAGCCCGTCGATGACCGACCCCTGCACCTGATTGATGGCCATGCTGGGATTGATGATCGGGCTGCCGATGTCTCCCGCAACCCAGACCTGGTGAACCCGCAGCCCGCCCGACCGATCGACGGTCACATCGGCCACTTCCGCGAAATATCCGCGGTGGCTGAACTGGAACGCCACGCCCATGCCAGTCCCCGTCGAGGCCTTCCGCGACGCCCAGCCGGACTTCTGGGCAACGAGCCGCAGCACGCCCCGCATCCGCGCGGCGTCGAAGTTGTCACGCTGGTTGTCGGCCACCGCCAGCGTGCGCGGAAGACTCAGCAGGTCCAGGCGGAACTGCAGCGGATCCTTCCCGGCGGCGTGCGCCAGTTCGTCGAGGAACGACTGGAACACGAACGAGAACGCGTTGCTGCGCGGCGCCCTCAACGCCCCGGTCGGCACGCCCAGGGGCATGAGCGATCCAAGGAAGGCGAAGTTCGGCACGAAGCCCGCCGGGAACTCCGTCGGCGCGATGTTCGCCGACGGCGCGAACTGGTCTTTCTCGCCGAAGCTCACGAAGTGATTCCGCCATGCGACGAGCGCGCCCGAGGCGTCGAGTCCACCCTTCAGGAAGTGGAAGCCGGCGGGGCGGTAGAAGTCGTGCTGCATGTCGTCTTCGCGCGTCCACAGCAGCTTGACCGGTGCGCCGGCCACCCTGGCAATCCACGCGGCCTCGACCATGTAGTCGTTCGACAGGCGCCGTCCGAAACCGCCGCCCGCGCGCTGCAGGTGGATGGTGACATCGCTCTCCCTGACCCCGAGCGTCGAGGCCACGAGCTGGCGCCCCCGCTGCGGCGTCTGCGTAGGTGCCCAGATCTCGACCCGGCTGCCAATGACCTCGGCTGTGCAGTTCTGGGGCTCGAGTGGCGCATGCGCGATGAAGGGATAGGCGTACTCGGCCTCGACGACCTTGGCCGCACCGGCAAGTGCCCCGTCGGCGTCGCCATCTCGGTAGAGCACCAGCGCCGGAGTCTGCGACGAGAGTTCCCGCGCCGTGCGGGCAAAGCCCTCGCTCGACTGCTGTGCCGTCGGGCCTTCATTCCATGCCACGCGCAGCGCACGGCGGGCACTGCGGGCTTCCCACCACGACTCGGCGACGATGGCCACGCCGCCGAGCAGTCCGTCCAGGCTGGTACCACCTTCGACGATGAAGGCATGCCTGACGCCGGGCATGGTCTTCACCTGGTCGAGGTTGGCGCTCGCGACCTTCCCGCCGAACACCGGGCACTTCTCGAAGACGGCCCACAACATGCCGGGCCGCGTGAAGTCGATGCCGTAGAGCGGCCTGCCGGTCACAATCGCGGGGTTGTCGATGCCCGGCATCGGCTTGCCGACAATCGTGTAGGTGCCGGGTTCCTTCAGCGCCACGCTCTTCAGGTCCGGCGGCGGCAGTGTGGCCGCCGTGGCCGCAAGCTCGCCGTAGCCGAGCGATCGCCCGGAGGCGCGGTGCCGGACGCGGCCCGACCCGGTCTCGCACTCGCCCCCCGGCACGTTCCACCTGCGGGCGGCGGCCGCCACGAGCATCTGACGTCCGGCGGCGCCGGCCCGGCGAAGCGGATCCCAGTGGTGGGCGTCGCCGTGCTGCCGCCGGCGCGCTGGGGTCCGTAGCTCGCTTCGTCGAGATCCGCCTGTTCGATCGTCACGCGCGTCCAGTCGGCATCGAGCTCCTCCGCCACCAGCATCGGGAGCATCGTCTTGACGCCCTGTCCGATCTCGGGGTTCTTCGCGATGATGGTGATCGCGCCATCGGCCGAGATGCGGATGAAGGCGTTGGGTGCGAACGGCGCCGTGTCGGCCAGCCCCAAGGCACCAGCGGCCGGTTCGATGTACGTCGCGATCAGCATGCCGCCGCCGGCCTGGGCGGTGACGCGAAGGAACGCTCGACGGTCGAGGGTGACCTTCTCCATGGCGCCTCCCTATCGATCGCTCGCCCGGCTTGCCGGGGCGGGTGACAGCAGGGCTGGCGACACCGGGGCGGGCGTCGCGCGGCCGGCCATGGTGGCTGCCCGGTGAATCGCCTGTCGGATGCGCAGGTACGTCCCGCACCGGCACAGATTGAGGCTCATCGCCGAGTCGATGTCGGCATCAGTGGGTGTGGGCGTCCGCGCCAGGAGCGCGGCAGCTGCCATGATCTGGCCCGCCTGGCAGTAGCCGCACTGGGGGACATCGAGCTCCAGCCAGGCCCGCTGCAGAGGGTGAGAGCCGTCCGGCGACAGCCCCTCAATCGTCGTGATGGGCTCGCGCGCGGCCGAGGAGACGAGCGTCTGGCAGGCGCGGACGGGACGCCCGCCGAGGAGCACCGTGCACGCGCCGCACTGCCCGATGCCGCAGCCGTACTTCGTGCCGCGCAGGCCCAAGGTGTCGCGCAGGACCCACAAGAGGGGCATATCCGACGGGACATCGATGGACGAGGTGGTGCCGTTGACACGGAGAGTGTAGCGCATCGCGAAGACGCTCCCGGCGCACGCCTGCTGGCGAGGGTCCACCCGTACGGGCTCGGCCGTCCGACGTGGAGCCTCAATGGGTTGGGAAGATCAGCCCGTCGAGCTGATTGAACAGGAAAACGGCCCGGGAATCAAGCCTTCGCTTCGGTCAAGGGGCCGCGCCGGGGCCTGTTGCCACCGGCGACTGTCGCGATGGCTCCAACTCTGTGTCTCTGTCGACCAGCACACGGGCAGAGGCCGGAATGCCTGTCATGTCTGATGCGCCGCGCAGGATGAGCCACGGTAGGTCGAGGCCGGTCGGGTGGGCCTTCTCGAACGCCGCAGCCTTGTCGGCCCATGCCCGTGGTGTCAGGTCTGCCTGCGCCGGCATGGCCAGGACGAGGCTGTTCGCCGATCCGGCGCATTTCAGGAGCCGCGTTTCCGGAAAGACGACGCTGTAGGTCTTGACCATGTCCCAGTAGCCCGGTTCGGCATCCCAGAGATTCGCGCACACCACGCCGCCTTCCGCTAGGTGGTTCTTGACGCTCTCCAGGAACTCGCGCGTCGTCAGGTGGTACGGAATCGACAGAGCCGTGAACGCATCGAGGAGGATCACGTCGTATTTCTGCGTCGACCCCTCGATGATTGCGCGTCCGTCGCCCAGGCGAACGATCTGCCGCGCGTCGGGCTTGAAGTAGAAGTAGGCCGTTGCGACGTTCACCATCTCTGGATCGAGCTCGGCCGTCTCGATCGTCGCGCCGGGGAGCAGCTTGTGCAGGTAGCGCTGGATGCACGCACCGCCGAGGCCGACGACTAGGATTCGCACGGGTGCACGCGCGACGGGAAGGGCGGCCATCATGTGCCGCGCGTAGGACAGCGTGGGCACATCTGGGTGCGCCAGATCCATCTCGGATTGAATCGCATCGGTGCCGTCGAAACGGCCGTCGAAGACGAGTTGACGGAACCCGTCGGCGGTGTCCAGTACCGTGATGAGCTGGTACCGGCTGCGGATCTCGTAGATGACCTCGTAATCCTGGGCCGCGGTCGACAGGGGAAACAGGAAGCTGCAGAGAGCCGCCGGCACCAGGAGCAGGCTGACGCGTGAGAGCCGTCGGCCGCGGGCCAAGGCGAGATGGGCAGGGTGCCGGCGTGTCATGGCGAGGCTGACCGGCGTTGTCGGTCAGTATAGCGTCCCGCCTGTCGGTGGCGCGAGTCACGACCGGAAGTGGTGGTCGAGCTGTGCGAACAGGTAGCGGAAGGTAATGTCGTCGATGTGACGGGGTGGGCTTGACACCAGCCGGGACTTGGCGTATATTACATGTAACTACATTACGAGTATCAACATGTCTGAGCAATGCGTAAGGCCAAACGGCATCTGGGGCACCGTTCGCGAGGCCCTCTCCCGGCATGGCATCGACGTCGACGTGGTCTGCGAGGGCAAACCCGGCTCCCAGGCCCGTGTCATCTGCGTCGCCTCCAACCTTGGCGACCGGGTGGAGGAACTGGCGCAGTCGGCCCGGGACCAGGTGATCATGGTGCGCATCGACAAGGAGTCGGTCGACGCCCTCGACGCCTGGGTCGCGACGGGCGTCGCCAAGAGCCGATCCGAAGCGGCAGCCCTGTTCCTGCGAGAAGGCCTGCGCCTGCGTGCCGGGGAACTCGAGGACCTCAAGGAGGCGCTGGCGAAGGTGGAGGACGCCCGCCGGGAGCTCCACGAGCGGGCGAAGAGCGTGCTGGGCGGCGACCGTTCCGATCGGTCCGCGTCCGGCATCGCGAGCGACTAGTGGCCCGGGACCCGGATTTCTAGCAGACTGACCCGCGCGCGGCGCCCCGCGGG
>JBFMFH010000085.1:0-56622 GCA_040752275.1 Acidobacteriota bacterium
AGACCGCCAGACCGGCGAAGGGCCGAACGGCCGGGTCGAAGAGCAAGGGCGCGGCAGCGAACCGGCGTCCGGCCAGGGCGCTACCAGCCAAGCGAGCCGCCAAGAAGCGGTAGCCGGCTCCCCGGCCGGGTCCTCTCCTCAGGCGTCCAACCAACAGGGCGGCGCTGCCGCGCAGACCAGCCGCGGGCCGTGCTCTGCCGGCCTCTGGTACAATGAAGGCTCCGGAGACGAAAGGTAGTCGTCATGATTTTCCGTGTCTCTCGTTGGCTGGCCGCGCCGGCCGTGCTGGCGACGGGCGCCGTACTCGCCGCCCAGCAGCCGCCGGCTCCGGTACCAGCCCCGCCAGGGAGCCAGCAGCCGACGTTTCGGGTCACCGTCGATCTCGTCACGACGGACGTGATCGTCCGGGACGCTCGCGGCCAGTTCGTTGCGGATCTGGACAAGGAAGCGTTCGAGATCTTCGAGGACGGCGTGCCCCAGAAGGTTGCATCCCTGGTCCTCGTCCACGGCGGCCGCGTCTACAACCAGGAGCTCCCGCCGCCGCCGCCGCCGCCCGAAGGCATCATCCTGCCGCCGGCGCGGCCGACCAATGACGCCGCGGGACGGATCTTCATTCTCTTCATCGACGATTTGCACCTCGATTTCAAGATCACGGCGCGCACGAGGGACCTGGTCAAGAGGATCAAGAACACGCTGATCCACCAGGGTGACATGTTCGCGATCGTGTCGAGCGGTACCTCGTCGATTGCGATCGACCTGACCTATGACCTGAATCGCATCGACGAGGCGGTGGGGAAGATCATGGGCGGTGCGCTGAAGGCGACCGACATCATCCAAGGGCCCGAGGGGGCCGAGGGACCATCCGAGGTGCGGTACCGGGCCCACGTGGCGTTTTCGACGGTCTACGACATGCTGGGCCAGCTCGAGAAAGTGCACAATCGCCGGAAGGCGGTCATCTACGTGAGCAACGGCTACGACTTCAATCCGTACGAGAAGTCGCGCCTGGGTGAGGACCCCTACTTCGTGAGCCGGCAGGGCCAGACGAAGGAAGAGGGTGAACAGGACCCCAGGCGTCAGGGCCAGCAGTTCGCCGACGCGGATCTGGCGAGGGAACTCGCGGAACTGACGCGGACGGCCAACCGCGCGAATGCGACGATCTACACTATCGATCCGCGCGGCCTCGTGGGGATGCCCGACATTGACGAGAACATCGACCCGTCGGAGTTCCAGGAGTACGTCACCAACTCGATCAACAGCCTGCGCGTGCTGGCCGATCAGACAGGCGGACTCGCCGTCGTCAACCAGAACGACTTCGAGAAGGCGCTGAAGCGCATCGATGCCGAGACGAGCGACTACTACATGCTGGGCTACTACTCCACCAATCCGGATCCGCTGCGCCGGACTCGCGTGGTCGACGTCAAGGTCAAGCGATCGGACGTCGACGTCTGGTCGCGCAAGTCGTACACGCTCCGCCCAGGCCCCAGGTAGACGCACCCACCCGACCTTTTTGGTATACTCCCTGGTCTGGGCGAAGGCAGGTGCGTTCGCCGGATGGTCTGGTGAGTGGCGATTTGCCAGGAGAGATGCGATGAAGCGCTTGTTGAGAGGCGGAGTCTGGCCGGCCGGGTGGGCGCTCGCCCCGCTCGCGCTGGGTGCCCTGCTGTGGCCGGCGACCGTTGCCTACGCGCAGGGTGTGACCAGCAGTTCCATCACCGGCATCGTGAAGGACGCGCAGGGCCTGGCTGTTCCAGGCGCCAGCGTCGTCGCGGTTCACGAGCCGTCGGGAACCACCTATGAGACCGTCGCCCGTGAGGATGGTCGCTTTTCCATCCAGGGCATGCGCGTCGGCGGCCCGTACACGGTCACGGCGACCCTGAGCGGGTTCCAGCCGCAGTCGGTCAAGGACGTGACCCTCAGCCTCGGAGTCGCAAGCGATCTGACACTGACGCTCGGAGCGCTGGCCGGTGTGACCGAAGAAGTCACGGTCGTCGGGTTCAACGATCCGGTGTTCAGCTCGGAACGCACGGGGTCGAGCACGTCGGTGGGTCAGGATGCCCTGCTCACCATGCCGAATGTCACGAACAGGTTGGACAACTTCGTGCGCCTGACGCCGGAGAGCGGTGGCCGTCTCCAGTTCGCGGGGCAGGACAACCGTCTCAACAACATCACGGTCGACGGCTCGTATTTCAACAACTCGTTCGGGCTCGCCGGCGCACCCGGCGACCGGACCGGCGTGGCGCCCATCTCGATTGACGCGATCGAGCAGATTCAGGTGAACATCGCGCCCTTCGACGTGCGACAGGGCAACTTCGTCGGCGCCGGTGTGAATACGGTCACCAAGAGTGGCACGAACAGCTTCGCGGGGGCCACCTACTATCAATGGCGCAACGATGGCCTGGTCGGGACCAAGGCCGGAGCCAACACCTACGACCCCGGGACGTTCGAGTATCACAACTTCGGGGTCTCGACAGGTGGTCCGATCCGGAAGAACAAGCTGTTCTTCTTCTTCAACTTCGAGGACGAGGCGACGGCCGCGCCCGGGACGACGTTCACGGCGAATCCTGGTGGCGCGGCGGTGGGCGGCAACATGACACGCGTGCTGGCCTCGGACCTCGATGCCCTCAGCGCCTACCTGGCCTCGAACTTCAACTACGAGACCGGGCCGTACCAGGGCTACAACCACGCGACGCCTGCCCGCCGGTACCTGACCAAGGTGGACTACAACGTGAACCCGCGGAACAAGCTGATCTTCCGCTACAATCAACTGGACTCGTCCACGGACGTGCTGGTGTCGACCTCGTCATCGCTCGGGTGGGGCGGACGGCGGTCCAACACGACGGGCTTGAACTTCCAGAACTCCAACTATCAGATCCTGGAGAACATCCGGTCGTTCATCGGCGAGTGGAACTCGACGTTCGGCACGAACAAGGCCAACACGCTCATCGCGGGCTATACCTATCAGGACGAGAGCCGCGGGTACATGGGCACCTTCTTCCCGATGGTCGACATCCTCGAGGGGAGTTCGGTGTACACGACGTTCGGCTTCGAACCCTTCACCCCGAACAACGAACTGCGCTACAAGACGTTCCAGGTGCAGGACAACTTCCTGTGGTACCGCAACAAGCACTCGCTGACCATCGGCGGGAGCCTCGAGCGGTACGAGTCCGAGAACGTGTTCTTCCCCGGGTCGCAGAGCGTGTATGTGTACAACTCGCTCGCGGACTTCTACCTGGACGCCAACGACTATCTGGCGAACCGGAACCGCACGACCTCGCCGGTAACGCTGCGACGCTTCCAGGTGCGGTGGATGAACATCCCGGGTCTCGAGAAGCCCATCCAGCCCCTCGAGGTCTGGTACGGAGGCGTCTACGCCCAGGATCAGTGGCAGGTGAGGGACAACCTGAAGCTCACCTACGGGCTGCGGCTGGACGTGCCCATGTTCGGAGAGACGGGATTCCAGAACGCGGCCGCTGACGCCCTGACGTTCCGCGATGAGACCGGCGCAGGGGTCCAGTACCAGACGGCGAAGCTGCCGGATGCGAACATCCTCTGGTCGCCGCGCGTGGGCTTCAACTGGGACGTGAAGGGGGATCGGAGCACCCAGGTGCGCGGCGGATCAGGCATCTTCACGGGCCGGCCCGCGTATGTCTGGATTTCGAACCAGATCGGCAACACCGGCGTGCTCACCGGTTTCGAACGCCTCGACAACACGCGGCTGCGGCCGTGGAATCCGGATCCGAATGCCTACAAGCCGACGAACGTCACGGGCGAGCCGGCTTCCAGCTACGAGCTGGCGTTGACCGACCCTGGCTTCAAGTTCCCGCAGGTCTGGCGAAACAACATTGCCGTGGACCAGAAGCTGCCGTGGGGCTGGACAGGCACGGTGGAGTTCCTCTACAACCGCGATGTCAACGGCATCTACTACATCAACGCGAATCTCCCCGCCGCCAGCACCGCGTTCACTGGCGCCGACAGCCGGCCCCGCTGGGCGGCCGGGAATCGGATCCACGCCAACGTGGCCAACGCCATCGTGATGAAGAACCAGAACGTCGGCCGGTCGTGGAATATCTCGGGATCGGTCGAACGGGCGTTCAAGTCCGGGTTCTGGGCCAAGGCCGGTTATCGCTACGGCGAGTCGAAGAACACGATCGACCCTGGTTCGATTGCCTTCGGGTCCTGGAACAACAACCCGCACGCGGGCGACCCGAACAACCCCGGCGTGGCCTTCTCCAACCAATCGCCGGGACATCGGTTCTTCCTGACGGCGTCGTACGGGTTCGAGTACTTCAGCTTCGGCAGAACGACCGTCTCGATGTTCTGGGACCGCTACACGGGAGGGTCGGGCAGCTATGCGTTCTCGGGTGACCTGAACGGCGACGGGGGATCGAGCAATGACCTGATCTACATCCCGCGCGATCAGTCCGAGATGAACTTCCAGACCTACACGACAGGCGGCCGCACGTTCACCGCAGCCGAGCAGGCGGCGGCCTGGGACGCGTACATCAACCAGGACAGCTACCTGAGCGAGAATCGCGGCAAGTACGCGGAGCGGGGCGCGGTGTTCATGCCGATGGTGAACTACGTCGACGTGAGCGTTGCCCAGGACATCTTCAAGGACCTCGGCGGCCGCCGGCACAGTTTCCAGTTCCGCGTGGACATGCTCAACTTCCTGAATCTGATTAACAGCGACTGGGGCGTCGGGCAGCGGTTCGTCAACACCCAGCCGCTGCTCACCGCCGGTGTGGACGCGCAGGGGCGAGCCCTGTACCGGCTGCGCGTCGTCAACAACGAGCTCATGAGCAAGACGTTCGAGCCGACCGCCGGCCTCGGGGACGTCTACAAGATCCAGTTCAGCGTGCGCTATACCTTCAAGTAGAGCGCCGCAGTCGTGCGGATCGAGCCGCCTCTCCCGAACGCCGGGGGAGGCGGCTCTTGTGTCAATCGAGCCGCGATCGGGGCCCCGGGCACACCGTGGTGGCACACGACAGACGCAACACTCGGATTGGAAACTCGGAACGCAAGAGCCAGGGAGGGGTGTGCGGAAACGGGGACGGAGTGGCCACCTCCGCACACCAGGAGGTGCGCGGCTGGAGCCGTCCTCGAGCCAGGCCTTAGGAGGCCCTCGCGGCGAGAACCGCGCCGGTCGCGGCCGTCGAGGCGACGCGCGCCGGCTGGATGGTGTGGTTCCGACGGTGACTGTGCGACTGGCACGTCTGGCCCTTCTCCTCGACGTACGCCACCTCACGGCTGGTGGCGACTTCGCGGTAGCGGCCGATGACGCACCCGCATGCCAGCGTGGTGAACCCAAGGAGCCGAACGAGGCTCATGGCACTCTCCTGGAATCTGTGCACCTGCAATTTTCATGCCTCCGCGCTGACGCGTGTCACACCAGCGACAACGCCGTCCGTTCATGAGGAATATCGGTCAGAAGCGCGCGATCTTGAGAGCGGTCGATGCCGACGGATGTATTCGTGGTGCGACAGTCTCGTCGCCACGCGTAGTCAGTTGGATTCACTCACCAAAGTTTTGAATCGAGCGGGCTCACCATGATCATCCGTCTCTACGTCAAGCCCGAGTGCCCCGCGTCCGTGAAGGCCCAGGAGTTCCTGACTCGCCTGGGCCGTGCCTTCGTGGTGCGCGACATCGCCGGCGACCTCGAGGCCAAGCGCGAGTTGCTCCTCATCATCGGCCGGACCGACGTGCCCGTCCTGACAGCGGGGTATCACGCGGCGGTCGGGTTCGACGAGCGGAACTGGCTCAAGGTCCTCGCGCACGGGGATGAGGTCGCGATGGCGGACCCCTTCGCCCTCCCCGAGGAACTGGGGCCAGACCCCTCCCGGATTTGAGGGGCCGCTCGCGCGGGACCTGCAGAACGCGTAGATCACCCTCCCGGGCGGCCGCGCGCACTTGCTCGAAATCGCACACGCTGACCCGCCTGAACGAACGCCGCCCGCCTGGCATCGGGCTTGAACAAGAGCCTGCTGAGGAGAGTCGCCTTGCGAATGCGTTGCTGTTTGGTCGGATCGGCGCCCTGCGCCTCGAGCGTGCCCCTGGGAGGAGCCGTGGCGCTGGCGGCGAGACGCCAGCGCGGTCGGATCCCATGGGCGTTGGCGTGCCTCGCTGCAGCGGGGTTCATGTGCGGCACGGCCTCGGCGCAGTCGACGGCCAGGGCAAGGGCCACGACGTACTCGGGAGCCTCGTCGAGCGCGAGACAGGCGGCCCTGCCGCAAGTACCCCGCTACAAGGTCGATGACCGCGGAGACCTCGTCCCCGACATCCGTGCGGATGCGGCCATCATCTACAGCCCGGCTACCGGACGGATTCTCTGGGAGGAGAAGGCCTTCGACCAGCATGCGATTGCGAGCATCACGAAGGTGATGACGGCGCTGTGCTTCCTGGAGGGCCGTCCCGATCTGGACCGCACGGTGACCATCCTCCGCTCCGACACGCGCGGCGCCTCGACCACTTACCTGCGGTCCGGGCAGCGGGTGTCGTTCTCCGATCTGATGCACCTCCTGCTGGTTGGCTCCGACAATGCGGCGGCTCGCGTGCTGGCCCGGAACTCGCCGCTGGGTGCGGCCGGATTCGTCAGTCGAATGAACGAGAAGGCCGCCGAACTCGGCCTGACCAGCACGGCCTACGCGGATCCGTCAGGCCTCCTGGCCAGGAACGTGTCGTCGGCCTACGACATGGCCAGGCTGATCGCACATGCCGCCGGCGACGACTACCTCTCGGGCATCATGCGCCAGGCGGAGTTCACCTACCAGGTCAACGGACGCTCACGCACGATCCGCAACACCAACCAGCTCGTCGGGTCGCCGGATATCGAGGTACTCGGCGGCAAGACCGGCTTCATCTCGAAGGCGGGGTACTGCCTCGCCACGCTCCTCCGCCTGCCCGAGGTCAACGAGACCGTGGCGGTGGTCGTGCTCGGAGCCCGCTCGAACGCCGCGCGCTTCTGGGAGACGCGGCACCTCTTCAACTGGCTGATGGCGCGGCTACCCGTGTTCGCGACCGGGCGCCCGCCGCTGGGCCCGACCTCGCCGCCACACCTGCAGTGACCGCCGGGCGCCACTGGGAGGGCGTTCGGCGCGCGGGAACGTCCGGTGGCCCGAAGCGATCCCCGATGCCTACGGCCGGTAGCCGCTCTTCTGGGCCGCGGCGTCGAGGGGCAAGGTCGCGATCGCATCGACAGGGAGCATCAACGGGCGAGCGCCCTGGCTGACGTCGTATGTCTTCGAATACCGACGGCAGACATCGCAGGTCGTCAGGCGGTAGAGGCCATCCTGGCTGGCAAACGAGCCGAGCAGCGAGTCGTCGGTGTTGCCGCAGTGGATGCACGCCCGCACGTCGAACGCCCAGAGACCGGCGCACCTGGCGCAGGCGAGCAAGCCCTCGTCGGCCGACCGGCGGACCGCCAGTTCGGGCGCCCCACCGCAGAAGGGGCAGCGTGTCAGGCGCCAGGCGCTGAGATCGACGCGCCCGGCCGTCGTCGCGACAATGCGCGCCAGGAACGGGCGGGCGGCGAGCTCGAGCACCTGGACGAAGGCGTCGCCAGTCGGCCCGTTCGATCCCGATCCGTCAGGTGATTCCCCAGGCTCTTCGCTATACCAGGCGCTGACATCGGTCTCGTCAGGTCGGCCCGACCGGACGAGACGCTGAATGTTCGCGTAGTCGTCCGCTTCGAGAAGGTCGAAGCGCCGGAGCACGTCGGCGATCTGACGGAACAGCAGCCGATACTCCGTCCATTCGAACGGAATGTCCTGAAACCGAATCAGCGGACGTCCCGCGCACGTCCGCGCCCTGACCCCCTCCTGGTCGACGTCGAGCCAGGGTGTCGAGAGCCGTGCCTCGACCCTGCGCTGCAGGGCCAGGAGTTCGATCTGCAGATCGACCGCAGCCGCCAGCTCGGGCTGCCGCCCGCGCAGTTGTCGCAGCGCCGCGAGTTCGGCGGGCTCGCTCGACGGAGTTCTCGGTGGCTTCCTCATCGGACGCCTTTGGCGGCTGAGGACAACCGGGCCTCCAGGTGTTGCCCGCGTTCGAGCTCGCGAGCGGCTTCTGCCACGCGCCCCCGCTTCATGCGGACGTCGGCGATGACGAACTGTCCGAGGGGGGCAATCCACCGGGGGACCGGGCGGCTGGACGCTCGCCAACCAGGCAGCCCGCCGACGGCGTGTCGGCTTCTCACGGAACCAGTGTGGCGCGAGCGATTGCCGATCGTCAAACAGGGGTGCGGATCCACCCTCTGGTTCTCCTCAACGCACGAGTCGCCCAGTCGCAACGGAATGTGCTCCCCGAACGATGTTCGTATTCAGAGGCCGGCCCAAGCGGTTCGTGTGCACCCCTGAGTTCCGCGGGTGTCACGGCGGATGCTAGACTATCCGGCCGTGGGTCCAGCCTTGCGCATCCTGATGGTGGTCTCCGAAGTCGCACCCTATTCGAAGACGGGAGGGCTCGGCGATGTGGGCGGGGCGCTGCCGGCGGCCCTCGCCCGGCTCGGGCACCAGGTCACGGTCGTGTCGCCCCGCTACCGCGGGGTCGAAACGGGCCGCGTCGTCGCCCGCTTCGAACCAGGCGCGTGGCCGGGCGCGCCGGCGTGGACGATCCACGCCGCCCAGGACGCAGGGAGCCTCCAGTTCTGGTTCCTCGACTGCCCCGACTACTTCGCCCGGGACGGCCTCTACGGCGCGGGCGCCGGCGACTTCCCGGACAACCACCTTCGCTTCGGGTTCCTGGCACGGGCGGCACTCGAAGGGGCCGCCCGTCTGGAGGGCGGGGCGGACGTGCTCCACGCGCACGATTGGCAAGCGGGCCTGGCCCCGGTTTACCTGCGGACACGCTACGGGGCCAGCCGCGCCTTCACCGGAACTGGCGCGGTCTTCACCATCCATAACTTGTCCTACCAAGGACTGTTCCGAAGGCGCGTCCTGCCGGCGCTCGACCTGGGCGAGGAGGTGTTCACGCCCCAGGGTCTCGAGTACTGGGGTGATGCGAGCTTCCTGAAGGGCGGCATCGCCTTCGCGGACATCGTCACGACGGTAAGCCGCCGGTACGCGCAGGAGATTCAAACGCCCGAACAGGGCTTTGGCTTCGAAGGCATTCTCCAGGGCCGCTCCAGCGTCCTGGTCGGCATCCCCAATGGCATCGACACCGACATCTGGAATCCCGCGACCGATCCTCACTTGCCGGAGCCGTTCGAGTCAGGACATCTGGAGGGCAAACTCGCAGCCAAACGCGCGCTCCTTGAGCGCTTCGGCATGGCGAGCGGGGAACAGCGGGTGCGGCCCCTCATCGGCATGGTTTCGCGAATGGTGGATCAGAAGGGACTGGACCTGATTGCCGCGTCGGCCGAGCAGTTGATGCGACTGGATGCCACGTGGATCGTCCTCGGCACCGGCGAGGCGCACTACGAATCGATGTGGCGATCGCTGGCCGTACGCCACCCCGACCGCGTCGGGGTGACAATTGGGTTCAGCGAGGAGCTGGCGCACCTGATCGAAGGGGGGGCTGACCTCTTCCTGATGCCCTCGAAGTTCGAGCCGTGTGGACTGAACCAGATGTACAGCCTGCGGTATGGCACCGTCCCAGTGGTTCGCGCGACGGGCGGTCTCGACGATACGGTGCAGCAGGTCGACGGCCAGACCGGGCGGGGAACCGGCTTCAAGTTCGGCGACTACACACCCGCGGGGCTGCTTGCGGTCCTCCAGGAGTCACTGCGCTGGTACGGACGCCCGGATGCGTGGCGTCAGATCCAGGAGGAGGGCATGCGCCAGGATCACTCCTGGGACGCGTCGGCCCGCCGGTACGTGGCGGCCTACGAGCGAGCTCGCCAGGCGCGCGCCGCCTCGGGAGGACGTTGAAACCTCAGCCGCAGCAGATGAATCATAGTAGAGAGTGGGCACGAGACAGCCCGCAGCCGGAAAGGGACGGCGACACAGGGGAATTGAGAGGCACGCATGGCATCCGACAACGTCTTGACACTGACCGACGGGAACTTCGATTCGACGCTCCAGGAGACCGCTGTGCCGGTCCTCGTCGATTTCTGGGCCGAGTGGTGCGCGCCGTGCCGGCGCCTGGCGCCAACCATCGACGCCGTGGCGGCTGAGCTCGACGGCCAGTTGAAAGTGGGGAAGTTGAACGTCGACGAGAATCCCGGAACGACGAGCCGATTCGGCATCCGGGGCATTCCGACGCTCATTCTGTTCAAGGGCGGCAAGGCGGTGGACCAGGTGGTTGGCCTGGTGAGCCAGTCCGAACTCACGTCGATGGTGAAGGGGCACCTCTAAGAACCGGGATTCGGGATTCGGGATTCGGGATTCGGGAGTCGGGGGCCAATCCCCAACCCCCAATCCCCAATGGAATGAGGTCTTCGTGGCTATGCATCGTGACGTCATCATCATCGGATCCGGGCCGGCGGGCCTGACCGCTGCCATCTACACCGCGCGGGCGAACCTCAAGCCGCTCGTCATCGAGGGCCTGCAAGCGGGTGGTCAGCTGATGCTGACGACGGAGGTCGAGAACTTCCCGGGGTTCAGGGACGGCATCATGGGACCTGACCTGATGACGCAGATGCGGGCCCAGGCCGAGCGCTTCGGCACCGACATCATTCAGGGCGACGTGACGGCCGTCGACGTCTCGCGGTCGCCGTTCACGGTGTCGCTCGAGGGCCACAGCTACGCGACGCGGAGCCTGATCATCGCGACCGGGGCGTCGGCGCGCCTGCTCGGGCTGCCATCTGAGCGCGCCCTGATGGGTCGTGGCGTCTCCACGTGCGCCACCTGCGACGGGTACTTCTTCCGCGGGAGGCCGATTGCCGTCGTGGGAGGCGGCGATTCTGCCATCGAAGAAGCGAACTTCCTGACGAAGTTCGCCTCGAAGGTGACCGTGGTCCACCGGCGCGACCAGTTGCGCGCGTCGAAGATTATGCAGGACAAGGCATTCGCCAATCCGAAGATCGAATTCGCGTGGAACAGCGTGCCTCTCGAGATCAAGGACACCGGGAAGGGCGAGGTGACAGGCCTCACGGTGCGGGACGTCCGGACGAACGAGACTCGAGAGATCCCGGTGGACGGCGTCTTCGTGGCCATTGGTCACACGCCGAACACGAGGCTGTTCGCGGGGCAACTCGAAATGGACGCCAATGGGTATCTGCGCACCCACGACGGCACCAAGACCAGCGTGCCCGGCGTTTTCGCCTCTGGGGACGTCCAGGACCGCGTGTACCGCCAGGCCATCACGGCCGCCGGATCCGGCTGCATGGCGGCAATCGATGCGGAGCGATACCTCGAGGGCATCGGACACTAACGTCCAGGCCGGCTCCCTCCGGGCCGCCGCGCGTTACCGGCCGAGCCGGCGGGAACCGAGCCGTCCCTTCAGTCGATCCACCCGCCTCCCAAGACCTCATCGCCCTCATACCACACCACGGCCTGGCCGGGCGTGATGGCAAGCTGTGGCGCATCGAAATCCACGCGCGCGCGGGCGCCTTGGAGCGGTCTGACGACCGCCCCGGCGGCCTCGTGTCTGTAGCGAATCTGCGCGGTGACGCGGCGCGAGTCCGACGGCGGTGCGGCTGCAATCCAATTCACCCCGGAAGCGGAGAGGGTCGTGCGCTCGAGGGCCGATTTCGGCCCCACCCGTACGAGACGTTGCGCCGCGTCGAGGGAGACGACATACAGGGCCTCACCCGTGGCCAAGCCGAGGCCCTTGCGCTGCCCAACGGTGAAATGGTGCACCCCGCGGTGGCGTCCGATCGCGCGGCCGTCAGGATCGACGATCACGCCGCCCACATCGTCGGCCAGGTGCCGGCCCACCACGGCGGCGTAGTCCCCATCCGGAACGAAGCAGATCTCGTGGCTGTCCTTCTTGTCCGCGACCGGGAGCCCGAGCCCGGCGGCGAGCCGCCGCACTTCGGCCTTGGCAAGGTGGCCAACCGGAAAGGTCGCCGCGGCGAGTTGCGCCTGAGTCAGGCCGAAGAGGAAGTAGCTCTGGTCCTTGCTCGTGTCGAGCCCGCGCCGGAGGTGGAGCACGCCTTCCGGATCGCGCGTGATCCGTGCGTAGTGGCCGGTCGCGACCAGCTCCGCCCCGACTCCACGAGCGCGCTGGAGTACCGAGGCGAACTTGAGGTCCGTGTTGCAGTGCGCACAGGGAATGGGAGTCCGGCCGGCCGCGTACTCGCGGACGAAGTTGGCGACGACGACGGCCTCGAACTGCTGTTCGAGGTTCACCAGATAGTGGGGGATGCCAAGGCGCTGCGCCACGCGCCTGGCATCCTGTAGATCGTCCAGCGTGCAGCAGCTGCCGAAGTGGGCCTCGCCGCCCTCCTGGTTGTACAGCTGCATGGACACGCCGATGACGTCGTGCCCGGCCTCAACCAGCAGGGCCGCGGCCACCGAGGAGTCGACGCCGCCCGACATCGCCGCCACGACGCGCATCCCGCCGTCACCTCCTCGATGCCAGACTGCGCAGGCGAGACACCGTGGCGGGCAGGACGTCCACGACGCGGTTGATCTCCTCCTCCGTCGTTGTCGGCCCCAGGCTGAACCGAATCGCGCTCTGCACCCGAGACGGCGGCAGCCCCATGGCCTTCAGCACGTGCGACGGATCGAGCGACCCTGACGAACAGGCCGACCCTGTCGAGACGGCAATGCCCTCGAGGTCGAGGGCAATCAACAGCGATTCACCGTCGACGCCGTCGAAACTGATGTTGGTGGTGTTCGGCGCGCGCCGCGCCGGGTCTCCATTCACGTTGCAGCGTGGCACACGCTCGAGGATTCCCCGCTCGAGACGGTCTCGGAGGGCGCCGACACGCGCCTCGCGAGCCCCCGCATCCCGACGGGCAGCTGCGGCTGCCGCACCGAGGCCGGCGATGGCCGGCACGTTCTCGGTCCCCGCTCGGCGATTCCGCTCCTGGCGTCCACCGGTCAACTGCGCGGCCAGGTGCAGGCCCCGGCGTACCCACAACACACCGGCACCCTTGGGGCCGCCGAACTTGTGCCCGGAGCAGGAGAGCAGGTCGGCCCCGACTTCGCGGACGTCGACGCGCATCCGGCCTACGCTCTGCACGGCATCGGTGTGGAAGTACGCCCCGTGCTCGTGGGCGACGCGAGCCAGGTCGGCAACCGGCTGGAGCGTGCCGATCTCGTTGTTGACGTGCATGACGGACACGATGGCCGTCTCCCCGTCGATGACGGCTGTCAGGCGTGCCGGGTCGATCACCCCACTCGTGCCCACGGGTAGCAGACTGATCCGCCAGCCCCGGCGCCCGAACGCCTGGACGGTGCGCAGGACAGCCTCATGCTCGATCGACGAGACGATCAGGTGCCGGCGGCCTTCGCGCTCCCTGGATTCGGCCACCCCACGGATGGCGAGGTTGTCGGCCTCGGTGCCCCCGCTCGTGAACACGATCTCTCCCTGCTCCCCGTTCAGGAGGCTGGCGACCGACGCGCGCGCGTCGTCGAGCATCGCCTTCGCCCGCTGTCCGTAGGCATGCACGCTCGAGGCATTGCCGGGCACCTCTTGCAAGGCGGCGATTGTGGCCGACAGGGCCTCCGGCGCCAGCGGGGCCGTGGCGTTGAAGTCCAGGTAGATGCTCACCGTAGCTCCACGATATCACTCACCCTAAACGACGGCAACGAAAGGACTAGACATGCCAGGAGTGCTTTTCTATACTGGCCTCGTCGACAGAAGGTCCGACTCGTAGACACGAAGCATCGGTGTGGCTGCCCTGCGGGGTTTGGCGCGCGCGACGGTACGCTGCGCTTGCCGGAAGGAACCGTGACGATGAACAACGATGCACTCAGCGTGGCGGAAGCGAAGCGTCCGGCCGATCAGGAGAGGGCACACATCGGCCGCTCGGTGGTCATCAAGGGCGAACTGGACGGCAGCGAGGACCTGGTGATCGACGGTCACGTGGAGGGCAAGGTCGAACTGCGCGACCACACGCTCACCATCGGTCCGAACGGCCGTGTCAAGGCGCAGGTGTTTGCGAAGGCGGTGATCATCCTGGGCGAGCTCGTGGGCAACGTCAATGCGACGGAGAAGGTGGACATCCGCGAGAACGGGTCCGTCGACGGCGATCTCGTGGCGCCGCGCGTGGCAATCGCCGAAGGGGCCCACTTCCGGGGCAGCATCGACATGCAGCGAAAGGGCGGACCCGTCCCGGCTGGCCGCGTCGGCGCGGCCGCGGGGCAGCTGCCTTCCGAATCCCGCCCGGCTCCGAGCGTGCAGCCGGCTGCCGCCGCCGCCGCGGCGCCGCGTGCGGGTGCCTGACCGCGGCTCGACGGAGACCTGACCGTGGTGGGCGACGAACTGAAGGAGGCGCTCACCGACTGGCTGTCCCGTGCCGGCTTCACCGGACCCGGGGGCCGGCGAGGGTTGTGGCGAGGCGTGCCGCGGGAGGCGGACGCCGTGCACACCACCCGGGCGTTTCCGGTTTTCATCGAGACACTCCGCTCGATTGCCGGCCCCGTCGTTCTGGACCTCGGCCCTGCCGTGGGGCCGAACGTGGACTTCCTGGGCACGCGCCTGTCGTGCAAGGTGCTGATCGAGGACTTGTACGGCGACCTCGATCGGCACGTCCGGGAGGGGCGATCGGCGGACGTGCACGAATGGCTGACGACGCGGCTGTCGAATGCTGACGCGTCGGTGGACGGGGTCCTGTGCTGGGATCTGTGCGACTACCTCGACGCGGAGGCGGTCCGAGTCCTCGCCCGCGAGATGGCACGGGTGCTCAAACCCGGCGGCGTGGCCCTCACGATGTTCGGGACGGAGCGACTGGCGTCGGCCGTCTACACGAGATACGTAGTGGTGGATGCCGAACATCTGCAGCACCGGTGGTATGCGGCGGCCAGACCCCCGGGTGAGGTGTGGCTGATGGGTCACCTCATGCGGCTCTTCAAAGGACTGGAGCCCGTCGGATCGCACCTGCTCGTGCACCAGCAGCGGGAAGTGCTGTTCAGAAAACCGGTGTGAGCCCAGGCCTGGAAGGAGGAAGCATGGCTCGACCCGTGGTCGCCCTGCTGACCGACTTCGGCACGAAGGATCACTACGCCGGCACGATGAAGGGCGTCGTGCTGTCGATCTGTCCCGACGCGAGCCTGGTCGATGTGTCGCACGAGGTTCCCGCCCACGACGTTCTCGCCGGCGCGCTCGAACTTGCCGCCAGCTACCAGTACTTCCCGCCTGGCACGGTGTTCCTGGTCGTCGTCGACCCGGGCGTCGGATCGTCGCGCCTCGGCGTGGCAGCCGAAGCAGGGAGCTTTCGGTTCGTGGCGCCCGACAATGGAGTGCTGACGGCGGTCTTTGCCGAGACGCCGCCGAAGAAGGTCGTGGCGATCTCCGAGCGGAAGTACGCCCGGCCCACGATCAGCAAGACGTTCGAGGGCCGTGACCGCTTTGCGCCCGCCGCGGCATGGCTGGCCCGGGGCGTTGGAATCACGGCCCTCGGGCGGCCCGTCAAGGACTTCCACGTGCTGGACCTGCCCACCCCCGAATTCGCCGAGAATCGGATCGTCGGCACGGTGCTGCGCGCCGATCGCTTCGGCAACCTCATCACGAACATCCCGCGAGCGGCGGTCGATCAGCTGTTGAAGGGCGAGGCGGCGATCCGCGTGCTGGCTGGTCGGTTTCCCATCGAGCACGTCGTGGCTACGTACGCCGAGGCTCCGGAGGGGGCTCCGTGCGCGTTGTACGGGAGCACCGATCATCTGGAGATCGCGCTCAACGGCGGGAGCGCATCTGCGGCGCTGGCACTCGCGGCGGGGGCGGTGGTCGAGGTAGTCAGAGCCTAGATGGTGTGCTAGCATCCGAAGGTGGGTTCTTCCTGACCGCAGACCCGCCGCCCGTCAACTCGATCATTCCGACGACAAACCATCATGAATCTCGACCTCACCGATGAGCACTTGCTGCTCGAACAGACCGTGCGCGAGTGGGGCGCACGGGAGATCGCCCCCCGGATCAAGGAACTCGACCGCGCGCACCGGTTCGATCCGCAGATTCTGCCGCAGATGGCCGAACTCGGTCTGCTGGGCATCTCGGTCCCACCCGAGTACGGCGGCGCCGGCATGGACTACCTGGCGCTGGGCCTGGCCTGCGAGGAACTCGAGTATGTCGACACCTCGCTGCGTGTGATCATGTCGGTTCACGCAGGCCTCAACTGCCTGACGCTGCTCTCGTGGGGCACCGAGGACCAGAAGCAGCGGTACCTGGTCCCGCAGGCCCAGGGCCGGAAGATGGCGACCTACGGACTGACGGAACCCGCCGCCGGGTCGGATGCGCGCGGCATCCAGAGCGTGGCCGTGAAGACGGGCGATCGCTACGTCCTGACTGGCGAGAAGATGTGGATCTCGCTCGCGGACGTGGCCGACCACTTCCTGGTGTTCGCTTGGAGCGATCTCGAGAAGAAGAAGCAGCGCGATCCGTCGGGGATCTCCGCCTTCATCGTCGAGCGGAACTTCAAGGGATTCTCGAGCGGCACCATCAGGGAGAAGTGGGGCATCCTCGCCGGCAATACCGGCTACTTCAAGATGGACGAGGTCGAGGTCCCCGAAGAGAACGTCGTCGGCAGGCTGGGAGAGGGATTCAAGATCGCCATGTTCGCGCTCGACCAGGGCCGCTACACCGTGGCGGCCGGGGCGACCGGACTCATCCGGGCGTGCCGGGATGCCAGCGTCGCCTACGCACGGGAGCGCAAGACGTTCGGCGTGGCGATCGGGCAGCACCAGCTCGTCAAGGAGATGATCGCGCAGATGGAGGCCGACTACCAGACGGCTCGCCTGCTCTGGATGCGGTCGGGCTGGCTGAAGAACGTGGGCCGGCGCAACACGCGCGAGACGAGCCTGGCCAAGTGGTTCGCGACGGTCGCCTCCGAGAAGGCGGCCGGGAACGCGGTGCAGGTGCATGGGGCGAACGGATATTCGGACGACTACCCGGTGGGCCGGTTCTACAGGAACTGCAAGGGCGCGGTCATCTACGAAGGGACCCGGGAGGTCCATGCACTCATGCAGGCCGACTACGCGCTCGGCTACCGCACCGACCGGCCGACACGGTGCGAGCTGCCTGCCTTCGGCGGCGCCAGGCAGGTTGCCTCATGATGGAAACCACTGACCTCTCGCTGGAGTTCCTGCGCGTCGTGGAGCAGGCCGCCATCGCCAGCGCCCACACGATGGGTCTGGGAGACCAGTATCGCGCCGACACGGTGGCGGTCGAAGCGATGAGGCGCGAACTCGACGCCGTGCCAATCGACGGCACCATCGTCATCGGCGAGGGAGAGCGCGACGAGGCGCCGATGCTGTATATCGGCGAGAAGCTCGGACTCTCGCAGGCACGCACGCCGGGTGGACACCAGATCAGCGGCCGGTTCCCGGAAGTCGACATAGCCGTCGATCCACTCGAAGGTACGAACCTGTGCGCGGTCGGCGCGCCGAACGCCATTACCGTCCTGGCGGCGGCGCCGAGAGGGGGCCTGCTCCACGCGCCGGACCTCTACATGGAGAAGCTCGTCGTCGGCCCGACGTCGAAGCATGCCGTCGACCTCGACGCCCCCGTGGCGGACAACCTGGCCGCCATCGCGAAGTGCCTCAACCGGCGGGTGGCCGATCTGGTGGTGATGGTGCTCGATCGGGATCGGCACGCCGCGCTCATCGGAGACATCCGGGCAACCGGCGCACGAATCCGACTCATCACCGACGGCGACCTGTCTGCCGGCATTGCCGCTGCGGTTGTCGGCAGCGGTGTTCATGCGGTCATGGGGATCGGTGGTGCGCCGGAGGGTGTGTTGACGGCCGCCGCGATGCGCTGCCTGAACGGGGAGATCTTCGCCAGGCTGGTCGTCAGGAGGCCGGAGGACGAGGAACGCTGCCGCGCGATGGGCATCAAGGACCCGGCGCGCGTGTACCGGTCTCACGATCTCGCGCCAGGTTCGTCCATCATCTTCGCCGCGACCGGCGTGACCGACGGAACGCTCATGAAAGGCGTGCGGTTCTTCGGGGACGGCATCCGGACCAGTTCACTGGTGATGCAGACCCATCCGTACCAGATCCGCTTCATCGACAGCATCCACGTCCACGACGGCGACTTCGTGAAGATTCGGTTCTGACCCGGGCCGCGCATGGCGCGCACGTTTTCCTGGCGCCGTAATCTGCTGGCGGTCGCCGTCGCCAGCTTCACGGGATTCACGGGCTTCACGCTCGTGATGCCCTTCCTTCCCCTGTACATCGCGGAACTCGGCGTCACCGACGTGGGGGAGAGTGCCGCTTGGGCGGGCTTCAGCCTCGGCGTCACGCCTGCCCTCACCGCGATCCTGTCGCCGCTCTGGGGGAGGGTTGCGGATCGCTTCGGCCGGAAGCTCATGGTCGAGCGGTCGCTCGTCAGTTTCGTCGTGATCATGGCGGCCATGGCCTACGTCACGAAGCCGTGGCACATCCTCGCCCTGCGAGCCGTGCAAGGGCTCTTCGCCGGGTATGGCGGGTTGACGCTCGCGATGGCCGCCGAATCGGCCCCGAAAGCGAGGCTGGCCTCGGCCATCGGGATCGTGCAGACGGCACAGCGGCTCGGCCCCGCCCTTGGACCGGTCATCGGGGGCGTCGTCGCCGGTCTGGTCGGCCTGCGCAACGCCTTCCTCGTGACGGCGTTCTTCTATGCGATGGCGTTCCTCGTGGTGCTCGTCCTCTACACCGATCCGATGCCAGGCCCGGACGCCGGCGAGAGCGGGAAGAGCCAGCCGCCCACGTTGAGCGCGCTCGTCCGTGCTCCGGGATTCGTGCTCGTGATGGTGGCCATCGCGGCGATCACCTTCGTCGACCGAAGCTTCGGACCCGTGCTGCCCCTGTATGTCCAGACCCTGGGATTGAAGGCCGAGCGCGTCGTGCTGCTGTCGGGCGTGCTCTTCTCGACCGCCGCGGTGACGGCGGCGCTGGGCAATCAGGCGTGTGCGGCACTCTTGAAGCGATTCCCGACAGGCCGCGTCCTCGCAGGGGGCGCGGGGCTCTCCGCGGTCGCACTGATCCTGTTCCTCTCACTTCCGTCGGCTGCGATGCTCACCTTGACCTTCGCGCTGTTTGGCGCCGGTGTCGGAGTGGCCACCACGGCCGCCTACACGACTGGCGGTCATGCGCTTCCCTTGGGTGGGCAGGCGACAGGCTTCGGGCTCCTGACCGGCGCGGGACTCGCGGGGCTGGCCGTCAGCCCGGTCGTCGCCGGCGTGATGGCCCGGACCAGCCTCACCGCTGTCTTCCTGCTCGATCTGGCGCTGCTCGGGCTGGCGGTCGTCATGGCATGGATGCGCCTTCCCGGGCCACCGGGCGAGGGCGCCGGCTTCTCGATGGGCCTGGCGTCGCGCCGGGACCACTGAGGAATGGCCCGCTTGCGGCGGGCCCACCTCTCGGCAGACTCAGAACCAGAGCAGGGACACGATCGCGAAGGTCGGCAGCAGAAAGGCTCCAGCCCACAGCATGTAGCCGAAGAAGCTCGGCATCCGGACCCCCTGGCTCCTGGCGATCGACAGCACCATGAAGTTCGGTGCGTTGCCGATGTACGTATTCGCCCCCATGAACACGGCACCGGTCGAAACGGCCTTCAGATACACCACGAACTGGGCGGCCTGCGGGCCGGTGATGACGCCATTCAGGACGTCGGTCACCTGCTGGGGCGAGATCGACACCTGCCCGAGCGCGAGGGCGAAGAACGTCAGGTAGGTCGGCGCGTTGTCGAGGAAACTCGACAGCGCGCCGGTAATCCAGAAGTACTGCCATGGCCGGCTGATGCTGGCGATGAGCCACCCGAGGTTGCCCTGCGTCCCAGCCTGCAGGATCATGAGCACGGGCACGATGGTGACGAAGATGCCGAAGAAGAGGTAGGCGACCTCGGTCATCGCGTGCCAGTTGAACTGGTTGTCCTCCCGCACCTTCGGCTGTGTCAGCACCAGTGACAGCAGACCAACGATGATGATCAGCAAATCTCGGACGATGTCTTCGAATCCGAAGTGGATGCCGAACCACTCGAACCCGCCGGGCTTCCAGACGCCGGAGAGCAGGACCGAACCGAGGATCCCGAAGAGCAGCAGGAAGTTCCGGCCGCCCTCGATTCTGAACGATTCGCGCTTGTGGGGCGGCTCGTGGGACGGTCGCACATCGAGCTCACGCCGCATCAGATGGCGATCCAGCACGAAGAACCCGGTGAGCAGGACCGTCGAGACGAGCAGGTACTCGGGCAACAGGCGCAACGTCCAGAAGAATGGGACACCGTGGAGGAAGCCGAGGAACAGGGGAGGGTCTCCGAGCGGCGTCAGCAGACCTCCAACGTTGGCCACCAGGAAGGTGAAGAAGATGAACACGTGGGCCTTCGAGCGCCGCCAGTGGTTCGCACGAAGCAGGGGGCGGACCAGCAGCATCGCGGCGCCGGTGGTGCCCATCAATGACGCCAGTACGGTTCCGACGGCGAGGAACGCGACGTTCAGCCTCGGGGTGGCGACCAGTGTGGCCCGCAGGTAGATGCCTCCCGAAACGGTGTACAGGCCCCAGAGGAGAATCACGAACGGCACGTAGTCGACGAGCAGCACCTCGAGTGCCTTGTGCGTGGCGAAGCTCCCGAACTCGATGTAGAAGGGCGCGAAGAACGCGAGGGCCCACCCGATCGCAACCTTGGCGTAGTGCTTGTGCCAGAATCGGGGGGCGACGAGGGGGAAGAGCGCGATCGAGAGCAGCATGCCCGCGAAGGGAAGCCCGCTCCACAAGGGGAGTGTCCTTGAGAGCTCCTGGGCCCTGTGCTCGAAGGCCCGAGCCTGGGCGGAGAGAGCGCTGGCTGGCTCGGCCAGAGCCGGCAACGCCGGCGCGAGCAGCGCGGCGATGACCATGATCAGGACGAACGGGCGACGGTATGATGGGACGAGTGAGGATGGCATGCGGCGTTGTCTCGTCAGTTCCACCGAGCCTGAAGTCGAGTGGCTGCGCCAGGCGGCAGGCGTGCTGCGTGTCGGTGGGGCGGTTGCGTATCCGACCGATACTCTCTATGGGCTCGCTGTCGACCCCCGCAGCGAGCATGCGGTCTTGGAACTGTATCGCATGAAGGGCCGGTGGGTCGACAAGGCCATCCCGCTCGTCGCGGCCGACCGGTGTCAGATCGAGCATCTGGCCGGAAGGTTCGGCTCCCTGAGCGCTGCCCTCGCCGAGGCGTTCTGGCCCGGACCGCTGTCCCTTGTCATTCCGGCCTGGCCAGGTCTGGCGTCGCCGCTGCTGGCGGGGCGGTCCACCGTGGTCGTGCGCGTCCCCGCCCATCCGGTGGCGAGAGGGCTCGCCCGGGCGCTGGGGCACCCGGTGACGTCCACGAGTGCCAACGCCTCCGGAGAGTCACCCGCGTGGGACCCCGATGCCGTGGCGCACAGCCTCGGCGATCGGATTGCGCTGCTGCTGGACGGGGGCCGGACCCCCGGCGGAGCGCCGTCGACGATCGTCGATGCGACCGGCGGACGTCTTGTGCTTGTTCGGGCCGGTGCCGTGAGCTGGGAGAGCCTCCTGCCCTTCGAGCACGATCGGGGCGATCTCCACGACCGAACGCCACGCGCCGGCTCCACTCCGAACGGTGAACACACCTGATGCATCCTGACCAGGTCTCCGTGCCCGAACGGGTGGCCATCGTCGGCCTGGTGTCCCCCCACGGCAGGCGCGTCGATCCCGATCTCGGCCTGAGGGAACTCGAGGGTCTGGTTGCCGCTGCCGGCGGGCAGGTCGTGCTGCGAAGCTGGCAGGAGCGCGCCACGCCGGACGCGGCCACCTACGTCGGCCGCGGCAAGCTCGATGAGGTGGCGCTCGCCTGCGCCGAGCTCGACGTTGATGTCGTGGTGTTCGACGCGGAGCTGTCCGCTTCCCAGCAGCGGCAGGTCGAGGGCATCGTGGGACGCCGTGCGGTCGATCGGACCGAGCTGATCCTGGACATCTTCGCGCGTCGGGCGCAGACGAGGGAGGGCAAGCTGCAGGTGGAACTGGCCCAACTGCGCTACCTCCTGCCGCGCCTGGTCGGGGCCGGGGTCGCGCTCTCCCGCCTTGGAGGAGGAATCGGCACGCGGGGTCCTGGCGAGACGAAACTCGAGACTGATCGCCGGCGGATCCGCCGCCGGATCGCGTCGATCTCCGATAACATCGACGAGGTCCGGCGGCGCCGGGCGCGGCTCCGGGAGCGACGGCAGAAGGCGGACATGCCCACCATCGCGCTGGTCGGCTACACGAACGCCGGCAAGTCGACCCTGTTCAACCTCCTCACCGACGAATCGGCGGACACCAGCGACGCGCTGTTCGTTACGCTCGATCCCCTGGTGCGTCGGGTCCGACTGGGGGACGGCCGGGATCTGTTGATCTCCGATACGGTGGGGTTCATCGATCGCCTGCCGCACGCGCTCGTCGCCGCGTTCCGCGCGACGCTCGAGGAGGTGTGCGAAGCCGACCTCCTCGTGCACGTGGTGGACGGCGCGGAGCCCGACTACGAGCGCCGCATGGACGCGGTCCAGAAGGTCCTCGAGGACGTGGGCGCGGCGGATGTTCCGCGGATCGATGCCTTCAACAAGTGCGACCGGCTCACGCCAGCCGAACGGGAGCGCCTGGCCCATCGCCATCCGGCGAGTGTGCTGGTGTCGGCCCTGCGAGGCGAGGGACGGGACGCGTTGCTGGCGAACGTGATCGCCAGGGTCGGCCTCGACACCGAGCGTGTGCGAATCACCATGAACACACGCCGGGAGGAAGGCCGACAGGCCGTGGTCCGCTTGTATCGGCACGCCCGCGTGGTCAATCATCTCGCATCTGGCGGGCGGGTCGAGATCGTCGCCGACGTGCCGCGCCGGATGCTGTTGACGCTTGGGCGGGCTGCAGTCAGGATTCAGCCCGGCCGCGGGGGGAATGCGTGAGGTCCAGAATCCTCGGAGCGGTCCGTTTCGGCGCAGTCGCGACGTCGATGAGTCTCGTCCTCGGGTCGTGTGCGCCCAAAGTCCCGCCGCCCGTCACGCCGGGAACCGCGCTCTTCCCGGAATTCATCTTCCCGGTCGTGCCGCCACGAGTCGGCGATCAGAATCTCGCCGCGCGCCACATGAGGGCCTGGCAGATGCTGCAGTCCGGAGACGCCCGGGGAGCCGAGCGCGAGTACGCCACCCTGTTGCGGCGCAACCCCGGCTTCTTCCCGGGCGAGACCGGGTTCGCTTACGTGCGCGTGGCTGGCCAGCAGTATCAAGACGCCATTGCCCGCTTCGACCGTGCGCTGGCGATGGCCCCATCCTACGCGCCGGCGCTGGCCGGAAGGGCAGAGGCCCTGTTGGCCGCCGGCCAGCGCGATCGAGCGCTCGCGAGCTTCGAGGCCGCGTACAAGGCCGACCCGTCGCTCGCCGACTTGTCCAGGCGGATCGACGTACTGCGCTTCGATCGCGTACGCGAGTTGGTGGCGGCCGGCAGGCGCGCCGCCGACACGGGTGGTTATGAGGAGGCCCGGCGGGCGTACGCCGAGGCGCTGGCCGCATCGCCGCAGAGCGCGTTTCTCTATCGGGATCTCGGCGCGGTGGAGGTGCGCCTCGGGGCCATCGCCGAGGGGTTGGCCCATCTTCGCCAGGCCCTGGACGTGGATCCCTCTGACGCCGGCGCGTACCTGGCCCTGGCGGATGCGCTCGATCGGTCCGGCGACCCGATTGGCGCGGTGGGCGCGTACGAGCGTGCCTACGAACTGGATCCCTCGGATGCGACGCGGGCGGCACTCGCACGGGCGCGGGCACGGGCCGAGGCGGCGGCCCTCCCCTCGGAGTTCGGCGCCATCCCCGGCGCGGCGCGAATCACCCGGGGTGACCTGGCGGCGCTCCTCGGCGTGCGCCTGCAGCCGTTCGTTGCGCGGTTGCGTGCGCGCTCGGGCGTGGTGGCGACGGATGTTCGCGGGCACTGGGCGGCGGCGTGGATCATGTCGGTCACGAGAGCGGGACTCATGGACGTCTACCCGAACCACACGTTCCAGCCGCGGGCAGCAATCCGGCGCGCGGACCTCGCGCTGGCCGTGAGCCGCATCCTTTCGGCCGGTGGCGCCGCGCCGTCCGGTGCCCGTTCGCGGATTTCGATCGCCGACATGAGTTCGGACCATCTGAGCTACGCGGCGGCGTCTGCTGCGGTGGCGTCCGGCGTGATGTCCCTGGCCGATGGGCGCACCTTCCGCCCGTCCCAGCCGGTCAGCGGCGCAGAGGCCACGGAAGTCGTCGAGCGTCTCGCGCGTCTGGTGGTGCGGCCCCGGCAGGAGCAGGCGCGATGAGCACGCTGACCGTCGCGAACCAGTTGACGCTGCTCCGCATGCTGCTGATTCCCGCCTTCGTCATCCTGGTGATCTACGGGCAGGCCGGGTGGGCCCTCCTGGTCTTCGTGGCTGCCGGCGTGACCGACGGACTCGACGGGCTCATCGCGCGGATGACCAACCAGCGCACGACGGTCGGGGTGTGGCTCGACCCGATGGCCGACAAGCTGCTGCTGGTGACGACCTTCGTCGTGCTGTCCCTGCCCGATGTGGGGCTGGCGAACCGGATTCCGGCCTGGCTGACGATTCTGGTGATCAGCCGCGACGTCGTGATTGTGATGACCGTGGCCGTGGTGAGTCTCGCCGTCGGACCGCGCACCTTCAAACCGTCGATGCTCGGCAAGATCGCCACAGGCACCTACATTGCCACCTGTGTGGTGGTCATGTGGTTCAACTACCGGGGCATAGAGTCGGTGCTGGTCGCGGTAGCCGTCTACGCCAGCCTCATCGTGACGCTTGCCTCCGGCCTGCACTACATCGCGCACGCGCGGCGCATCATCAACCAGCCGCCACCTTCGTCCTGAAATAGGCGATTGTCTCCCGCAGCCCGTCCTCGAGGGCGATGGCCGGTTCCCAGCCCAGAAGCGTCCGCGCGCGGGTGATGTCGGGCTGCCGGACCTTCGGGTCGTCGGTGGGGAGGGGCTTGTAGACCAGGGGCGACGCCGACCCGGTCAAACGCGCGATCGTCCGGGCGATGTCCTCGATGGTCAGCTCGTGCGGGTTCCCGACGTTGACCGGGTCGTTCACGGCCGAGTGCATCAGGCGGATGATGCCATCGACCAGGTCGCTGATGTAGCAGAAACTGCGCGTCTGCCGCCCGTCGCCGTAGATGGTCAGGGGTTCCTGGCGTATGGCCTGCGCGATGAAGTTGGGCACCGCACGACCGTCATTCACACGCATGCGCGGGCCGTAGGTGTTGAAGATGCGGACGATCTTGGTGTCGACGCCGTGGTAGCGGTGGTAGGCCACCGTCATGGCTTCGGCAAAGCGCTTGGCCTCGTCGTACACGCCGCGTGGCCCGATCGGGTTGACATGGCCCCAGTAGCTCTCGTCCTGGGGATGCACGAGCGGGTCGCCATAGACCTCCGAGGTCGACGCGAGCACGAATCGCGCGCCTTTCGCCTTCGCAAGGCCGAGTGCCTTGTGTGTGCCCAGCGCGCCGACCTTGAGGGTCTGGATCGGCAGCTCGAGGTAGTCGATAGGGCTGGCCGGGCTCGCCCAGTGCAGCACGAAGTCCACCGGGCCATCGACATAGATGTAGTTGGTGACGTCGTGCTTGAGGAAGAGGAAGTCGCGGTTCGACAGGTGGGCGATGTTCGCGAGATCGCCGGTCAGGAGGTTGTCGATGCCGATGACGGCGTACCCGCGATCCAGCAGGGCCTCGGACAGGTGAGACCCGATGAACCCGGCAGCGCCGGTGATGACTGCGCGTGGCTTGGCCATGGCTGCTCCGTCAGGCAGGCCGCTGCTTGATGATGCCCAGCCCCCGGATGAGGGTGAGCCACATGATCTTGATGTCGAGACTGAGGGACCAGTTCTCGATGTAGTACAGGTCGAACTCGATGCGTTTCTCGAGAGAGGTGTTGCCCCGCCACCCATTGACCTGCGCCCAGCCGGTAATCCCCGACTTGACCTTGTGGCGCAGCATGTAGTGCGGGTAGCGGTGTCGGAATTGTTCGACGAAGTAGGGGCGTTCGGGTCTCGGCCCCACCAGCGACATCTCGCCGCGCAGCACGTTCAGCAACTGCGGCAGCTCGTCGAGATCGAAGCGTCTGAGCACCCGTCCGATCGGGGTGCACCTGGGGTCCTCGTCGCGGGCCCACACGGGGCCGGAGCCGTCCTCCGCGTTGTCGAACATCGAGCGGAACTTGTACACCGTGAACGGCGTGCCGTCGAGACTCATCCGCTCCTGGCGGTAGAAGACCGGGCCGGTGGACGTCAGGCGGACGATGACGGCAAGGATGCCCATCGGGATGGCCAGGACTGCCAGCGCGACGCTGGAGATCAGGATGTCCACAACGCGCTTGGCCGCGGCGTTGAGGCCCTGGAGCGGGACGTCGCTGAGATTGATGATGGGAATGCCGTCGAGATCCTCGATCCCCGCCCGAAGAGCGATGAACTGCAGCAGGTCCGGCACGACCTTGGCGTCCAGCATGTTCTTCGTCGCGGTCTCGATGACCTGCATCATCAGTTGGTGCTCGTCGAAGGGCAGGGCCACGTAGAGCTGGTCGGCGCGCTCACGGCGGGCGATCTCAGCCAAATCCGCGGTCGTGCCGAGGAGCGGCAGACCGCGATAACCCAGATGATCGCGGTCGGCGCGGCTGTCGACGAATCCGACAATCTGGTAGCCGAGGTCGCGATGTTCGAGGATCTTGTCCGCGACGAGTTTGCCCAGATCGCCGCTGCCGACGATGATGAGTCGCTTCAGTCCGATACCGGCCCGCCACCGTCGCTCGAGTACGTGGCGGACGCTGATGCGCGAGCTGAAGGTGAAGACCACGGTCAGCGCCAGGAACAGCGCCCAAACGATCTGGGACACCTCGAACGCGCCTCGGTCCTTCAACTCGTCGGGCAGGTAGTAGGCCTGGAAATACAGCGTGGAGACAATCCCCAGGAGCACGGACACGATGCTGCCGACCAGGACAGCGAAGAAATCGTCAACGCGCGACCGGTTGCGGCGCACGCTGTACAGGCCCTGGAAGTAGAAGGCCACCGGGACGAGCACGGCGACGAACGGCGTCACCCACAGGTACTGCTCGAACGGCGGCTGGCCCTTTGGCGCGGCGATGGCGCCGGATTCGAAGCGCAGGTAGTACGCACCAAGGAAGGCGGCCACCGCGAGCAGGGAGTCCGTGGCGACATAGAAGGCCGCCAGCGTGCGTTTGTATCGTTTAACCATCACCGGTACCACTTACACGACGTGCGCCAGGCTGGCGCGCATCTCCGCCACGAACCTGGGCCGGCTGAACCTCTCGGCGTGAGCCCGGATCCGGCCGCCGTCGAGCCGTTCGTCGAGAGCGCGCCGGACACCTGCCGCAAACGCCTCCGGCGAGCGCTCCTCGACGTGGAACCCCGTCTCGCCGTGGCGAATGGTCTCGAGCGCGCCGCCGGCCGCCAGGGCCACGACGGGCCGCCCGCACGCCTGGGCCTCGAGGGGCACGATGCCGAAATCCTCCACCCCCGGAAGCAGGACCACGCCCGCCTGCCGGTACTCCTGGCGGATGTCCTCGTCGGACAACCGGCCCAGAAACGACACCCCTGCCCCGGCCTGCCTCCTGAGACGCACCGAATCGGGGCCGTTCCCGACGATCCGCAGGGGCACGCCGGCGCGCGCACAGGCGTCGATGGCCACGTCGATCCGCTTGTAGGGCACCAGCGCGGAGACGACCAGCGCGTGGCCCCCTGGTGCGCGCCCGTCCGGGTGGAAGAACTCGGTGTCCACGGGCGGGTACACCACCGAAGCCGCGACATTATAGTATCGCTCGATTCGGCGGGCCACGTGCTGGGAGATGGCCACGTAGCGGTCGACCCGCCTGGCCGTCCGCGCGTCCCACCGCGCCAGTCCGGCCAGCATCGGCCGGAGGGCGGCCGACGCCAGACGGCCCACCCGGGCCGGGCCGAAGTAGGCGTCGAACTGGTCCCACGCGTACCGGACGGGGGTCAGGCAGTAGCAGATGTGCCGGGTCCGGCCGGGACGCACGATCGACTTGGCCACGCAGTGGCTGACGCTGACGACCAGATCGTAGCCGTCGAAGCCGAACGACTCAATGGCCGTCGGGAACAGGGGCAGGTAGTGCCGGTACCACGCGGCCGGCCGCGGCAGCCGCTGGAGGAACGACGTGACGATCCGCCTCCGCTCGATCACGGGCGACACCGAACCTGGCACGTGCAGCAAGGTGAAGAGGTCGGCATCGGGGTAGATCTCGCAGATGGCCTCGAGGGCCTTCTCGCCCCCGCGCATGCCCGTCAGCCAATCGTGTACCAGAGCCACCCGCACGATCGTCTCTAGCCTCGCCCTGCCGCGACGTGCATGTACACGTCGTGTACCTTCCGGATCGACGATTCCCATGAGAAGTGGCGAACCCGGGCCAAGCCCCGTTCGCTCAGGCTGGCTCGCAGGCCGGGATCGACGAGCACCTGTCGGATACCGTCGGCGATCGACGCGGCGTCATACGGATCGACCAGGACCGCCGCGTCGCCGCAGATCTCCGGCAGCGAGGAGCAGTTGGAGGTCACCACCGGCGTGCCGCTCGCCATGGCCTCGAGGGGGGGCAGACCGAAGCCCTCGTACAGCGACGGAAACACGAACACGGTTGCCAACCGGTACAAAGCGGCGAGCGTCTCGTCGGGGACGAAGCCGAGAAACCGGACGTGCTTGTGCAGCTTGTAGCGGTCGACCGCCCGGCGAAGGCGCGGGTACTTCAGGATCTGGTCACCGATGATCAGGAGCTTCAGGCGCTCGAATCCTTCCCGCCTGACCAGGTGAAAGGCATCGATCAGCCGCTCCAGGTTCTTGTGCGGCTTGATATTGCCCACATACAGGGCGAAGGGGCCATCCAACTGGTAACGCTCGCGGGTGCGATCGACCAGTTCCAGGGGCGGCTGGACGGCGAAGCGGTCGTCGATCGCGTTGTAGACGACCACGACCCGTTCGGCCGGGACGCTGCAGTACCTGAGAATGTCGCTCTTCGAGGTCTCCGACACGGTGAGGATGCGTTCGGCTTTGTGGGCCGCCGTCCAGAGACTGGCTCGCGCGTAGGTGTAGGCCAGACGGTTCGGCAGGTACTGCGGGAACATCAGATGAATGCAGTCGTGGATGGTGACCACCGACTTGCACGGCACGAGTGGCGGCAGCACGTAGTGCGGCGCATGGAACAGATCCACCGCCTCCTGCATCAGCCGTGCGGGCACCGACACCTGCTCGCGCAACGAGTAGGGGCGCGAGGCGTGCGCCAGTGGCCGAAAATTGGGACCGAGCTCCCGGAGGGCATTGCGATCCACCGGACGGCAGAGCAAGACGTACTCCGTGTCCCGATCGAGGCGGGACAGATACTTGAGCAGGTTGCGGATGTAGGTTCCGATGCCGAAGTCCCGCAGCTTCCGGACATCGATGGCGATTCGCACGGCGGCCCAGTGTCCCCGCCTCACGATACCATACGCCTCGGGCAGCCCGGGGTGCAGGAGTGGTTCCGGCTCGACCTCGAGACGTCGTGAAGGTCCTGGATGCCCGGGTCCTCAGGAGCTGCGCGGTGCGGGCAGCTTCCCGCGGACTTTCAGGTACAGCCGCAGGACCGCAACCCACCTCGGGTGGTGTTTGGCATAGAAGGCCAGCTGGCTCTCCCGGTAGGCGCGCTCGGTTGCGGAGGCCCGCTGCCGCCTGGAACGACCCCTGAGGTGCACCACTTCCGCTTCGGGCGAAAAGCGCAACCGCTTGCCGAGGCCTCTGAGAGCAGCGCAGAAATCCACATCCTCGGCGTAGAGAAAGTAGCGCTCGTCGAGCAGGCCCGCCTCCAGTGCGTCAGCACGCCGCACGAGCAGGCACGCCCCGCTGATCCAATCGGGATACGACGGACGGCTGGTCAGCCGGCGGACATACCACGACACCGGCTCGACGCCACGCTCGTGGAGGGTGACGAGCAGCTTCTGGCGGACCTCCGCGAGCGGGGCGATCATCGCCCCGAATGACAGCTCCGTCCGCCCGCGGCCGTCCACCAATCGAGGGCCAGCCGCCGACACGCTCGGGTCGCGCACCAACTGGTCGAGCAGCCGGTCCAGAGACTGCGGGCGGACGATGGTGTCGCTGTTGAGGAGCAGGACGAACTCGCTGTCGGCTCCCCGGATCCCGAGGTTGTTCGCACCCGCGAAGCCGAGGTTGCGCCCGGCCGCGATCAGTCGGACCTCAGGCCACCTGATCCGCAGTACATCTGGCGTCCCGTCGGCCGACGCGTTGTCGACGACGATGATCTCGTAGCTCGTGGAGGGCGGATGCGCGGCGATCGACGCGAGGCAGTCCTCCAGCTCAGGTCGCGTGTTGAAGGACACGATCACGATCGCGAGCCGAGCCATCGCCTAGGATGCCGCCCCTTCGATGGCCGCGAGCGTCTCGCGGGAGGCGCGTTCCCACGAATAGCGCCCGAGCACGCCTTCCGAGAACGTCAAGATCTGGCGGCGCAGGCTCTCGTCCGTCAGAACCTGCACGATGGCCGTGGCGGTGCCGGTGAGATCGGCGCGCTGGACGTACAGGGCGGCGTCTCCACAGATCTCCCGCGCCACGGGGGTGTCCAGCAGCACGGGGGGAACCTCGTTGGCGAGCGCCTCGAGAGGCGTCAGTCCGAACCCTTCGTACTCGGAAAGGAAGACGAAGCAGCGCGCGCGCCGGTAGAGGTCTGCCAGCCCGCCAGGACTGACATATTCGTGGAGGTCGACTCGGCCGGCCACCCCTGCAGCCTTGCACACGGCGGCGAGGTCTTGCCACGGCCAGGTCCGGTTCTCGCCGACGACAGCCAGGCGAGCATCCGGGACGCGACGAGCGGCCTGGCTGAACGCGCGGACCATATCCGGGATCCGGCGCCGGTTGAACAACGACCCGACATACAGGACCAGGGGATCGGTTGCCTCGGTCACGGCGCGGCCGCCCGTCATGGGCCTCGGCCGTCCATGCAGGATCACGCGGAGCCGATCGCCGGGCACCGCCAGCAGGCGGAGGATCTCTCGCCTGGAGAACTCCGACACCGTCAGCACGACGCGCGCGCGCGCCGCCGCCCGGCGGGTAATCCAGGTCCGCCTCAAGCGCTCGCGGGGCGGGAACCACTCGGGATGGGCCACGAACGACACGTCGTGAATCGTCAGCACCACGGGACAGCGGATGCCCAGCGGCGCGGTGTACGCCGGCGCGAACAGGACGTCCAGGAGGTCCCGGCTGACGGCGCGCGCCAGTGACACCTGTTCCCAGCGTGTCCCGAAGCCTCCCGGCACCAGCCGGACGCGCGCGCCGAGGGCGTTTACCGCCGCTTGGTACTCGTCCGCGATGGGCAGCGGCGAGTAGAGCGTCCATTCATGCCGGCCTGCCCCAGCGGGGTCCGCCGCGGCCCACGCCGTCAGGAGTGCCCCGAGGTAGCGTCCGACCCCGGTCGGCCGGCCCGTCAGCTCGCGGGCGTCGATCCCGATTCGCATGGCTACGGCCGCCCTCCTCCGGCCAGCTTCCCCGACCGCCGAGCGACGACGGTGCGGAACGACTCGAGGAGCGAGCACGCCGATGTCATCCAGTCGAAATCCCGCGAACGCCGCAGCCCGCGGGCGTGCAACTCCGACGCCAGCCCCGGCTCCGACAGCACGCGGGACATCGCGTCCGAGAGTGCCCGGGCGTCACCGGGTGGAACCAGAAGCGCGGCATCGCCCACGACCTCGGGGATGGCTCCGACGCGGCTCGCCACGACCGGCACCCCCATGGCCATCGCCTCGAGGGCGGGCAGCCCGAACCCCTCTTCGAAGGACGGCAGCACGAGCATGGCAGCGCCACGATAGAGCGCGGGCTTCTCGCGCTCTGCGACGTAGCCGCGGAGGTCGACCCGCCCCCAGGGGGGCAGACTCCGCAGCCGTGGCTCCCAGGCACGTGGCGACTCCGCGAGACGGCCTGCCAAGACGAGCGGTGGGCCCGGCCCGCGGGCAAGGAGGAGGCCGTAGGCATCGAGCAGTGCAGGGACGTTCTTTCGGGGCTCGAGTGTCCCGACAAACAGAATGTACTCGCCGCCGGACGGCCCCCGGCGAGGCGCAGACCCGCCGGCGAGCCATCCCGGGACCCCGGCCCGACACACCACGATCCGTTCGGGGGGGAGGTGCAGCCGGTCGCGGACGACTCCGGCGGTGTACGCCGACACGGCAACCACCAGGTCGGCGCGGGCGGCGTGACGCCCAGTCAGCCGATGGTCAACGTGCTTCATCTCCCCGCTGGCCCGCCCGGGATGGTCGAGGAAATCGAGATCGTGGATGGTGATGGCGTTGGCTGCGTGCCTCGTCGGGACGCTCAACGGAGTTGGCGAGAGCACGAGGTCGATGGGCTGTCGTGCGAGGCGCTCGATTGGCGGCCAGTCAAACCGGCTCCAGATCCAGGTCAGCGGCCGGGTCGGCACGCGCCGATCCACCACGGCGGCTCCCTCGAGCTCGCGGATGGCGTCGGGGTCGGGTCGATCCGACCATGACGCCGTAAACAGCGTGAGTTCGACGTCCCGTGCGGCGGGCTGGTCCGTGTGTACCGCCGCGAGGATGGCCCGGCTCAACTGGTGCACCCACTCGCCTACGCCGGATCGGGTGCGCAGTGCCGGTCGATAGTCCACCAGGATCCGCATGGCCAACTTCGCCAGCCATCGTACCCCAGAAGCGTTCCGGCACCGCAGACGGCCTCATTGAGAGGAGCCGCAAACTCTTATGCGTCAATACCTTGACAGCCATCGGGCGGTATAGTACGGTCGAAGGCTTCGAGCGGGCGGCCAGCGCTCACTCAAGCCGGCGAGGAGGGCACGTCCATGAAGGTCGCGGTGGTGGGAACGGGGTATGTGGGCCTCGTGGCCGGTGCATGCTTCGCGGAGACCGGGAACGACGTCGTCTGCGTCGACATCGACGAGGCGAAGATCCGGACGCTCCGGAAGGGCCGGATCCCGATCTACGAACCCGGCCTGGAGGAGTTGGTCCGCCGAAACCGCGCCGAGAAGCGCCTGACATTCACGACGCAGCTCGCCCGGGCGGCGCGCGCGTCGGAGATCATCTTCATCGCCGTGGGCACGCCGCAGGGGGAGGACGGCTCGGCTGACCTCCAGCACGTTCTCGGGGTTGCCCGTGACGTGGCGCGGAGCATGAACGGCTACAAGGTCATCGTGGACAAGAGCACGGTGCCGGTGGGGACGGCGGAGCGCGTCCGCGAGATCGTCCGGCGGGAGACGACACACCCCTTCAGCGTGGTCAGCAACCCGGAGTTTCTCAAGCAAGGGGCCGCCGTCGATGATTTCCTGAGACCCGACCGGGTGGTCATCGGTGCCGACGATGCTCGGGCGGCGGAGATCATGATGCAACTCTACGGCCCGTTCACGCGAACGGGCGCGCCGATCATGGTCATGGACTGCGCCAGTGCGGAGATCTGCAAGTACGCGGCGAACGCGCTACTGGCATCGCGGATTTCGTTCATGAACGAAGTCGCGACGCTGTGCGAGCTCTTCGGCGCGGATGTCGATCAGGTGCGCCATGCCGTGGGTTCGGATCGTCGCATTGGACCGTCCTTCCTGTTCCCGGGCTGCGGCTACGGCGGCAGCTGTTTTCCGAAGGACGTGAAGGCGGTGATCAAGTTCGCGGCTGACAAGGGATACGATTTCAGGATCCTGCAGGCGGTCGAGGCCGTCAATGAGGCGCAGAAAGCCAGGCTGGCGGAGCGGGTGATCGGGCACTTCGGCTCCCTGAAGGGGCGAACGATCGGGGTGTGGGGCCTGGCGTTCAAGCCGCGCACCGACGACATGCGCGAGGCGCCGGCCACCGTCATCATCGAGCGCCTCCTCAAGGCGGGGGCGAAGATCCAGGCCTTCGATCCGGCCGCCATGCCGACGGCCAAGCGGCTGTTCGGCAGCCGGATCTCGCTTGTGAGCCCGAACTACGAGGCCCTGCGCGGGGCCGACGCCCTGGTCATCGTGACCGAGTGGAACGAGTTCCGCGAACCGGACTTCGTTCGGATGCGGAAACTGCTGAAGACACCGGTCATCTTCGACGGGCGGAACATCTACAGCCGCGACCAGATGCGCGCGCTCGGCTTCACCTACTACTCCATTGGCCGCTAGCACCGGCACCATCCTCGTCACGGGCGGGGCGGGCTACATCGGGAGCCATGTCGCCAAGGCGCTGGCGGGCGCGGGCCGGCGCGTGGTCGTGTACGACGATCTGTCGGCTGGCCATCGGGCCGCCGTGCGGTGGGGCCCGCTCGAGGTCGGCGATGTGCGGGACAGCGGTCATCTGCGCGACGTGATCCGGCGGCACGGCGTGTCGGCCGTCATGCACTTTGCCGCGTGGCTCCTGGTGGGCGAGTCGACCCGGGACCCCCTCGGCTACTACCGGAACAATGTCGAGGGCACGCTGGGGCTGCTTCGGGCCCTCGTCGCCGAATCGGTGGGATCGCTGGTGTTTTCGTCGACGGCCGCCGTGTTCGGCAACCCCGAGACCGTGCCCATCGGCGAGGACCACCCGACGCGGCCCATCAACGCGTACGGGGAGACGAAGCTCGCAGTGGAGCGGGCGCTGCCGCACCTGGAGCGGGCGCACGGCGTGCGGTCCGTCTGCCTGCGGTACTTCAACGCCGCCGGTGCCGACGGCGGTGGCGAGATTGGCGAGGACCACGCGCCGGAGAGCCACCTGATTCCCCGGGCCATCCAGGCAGCCAGCGGTGGCGACGCGCTGGCGGTGTTCGGCACCGACTACCCGACACCGGATGGCACGTGCCTGCGCGACTACATTCACGTGGACGATCTGGCACAGGCTCACCTGCTCGCGCTCGATCATCTGGAGCGCGGCGGACCATCCGAGACGTTCAATCTGGGCAATGGCCGGCCTTTCTCGGTCCTGGACATCATCCGCGCTGTCGAGCGCGTGTCGGGCAGGCGGGTGCCCTGGATCCCGGCACCGCGGCGGCCCGGGGACCCTTGGATCCTGTGTGCCTCGAGTGATCGCATCCGGCGGCTGCTCGGGTGGGTGCCGCGACGCGACGATCTCGACACCATCGTGGCCACGGCGTGGCGCTGGCACGTGGCGCACCCCCTCGGCTACGAAGAGGAGACGTGATCGATGTCGAGACTCCGCGGGCAGGTGGCGGATCCGCTGCTGTCGGTCGTCATGCCCGTGTTCAACGAGCGGGCGACCATCGAGGAGATCATCGCCCGCGTGCTGGCGTCACCGGTCCGGGTGCAGCTCATCGTGGTCGACGATGGGTCGACGGACGGCACCCGCGACTTGCTGGCCGGCCTGCAGGAACGGCTGGGGTTCACGTTGATCCTGCAGGAGAGGAACCGGGGCAAGGGCGCGGCGCTGCGCCGGGGGTTTGCGGAGGTCGCCGGGGATCTCGTGGTGATCCAGGATGCCGATCTCGAGTACTCGCCTGAGGAGTACCCCCAGCTCATCGAACTCATTTGCCAGGGACGTGCGGATGTCGTCTTCGGCTCGCGCTTCCTCGGGCGACATCGGGTGTTTCTCTTCACCCACTATCTGGGCAACCTGTTCCTGACCTTCCTGACCAACGTCCTGTACAACACGATGTTGACGGACATGGAAACCTGCTACAAGGTCATGCGGGTCGAGGTGTTGCGGTCGTTCCGGCTCAAGTCGAACGGGTTTGGCATCGAGCCAGAACTGACGGCGAAGATCTTCAAGCGGAAGTACCGCGTGTACGAAGTGCCCATTACGTACGACGGCCGGGGGTACGAGGAAGGCAAGAAGATTACGTGGCGTGACGGCATCGTCGCCCTATGGGTGCTGGTCCGCTACCGGTTCAGCGAGTGACGCCACTGCTGAGGCTGATCGGGTACTCGCGCGCGTACCGAGGACGGTTTGCGGTCGCGCTGGCGGCGATGCTCGCCTACGGGGCGGCATCGGCGGCGCTGGCCTATCTGATCAAGCCGATCTTCGACGATGTGCTCGGCAAGCAGGAGGCGCTGGCCTGGGTGGCGTGGGCCATCCTGCTGGCCTACCTCGTGAAGGGAATCGGGTCGTATGTGTCCTCCTATGTGATGGCGGACGTTGGACAGCGCGTCGTCCTGGATGTTCGCACGGACCTCTTCCGGAGCACGATCCACCAGTCGACGGCGTTCTTCAAGGCCCGGAGCACCGGGCAGTTGCTGTCGCGGCTGACGAACGATGTCGGACAGGTGCAGCAGGTCGTTTCGGACACCGTCGCGGACCTGATGCGCGAATCGCTCGCCGTGTTCGGCTTTGCGGCGGTGCTCTTCTACCTGGATGCCAGGCTGGCGTTGGTGTGCCTGACTGGCGCACCGGTCATCCTGTACCCGCTGGTCCGCCTCGGCAAGCGCCTGCGAGCGATGACTCGATTGAGCCAGGAGCACCAGGAGGCCATGTCCCACGTGGCCACCGAGGCGTTCACCAGTCATCGGATCGTGAAGGCGTTCGGTGCGGAGGAGCGGGAGACGCGGCGCTTCGGCACCGCGGCCCGGGCCCTGTATCGGACCAATCTGAGAGTCACGGCGGCCGTGTCGATGATGCCGCCCGTGATGGAACTGCTCGGCGGCGCGGCGGCGGCGACCGCCCTCTGGTACGGGAGCCGGGAGATCGCGGCTGCGCGGATGACCCAGGGCGATTTCACCGCCTTCGTGGCGGCTCTCTTCATGATGTACGGCCCGCTCAAGAAGCTGAGCCGTGTCAACGCGAGCATCCAGCAGGCGATGGCGGCCTCGCAGCGGATCTTCGACCTCATGGACCTGCGGACCGAGGTGCCGGAGGCGCCCGGCGCCATGCCGCTTCGCTTGCTGTCGAAGACGATCGAGTTCCGCGACGTCGCCTTCGAGTACGAAGACGCACACGGGCGGGACGCCCTGCGGGGCGTCTCGTTCACCGTGCCGGCCGGTCTGAGCGTGGCGATCGTCGGGCGGAGCGGGGCTGGAAAGACGAGTCTCGTCAACCTGATTCCCCGCTTCTACGACGTGAAGAGCGGTGCCATTCTGATCGACGGGATCGACATACGCGGGGTCACGCTCGTGTCCTTGCGCGACCAGATCAGCGTCGTGACGCAGGAGACCGTCCTCTTCGACGACACCGTGGCTGCCAACATCGCCTACGGGCGTCCGCAGGCGAATCGCGAGGAGATTGTGCGGGCCGCGACCGCTGCACGGGCCCACGGGTTCATCGAAGGCATGCCGGACGGCTACGACACGGTGATCGGCGAGCGCGGCCAGCGCCTCTCGGGAGGGCAGCGCCAGCGCCTGGCCATTGCCCGGGCCATTCTGAACGATGCCCCGATTCTCATCCTGGACGAAGCCACGTCGTCGCTCGACGCCGAGTCGGAGGCCCTCGTGCAGGACGCCCTCGGCAACCTCTTGCGGGGCCGGACATCCTTCGTCATCGCGCACCGGCTGTCGACTGTGCAGCGGGCCGACCTCATCGTCGTTCTGGAGCGCGGGAGGGTCGTGGAGATGGGCAGGCACGAGGAGTTGCTCGCCCGTGCCGGGGGCACCTACGCCTCCCTCCACGCCATGCAGTTCATCGAGGCCAGGCGCCGGCCCCAGCCCGCCTCCCCCTGAGAGAGACCCGATGATCAAGAGCATGACCGGCTTCGCCGCCCTGACACGAGAGGAGACGGACGCGACCATCAGCGTAACCATCCGCTCGGTCAACCACCGCTACCTGGATCTTCAGTTGCGGGTGCCCCAGTCCTTCAGCGGGATCGAGCCTCGCATCCGCGGGCTCGTCCAGCGGCACGTCGCCCGCGGGCGGGTCGAGGTTGCCGTCTCGCTGCAGTTGCGCCAGCAGCCTGTGGTCGACATCGACCTGAACGATCGTCTCCTCGCCGCCCTCTCGGGCGTGCTCGATCGAGCGCGAGCATCCGGTCTCATCGACGGGCAATTGACACCGGGCGACCTGTTGCGATTTCCCCAGGCCGTGGCGGTGCGTGAATTGCCCCCGGAGCTGGATGCCGGCCAGATTGAGGCGGTGGAGCTGGCGGTCGAATCGGCGGTTCGGGCGACCCTGGAGGATCTGGACGGCATGCGCCGGCGCGAAGGCGATCTGCTGCGTGCGGATCTGGACGCGAGGCAGGCAGAGGTCTCCGGCACGGTCGAGCGCCTGGTCGAGATCGCGGGCCGGGGCCGAACGGAGCTCCGGGCCCGCCTGCAAGAGCACGTCGACGCGCTCGTAGGCGACCTCACGGTCGATCGGGCCGCTATCGCCCAGGAGGTGGTGCGCTTCGCCGCGAGATCCGACATCAGTGAAGAGGTGGTACGGTTCAGGGCACACGTGGCCCAGTGGGCCGCCTTGAGCGACTCGCCCGAGCCTTGCGGGCGGAAGCTGGATTTCCTGCTTCAGGAAATGAACCGGGAAATCAACACGATCGGGTCGAAAGCAGACGGGGAGTCCGTCCCGGAGCTGGTCATCCACGTGAAAGCCGAGTTGGAGAAGATGCGGGAGCAGGTTCAGAATGTCGAGTAGGGCATCGAGGCGGGGGCGCCTGTTCATCCTGTCCGCCCCGTCTGGGACCGGCAAGACGACGGTGGCCGAGCGGCTGGTCGCGCGCGCCGCAGGGGTGCGGCGCTCCATCTCGTACACCAGCCGGCGGGCGAGGGTGGGCGAGACCGACGGCGTGCACTATCACTTCGTCACCCGCGAGCGCTTCGAGGCAATGATTGCCGGCAACCAGTTTCTCGAGTGGGCCGATGTGTTCGGGCACCTCTACGGCACCTCGCTGGTCGACACCGAGCGGGTTCTGGCAGCGGGCGACGATCTGCTGCTGGTCATCGACGTCCAGGGCGGACGTCACGTGAAGCGACAGGGCGTGCCCGCCGTGTCCGTGTTCCTACTGCCTCCGTCTCTGGCGGTCCTCGAGTCGAGGCTGCGCGGGCGCGATCGGGACAGCCCGGACGCCATACGCACGCGTCTCGAGGTCGCCCGGGAGGAGATCCGGGCGTACTCGGAGTACGACTACGTCCTGGTGAACGACGAGGTGGACCGATGCGTAGAGCGGCTCTCGTGCATTATCGTGGCCGAACGCTGCCGGCTGGCGGGCATGGCCGCGGCGGCGGAGGACATTGCCGGGGGGTTTCCGGCCCCCGGGGCGTAGGCGGCTGGAGGAGGACATGGCACTGATTGCCCTCGGCGTCAGCGGCGGCATCGGGGCGTACAAGGCTGTCGAGGTGGCCCGGGGCCTGCAGCAGCGAGGGCACGACGTCGTGGCCGTGATGACGCGCAACGCCAGGCGCTTCGTGGGCCCGGTGACCTTCGAGGCCATCACCAGACACCGCGTGGTGACCTCACAGTGGACGCCAGGCGCGAATGCGGACATCGAGCACATCTCGCTCGCCAGCGCGATCGAGTTGCTCCTCGTTGCGCCCGCGACGGCGAACATCATCGGCAAGTTCGCAAGTGGCATCGCCGACGACTTCCTGTCGGCGCTCTACCTCGCGACGAAGGCACCGGTCGTGGTCGCGCCGGCCATGAACACGCACATGCTCGAGCATCCGGCCGTCGTGGCCAACCTGCGCACGCTGGCGTCCCGCGGCGTGCGGATCCTCGAGCCCGGCGCCGGGTACCTGGCCTGCGGATGGGTGGGGAAGGGGCGGCTGGCGGATCCCGGCGACATCGTGGACGCGGCCGACGCGGTGCTGCGCCCAACGCGCACGCTGGAGGGGCGGCACGTTCTCGTCACGGCCGGTCCCACCTTCGAGGACTTCGATCCCGTCAGGTTCATCGGGAACCGGTCGAGTGGCCGGATGGGACTGGCGCTCGCCTCGGAGGCCGGGCGGCGCGGAGCGCGCGTGACGCTCGTGACCGGACCGATCGCGATCGATCCGCCCCATGTCGACGAGCACGTGCGGGTCCGCAGCGCCGTCGAGATGCACGACGCGGTCATGGCCTGCGTGTCGGAGGTCGATGCGGTCGTGATGGCCGCCGCCGTGGCCGACTATCGTCCCGCTGAGCCGTCCTCCGAGAAGGTCGCCAAGCGTGCCGGCGATCTGACGGTGACGCTCACACGCACGCCGGATATCCTCGCTGCCCTGGGCGCGTGGCGGGCCGATCGGAGCCTCAGACGCCCTGTGCTGGTCGGATTCGCGGCCGAGACCGGCGACCCGGAGCAACGCGCGCGGGAGAAGCTCGTGTCGAAACGCGTCGACCTGATCGTGGCCAACGATGTGCTGCGGGAGGGCGCCGGGTTCGAGGCCGACACGAACATCGTGACCATCGTCGGCCCCGATTCGAGCGAGCCACTGCCCCTGCAGGCGAAGACAGCCGTCGCCGCGGCCGTCCTCGATCGCGTCGAGCGGTTGCTGGGGAGACTGCCGGCGCCGGCCGGCCGGTGAGCGCCGGCAGCGCAGGAGGAACGTGACACCAGTGCGTGACCACGATCAGATTCAGGAACACCTCCGGTTCTTCGGCGAGATCGGCGTGGGCGGCGTGAGCCGGGATCCCGCGTGGCGGCGGCGGGGCCACCGAGCGGGCGGTCGTGGCCGCGCGGCCGGCGTGGCCGAGGCCGACAATGGGGCGGTTCCTCGCGGATCCCTGTTCGACCCGCCTCCCGCGGCCGGCGTCGTCGAGAGCCTCGATCAGATCAGGGAGGAGATTGGCCCCGCGTGCACCCGGTGCAAGCTCCACGGATTGGGGCGCACGCAAGTCGTCTTCGGCGTCGGCAGCCCGAATGCGGACCTGATGTTCGTCGGTGAGGGGCCCGGCCACGATGAAGACGTCCAGGGTATCCCGTTTGTCGGCCGGGCCGGCCAGCTCCTGACCCGCATCATCGAGGCGATCAAGCTGAAGCGGGAGAACGTCTATATCGCGAACGTCGTGAAGTGCCGTCCGCCCGGTAATCGTAATCCCGAGCCGGACGAGGTTGCGACGTGCGAGCCATTCCTGCTCAGGCAGGTCCGTGCCATTCGCCCGAGAGTCATCGTCGCGCTGGGCACGGTCGCGGCGCAGGCGTTGCTCCGCACCAGGGAGCCCATCACCAGGTTGCGAGGGCGCGTCTACCGGTACGAGGGCGCCCGGCTCGTGCCGACCTTCCATCCCGCGTACTTGCTTCGCAATCCCGAGCGAAAGCGGGAAGTGTGGGAAGACATGCAGAAGGTCCGCGACATGCTGGCCGACACGTCCCCCGGTCCGGTTTGACTCCATGCCGCGCCTGGCCTCGGTTGCGGTGCCCGTCCCGCACCTCGACCTCCTGACCTACGGCGTCCCGGCCGAGTTCCCGACACCCCACGCCGGAGCGCGCGTGCTCGTGCCGCTCGGCACACGGACGGTCACGGGCTGCGTGGCGGCCGTGCAGTCGGTTCCGCGCGAGCCAGCCACCAGTGGGGCGTTGCGGGACATCCTCGATCTGCTCGACGATGGTCCGTACCTCCCCGAGGACATCGTGAAGCTCGCGCTGTGGGTGTCGGATTACTACGCGTGTGCCCCGGGTGAGGCTGTTGCGGCGGCAGCCCCACCCATGGCCTGGATCGAGAGCCGACGGGTCGTCACGGTCACGCCGGATGGACAACGGCGGCTGGAGGCTGACGACCTCGGCGATCTGCCTCCGCTGCAGGCGGCGGGACTTCGGGTGCTTGCGGCCGGCAAGAGCCTGCCCGTCTCGACATTCCGGTCCCGACTGGCCGCGAAGCTGGGGCGACCGGGGACAGCTCCGGGAGGGTGGGCGCTGCGCGCACTCGAGCGGGCTGGTCTCGTCAACGTGTCACAACTCCTGGGTGGACAGCGCATGGCCTACCGGACCACGCGAGTGGCCGAGCTCACCCCCCAAGGACAGGTGGTGGCGGCGGCGCTGCGTGACGGAGCCAGCGTCGAGGGATTGGGCCCCCGCCAGCGTGAGGCTCTGCGAGCGCTGGCCGCCGCTCCCGACGGCCTGCCAACTTCCGACATGCGGGATCGACGCCTCGGCGTGGACGGGCTCCACCGCTTGGCGCTGCGTGGGCTGCTGACGGTCCGGCGCCAGACGGTCGAGCGCGATCCCTTCGCCGGCCCGTGGGGGCGCGACGTCGGTGGCGTCGAACGTGCCGGAGTCCCCACGCTCACGCCCCAGCAGGAGCTGGGCATCGATCGCCTCGTGAATCTCCTGGGCGAGGGCCGATTCCGTGTGGCCTTGCTGCACGGTGTGACAGGGAGCGGCAAGACGGAAGTCTACCTGCGGCTTGCCGCGTGGACGCGCGAACATGGCCGGCAGGCGCTGATCCTGGTGCCCGAGATTGCCCTCACGCCGGTCATGGCGGCCCTGTTCCGCGGCCGCTTCGGACCGCGCGTCGCGATCCAGCACAGCGGTCTGTCCGACGGCGAGCGGCACGATCAGTGGCAGCGGATCCGCCAGGGGGCGGTCGACGTCGTGGTCGGCACCCGGTCTGCCGTGTTCGCGCCCGTCACGCGGCTGGGCCTCATCGTCATCGACGAAGAACACGACGGCTCGTACAAGCAGGACGACACACCCCGCTACAACGGGCGCGACGTCGCGATTGTGCGCGCGCGCGACGCCGGTGCTCTCGCCGTGCTCGGGTCGGCGACGCCGTCGCTCGAATCGTTTCACCATGCCCGCGCGGGTCGCTACGAACTGGTCTCGCTCGACCGCCGGGTGTGCGATCGTCCGCTGGCGCGGGTCAGCACCGTCGACATGCGGCAGGAATTCGCCGAGATGGGACCGGGCGTCGTCTTGAGCCGCCCCATGGTCGACGGCATCAGAACCCGAATCGGCCAGGGGGAGCAGGTGCTGTTGCTCCTGAACCGACGCGGACTGTCGACCGCGGTGTTCTGCAGGCAGTGCGGCGGCACGGTCGAGTGTCCCAACTGCGACGTCTCGCTCGTCGTGCATGGACGCGGTACGGCCGTTTGCCACTACTGCAACTACGGGCGCCGGGTGCCGCGCGACTGCCCGACTTGCGGGGGCTCGTACCTCGAGCAGATGGGCTTCGGCACGGAGCGCGTCGAGGCGGAGGTGCGCACCGTCTTTCCCGATGCCAGGGTGGGCCGGCTGGATCGGGACGCCGTGAGGCGCCGCGGCGCCATGACGGAGGTGCTCGCCCGTTTCGCCAAGGGAGATCTCGACGTGCTCGTCGGCACGCAGATGATCGCGAAGGGCCACGATTTCCCGCGCGTGACGCTGGTGGGCGTGATCTCCGCGGACGTCGGCCTGGGACTCGCCGATTTCAGAGCCGCCGAGCGGACGTTTCAGCTCCTGACGCAGGTCGTCGGCCGGGCCGGACGCGGAGACCGGCCGGGCGAGGCCGTCGTGCAGACGCTGTACCCCGACCACTACAGCATCCGCCACGCCTGTTCGCAGGATTACGGGGCATTCGTCGAAGAGGAGCTCCGCTACCGGCGGGCCATGCGCTACCCGCCCATCGTCGCGCTGGTGAACGCCATCGTGCGGGGACCGAGTTTCGGCGCGGCGATGGCCAGCGCGCGCCATCTGGTAGAACACATCGGTCGTGCCATGCCGAGGCCAGGCGAGTTCCAGGTGCTCGGCCCCGCTCCGGCGCCCCTCGCCAGACTGCGCGGTGAGCATCGTGCGCAGTTCTTCCTGAAGGGGAGGCCGTCGGCACGAACCCACATGCGCCGGGCTGTCCTCGCGGCCATTGCGGCGCACCCTGAGCTTCGGCGCCGCGTCTCGGTCGACATCGATCCGATCAGCGTGCTCTGATTCCGGGCTCCGTGATCACTGGAAGACCGGTCCGTCCGTCCAGAGACGGCCGCAGACGCGGTAGGCCAGACTCACTGTGGGTGGATCAGGTCCAGCGGCTCGATCGGGGCCGGCGTGAAGCAGAGAACCAGCACGGCCAGCGCGACCAGGGCCAGGATCCGGCGGTTCCGGTCCAGCGGGACGTCCTCATCGTAGGTCGGCGGATGGCGCCATCCGAACACGAACAGCAGGGCCACGGCGAGACCCGTCCAGACAATCCAACTCGATGAGTACAGCGCCAGACCGAGCGCACCGCCGACGGCGGCTACCGTGACGAGCATCGACTTGCGCCCCAGGGCGGCGTAGGCGATGTGTCCTCCGTCGAACTGGCCGATCGGAAACAGGTTGAGCGCCGTCGCGAGCAGTCCGAACCAGGCAGCAAACGCCATGGGGTGGAGGTTGAGCGAGTAGCCGTCGGGGATGCTTCCCCAGACCACGCGCGCCGCCAGTTGGAAGAGGAGTGGCTCACCCAGCTCCAGCCCCGTGAAGTCCGCGGGAATCCTGGCGATGTTCGACAGCACAATCCCGATGAACAGCGCAGGCACCGCCACGACGAAGCCGGCGAGCGGGCCGGCGATGCCGACATCGAACAACGCCCGCTTGGTGGGGATCGGCTGGCGGATGCGGATGAAGGCCCCCGCCGTACCGGTCAGTGGAAACGGGATCGGCAGGAAGTACGGCAGCGAGGCGTTGATCCCATACCACCGGCAGGCGAGATAGTGGCCAGCCTCATGAGCTCCAAGGATCGCGAGGATCGTGACCGAATACCACAACCCGCGGGCCAGGAATGGGACCACCTGGAGTTCAGGTACGCGGTCTGTGAACCCGGCGGCGAAGGCGAGCCAGTGGTAGCCGCCGACCAGCGTGGTCGTTCCGAGCGTGGCGACCAGCAAGAGCGCGTGCAACCAGATCGAGTCGGCCGGGCGCCGGGCTGCCACCCTGCCCGACAGCGGAGCGGGAATGTCCGACCGCCCGGCTCCGCGGCTCGGCGGCGCGTCGTCCGTGGCGCCGAACGCGGCGATGCGCTCGGCGTCGTCGTGTGGTCTGGGTTCGGTCAACGGGACAACCCGTGCGCGCGGGTGGGTCAGGTGATCTCCTGCAAGTCCTTGCCCGGCTTGAACCTGATGGTTCGTCCCGGAGGGATCTTCACTTCGCGGCCCGTCCGCGGGTTACGGCCGATGCCGCGCTTCCGGGGCTTGACCTGAAACACCCCGAACCCCCGCAGTTCGATGCGTTCACCGCGCTGCATCGACAGGCGCATGGCATCGAACACGGCATCGACCGCGAGTTCAGCCTTGACCTTGGTGATGTCGGCTATCTGGGCGACCTCGTTGACGATGTCGACTTTGATCATGTGCCGACCACGCTCCTGCGGCTTGATGTTGCTAACTATCATAGATACCGACACTTAGCCTGTCAAGCCGGAGTGAAGCCCGCCTGCGGCCGGCGGGGACGGGACAGTGATCTTCGTCGGAACCGGGGATTGGGGACCGGGGACCGGAGACCCGCTCGAGAGTGGGGGCTAGAACGGGGAACTCCGGGACGACTCCGGGACGACTCCGGGATGAGTCCCGTTCTAGCGAGGCTCCGCCTCAGACCACCGAGACGTGTGGGGGCGGCTCCGCCTCGCTAGTTCACAGTGTTGGCTTTGCCCCGCCTGCGGCCGGGCGAAGACGTCTTGAAGGCAGGGGACGGAAACTTGACTCATCTGCATGAGATTCGGGCCTTCAAGACGTCTAGCGCGGGTGTGTTCGACTGGCCGGTTCCAACCGCCGAGGTCGTGCCGCCGTCCCGGCGTCGGATTGGCACTATGATGGGAACCTCGCAGGAGGACGTAAGGCGTGGGGCGTACACTGCCGGCCGTCGTGCTCGTCGGCCGGCCCAACGTTGGCAAGTCGACCCTGTTCAATCGGATCGCGGGATCGCGGCGGGCGATTGTCGCTCCCGTCCCCGGGACGACCCGCGATGTGATCACGCAGCCGGCCACCTGGCAAGGCTACGGATTCTTGCTCACGGATACGGGCGGGATGTTCGGCGCGAGCGAGGATCCGCTGCACGATCTGGTTGCCGACAAGGGCCGGATGGCAATAGGCCGGGCCGATCTCGTTGTGCTTGTTGTGGATGCGGTCGAAGGTCGCGTCCCGGCGGATGACGAGATCGCCGCCTCCGTCCGCTCGTTCGGTAAGCCCGCCGTGTTGGCCATCAACAAGGCCGACGACCGTCGGGCCCGAGCGGGTGCGCTCGAGTTCTACCAGTTGGGCTTCGATCAGGCGGTGGAGGTGTCCGCCGAGCACGGGTTGGGGATCGGAGACCTGCTCGACATCATTGTCGAGCGCGTCGGCCGGAGGGCCGGCGATCAGGGACCGGACGCGCCGTCCGATGGAGACGACGTGGGGAGCGATGACGGCGACGGAGAGAGCCCGACGCGCCGGCAAGGTCCGTCGCGCCGGTCGACCGATGTGGCCGTGGCGGTCGTGGGCCGCCCGAACGTCGGGAAGTCCTCCCTGGTGAACCGGCTGCTGCGCGAGGAGCGGCTGCTGGTCAGCAGCCTTCCCGGCACGACCCGCGATGCGGTGGACGTCGTCTTGCGATGGCGCCGGAGACAGTTCAGGATTGTCGACACCGCGGGGATCCGTCGTCCGGGACGCGTCGCGCGTTCGGGCGCGGTCGAGGCCGTCAGCGTCTTGCAGGCTCGGCGGGCGATTGCGCAGGCGGATGTCGTCGTGCTCGTGATCGACGCGGCTGAGGGCGCCACCGATCAGGATGCGGCGATTGCCGGAGAGGCCGACAGGGCCGGGCGGGCGTTGGTGATCGCCGCCAACAAGTGGGACCTGATGAAGGAGGGCGGGCAGGACGTCACGAAGGGCTTCGACGACGAGCTGCGGCGCAAGATGAAGTTTCTCGACTACGCCCCGCTCTTGCACATCTCCGCGGCCACGGGCGAGCGTGTGTCCAAGCTGCTGGAGACGGTCGATCGGGTGGCCGATGCACGCGTCAGGCGAGCCGGGACCGCCGAGCTGAACCGCTTCGTGGATACCATCACGGCCGCACATCCGCCCGTGAGCCCGACACGGCGAGACGTGCGGGTGCTCTATGCGACGCAGGCCGGCGTGGCGCCTCCCACCTTCGTGTTCTTCACCAACATCGCCACGACGTTTCACTTCTCGTACGAGCGCTTCCTGATGAACCAGCTGCGCGCCGCATTCGGGTTCGACGGCACGCCGATCCGTATCGAGGTGCGGGCGAGGAGCACGCGGCGGCCGAGGCGCTGACACCGGTCGCACGAGCGCAGGATGTGGCGGGCGTGGGGATGTCGGGGGCCTGCCGACCACAGCCCACGTGGTATACTGCCGCAGGATCAGTGGCCGACACGAACGCGGGGATTCCAGATCGGGAGTGGTTCAAGGCCTCCGAGGTCTGTGAGATGGCGAGCCTCCAGCCCTATGTCCTGCGGTCGTGGGAACTCGAGTTCCCGAACCTGGGAGTCCAGCGGTCGGCCGGCGCGCCTCGGTGGTACCGGCGATCGGACGTCGAGCGGGTTCTGAGGATCCGGCAGCTGGTTTTCGGGGAAGGGCTGACCTTGGCGGGAGCGCGTCGACGGATCGATGGTGACTCCCCGGGTGCCGATCACGACGAACCGGCCGTGATCGATCGGGAGACGCGGGCGCGGCTGGCGGCGATCAGGCGGGAGTTGCGAACGCTGCACGAGTGGCTGTCGGAGGGGTCTCCAGTTCCTGCACGCGCGACCGGACCGGCCGCGGAGGTGGCCCGGCGGACCGTCCCGGAGGTCGTTCGCGCTGAGAAGACGCGCGGCGTGACGCCGTGGCCCTCGAAGCCGCAGCGCAGGCAGCGGAAGGGCGGCAGGAAGTCGTAGGTTCGTTTCGGGATGTAGCGCAGCCTGGTAGCGCACCTGAATGGGGTTCAGGGGGTCGCTGGTTCGAATCCAGTCATCCCGACCAGTCTGGGAGGGCGAGGGGCCCGCGGGTAACGCGGGCCCTTCGCGCGTTGGGCCCGGCGGGAGCGTCCATTGCCAACTGGATCACGGTACTCGAGCGCGCAGCCGCAGACCACCGCCCGGATACGATCTACATCTTCGGCCACGCCGGCCCGACCTTCGGAGTGACCGGCGGTGCGGCGGATCTGGCGTACATGCGCGACTACCTGACGGCGCTGGCCGACTTCGTGCGCGCCGAGATGAAGGCCGGCAAGCCGAGGGAAGCCATTATCACGATCGCGGAACCGCTCAAGGGGTTTTCCGACCACGGGCCGCTCGTGGAACGTGTGCTGGCGGCGGCGTACGACGAACTCGCGGGGTAGGAGGGGCTGCGATTCGGCACCAGGACGGGGTCTGACCGCCGAACACCCTGCGCGGATGCGTACGCGGGACCGGGGGACCCGACAGGTCCCCCGGAACGTCGCAGCGGGGCGAGAAGGTCCCGGCCTAGCCGTGCAGCGCGTGGTACTTCGCTTCGAGCTGTTCGCGGGTCTCTGCGTGGTTGGGATCGGGCACGATGCACTCGTCGACAGGGCAGACCTCGACGCACTTCGACGCATCAAACGCGCCTACGCACTCCGTGCACTTGTCCGGTTCGATGACGTAGATCGACTCGCCCTGGGAGATCGCCTCGTTCGGACATTCCGGCTCGCAGGCGCCGCAGCTGATACATTCTTCGTTGATGAACAGTGCCATGACAAATAGCCTCCAATCAGGTCGCGCGCCCTGCGCGCCAAGAATGCCAACAGAATAGCAAACTCTGATCCAGTTCCTTCCGATCGATTCCCAAAGGTTTCTCGCCAGAAACGGCGCAAACGCCGGTTTCCCGGCGGCGTCCGCGATCTCCGAGTCGGAAAGGCGGCGTATCGCCGACCCCCGGTGTCCGGGTTCGTCCCACGTCAGATTGCGTCCAACGCTTGAGACAAATCGGCGATCAGGTCGTCGGGGTGTTCCAGCCCCACCGAGATCCGCAGCAGCCCAGGCGTGATGCCCATGTCCTTCTGGCGATCCGGGGGCACGTCGGAGTGCGTCATGGTGGCCGGGTGCTCCATCAACGACTCGGTCCCGCCCAGGCTGACCGCGAGCTTGATCAGCGACAGGCTGTTGAGGGCGCGGAACGCCTCGGCCTCGCCGCCGTGAATCTCGAACGCGAAAGTCGATCCCGGGGACTTGCACTGTCGCTGGTAGATGGCCGCCTGCGGGCTGTCCTCCGGCAGGAATCCCAAGTAGTGGACCTTCCCGACCTTCGGGTGGTCGGCCAGGAAGTCGGCCACATACCGCGCGTTCTTCATGGCGCTGGTCATCCGCAGCTTCAGCGTCTCGAGGCTGCGCATCAGCAACCACCCAGTGTGGGGATCTGAGATGGTGCCGAGGATCGTCCGCATGCCGCGCACCGTCGAGATCAGGTCCTCGCGGCCCAGACACCCGCCCGCGATGAGATCGCTGTGGCCGGCGGCGTACTTCGTCAGCGAATAGAGCACGAGGTCGGCGCCGTGCTGAAGCGGGTGCTGCCACAGCGGGCCCAGGAAGGTGTTGTCCACGGCGACCAGCGGGGGCCTGCCGTTCCTGGGCGGCAGCGACCGGGCCGCCTCTGCGCACGCCTCGATGTCGACGAGACCGATGGTCGGATTGGCTGGCGTCTCCAGGTAGATCATGCCGATCGGTCCCACTGGACGCGCCTGCTGAATCGCCTCGTCCAGCGTCGGTGTCATCATTCCAGAACCGAACCACACTCGCTGGATGCCAAACTGGGGGAGTATCTGCTCGACCAGGAACTCGGTCCCGCCATACACCGGTTCCGAGCACAACAGCACGTCCCCGGGCCGCAGGAAGCTGAGCATCGCCGTCGAGATGGCGGCCATCCCTGAGCTGAACACGAGGCCTGACTCCGCCTCGTCCCACAGCGTCAGGCGATCCTCCAGAATCTCCAGATCGGGGTTGTTGACCCGGGAATAGATGAGGCCAGGCTCCTCGTTGGGCCGCTGCTCCCGAAGGCCGTAGGCGACCTCGAAGAACGCCTTGCCCTCCTCGGCGGTCTTGAAGGCGAATGTCGACGTCTGGAAGATCGGACACTTGACCGCGCCCTCGGAGAACTGCGGGTCGTACCCGTAGCTCATCATCAAGGTCTCCGGACGCAGCTTGTGTCCCCGGATGTCGCGGTGTCGGTAGGCCTTTGGAATCCTGCGCATCGTTAACCTCCCGGCAGACTCCAGCCGTTCTACCGGCCCAGCCGCTGTGGTGCGTCCGCCACGACCCAGCTCATCACTGCCAGCGTCGCGACGCACTTGGCCATCTCGCGCGGGTCGATCTTGTCGACGGTGTCAGCCGGGGTGTGGTGGATCGTGAAGTAGGTCGATCCGTCGACGGCGAGCGACATGGCTGGGACGCCGGCCGCCTGGACGGACGGGCCGATGTCGGCGCCGCCGCCTGAGGGACCCACGGCGGTCGCTCCGATGCCGGCGAGCAGCGTGGAGATATCCTCGACCATGGCCCTCGCGGCGTCGTTGCCGGTGAAGCCGACACCCAGCGGCCTGAAGACCCCGGAGTCCGACTCGATCATCAGGACGTGGCTCGCCAGTTCGCCGGCATGCTGATCCCGGTAGGCGAACCCCCCGCGCAGGCCGTTCTCCTCGTTGGTGAACAACACGGTTCGCAGTGTCCGGCGTGGCCGCAGTCCGAGTTGTTTGACGATGCGGAGCACCTCCCACACCGCCACGCAGCCGCCAGCGTCATCCGTGGCACCGGTGCCCACGTCCCACGAGTCGAGGTGGCAGCCCAGCACCACCACCTCCTCGGGGCGGGCGCGCCCGCGGATCTCGCCCACCACATTGGCCGACTCCGCATCCGGGAGCATCCGGGCTTCCATCATCAAGCGAACAACCGGCCGCTCGCCGCGGTCCTGCATCCGCTGCAGCCGGTCGGCATCTTCCAGGGCTACGGCCGCCGCTGGGATTTGCGGGAGGTCCTCGGCGTAGTTCAGGGCGCCCGTGTGCGGCGTTCGGAGACCGGGGTTCCCGACCGACCGAAGCAGCATCCCTACTGCACCCAGCGCCGCTGCCCGTGACGCCCCGCTGGATCGGTAGCGCACCGTCTCGCCATAGCCGGTATAGGGCACGTTGAACAGGACGATCGTGCCGGGGATCTGGGCCTTGCGCGCCTCCAGATCGTCGAAGCTGCGGACCACGACGACCGGGGCCCGCACGCCATCGGCTGGCGTCCCCACACTGTTGCCGAGGCCTAGCACGACCAGAGGATGGCGAACGGGCGCGACGATCTCGGCGCTCTCCCGCCCACGCTCCCAATGGGGCACCATCACCCTCTCGGCCCGGACGTTTTCGAGGCCGTCACGCCGCATCTCCTCGACCGCCCACGCAATTGTGGCCTGGAGCGCAGCGGAGCCCGCGAGCCGGTGCCCGAACGTGTCGGTGAGATAGGCCAGCCGCTCCCAGGCGCGTGTGGTGGCGAGCGCTTCCCCGATCAGTCGCGCCGCCGTCTCACGGTGGGCATCGAGCCAGTCGGCCCGTTGGGGCTCGGCTGCAGCCAGCGACAGGATGCCCGCCAGAACCAGCGGGAGCATCCGCGCCCTTTTCGGGAAGGGGAGCGGCGTTGCCATGTTCGTTCGCACGATCAAATGAGGATGTCGACCTTCGCCTTGGCCCGGAGCTGTTCGATGAATGCCTCGCCCTTCTCCTCGCGCTGCTGCTGGAGGAGGTACTCGGCAATCTTCCCTTTGACGTCGTCGAAGGGAAGTTCGCGTTCGGGCCGATGGTCCGTGACACGGATGAGATGATAGCCAAACGAGGTTTCGACGACGCCGCTGGTCTGTCCCTTCTTCAGCGAGAAGGCCACCCGATCGAAGGCGGGAACCATCTGGCCGCGAGCAAAGAATCCGAGGTCGCCGCCCTGTGCGGCCGAGCCGGGGTCCTGGGAGTGGATCCTGGCGAGATCCGCGAAGGACCGGCCCTGCTTGAGGTCCTGCTGGATGCTCTCGATGAGGGCTTTGGCGGTCATCCGTTCCGTTTCGCTCATGCCGGGCGGCGCCTGGATGAGGATGTGGCTCGCCCGAACGCTCTCACCTTCGCGGAACCGGGCGCGGTTCGCGTCATAGAACGACCGGGTGGCCGCATCGTCGATCGTGATGAGCGGATCCACTTCAGCCTGGAGCATCGTGTTGATGGCCAGCCGTTCGATGGTGTCCTCTCGCAGTCGCTCGAAGGTGAGGCCCTGCTGCTTGAGCGACTCCTCGAAGGCCTGCGCGGAGGGGAACTGCTTCTGCATCTCGCCGAGCTGGCGGTCGACCTCCCAGGGCGCGGGCGTGATGTTGCGCCGCTTCGCCTCCTGCACCAGGAGGCGGTAGCCGATTAACCGATCCAGGACCTGGCGATAGACGCTGTCGCGCTGTTCGGGCGGCACCGCCGCGCGTGCCTGGGCCTCGAGGGTGCTGATGGCCATCTCGAATTCGGCCCGCTCGATGGCCACGCCATTGACGCGAGCGAGAACGGCCGGCAGTTCGGCTGGTACCGGCTTGGGCGCCACGTCCACAGCCACGCCTCCGCCCGGCGTGGAGGCCGGCGACGCCGGCTGTGCGGCCGAGGCGCTCTGGTCCGGCGCCCCGGCAGGTGCCGGCTGTTCCTTGCGGCAGCCCGGCAGCAGAGCCAGCACCGCCAGGAGCAGGACGAAGCATGAGGCTTTTCTCACAATATCTCCCGGTACGTGAACACCTCACCTTAGCAGACCGGTTCCAGGGTGGCAACCGCATGCGGCGTGGCGGGTGCACGACACCAGAGTAACGTGTTGGGTGGTCGCGAGGACCGCGCGTCCTCGGGGGTGCTTTTCACGGGCCGCGCCTCCTGGTAGAGTAGACACGCCGGCTACAGGCCCACCCGCGCGGCCTGGCCTTCCGCCCCCGCACCAGAATCGAACCACAAGCATCCGTCCGCCGGGCGTGCACCGGCGAGGACGACCAGGGGCCGTCATGCACATCATCTATCTCGACAACGGGGCCACGTCGTACCCGAAGCCCGAAGCGGTGTACGCGTTCATGGACTCGTTCTATCGGAAGTTCGGAGTCAACCCAGGGCGATCCGGCTACGACATCTGCCTGGAGGCGGGCGACCTCGTCGATCGCACCAGGCGGCTGCTGACGAGTTTCTTCAACGGCACCGACCCCAATCGACTGACATTCGGCTACAACTCGACCGACGCCCTGAATCTGGCACTGTTCGGGCTCCTCGGTCGCGGCGACCACGCCATCACCACGACGGTCGAGCACAACTCCGTGCTCCGCCCGCTGTATCACCTGGCGGATGACCATGGGGTCGAGGTCGAGCACGTCCCGTTCGACGCATCGGGATTCGTGGATCCGGACGACATCGCGCGACGCATCAAGGGGAACACCCGAGTCGTGGCCCTGAACCATGGCTCGAACGTCATCGGCACCGTGCAGCCCGTGGCCGACGTCGGTCGCATCTGTCGCCAGCAGGGCGTGACGCTCGTCGTGGATGCGTCGCAGACGGCTGGAGCGGAACCGATCGACGTGCAGGCCATGAACATCGGTGTCCTCTGCTTTACGGGGCACAAGTCGCTCATGGGGCCCATGGGGATCGGCGGCATGTATGTTGGCGAGGGTGTTGAAATCCGGCACACCCGCGCCGGCGGTACTGGCGTCCGGTCGGCGTTGCACCGTCACCTCGACGAGTACCCGTTCCGCATGGAGTACGGGACGCCGAACGTCGCAGGCATCGCCGGATTGCACGCAGGCGTCCAGTGGGTGATAGAGGAGGGGCTGGCGGCGATTCACGAGCGCGAGATGAGGCTCACGACCATGCTCCGGGACGGTCTCCAGCGCATCGACGGCGTCGTCCTCTATTGCCAGGAGGATCTGGCCCGCCACATCAGCGTGCTCCTCTGCAACGTCGCCGGCGTTGACGCCGGTGATGTCGGAACTCTGCTCGACGGGAACCACGGCATCGCCGTGCGGACGGGTCTGCACTGCGCCCCGCTGGTGCACGAGCAACTGGGGACGGCCGCGATTCACGGCGGTGTCCGATTTGGGATCGGCCCCTTCAACACCGAGGAGCACATTCGCGTGGCCGTTGAGGGAATGGAGGAGATTGCCGCCATGAAGGGTCGGAAGCCCCAGTCGGCGCGGGAAGTCTGAAGACTGGGCGGTCCGGCGGGGTTGCAGACCATGGCGAGGTTTGGTACAGTCATCGCCGGGACAATTCTGGACCTTGGCTCCTCAGTGTCTCTCACCGGCAGTATCCACCCTTCACGCCAGGGACTCACGACGGCAAACCGCCGCCCAACCATGAGGTGAAAAGACAGCGTGGCAGTCCGGTTGTTTATCGGAAACCTCCCCTACAGCGCCAGCGAGGCGGATCTGCGGGCGCATGTGGCGTCGGTGGCCGAACCGACGTCGGTCGTGCTCCCGATGGACCGCGAGACGGGGCGGCCGCGAGGCTTCGCCTTCATCGATTACGCCGACATCGCGGCGGCTACCGAGGTGATCCGACGCCTGAACGGCCAGCCTTTCATGGGCCGAACGCTTTCGGTCAGCGAAGCCAGGCCGCGCGAAGAGCGCGGCCCTAGGCCGCCGGCGGGCGCGTCGTTCGGCGCTCCGAGGCTTGCGCCGGCCACGGGCGGCGACGGCGTACCCCGGCGCGAGCGGAACTTCGGCCCGCCTGCGCCGCCGCGCGGCAAGAAGGGGGGTGCCGCCAAGAACCGCGCCGACTCGGGACCGAAGGGCCCAATCAAGGTACGCGGCGGCGGGCGCGTCTTCGACGTTGCCGACACCGAGGAGGGCGCCGTCGAGGTCGAGTTTGACGATTTCGCGACGAGCCTTCCTCCGGACTCGGAACCGGACGCCGGCAAGTGACAGGCCGGCCGCACCACCGCGGCCGCTCGACCCGGGCACGCGATTGTTGTCGAGGGCACGCCTCGTGAGTGCGGTCACCGCGCTCCTGTTCGTTGGAAGCCTGCTCGTGCTGCTCTGGATTGGACAGCGCCGGCTCATCTACCTGCCGCTGGGAACCACCGAGCATCCGGAACGAATCGGCCTCGAGAGAACCGACGCGGTGCCGGTGCCGTCAATCGGTGGCGTGATCCTGCAAACCTGGTTCGTGCCGTCCCGCGCGACGCCGGCACGGGCAACGCTCCTGTTCTTCAACGGGAATGCCGGCAACCGCTCGTATCGCGCCCCGTTTGCGGCCGCGATGGCGCGGCGCGGCGTCAACGTGCTGCTCTTCGACTACCGCGGATACGGTGGCAGCACCGGCTCTCCCAGCGAGGCGGGGCTGTTTGCCGATGCGCGGGCCGTACGGACCTACGTGCTCTCGCGGCCCGACGTCGACCCTGCGCGGCTCGTCTTCTTCGGCGAATCGCTGGGAACTGGGGTCGCGGTCGACCTGGCCGTCGAACATCCACCGATGGCCCTCGTCCTGAGGTCGCCCTTCACGTCGCTGGCGGATGTCGGCGCCCGCCACTACTGGTTCCTGCCGGTCAGGCGACTGCTGTGGGATCGGTACGACTCCGCCTCGCGCGTCGGCGCCTTGCGTTGTCCACTCGTCATCATTGCCGGGGATCGCGACCAGGTCGTGCCCTTCGAGTTGAGTCGGCGGCTGTTCGATGCGGCGCCCGAGCCCAAGCGGTTCGTGACCATCGTAGGAGGTGACCACAACGACCCCAATCTCGCGTACGGCCCTGAGGTCATCCGCGCCGTGTTGGACGAACTCGACGAGTTGAGCTGAGTGTCCCGCCCTCCAGGGCTCCCGATCACGGGACGTGAACGCTACTCCGGCGAGGGCAGCCGCCGGCGCGCCAGCCGGCGCTGGATGCGGGGTGGCCCACCGACAATCGCCCGCCGCCCGGCAGGGCACGGAGGCACATGCGTCCTTAGCTCGGTGAGCAGCCTGGTGGCGAGCGCCGCTGGGCTATCGGCCCGGGACAGGCCGGCGGCAGGCTCGAAGAAGCGCACGGTAACGAGCGGCCGTTTCGGGAACCGAACGTAGTCGGTCGTGCCCTCGATGGTGCAGAGCACGATCCGAGCTTCCCGGCACCACGTGGCGAGCAGGCCCACACCACTTCTCGCCCGGACGGGCTCTCCCCATGAAAGCCGTCCTTCGGGGAAGACCGTGAGCGCGCCACCCCCACGCAGGATTCCGAGTGCCCGGGCCAGCGCGGCCTCATCGCGCCGGCCCCGCCGAATCGGAATCTGGCCGAGCCCGTTCAGGATCGGCGCGAGACCGGGAATCCGCCAGAGTCCGGACCGAGCCAGAAACCGAAGCCGCCGCCTTGGGTAGATGGCGAGCCCGACAAGAATCGGGTCCCACTGGCTGTCGTGGTTGGGTACGACAAGAAGCGGGCCGTCCGGTGGGACGACGTCGAGTCCCTCGATGCGCAGCCGCCCCCACCATGCGGCAGGCCGACACAGTCCGGCAATCAGGTTGTAGAACACCGATGTCCCACCGCCGGGCGAGCCTCAGCGTCCAGGCAGGCCGGGGAGTGGCAGACGGGGCCGCCAGCCGGGAGGGAGCCAGTTGCCCGTCGCCGGGTCACACGCCCAGGTGGGACCCGGCTGAACGGTGGGACAGCTCGCAGTCCCTCCTGTGGTGCCGCCGGTGGTCCCGCCCGTTGTGCCGCCCGTTGTTCCACCGGTCGTGCCGCCGCCGCTGGGCGTCGAACCAGGAGGCAGCCAGTTGCCCGTTGCCGGGTCACAGACCCAGTCGCTTCCCGGCTGAACGGTGGGGCAATTCGCAGTCCCTCCTGTGGTGCCCCCAGTCGTGCCACCCGTCGTCCCACCGGTGGTCCCGCCCGTCGTGCCGCCCGTTGTTCCACCGGTCGTGCCGCCGCCGCTGGGCGTCGAACCAGGAGGCAGCCAGTTGCCCGTTGCCGGGTCACAGACCCAGTCGCTTCCCGGCTGAACGGTGGG